>CAMCFO010000016.1 GCA_945874155.1 uncultured Bacteroidales bacterium
AATACCATTGACTATGCTCGCGAGGAAGGATAAAAGGTCGGTGAGAAAAGAGGACTCGGGATTGGTCGGGCTGAAGGGAGAGCTGAGGGAAGAGCCGAAGGCGAGAAGAATAAATCAATGGATATTGCAAGGAATATGCTAACAGGCGGCATCGATGCGGATTCAGTTTCCAGATACACCGGATTGACATTGGAAGAGGTGCAGGCTTTACTGTCCTGACAAAATGCGGGGAGGGTACACAATTGTACTCTCCCCGCTATCTGATTATCAGATATGGATGTTTTACTTAACTGTATTCTTGCCGTCCTGCTGCTCTGCATTGACAGTATATGTCTTTGAAGCAGAAAGGTCAAGATCGACAGTCTGTCCATTTCCCCAAGCAGCTCCGTTTACGAGGCATCCGCCAGGAGTAGGATTAGCTGCATCTTTACGGAATGCGAACTTGACAGTACCGTCTGCCTGTGGTGCACAAGGCTGGAAGCTGTTTGTAAGCTCTGAAGAATTGTCCCAAGTCCACATATAAATAGGGTTCTGCCAACCTGTAGCAGAAACATTTGCTACGATTTCTACGAGCTCTCCGGTTGCTGGAACACAAGAGTATGTCCTTGTCTCAGTTGCTGCATCGATGCTGAATACTATATCGTATTTGCCGTCTGCAGTTACACTAAGATTGCTACCATCTGCGTTACCATAGTCAAAGCTTGAGATTCCGCCGCTCTCTGCAGCATTCACTGTACGTACTTTGAAACCTGCGCCCTCAGCAGCTGAAAGCTGTACATCGTAAACTCTCCAAGTGTAAACCTTGCTTTCTCCTGTAGGTACAGAAGGCTTGCCAAGAGGATATACATTGCCCCAGTTCCAGCTTGAAGGGTCAGCGGAACCGTCAACTACTGCGTTTCCTACGAGTTCGAGTTCGCAATTGCTGTAATTCTTTGCTGTGCTTTCACCCTTCTTCTCAAGGCTGTAAGTGAAACGGTCTGCAGTTGCCGGGCTGTCTCCACCTACGTAAGTAAGGGTAACATCATAGATACCTGCAGTTTCAGGAGCGATGTTGTCACCACCAACGATGCAATTTGCACCAAGATTGGTATTGGCCTTTACAAGGTTTGCAATGTCAAGGTTGATTTTCCAGCAGTCATTGTGCTTGAATTTGAAAGAATCAGAAGCCAAGAGTTCAACTCCTTCCCAAGTCCAAGTCATATCACCCCTTGTACCAGCCTTGAAGCCCCAACTGTTGAAGGTACCTGCAAGACCCCACTCAACAGGAACGATTATGCACTGTGCACCGCCGACATCTTCAAGATTGCCGTCTTCGTTGAAGTCAAGCACAATGTGATAAAGGTCTGTAGCAGTCACCTTGAATGAACCGTTTGAGGTGAGGGAGCCCTTGTATCCTGCAATCTCGTGATTGTCAGTTACGATGGCAGTCTCGCCATATTCGAGGGTAGCACTGTAAACATCAGCATTTGCACCCTTCTTGTTGGTGAACTGATATTCCTTGCCTGCCTCAAGTACAACGTAAACCTCATACATTCCTGTGCGGGCAGTCTGGTCAACTTCGTTGATACCCTGGTCCATAGCATTCTCCTTCTTCAAATCCTGGCCGACTTCTGAAACATAGAAGCCGTTAGGAAGTGCGTTGAGATCTACTCCCCCTTTATCCTTCTGACAAGAGAGAAGCATTGCGCCTGCAGCAAGTGCAATTGCATAAATACCAAATTTTTTCATATAAATTATTGTTTAAAAAGTTGTTGTATAATAATGAGTTATAATAATCAATATCCAGGATTCTGGGTCCAGAGTTTCTTACCTGTTTCCGGATCCACCACTGCTTTCTGAAGGACTGAATACGGAATAGGGAACCAGCGTCTGGTTTCTGAAGTCTGCTTGACATACTGAATTTTCTCGAACTGGCCGAAACGTATAAGGTCTCTTCTTCGGGCATTTTCCCATGAGAGCTCACGACCGCGTTCCGCAAGGATACCATCGGTGAGTCCTGTTGAAAGCTTTGTGAAGGCATCAGGATATGCAGCATCGAACGCAGCTACAGGATCGGTGGAATATGCGAAGGAGCGTTTCTTGATGCTATTTACAGCATCGTCTTCAATTCCGGCCTGATCGTCAATACCTCCGCGGAGTATGGCTTCCTTTTTCATAAGGATAACGTCAGAATAGCGGAAAAGCACAAAATCATTCTCCATATATTTGTACTTGCCTTCCTTGTCCAGCTCATATTTGTACATCCTGGCACCGTCCCTGCGGTCTGACTGGTCAAGAGACTCTATCTCCACGTGAATATTGATAGGTTCATTGTCGGTATCAAGCATCACATTTCCTTTTTCATCACAAAGAGGACCGAGGAACCAACCCCACTGCTTGGTATCCATTGTACCTGTACCTTCATAACCGGCTCCACGGACATCGTGATCATTGAAAATGGTCATAAAATCCGGGCGGGCACAGAAACCGTTCCAACAGTCAAGCTGCATATTGTACCTCTTCTGGAATCCGTAGTGCAGAGAGAGGAACTCAATGCGGAGTTTGTTCTTGCAACTGTATTGGTCGCGTTCAGGATAAGTGGCGGTGAGACCGTCTTCAACGATGGTGAATATATTTTCACGACTTCCGGCATTGTCGATAAGGAAGTTGTCAAAATATTTAGGCTCAATTGCATAGGAATTCAATTCAATTACCTTATTGGCACAGCGGATGGCATTTGTATAGAAATCCTGAGTGCTTGTAATCTTGATTCCCACTTCCTCAAGAGGCTTTGAACCCTTCTTGCCGTTATGAACATCACAAGTACGCTCTGCGGCCATAACATTTTCAGGCGTACATCCGAATGACTCAGCATTCAGGTAAAGACGGGCAAGCAAAGTCCACGCAAATCCCTGGGTACAACGTCCTGCATACTGGGTACGGTTAGCATCTGTTACCACAGCCATATTCGGAGCATTGCGCTCGAGTGTTGAAACAAGGTGAGCCCAGACAACGTGAGGATCCAGCAAAGCTTCATTGCGGTCAGAGTAATCCTCCATATAAGGAATGCGTCCGAAGGAATCGAAGAGAAGGTAATAATAGTAGGAACGGAGCACTTCAAGCTCGCCGACAAACATGCCGTACATTTCCTTGGTCATATTCTCTTCGTTCATATAGAGAGTCTCAAGCAGGTTGTTGCAAAGCACAGAACCGGCAACAGTACAGTTCCAGATATTCTTGAATGCCTCTCCATAAGCATTCCACTCGTGTGTGTTGAGATATTTCCAATAACCGCCGTCATTCCAGTCTCCACCTTTGCGTATAGGGCAGAGACCTTCATCCGCAGTCAGGGTATTGACACCCCAATATCCCCAGTGGTCGTGCATAAAGCGGAGATCCGCATAAGCCTGTCCCACAAGACTCACAACATTTTCCTCATTCTGGAGCATAGCATCAGTCGTCGGCTTGCCGAAATTCTCTTCCTCGAGCAAATCACAAGAGGAGAAAGACAGAGCTGCTGCCGCTACGAGAATCGCAAATTTATAAATGTTCTTCATAATTATCCTGTCTATAGATTAATGGAAGTTTACATTCAGACCGAACATAACCGAACCGGTCTTAGGATAAAAATTGTTTATGTCAACTCCAGGATAGTCGATGCAGGAAGTGTTTACTTCAGGATCAAGACCGGAGTAACTTGTCAAAGTGAAGAGATTGGTTCCGGTGAGATACAGACGCAAAGACCTGACGAACTTATTCTCCTTGAAACGGAAGGTGTAGCCTACAGTCAGGTTGTCGCACTTCAGGTAAGAACCGTTCTCCAGCCAGTAATCGGAAAAGTGGTCGTAGTCCGCGAATACTGCACCTCCGTTCTTTGCAGGTCCATTTCCGCTGAGGACATCTTTTGCAAAGAAGTTGTAGTTTGTGGTCTTGTCAGTACCGTCAGGAGTGTACATGAAACGGCTTGCATTCAAAAGCTTGCCTCCGAGAACTCCACGGAAGAAAATCGAAATATCAAGATTCTTGTATTTGAAGGTATTGTTCCAACCGTAAGTTACGAGAGGCTGTGCGGAACCGAGATACTGTTTGTCGGCAGTTGTCGGTCTTGCTGTGGCTCCACCATACTGGTCCTCATAAACCCATTCACCTTTTTCATTGAAACCTAAGAACTTGTATCCATACCATTGTCCGACTATTCCACCCTCTTCAAGAATCTGCGTGTATGAATCGGAACCGTTGAACTTGTTGCCGTACAAGTTGCCCTGAGGAGATGAAGAGTAGTTGAATCCCTTTTCAGGGTCGGAAAGCTTGGTAATCCGGTTCTGATTCCACGCGAGAGTCAGGCCGCTGGTCCAGGAGAAATCCTGAGTCTTCACAGGAATACCGGTAAGTGCCAATTCGACACCGTAGGAAATCATCTGACCTGCATTTGCGAGGAGAGTTGTGTACTGGTATGGAGGAGTAGGCACTTCATAATACCAGAGGAGGTCCTTGGTATGCCTTACATAACCTTCCAGGCTACCATAGAGCCTATTGTCAAGGAATGCATAGTCCAAACCAATGTTATACTCGTATTTCTTCTCCCATTTGAGATCCGGATTCACGTTCTGAGTTACGGTATAGGTTGCGGTAGGTTTGCCGTCATAATCGAAAACGTCAGACTTGGAGAGCAGCGCAACTGACATGAGGCTTTGGCCGACGTTGTTTCCGGTGACACCGAAACCGACTCTGAGCTTGAGGTCATTGACACTTGTGACATTCTCCATAAAGTCCTCGCCCTTGATTCTCCAACCACCGCTCACAGCAGGGAAATAACCCCACTTGTTGTTCTTTCCGAAACGGCTGGAACCTTCTGCACGGAGGGATGCGGAGAGAAGGTATTTGTCGCTGTAATTGTAGTTCACACGGGCAAAACCTGCAGCAAGTGCGTGTGCATTGCGCCAGGAACCGGTGGTGAGATAGTCTTTGGAAGCATCTCCTTCACCTATGGAATAGTACTTGATTGAAGGCATCACAAAACCTTTGTTGGATGCATCCATACCGTCATCCATAAAATGCTGGTAGGAGAAACCTGCCACGGCAGCCAGTCTGTGACCACCCCAGTTGTTGGCATAATCAATGGTACCTTCGAACAATTCATTGAGTGTCATATCGTATTTGCGGTATGCCCAATCGCTTGCTTCCGCCTTGTTCGGGTCAGTTATCTTGTTGGTATAACTGTAGTTGCGGTTATCACCGGCTTCGAGAGCTGCAAAAGCATTGAGCTTGAGGCCGGGAACAGCCTTGATATCTACCGTTGCCTTGATAGAACCGCGGAAGAAGTTGCCGTCTCCATAGTTTTCACGGGCATTGAGATACTCAACCGGGTTGTACTGTCCGGAGTTGCCCGGAATGTAGTAGGAACCGTCTTCCTTATAGACAGGCATTGTCGGATTGAGCTGGGATGCCATAGTATAGTCCGCATCAGAAAAATCATTGCGGTACCACATATATGACGCATCATACTGAAGTTTGAGCCAACCGTCCAGACACTTCTGGTCAGCGGACAACTTTGCAGTAATTTCGTTGCGGTTGTTGTTCTTTGCTATACCCTGAGCGCTCTTCACATTGATTGAAGCCCTGTAATTGAAACTGCGGTGCGCACCGGAAATAGCGACATTGTGATTGTGGGTAACGGCAGCCTTGCGTGAAAGTTCACTGGTCCAGTCCGTATCATAACCTTGGTCAATTCCACTCAGAAGGCCACCTGTGGCACCAGAAAGCGAGCGGAACTCCTCCGCATTAGCCATACGCACCCTGGAATTGATATAAGCCACATTGGCATAGCCGGAGTACTCAAGAGCAAGTTCGGTGTTGTCTTCCATATTCTCACCTCTCTTGGTGGTAATGAGGATGACACCGTTAGTGCCTCGTGTACCGTAAATTGCAGCTGCAGAACCGTCCTTGAGGACATCCATTGAAAGAATTTCGTCCGGAGCTATATTGTCTATATTGCTCGTAGGCACTCCGTCAACAATATAGAGAGGTGCGGAACCGGTACCCTGACCCAAAGTGGAAAATCCACGAATCTGGATATTGTAGCCTGTGGAAGTAGGGTCGGAGGTGGTGCGGCTGATGTTCAAACCGGCAACCTTGCCCTGAAGGAGTCCGACAGGATTGGTTTTGACTCCCGGATTGAAATCCTCAGACTTGACCGAAGCCACGGAACCGGTGACCTCCTTTTTCTTTTGGGAACCGTAACCGATTGCTACGGCTTCTTCGAGGAACATTGCGTCTTCCTTCAGGAGGATTTCGGCAGGAAGTTCAGAGGCCTTGAAAACCTGGGTCGCATAGCCCATACATCCCACTTCAATCATGGCTGACGGGCTGGAAACCTTCAGAACGAAGTCGCCGTCGATGCCTGTGGAAACACCATTGGAAGTATTCTGTTCGAGAACTGTTGCGCCTATTACCGGACCGAGAGCGTCAACAACCACGCCTTTTACCTCATATCCGTTTTGCGCATACAGGTCTGCCCACCCCAATAGAGAAATTAGGAGCGAAGCAGCGCAAAGAGATAATATCTTTTTCATTTACAGTTATTTGAATGGTTAGTTATTTTGTCTTGATTAACTTCACAGCCAGCGCTCCGAGCACCAGGAATACTCCCGCAACAAGGAACATACTTACCTGGGCTCCGCCGACCAGTTTGAGGATGAGACCACCGCAGGCTGCTGCCACAATCTGAGGCAGGCAGATGGTGCCGTTGAACAAGCCCAGATAGGTGCCGATGTGGTCCCCGGAAAGGGAGTTGGTCAGGAGGGTGAAAGGAATGGCGAGCATAGCTGCCCAGGCAACTCCTATGAGAAGGAAGGAGATGAAGAGCAGGTACTGGTCGTGAATGAAGAATACGGATGCGAATCCCGCTGCTCCGACCAGAAGACTCACCACATAAGCCACCTTGATGGACTTGAACTTAGGAATCACCAGAGCCCACAGAACTGAACCGACAGCCTGCACGGCGAAGAGTATGCCCACCCAGTTGCCTGCTGTCTGATACCCCTCGGAGGCAGCGTCAGTCGTACCCCATACGGTGTCGGCAATGGCTCCGTTGGTGTAGGTCCACATATAGAGGAAAGCCGCCCAGCAGAAGAACTGCACAAGGCCCACAGTCCAGAAAGTGGAAGGGGCGTGCTTCAGCAACTGCCACATACTCGGTGATTTGACATCGGCCTTCTGTTCCTCTATGCCGTGGAACTGCGCATATTCCTTCGGAGGCATCTCCTTGACCTTGAAGGTGGTGTAGATGACACAGAGGATGAGTATTGCGGCTCCGACATAGAATGACCATTTCACTGAATCCGGAATCTGGCCTTCGGGAGCTGTGTTGGCTATTCCTATCCAGGCGAAAAGGAAAGGGAAGATGTAGCCTACCAGACTGCCTGCATTGCAGAGGAAGGACTGGATTGAATAGGCCTTTGCCTTCTGCTCCTCATTCACCATATCTCCGACGAGCATCTTGAAAGGCTGCATAGCCATATTGATGGAAGTGTCCAGAAGCATCAGCGAAATGAGTCCGAAAATCATAGCTCCGCCCACTGCAAGGCCGAAACTGCCGGCATTCGGAAGCATACACATCACAAGGACTGCTATGAGTGCGCCGAGGAAGAGGTAAGGGATGCGGCGGCCGAGACGACACCAGGTCCTGTCACTGAATTTGCCCACGAGAGGCTGCACCACCATACCCATCAGCGGGGGAAGTATCCAAAAAAAGCTCAAACTATGAGGGTCTGCGCCAAGCGTAGCGAAAATCCGGCTGATGTTGGCGCTCTGAAGAGAGTATGCTATCTGCACTCCAAAGAAACCGAAGCTGAGGTTCCAAAGTTGCCAAAATGTTAGATTTGGTCTGGCAGGTTTCATTTATGGCTATTTTTAGTGTTTTCAGTTACAAAATCCTAATGCGGAATGCGAATATAATTATTAGATGTAATATAATTCCAAGAGCGGATGACGAAACGGAACATTTGGACGATGAATTGCGAATTTTTCGGGACGAACAAAAGGCAGAATTGCATTTATGCAGGAATTTTCCTACCTTGCAGTCAGTTTATGGCACAGAACAACCTGTCAGAACACTGGAACTATGAAAGCCAAAACCGGATTTGCAAACAAGAACATTGACCTATGGATAGTTGCAGGCTTTGCAGCTGCCCACTCCGTGACTGCTGCCCTGTTGGGAGCTATGCGCATAAATGACGAGCTGCTTCTTACCCTGCTGACCATGGCGATGACCGTAATCCTGTGCTTCAGACGCAACCTCAATATAGAAATCACTGCCGCCTGCGCCATTCTGGTCAATGTGCTGGGCTTTCTCCTTGGCACCGAAGGAGGATATATATTCGGCAAACTTCTGAACAATCCCACCGCCGCCCGCACTGCAGCGACCTTCCTCACCACCCTGATACTCGGCTTCGGCGTGAGTTACCTTTCCAGAGCCCTTGTGCACGACAGCAGCCGGATTACCCCGAAACTGGGACGCAAGTCTAACCTGCGCATACTCATCACTGCCTTTGCTCTGATTTTTCTGCTCAGAATTGTCATTTTTGTCTTCTCTTCCGCCAGACGTTCTTCCTGGCAGAGCATTGAACTGCTGTCATTGCTGATGTCCAATTCGGCAGTTGTCATAACCACCATCTGCATCAATATCATTTTTGTGCGTTCTGCCGGGAAAATCAGGCACAGTCGTCATAGAATACTGAAATGGACTATCTATAGCCTTTTCTTCCTGGCAATGGCAGCAGCAATGTCTTTCCTGGTCTGCCTGAACCCCGACTGCCCCGTCAGGCCTGAATGGTCTTTGGAATATGTGCAGATGAATTTGCTGAGCATTATTGCTGAAGTTTCCGTCTATAGCATAGTCTATCTGGCGAATTATGCATTTGATATACAACAGGCTATGACCAAGGAAAGGGAGGAAAGGCACAACGCGCAGTTCCGCTACGAAAAGCTCAAGCAGCAGGTGAACCCGCATTTCCTGTTCAATTCACTCAATGTGCTTGACGGGCTTGTGCAGGACGGACAGAACGTAAAAGCCAGCGAGTTCATTCAGAAATTGGCCGGGCTATATAGATATATGCTCGGAAGCGAAGATCAGAAAACGGTTCCATTGAGCCGGGAAATGGAATTCGTGAATTCCTATATAAATCTTATGAAAGTCCGCTTTCCTGAGGGTTTTGAGGTGGAGGAATCCATTATAAGAGAAGACTTTGCGAAAAGCGTGCCCCCTTGTGCCGTGCAGATGCTGGTGGAAAACGCCTTCAAGCACAATGGAATCGCAAGGGAAAAGCCGTTGAAGATAGCCATAGTCACGGATGGGAAAAGCATTACGGTTTCCAATACGCTCATACCTAAAAACAGCCTTGCTCCATCCACCGGAATGGGTCTGAAATACATACGGGAGCAATACCGTGACCTGGTGAACAAAGAAGTGGAAATTATTGAAACAGATAAAGAATACATAGTAAGACTGCCTCTGATTGAAAACATTGGGCAGACATCAAACCCACACTGAAACTATGAGAGTACTGATTGTTGAAGACGAAGAGATGGCTCGCAAATCCCTGATTCGCAGCCTTGAGCAGAATTATCCCCAGATTCAGATTGTCGGATGCACCGGGTCCGTCAGCGAAACCGTTGCCTGGCTGAAAGCCCACGGGTCCAACGGGGCCGGGATGCACGGCGGATGGAAGGACGACAACGGAGTGGACATAATCTTTATGGATGTGGAACTGTCGGACGGCAATTGTTTCGAGATTTTCAAACAAACTGAGGTCAAAGCCAAAATCATAATGACCACGGCCTTCGACACCTATGCAATCAAGGCTTTTGAAGCCGGTTCCATAGACTATCTGCTCAAACCCATCAACCCTGCCGATTTGCACAGGGCCGTCTCCAGGGCAATGGAAAAGCAGACCGACATAAACGCCATAATAAAGCAGCTGGGGCTGGGCGAAGAGAAGAAAAAGGAGAGGCTGATTGTGAAAATCAACGACCGCATAGTCCCCGTCCGAATAGATGAAATAGCCTATTTCTATTCGGAAGAGAAGTCCAACTTCCTATGTACCTTTGCGAACAAGCGATATATTGTCGATTCCTCCCTGGACATAATCGCCGAGGAACTCCCTGATAGTTTCTTCCGCATTTCCCGGGGCTGCATAATTTCCATCAAGGCTATCCAGAGCATAGTGAAACAAGCTAACGGGCGTATGCTCGTCATAGCCGACCCTGCAGCAGGATTCGAGATGACGGTTTCACGCGCCCGTGCGGAAGACTTCCTCGCCTGGATTTCCAAATAGGTCAGAACTGCCCCATTGACACGAGAATCAGCTTGTCCAGGTCTATGTACTGCCGGAAAGCGTTTCTGAGGTCCTCCGTAGTGATGCTGCGGAGGACTTTTTCATAATTGTCGAAGTCCTCGAAGCCTTCGGCATTCATCACCATATAGACCAGCTGGTTCTTCCAGTTCGCAGTGGCATTCTCTTCCAGATGCTTTCTCTTGTTGACTATGAATATGTTCTGGAGAGTTTGCAGTTCCCTTTTGGTGATTTTGTTC
This sequence comes from uncultured Bacteroidales bacterium, assembly GCA_945874155.1. Classification (GTDB taxonomy): domain Bacteria; phylum Bacteroidota; class Bacteroidia; order Bacteroidales; family UBA932; genus Cryptobacteroides. The sequence goes on from CAMCFO010000016.1 coordinate 10,571, forward strand.
TGCTGCAGGTCCCGGATTATGTCGGTGATGATGCCGTAAGCCCTGGTGGTGTTTTTCCGGTCCACGGAGGCATTGATGTCATAATACCAGATTTTGTCCGGCACAGCCGTATAGAACAGGGAAATGAAAGGAGAATAGACCAGGGATTCTTCCTGACGGAGAACTGAAATAAGGCGGTTGCGTATGGTGTCGCGCATCAGCTTGAGCAGCAGGCCCGACTTGAGGTCAGGTTCATAATAGCCGCTGAGAAGGCAGTCCAGCACGGACTGGGTAGGGTTGGGATTGGGGAAGATGTAAAGGCCTCCTTCTTCCGGCAATTCAAAAAGTGACGGCCCATAGGCATTCGCTGCCCCGTGTTTTTCCAGGGATGAGAACACCGGCACAGCCTCCTTGAGGAAGGACTCGGTTTCGAAATCACCGCATACGACGCAAGTCATTCCGTCAGGGTTGGTGTAGAGGCTGCGGTAGAAAGCAGCAATATCATCGAGGTTAAGGGCTGCAATCTCTTCCTTGGACGTGGTCATACGCCTGCCGCACATTACATTGCCCATCAGGCTGTCGATTTTGGCGGCCACCTGTCTTGCCGGGTCGGATTCCATAACCTTGGTCAAGTAGGAAGACTCACCGTAATGTTCGAGGGTCTCGGAGCGCAATTCCTCGAAATCCTCATAATTCAGACGTGGCGCGGTCATTTTCCTATGGACCAGATTCAGGAGCAGACGCAGTTGTGAAGAAGGTGCGGAAGCTATGACATCGTGCCAATACCATTGACTTGCAGCCAGCACCCCTATGCCCCTGCTGCCCAAGAGGCTGAAATAATCATCGTCCGACATGCCCTCAATGCCGCCCATATCCATATATCCGTTCATACCTTCCAACAGAGGGAATTTTTCCGGTGGAATGGCAGACAGGCCCCCGGGAGCGAGAATATGCATCTGAATTTTCTTCTCCTCATCGCTGGTCGGACGCAGCAGAAAACGGAAACCGTTGCTCAGGCAAACCTCTTCCATACCCATATTCGGATAGTACCTGCGGCTTACTATGACAGTAGGGTCAAAGGCCCTTTCCTGAATCAGGAAATCCGGCACCTCCACTGCAACAGTCTCATCCTTCGGTGAGGGCTCATAGACGTAGCCGGAAGCCTCAGACTGGAGTGAATCCATCCACAACTTGTGTATTTCCTCTGATGAAAAGCCCTGGGGAGAACTGGAATTGGTGCGGCAGGCTGCCAGCAGGCTCTCCTGTGCATCGCCGAGCAGGGACTGGAGTATGGACTGGAGGTCTTCCGAAGTGGTCTTCCCGAGCATTTCCCGGATGTAGGCGAACTGTTCAGGGTCTGTTACTGTCCATTCATCGAAAAGTACAGAATCTTCTATGTCCTCGCAAATCGTTTCGGAATTGAGAGTCCATTCCGGAAGTCGGAAAGAAGTCAGAAAATCCGCCTTCACTTCCTCCAGTTCGGCATCAAAGAAGCCCTCGGATGCGATATGGTTCAGTTCCGCTATTGTACGTGAGATTTTTGCAGCCACAGCTTCCTTATCTGAATCCGATGCTGATATGCAGAAATGGTCCTTGTCTGCAAGATACCAGCTGTTCGACACATCTGCCACACCGCCGATTTTTCCCAAGCGATGGTTCAAAGCCCTGACAAGCAGTTTCATACGGTTGGCCTGAAGATATTCCTCCAAGGTGGCGGACACAATGCTCTGGTGCGGTATCATCAGTTCCAGGCTCATTTGACGGCGCAGTATGTCGCAGACCTCCGCATAGGTCACACCCTTGGCGTATAGGTTGGGATATTCCTGATATTCAGGCGATTCCGTCTTTTTAAGGCGGCCAAATCTGCGGCGTATCAGCTTCTCCGTTTCAGCGGTGTCAATGTCTCCCACAAGGACTATGGTAGCCTGGGAAAGAGTGTACCATTTGTCGTGGAAGTCCTTGAGAGTACGGGAGCTAATCTTGCGTATGTCATTTTCGGTACCGAGCGGAATTCCTCGGCTGTAACGCCCGATACCAATTTTCAAATCATAAAAAGCATCCCCCGTGTCGTAGCCCCTGAGCTCCTCTATGATGATGCCCTTTTCGGCTTCCACCTTGTCTTCAGGCAGTTCCATATCTGTCAGCCAATCCTTCATAATCAGGAGAGCGTCGTCCAGGTAGGACTGTTTCTCGGAAGGGATGGTGAACATATAGATGGTCCTGTCGTAGCCGGTGTAGGCATTGATGCCTATGCCGTACTGGGCTCCCATAGACTCAAGACAGTCCACGAGTTTATGTCCGGGGAAATGACGGGTACCTCCGAAAGCCATATGCTCCAGAAAATGTGCTGCACCCCTGTTCGTGGAGTCCTCCAGAACGGACCCGGCCCGGAATATCAGGCGGCATTCCACCATATCCGAAGGGGAAGCGTTATGCATAAGCATATAGCTCAATCCATTGTCCAGTTGCCCGCTTACCATCCCGGCAGGGGGCAGGATTTTGTCCTCCAGAGAGGGCTGGGCCGCAAGGGCCGTTGTGAGCAGCAGAGCTGTCAGCGTTGTTGTCAGGCTTTCGGAGAGTTTCATTATCAATGTGTTAGTTAATTGGAGAATAAGATGCTTCTATGCGTGTGTAGTCGTAATCCATATTGCACATATATACGCAGAACCGGAATACAAGAGTTCCGTCTTCAGATATGCCCGCAGATGATTCCTTCCAGTTGCCGACTTCCAGAAAGTCATCGGAAATGTCTTCGTTATTGAGATGATATGCAGGATTTGCAGTCGCGTCAGCACCTTCTTCAGTCGGTTCCCAAGTGTGGTTTTCTATAGCCGCAAGCTCCCTGTCATAAGCTGAGAAGGAGTAAGAGAAAGGAACAATAGTAATCTCGTCTCCATATTGATTGTAGCCTGTGCCAAGGAAAGAAATAGCCCCTTCTGAATCGAAGCTGATGTTGTCCAAGGACATAGAGAAGGTCTCCTCTGAATCTGCATTCCAGGATATGGTCTTCATAAGTGCCTGATTGTACTGTATTTCCTCATTTGCCCAGTACTCGGTATCCTCAACCGTAACGGCACGCAGCACACTGTACATCTTGTCCTGTACACCCATAGGATTTGAGACCATCTTGAGCACGGGAGCATCTGCAGTTGAGGATTCGCCCAGTGTGATTTCAGTAACGCCCGTAACAGTCACAGGGGCCAGAGGCTCACCAGAATCCTGATCGGTGCCGGTAATGACAGAGGAAACGTTCAACAGACCGATATATTTGTTCAGGTCAATGCCAGTTTTCTCCTTGTAGGCAGCAATTATGGCTTTCTGCTCTTCTGTAAGGGAAGAAGTTGAACCCGGCTCCACGGTAATGGTGAAAGCTTCCTTGAAGGAAACTCCCTCCGGAAGTTTGCTGTCCGCAGCCAGCTGAATCTTGAAAACGGAGGTTTCCTTGAGTATGCCTGCCTTGTTGGACACCACTGAGAATTGGGCAGTCTTTTCGCCTGCCTTGATGGTGAGCGGAGTGCCCTGGAGGGAAAGTACCCCCTCGATACCCTCTATCTCAAAATCCAGCGTAAGGTCGGCTGACGGAGCAGTGGTCAGTGTCACGTCTATTGCCAAAGCCTCGGTCTGGGCTTCATTCATAGTGGAATTGCCGCTGAGGTAAATGTAATTGGTCCCCTCATAAGCAGGATTCTGAGTCTTGTTGCAGCCAAGTGCCACAAGCATCGCCGCAAGGGCGCAGATGATAGATTTTGTTTTCATAACCATTAATATATTAAGTAATCCTCAAAAAATAACTTGCATCATCTTTGAAAATCTTTTCGGTCCATATTTCCTCCCTCATCAGTCACATAGCTTCGGCTATGCTCCTTCTTCGGGTGAAAATCTGACCTCGAAAATCTAATTCAAATCTGACGCAACTAATTATTTTCATATTACCAAAACTGAATAGTTTAGACTGCAAGAACTTTGTCATTCCACGGACACAACCGGCCAGTCCGGATTCTGATGCACGGCTTCGTTGTAACGGTATTCCGATTTCGGGATGGGGAAAAGCCACCTGTAATCGTCGGACTTGATGGTCGAAGAAATGCTCTGCCCCCAAAGGGTGAACCTCCCGGCCGCAAGTGAGCGGCGTTTGAGGTCCCACAGCCTCGTCCCTTCCCCTGCAAATTCCTTCTGTTTTTCCGAAAGCACAGCCTCCATAAGTTCCCCGTCATCAAGGTCTTCCGAGATTTCTGCCACTCCCCTTGCCGCAAGGAAGCCGTTGAGCAGTTCCCTTGCACGAGCCGTCTTCCCGTCCAGCAGCAAAGCCTCGCAGGCAGTGAACAGCACTCCGCTCCAACGCAGGGTGTTGATGTAACGTATGTCCTGCTTGTCGTAATACATCTTGTTGTACTTGCCCATCTGGCGAACCGTGCGGCCGTCCATTTCCATAGTCCTCTGTGCCCAGTCCAGACGATGGTCCTCGGGAGTAAAAGCAACCCTGTCGCTCAGCACAAAATAATCCCCGCTGTTCCAATCATAGCATAGGTCGGTATAAAAAGTATTGAAAATATATGGGGAAAAGAGCCTCTCTGCACTGTCATTTTCGCTCCAGAGTGCATCGTAAGCCGGTTTGCTCCATACAATCTCCCGTCCCAAGAGCAATCCGGTGCCCAGACGGGCCGCCTCGGCGTAGTTGCCCCTGTACAATTCCAGTTCGGCCTTGAGCGCAACGACGGCATCTGGCCCGAGGTAATATACCCTGTCCAACTTGTCCCCGCCCGCCTCTTCAAACAAAGCGGAAGCTTTGTCCAGCAAGTCGGAGATTGCCTTCACGCAATCCTTCAGCGGCGAACGTGGCAGAAATTCCAGCTCCAGCTGGTCCTTGAGTATGATTCCGTCCTTCTCCATATTGGACTCGGACCAGAGTGGAGCATAGAGTTTCATCAGCTCGAAATAGCACAAGGCCTTCAGGGCACAGGCACTCGCCTCAATGCAGTGCAGGGTAGTCAAATCTTCCTCGGCTATGGACGGAATTCTCTGCAGAAGCGCATTTACGAGGGAAACGGTGTAATAGTACTCCGGCCATATTCTCGAAGAGAGGTCGTCGATGGCCTTCTCCTTCCAGTCATACAGGTTCTGCATCTCGGAATTCCTCCCGGCAAGACTGGTGGGACAGAAGTCATCTCCGAGAATTGAGAGCTCCACCTGGTAGCGCGGGAGCGAGTTATATGCAGCGGAAAGCAGTTCCCGAGCCCTTTGGGTGGAATTCACCGCATCCGGGTCGCTGTACTGGTCGTCCAGCTTGATGTCCAGACAGGAAGACAGGCCCAGAGCCACAAACAGCAGAATATTTATATGTATGAATCTTTTCATCAGAATGACAAGCTGAGATTGAAGGTGAGTACCGGCTGCTGTGCTCCTATGAATGAGCCGGATTCGGGGTCCGACTCCCGGTAGCGGGTGATGGTGAAGAGGTTGGAACCCTGGATGGCCACATTTGCATATTTGATTATGCCCTTGGTCCAGGCCAGTTCCCTCTTGGAGAAACGGTAGCGTAGGGACAGCATCGAGAGCCTGAGGTAGTCGCTGCTGCCTATGGATTTGCTGTTCGGCCAGGAAGTCATATTCTCGATTGCCGAAGACGAGAACCACGGGGTGTGGTAGATTTTGCCTTCGTCACCCTTCTGGAACCACATATTCTCCACCTGACCCTTCACGGCATTGCGGTTGGCATCATCGTAATAGCGGACGTAGGAATAGGCATAGGCCTTTATCCCTCCGAGCACATAATAGAAGTCGGCATCGAATTCGAGGGATTTCCAGGTGAAACTGAGGTTTATGGTTCCGGACCAGGGCGGTACTGAATGCCCGAGCGCAACCATATCCTCCCTCGTGAGTTTGCCTGTGGCCGGGATTTCGCTGCCGTCTGCACCTTTGAATACAGGCAGGCCGACCATAGGGTCAAGCCCCAGTGACACAGGACCGTAGAGCATGTCGTAGGATTTGCCGACCTCAAAGTCCGGGATTATTGCATCCTCCGATGTATAGAGACGGTCTCCGTCGTAGAGGTCTATGACCTTGTTGTAGTTATATGCTACAGTTCCTTTGAGATTGAGGTGCAAGTCATTCATATTCAAGATATTGACATTCAAACTTGCTTCCACTCCCATATTGCTCAGCACGCCTATGTTCCTTTTGAGGGTGGCGAAACCGTTGGATGACGGAATTGGAACGTCCAGAAGTGCATCCTCTGTCCTCCTGTCATACCACCCGACTTCGAGATTGATTCTGTCTATGAAGCCGAGGCTCATTCCCACTTCCGTGCTCACGGTCTGCTCCGGCTTGAGGGAATTGTTGTACAGGGACATCAGCTCGAAAAGCCGGCTGTCACCGTAACTGTCGTTGAGATAGGTGAATGTGGCTTGGGCAAGGGAGGGTGATATGCCTGCGAGAGAGGCTGTACGGCCATAGGAAGCCTTGAGTCTGAGAGCTGAAACCGCGTCCCAGTCCTTGAAATAGGATTTCAGGTTCCAGCCCGCTCCTACTGCCCAGGCTGCATTCCAGCGTTTATCCTTGGGGAGTATGGACGAGGCATCCGCCTTGTAAGTGCCGAAAAGGTCGTAAGTCTCATCATAGCAATAGCCGCCGAGCACTCCTATTCCCACCTGTGCCGTCCTCTCGTGCATATTGGAGGTACTCAGTTTACGGTTGCCTTCTATTGCCTGATTGATGGCAGCTGCGGACATCTGGTTCCCCACTCCGTAGCCGGTGATGGACATCAGGTCCATATCATCCATATAGAAGTCCGTATTGGCTCCGACCGTAATGTCGTGCTTGCCTATGACCTTATTGTAATTCACCCGGACATTGGTGGTTACATTGGCATTTCCATTCTTGGACTTGGACAGTCTGCCCTTTTCGTTTTCTGCCGCCCCGCTATGCTGCTCCTCGTAGGAAGTGGCTGGCGTGAGGTCGAGGGATTCTGAAAGCACATAGTCCAGTCCGGCGACTCCTGCCACGGACAGACCTTCCAGCGGCTCCAGGTTAAGGCTCAGGGTGCCTCCAAAACGCTTTTCTGTGGAGGTCCGCTGGTATTGGTAAACGAGGTCTTTGTAACTCCGGTTGGGATAGGACCACAATTCACCGCTTTCGGGACTTTCATAAGGATTCAACTGATATATCAGGGACGAAGGGGAATAGGAAGAGCTGTTGGGGCTGTTTGCCTTGGAATATCCTCCGCTGAAACTTGCTGACACATAGCCTTTTGTGCCTATGGCCTGGTCCAGGCTCACCCTCCCTGAAAAACGGTTCACGTCGTTACCCGGAATCTGGCCTCCCTGATAACTGTAATTGACGGAAGCATAATATGAAGTCTTCTGGTTGCCTCCGCGAACGCTCAGGTTGTGTTTCTGATATATGTCATTGCGCAGAAGCACCTTGAACCAGTCCGTATTGGTCTTGCGCAGTTCGTCCAGTTTAGCCTTGCCTTCGGCTATCATTTTCTCGAGATCCGGGGAAGATGAAAAATAACGTCTGTAATAGTCTTCGCTATAACGGTATCCTGGAGCTGATTCATTCTTCAACCGTCTTTCGAGTTCAAGTTTCTCGTCCGTGTCCATCATCTGCACTCCCCTGCGGCCTCGGAATGTCACGCCCACATTGGCATTGTAGGTTACGAGAGTTTCGCCTTCTGTACCCCGCATGGAGGTAATCTCTATCACGCCGTTGGCTGCCTTGGTACCGTACAGGGCACAGGCTGCAGCATCTTTCAGGATTTTGATGTCGGCAATGTCCTGAGGATTCAGGGTCATAAACGCATCGGAAGAAATCACCTGTCCATCAAGCACATAGAGAGGCTCATTCGCCACGTCTCCCTTGCGGAAGGAGGAGTTGCCCCGGATTCTGATTTCAGGCTTGGATCCGAGGTCTCCCCTGCTCGTGACCACAAGTCCGGGAGAGGCGCCCTGGAGCGAAAGGGAGAGGTCCACCACCGGTTTGTCCAGCATACGCTTCACGTCCACCTCATTGACCACTCCCGCCTTTGCTCTGATGTCCAGGTCGTTGATGTTCTGATGGGCCTTGACGACAGCTGTCTCGATGAAGGCTGAATCGTATTTAAGGACAATTTCCACCTCTTTCTGACCGGTGAACTCCACGGAACCGGTTTTCATTCCTACGAATGAGGCTTCGATATAGATACCTCTTCCGTTTTTGAATTCCAGAAAGAAGTATCCGTTCACATCGGTTGCAGTACCTTTCTCCGGCTTGCCCCTCAGATAGACTGAAGCCCCTGAGAGCGGTTCCCCGTCCTCGTCCACGACCTTTCCTGCCACCACGACATTGGCTCCGCCCTGGGCATACAGCCCGAAAGAGCACAGCAACAGGCACAATAGTACCCCGGCTATTTTCAAATAAGAATGCATCAGGTCGTCTGCACATGCACTTCCTTCTTACGGGCATAATCCCTTGTAACGGAAGGCATAATTAAAACACTTGTCACCCCTGATTGCCCGTTCTTGCGGCAATCTCGGAATGACAAGTTGCGAAAATATAAAATCGTGCAGATATAACCAACAAATCAGGGCTATTTTCTGCCAGAATCAGTCACCATTTCGGCAATTTTGGCATTATACCCCTTCTGAGCGAGCAGTCCTTCGATGTTGATGTGCATACGGTAGCGCCAATAGTGGCGGCTGATTGCAGGCACGTTGATACGCTCGGAGGCAGGGTCTTCGCAGCGCAGGGAACCGTCTATGGACAGCCAGTCCTGAAGCGGAAGTATGGTGAGCATAGCCGGTGACTTGAGGTGGTCGTCCACTATTCTCTCGCAGAGCCAAGGCTCGCAGAAATAAGGCGCCTGACCCGGATACATAGTGTTGTAGAACCTCTGGGACACGGCCCTGTCCTCTTCCCACCAAGCACGTACAGGATTCATATCGTGGGTGGAGGTGGTGCATACGCAGAAATAAGGGTAATGGGCCGGGTTTCCGAATTCCACCTTGGTACTCTTCGGCATTCTCTGAATTTCGAGGGAGAGTATCTTGAGTTCGTCCATTACCGAAGCCACGCAGTCCGGAATCATTCCGAGGTCCTCACCGCAGGCAAGCATCTGGGTGGCGTGCAGGAGTGAAGGCAATTTGCGCATTGCGGAATCCCTCCAGAAGGCATTGTGGCGGCGGTAGAAGAAATCATCGTGGAGGCGGTTGAAAGCCCGCTGGCGATGCCCGTCGAGATTGCGGTAGGTGGAGGTGTTCTGTGCGGAGATTCTCGGATGCCAATAGCCCTTCATTACCGGGTCTTCAACGAAAAGCACGTCTGTAGGGCCGTCAGGACCAGGTGTGACACATTCACCGGCTGCCACATCGAAGCCCATGAACATCAGCTCGTCCGTAGGATAAGGCAGGGCAGGGCTGAAATGGCCGAGCAGACCGCTCTTCTGAGCCAGAGGAATTTCCCAGATTCTGAAGAAACCGAGTATGTGGTCTATTCTGAAAAGGTCGAAATATTCGGACATCTTCTGCATCCTCGCCTTCCACCAGGCATAGCCGTCCTTGGACATTTCATCCCAGTTGTAGGTCGGGAAGCCCCAGTTCTGACCGTCGGCAGAGAAAGCATCAGGCGGTGCACCTGCGCAGGAGTCCATATTGAAAAGATGAGGATATTGCCAGGCATCCACGCTGGTGCGGGAAATGCCTATCGGCAGGTCGCCCTTGAGCACAACTCCCTTTTCGCAGGCATAGGCGCGAACTTCCTTCATCTGGGAATCAAGATGATACTGGACATAGCACCAGAAATTCACATCATCGGCATAGACCTCGCAGCATTTCTGCAGAACTTCGTCAGAATAAACGGCATACTCGCCCCATTTTGCAAATTCAGCTGTACCGAAGGCATCTCGCAGGGCGCAAAAAGCCGCATAAGGACGGAGCCAACTAAGATTGTTGATGTAAAAACTGCGATATGCAACAGTATCTGAAAGTTTGGAAAAATCCTTCTTGAAGGCAGCCCGGAGCATCTTCAGTTTCTCGGTGTTGACTCTTTCGTAATCCACCTGCTTGAGGGAGTTGAGTTCCTTCTGGAGTTTCTTCGCAGCAGGGCTGAGTTTCACTCCGGCAGCCTGCAGGTTGATGAACTGGGGATGCAGGGCAAAGGTGGAATTGGCATTGTACGGATAAGAGTCTGTCCAGGTGCCAGTCATAGTGGTGTCGTTGATAGGCAGGAGCTGGAGCACAGACTGACGGGTGATGACAGCCCAGTCAATCATTTTCTTGAGGTCATAGAACTCTCCCACTCCGAAGTCATCCTCGCTCCTGAGAGAGAACACCGGAATTGCCGTGCCGGCTCCCCTCCATCTCCTCAGGCCGAAACGATGTGCCCCGTCAGCTATGATGGTAAATTTGCCGTCTGTACGCAGCACTCTGTTGTCACCGCCTTCCCACTGCTTGATTTCCAAGGTATTGGCATCAGCAATGACGAGTTTGTATTCAAACGGCTCCTTTGCATCCACAGCAATGGTCCACTGCGGGAAATTGGACGAATCCAGCGGCAACACCTTATTCCAGTTGTCCATAAACTTGCCGTTCCCGACCAGAGCCAGAGTTTCGTCCCTTGCCACTACAGGCATATCCACGACTATGAGGGCTGTGCCTTTGGATATCAGGCTTCCCGGAATTTCCTCATCCGACTTGCGTGAAAAGATGCCGTCGGTGAAGGCGGAAGCATAGAAAGGCGCATCCACAGGCTGGTCCATCCACCTGTCCCTCACCGTCAATGAGGCAGATGCCGATGTTCCTGCAACGTGCAGGGAGTGATGTTTCCATTCCCTTCTGCGGGACCCGTCGGCACGAACCACCCGGTAGCCGTATTCCTCCAGATGCTCAGCCTTGACGCCGCTCACTTTCACGGCCCAGAGCCCGTTTCCATTGCCCTTCATAGGTATTTCCTTACCCGAAAGCAAGAGCACGAGGGATTCTCCCCAGACCGTCTTGTATTCAATCGAAAAATTTACAACCATAAGTTTTAGTGTTTATTTTGTTTTGATTTTATTCCAATAGAGCACCGGGAGCAGGGTTGCCACGACTGCTGCTGCAATCCAGAAAATGGCAGCTGCGGTAAAATCGTTCTCCCCGGCCTGGATGAGATATCCGCTGAGCACATCCTGCAACGAGGCAGCCACGTAGCTGGATATTCCCACCACCCCGAGAGCCGCCCCGGTTGCCTTGCGCGGCACTATGTCTATGGCCATAAGCCCCGCCACAATGCAGTAAAGCACCCCGACTCCGAAATTAAACAGGGTCACATAGACCAGATTCAGGACATACCCGCCTCCAGTGAACAGAAAAAGGGAAAGGGACGCGACAGCAAGTAGCCCGGAAATGAGGGCCGGCCACATCCTGTCACCCCTGAATATGCGGTCGGAAATAAGGCCGGCAGAGGTGGTGCCGGAAAGACCTCCCACGAGTGCCGCCAAAGCCACAAGGCTGGATGCCTGCTCCAGTTCGAAGAGTTTGGCCTTCTGCAGGAAGAGCACTCCCCAACCAGTTATGGCATATTTGGTTATGTAGATGAATGCGGATGAGATGGCTATTATCCATATTCCCGGATGCCTCAACACCCTTCTCTGAAGCAGAAGGGTCTTCATATTGTCTTCAGGTTTCGCATTTTCCCGGGCCAGCTTCTGCACCGGAGAGAGGCCGCAACTTTCAGGAGTATCCTTGACTGTGTAAAATATCAGCAGTGACCCGGCAAAACCTATGACTCCGGCCACGAGGAAGCCCCATTCCCAGCCCCAGCGGGCCACCACTGCGGCGGTGACTATGAAGGATATGAACTCCCCGAGATAGGGGCTGGTGGAGAAAATGCTGTACCAGGTGCCTCTGGAGGAGGTGGGGAACCATCTGGAGAGGTTGATGACTCCGGGAGCCGGGCCCATAGACTGGAACCATCCGTTCAAGCCCCACAGAATAAGGGCTATGACAAAGAGTACCGAATGAGGCAGACCGGCTTTTGCGCAGAACAGACCGGCAAGAGCTATGAGCAGATTCACCAGGGAAGATGCCAGAAGGCCGAAACCCATAAACCTGCGTATATTGCAATAGTCGGCGATGAAACCGTTCAGAAATTTGCCGAAGGCGTAAATCAGCAGCAGAGCCGAGCCTATGAGCCCCAACTCCCCTGCGGTAAGCACCCCTGCATCAATCATAGGCTGTTTAACCACCCCGAGGCTCATACGGCAGACGTAATAGATGCTGTATCCGACAGTTGCTCCCCAGAACGTGGTCTGACGAAGCCTGCGATAGACTCCATCCTCTTTGTCGGCATCCACCTTGACCGGCGAAGGCTTGCTTATCCTAAAAAAATTATATATTCCCATAGTCTTTTGGGGAAAATACTAAAAATCAAATCCTTCTGCCTGCGGTCAGGTTGCCGCAGACACGGACTTGGCATACAAACTTAAAAATATTCCGCTTAATATCCACACGCCCCGGCAGGAAAGCAGGATGAATTACCTTTTCCACTGGATGTAAGGATGTTTTCTGAGGGATGAATTGTAATATCTGGAATCTCCCGTAACCTCTTGCCCCAGCCAGTCCGGCTTTTCGAATGCCTCGTCTTCCGAGGACAGTTCCACCTCCGCCATCACCAGCCCCTCATTGTCTCCGAAGAATTCGTCAACCTCGAAGGTGTGGCCGGCAAAAGGCACGAAATAGCGGTCCTTTTCGATGACCCCGCCCTCGCATATTCCCAAAAGGGCAAGCGCATCCTTGCCCGGGATTTCCATTTCCCACTCAAACCTGGACATTCCGCTTGCGGAACCCGAGCCCTTGATTGTGAGGTAGGCCTTGTCGTCGGCAATACGCACCCTGACTGTCTTTGCGGGAGGCGAAGTGATGTATCCCTGCACGAAATGACTGCATCCGGTGGCTTGGGCCTTGAATTCCGGGGACTTAACAAGGAATTTGCGTTCAATTTCTATATGATTCATATCCGATTGTTTGTGGGGCTGACCTTTCCGAAGGCGCTCCTATCTGTATTTTTTGTATTCATCCAGCATCCCGAGATAGGAATTGTATCTTTCCTGACTCATAATCCCTTGTTCCACAGCCTCTTTCACAGCGCAACCGGGCTCGTGCACGTGGGTACAGGGCGTGAAGCGGCAGTCCTGGGAAAGTCTGAGCATCTCCGGGAAGTAGCGGGCTATTTCGTCAGCTTCCACGTCCACCAGACCGAAACCTCTGATGCCGGGAGTGTCTATGACAAAGGCCTCTCCGCCCCTGAGCGGATACATTTCATAGAAAGTGGTGGTGTGGCGCCCCTGCAGATGGGCATTGGATATTTCTGCCGTGCGGGGGTTGAGATCCGGGTCCAGAGCCTTGATGAGCGAAGACTTGCCCACCCCGGATACCCCGGAAAACAATATGACCGGAGGAGTCCCTTCTTCCGTGGGAGCAGTGCAGGATTGCAGCAGTTCCCCGATGCCGGAACCAGCTGTCGCCGAAACTTCAATTATCTCATATCCTGCCCCTTCGTATATCTGGTGGAAACGCTCCCGCAAGTCTGCGAAATCTTCGGCAAACTCGTTCAGAATGTCGCATTTGTTCAGGACTATGACCGGTTTCACCCCATAAAGTTCGCAGGTGACCAGCAGACGGTCCAGAAACTGCATCTTCACTTCCGGAAATGCGAGGGTGACGATAAGATAGGCCCTGTCCAGATTGGCCGCGATGATATGGGCCTGACGGCTGAGATTGACTGATTTGCGGATGATATAATTGCTTCGGGGGAAAATGCGTCTTATGACAGCCGGATGCTCGGGAGTGATTTCAGACTCGGCGTAATATTCCACCCTGTCCCCCACCGCCACAGGATTGGTGGCAGTGCTTCCCGCAAGCCGCAGATTGCCCCTGAGCACTGCCGGGAAGAGTTCCCATTCGGGAAGCGAGGCAAGCAGATAATGGCTGCCCGTATGTTTTACTACCGTTGCTGTTCCTTCCATGGCATCGTCTTGAAAAATTGCAGGGGCAAATATAGTAAAAACTTGGCTGGCCAGCCGAATAATTCATTACCTTTGCGTTTCCAAAGACTAAGAACTATGATTTCAGAACAGCAGATCGACCTCGCCATCGAGAAACTTTTCGGCGAATTGACATTTACGGCAACCCCTGCAGGCCTGTATGACCCGCTGAGATATATGATTGAAATAGGCGGAAAAAGGATTCGTCCGCGTCTGTGCCTCATTGCTTATTCCCTTTTCAAGGACAATCTCACCGAAGATATACTGCGTCCTGCTGCAGCCCTTGAGGTCTTCCACAGTTTCACCCTCATCCACGACGACATAATGGACAATGCTCCGGTAAGGCGGGGTGTCCCGACAGTCTGGAAGAAGTGGGGAGAGAACCAGGCCATACTGTCCGGAGACTCGATGTGCATAGAGAGTTACCGGCTGCTTTCCGGATGCCCTGCCGAGGCTCTTCCAAAGGTGCTGAAATTGTTTTCGGACACGGCCGCACAGGTTTGCGACGGTCAGCAGTACGATATGGAATTTGAGGAGAGGGAGTCAGTGGAGATGGACGAATATATGATGATGATAGGTCTGAAAACAGCGGTTCTGATTGCCTGTGCGGCGAAAATGGGTGCTCTTGTGGCAGGGGCTTCCGCATCGGATGCCGATTTGCTCTACCGCTATGGATATTCACTGGGACTGGCATTCCAGGTTGCTGACGATTACCTCGACACTTTCGGAGACCAGAGCGTTTTCGGCAAAGCAATAGGCGGAGACATAGTCAACAACAAAAAGAGTTGGCTGCTGACCAGGGCCTACGCGGATCCGGCTTTGCGCGAAAGGCTGGATGCCGCATTGCTTATGTCCATTGACACCGAAGATGCTCAGCGTCTTAAGATTGAGACAGTCAGGAATATATATATGGAAGCGGGCGTAGGGGAAGCGGCAAAGGCTGAAATCATCAGGCTGCACAATGAGGCTCTGGAATATGCCGCAGCCCTGAATATTGATGCCGAAGGACACTCTAAACTTGAACATTATGCCAAATCGCTCTTGGGAAGGGCAAAATAAGTTGCTGATGAAAAGGGATATGCTTGAAATAATGGCACCGGCGGGCAATTTCGAATGTCTGCACGCTGCCATACAGGGCGGAGCGGATTCCGTCTATTTCGGAGTGGGCAACCTGAATATGAGGTCCCATTCAGCAAACAATTTCTCTGCGGAGGACCTCTCCCAAGTCTGCCGGATTTGCCGTGAGAATGGCGTAAAGTCCTATCTTACCCTCAACATAGTCCTGTATCAGGAAGACCTGCAACCTATGAGGGAAACTCTTGATGCAGCCAAGGCGGCAGGCATTTCGGCAGTCATCGCATCCGATATGGCTGCCATAGTCTATGCCCGCAGCATAGGTCTGGAAGTGCATATTTCCACCCAGTTGAGCATTTCGAATGTCGAGGCGCTGAGGTTTTACGCGCAATTTGCAGATGTGGTGGTGCTGGCGCGGGAACTCAACCTGCATCAGGTGAAGGAAATACACCAGACCATTGTACGGGAAGGTATCTGCGGGCCGTCGGGCCGTCCGGTGGAAATCGAGATGTTTGCCCACGGAGCGCTGTGTATGGCGATTTCCGGCAAATGCTACCTGAGCCTGCACGAGTACGGGGCTTCCGCCAACCGTGGGTCCTGCTACCAGATATGCCGCCGGGGCTATGAGGTCACGGACCTGGAAACGGGCAATCAGCTACTCGTGGACAACAAATACATTATGTCGCCCAAAGACCTCTGCACTATTGAGTTTATGGACAAAATCATAGACAGCGGAGTGACGGTCTTCAAAATCGAGGGCCGGGCCCGCAGTGCGGAATATGTAAAGAAGGTGGCTTCCTGTTACCGCCGCGCCGCCGATGCAGTATGCGAAGGGACTTACAGTCAAACTCTTGCATCTGCCCTGAAGACTGAACTTTCCGAAGTCTTCAACCGGGGCTTCTGGGACGGCTATTACCAGGGGGCGAGACTTGGAGAATGGAGCGAAATCTACGGCAGCCGCGCCACCCGCAAAAAGGTCTATTCCGGCAAGGTCACGAACTGGTTCGACAAAATCGGCGTTGCAGAAATCCTGATTGAATCGGCAACACTCCACAAGGGCGACCGCATCCTTGCAATAGGAGCCACCACCGGAGTGGTTGAAACCGTGGTCTCCGAACTACGTGTGGACCTGAAACCCGCCGACGAAGCCTCAAAAGGCACATATTGTTCAGTCCCGATTGACTTTTCCCTCGACACCGACCGTCTTAAAGACGACAACACCCCGGTCAGAAAGCTCCGCCGGGGTGACAGGATTTACATTTGGGAGTAAATATTCCTAATCTTCGTCAGGGACATTGGTGTTGGTGAGCAGTTTCCCTTCGAATTCGCCGGTGAGAGTGTTCAGGAAAGCCACCACATCTGAAACCTCGGAATCGCTGAAGGATTTGCCGAGCTCATATTTTGCCATATCACGCACGGCGTCCTCGAGAGTGAGGCGGGTACCGTCGTGATAGTATGGCCAGGTGAGAGCCACATTCCTCAGACCTGGGGTCTTGAAACGGTGACGGTCCCTTTCGTTGGCTGTCTCCTTGAAACGGCCGTTGTCCTCAATTGTGAGCTCGGTGCCACGGTCTGCGAAATAATCCGCATACAGCCCCATATACTCATAGCTCAAACCACCGAGGTTTTCACCGCAGTGGCAGGCAGCACAACCTCTCTGACGGAAAATGTCGTATCCATTCTTGGCCTCTGCCGAAATTGCTGATGCATCCCCTTTGAGGTATTTGTCGAAGGCTGAATTCGGAGTGGTGAGAGTCCTTTCAAATTCAGCAATCGCATCGGTGATGGTCTCCTGGGTGATGCCCTTGTCCGGATAGATGGCCTTGAATCTCTTAACCATTTCCTTGTCGGCTGCAAGTTTTGCCACGATTTCGTCGAAGGACTCGCAAGCCATTTCCACAGGGTTGAGAGGCGGGCCTGCAGCCTGATCTTCGAGAGTTGCAGCACGACCGTCCCAGAACTGCACGAAATTGTAAACGGCATTGTAAACCGTAGGGGCATTCACACCTCCGAGCTGTCCGCCCACACCGTCGGAAAACTGTTCGTTGTCCACTCCTCCGGTGTCCAGTCCGTGGCAGCTTGAGCAGGAAATGCTGTTGTCTGCAGAAAGACGGCCATCGTGGAAAAGGTCCTTTCCGAGCGCCACCTTTTCGGCATCTGTCGTGAAGGTACCGATAGGGCGCACAGGTTCGTTGGCATAGACAGAGTCTGCGCCGTTCCCAAGTGAATTGGCCCACTGTGCATTGAGCCAAGGCACAGCAATGGCCATCTTGTCATTTGTGATGGAACTGCCCCAATGCACCAGATAATACTTTGCCAAAGGCATAGTCCCGTTGAACACGGCCATTTCCAATTTGCCGAGGTCCACAGGATGAATGGGCTCGCCATTCCTTATGGCATTGAGGGCAGGCTCGATGTCAAAGGCGTGGTAGCCTTTCTCAATATCCGCCATAACCATCTTGCCGGCTACAGGCCAGTTCGCATAGAAAGGCAGATTTGGCTGCGTGCTGTGGCAATCAGCGCAACCGCCTTGCTCGAAGATTGCAAGCACTCTTTCCGCTTCAGAGAGATTCTCTGAAGGGACTTTGTTCACTGCGCGATATGTTATTGCACAGATTGCTGCAACAAGGATAACCGCGAAGATGAACCATTTCAAATAGCGTTTCATATAAATTGAAAATTTGGTTGTTATTTTGCATAAACGTGTATGCTGTCCTGGGCTGAAGGCAGGAGATTCACGCCCCACCAGCACATCTGAAGACAAGCAAATGCGATGATTATCAATGTCCCCAACAGACGTATCTTCCTATTGTTCAATGGTTTGACAAATAACCTCAAATGAAGGTACAGCAGATTGAGCAGCCAGGTCAGGGCAGCCCAGGTCTCCTTGGGGTCCCAATTCCAGTAATGTCCCCAGGCTTGCTTTGCCCAGACAGCTCCTGTGAGCATTCCGAAAGTGAGAAAGGCCAGTCCCACATAGACGAGCCTGTCAGCGTCCTGAAGCAATTTTTCCTGAGGCCGGAACATAGCCCAAAGCGCAAGGATAAACGCCGCTCCCAACATTGCATAGGAAAACATATACACGCTGACGTGAGGTATGAACCAGGCACTCTGGAGAGCCGGCATCAAGGTCTGGTCGTGAATCTGTGGCTTGAGGCAATTGATGATGATGAATACGGCCGAGAGCACCGCAGAAAAGGATAGCACCCAATCGTATTTCCATTTGGCATAGGTGAAAAGTCCCGCAAACATCACGAAAAAGGAATACCACAGACGCGTTTCTCCCAAAGTCTTGAAAGGCGGACGGTCCAATGAAATCCATAATCCGGCTATGAAAGAGGCAAACACCAGCATACCCAGAGTGCAGAGCAGGATGGAAATGCTGCGATTCTTACGCAAAGGAGTAAACGCGACTGCTGCTCCCGCCACGTAGAGCAGCACGGAAGCCACGGCGAAATATATGAAATGGGCCCAGGTCATGATCTTTTACAATTTGCGGGCGTAGGACCCTTGATGAACATTATGGCAGCCCCCGCTATCATCATCAACAGTCCCAGAAGGCTGAGATATTTCCACGGCTCATTCACCACTTCAATCACGCAGTATTCCCCTGAAGCTGACACAAGATAGACATTGCAGGCCCATCCTACCGAAGCCGGAGCATTCACTTCTATGGTCCGGGGCACACCGTCGATGAGCAATTCGGCACGATAGGCCTGGGGCATTCCATTGTCGTAAAAGTCCACGCAGCAGTCCTGCATCTGCACTTCGAACGGCAGAGCCCGGACTGTTCCGTCTGCCGACCAGGCCGTTTTTGCAGATTCACCGGCGGACAGAGGCAAGCGCAGAACCTGAGTGTCGGCTGCGCCGAAGAAAAGTGAGGACACGAGTATGAATAGGCCCTTGTGGTTGAGCAAGAAACCCCATCTGATATGGCCTGAAGCATCCCTCCATCCTCTCATCAGCACAAAGAACAAAGTGGTCAGCAACAGAAGGATATCTGCGGCAAACCACCAGGAATGTACATAAGCCCTTGTGGA
Organism: uncultured Bacteroidales bacterium; assembly: GCA_945874155.1. GTDB lineage: Bacteria > Bacteroidota > Bacteroidia > Bacteroidales > UBA932 > Cryptobacteroides. The sequence goes on from CAMCFO010000016.1 coordinate 29,660, forward strand.
TGAGAATCCCGTGACGAGGCAGGCCAAAGCACAGGCTGACAGAGAGAAGACAGTGGCTTCCGGGGACAGGAAAAGCCCCCTTATCCAGGATTGTCTGCGGCTCCATATAAGAAAGCACAGAACACACCAGAGCAGAAACAGCGACAGGCTGACCGGAAAGGCAAAGAAATCAAGAGGAATGTCCCCGACCGTGAGCTGCAGGACTACGGAAGCCGACAGGAAAAGTGTCAGAGCAGCCAAGTGGTTAAGTTTCAGCCTGTTCATTGTATCGGATTATTATGCGCCTATTCCTGAGGCTGATTGTGGATGTATTTCAGCACCTCGCTGACCTCATTGTCGTAGCGCAAACGTACTTGCACTCCTGCCTTCTGGTAGTAGTACCTCACGGCTATTTCCTCTTCGATGAAAGGCACGATTTCGTCTTTCTTCAGACGCATGAACTGTTCCTTCTCGATTTGGAGGGCCTTTTCTATGACATCCATCTGTTCCTTGACGGTGTCTGCCAGGCCATCCTTCTCCATCTCTTTCTTCATCTGGTCGAAGGAAGCCTTTGCACTGCTGCGATAGTCGAATTCCCGGGTTTTCGCAAATTCCACGAAATCATCGAAATCCGCGTCGGAAAGATGAAAATCCTCCACAGCCGGAATACTGTCGTGCTTGCGAGCAAACTCGATGGCATACTTGTCTATAACCCCGTAAAGCACAAGGGCATAAACTATACGGCTGTAAGACGGCGCCTTGATTTCCACATCAGGAGTTATACCGCCTCCGTCACGGACGATGCGTCCGGAAGCCGTCTTGAATTCGTGCGTGAGAGAATCCGGAATATGTCCCACACTTCCGTCCTCATTGCGGTGAGTGTAGTCTATAGCCTGCACACAGCGTCCGGAAGGAGTGTAATACTTGGCTGTCGTAACCTTCAGCTGACCGTTGTAGGCAACCGGGCGTATGGACTGAACCAGACCCTTCCCATAACTGCGCTGACCGAGTATGGTTGCCCTGTCCATATCCTGAAGCGCTCCGGACACGATTTCTGAGGATGAGGCCGAGTTGGAATCTATCATAACATACAGAGGTATGGTTACGTCCACAGGGTCTGTCTTTGTCCTCAATTCCCTTGCCTGCTCCGAGATTCCTTTGGAAGTCACGACCAATGAGCCCTTGGGCACGAAAAGCCCTACGATATTCACAGCCTCTTCCATCAGCCCGCCGCCATTGCCCCGCAAGTCGAGGATGAGTCGGGTCATTCCCCGGGCTTTCAATTCGTGGTAGCCATTGCGGATTTCAGACGACACGTTTTCCGTGAACTTGGTCTGGCGAATATAACCGGTCTCGGAATCCAACATTCCCACATAATCCACAGAAGGCAGCTGAATGCGCTCTCGGACGATGTCCACATCCACTATATCCCCGCTTCGCACCTTCCTGATCTTGAAGTGAACCTTGGTTCCGGGCTTTCCCTTCATCCTGTCGGTGGCCTCGCTGATTTCCAATGGGCGAGGATCCACTCCGTCAATCTCCAGTATTTCATCTCCGCACTGCAACCCGTTCTTTGCTGCCGGAGAACCTTCATATGGCTCATTGATAATCACATATCCTCCATTTTCCTTGTGGACCACTGCACCGATTCCGCCATAGGTATTGGAAAGCATCATCTGAAAATCCTCGTTCTCCTCCTCCGGGACATAAATGGTGTACGGGTCCAGTTGTGCAAGCATAGCATCTATTCCTGCACGCATTATCCTGTCCACATCGAGACTGTCCACATAGGAAAGGCTCAGCTGGCGCACTATTGAATTCTGAATCTCTGTCCACTGTCCCAACTTGAAACCACGGCTTTGCGCACCTGCGACTGAGGACGACAACCACATAGCCAGACAAAGGACGACAATTGCTTCAAATTTCTTCATATTCTGCATACATTAAATCCGCCCGGTTCATTCCAGGCGGGAAACGGGGGAAACAAAGATACAAATCTGATTCCTAATTCCGACATTGAAAAAGCATAATTGTTCAAATTTTGTTATTTTTGCCAATTCCGAATCGAAAAAAGCCTAAAAATGAAGAAATTGATATTTGCCACAGCCAACAAGGGCAAGGCAAGAGAAGCCGCCGAAATACTCGGAGAAGGCATTTCCATAGTTTTGCCCTCCGAAATGGGAATTGAAGAGGAAGCAGACGAAACAGGACAGAGTTTCCGGGAAAACTCGGCACTCAAAGCCAGGTTCATATACGACAGGCTTCAACTTGACGGTTCTGAATCAAATATACCAGTCCTTGCCGACGACTCCGGGCTGGAGGTGGACGCCCTCGGAGGAGAACCCGGCATCTACACTGCCCGCTACGCCGGAGGGGACAAGAATTTCCGGGACAATATGGACAAACTCCTGCGCAAGCTGGAGGAAGCCGGAGCCCTGCGTGAAGAAGACCGCAAGGCCCGTTTCCGATGCTCGGTCACCCTCATAGATGCAAAGGGGCAAGAGTCTTTCCACGAGGGTTCCCTGGAAGGACACATTGCCTTCAGGAGATCCGGAACGGGAGGCTTCGGCTATGACCCGGTGTTTATTCCAGACGACTCGGAGCTGGAAGCCCTTCTTGCTCTGGGCATAAGTCCGGAAGAGGTTCTCTCCTTCAAGGGACGCACTCTGGCAGAAATTCCTGAGTCCTGGAAAAACCTGATATCCCACCGGTACAAAGCCCTCAAAGACATAAGGCTATGACAGGAGACAACTCCAGAAACATAGAATTCATACTCCTGCATTCCACAAAATACGGAGAACGTTCCCTTGTGCTCCACACCCTGAGCCGGGAATACGGACGCTGCGCATTCTTCCTCCGTTCAGTGGCCGGAGGGAAGGCGGGAAATGGCCGTATTGCCAATCTGATCAGCCCGCTCAACATCCTGGAGGCCACCATCAGCAACAGCAGGGGAGGGATGCCGACTGTCAGCAACCCGGTCACATCCCTGCCTCTTCCAGGACTGAGGAACAACCCCTACAAAAGCAGCATATCAATCTATCTCGCCGAACTCCTGTTCCGGGCAATCAAAGAAGGGGGAAACGAGCCGGGCCTGTACGACTGGTGCGTTCAAAAGATACTGCTTCTGAATGCTCTGGATGGCAGTTTCAGCAATTTCCATCTTATGTTTACCCTGGAGTTGTCGGCAGCTCTCGGATTCAGGCCGGAATTCCGGGACCTTGAGGCATTTGTGGAGCCGGCTTGCCGGGAAACGGCTCAGGCTCTGCTGCGGCTGCCATTCAGTGAAGCAATGCTCCTTCCAATGAACGGGAAGGTACGTTCCTCCCTTTTGGAGTCCTTCATACGCTACATAGAAATCCATCTGGAATATCCCCTGAACCTCCGTTCCGTTGCCGTGCTGCGAGAACTCCTCTGAAAGCTATCAGAGAACTATGTCGAAGGAATGCGTGTCTTCCCATCCGCTCACTGAAATCTCTATCTGAGTGCCTGCGAAATCCACAAATACCGTTGCATCAGACAGGTCTTTGGCATTCCAGTCGTAACCGCTTGCCTTGAGATAGTTTCCCAAAGCAAAGCTTTTCAACAAACCGGAACCCGAAAATATATCCAGTTTCAAAGAGGCATCAGTCTGGCGGGGCAGCATAAGCCTGAATGCATCCTGATCACCTTCCCCGACGGTATTGAAATGAAAAAAATCCCCTTCTCTGGGCCGCCCGTCCGCCGAATAGCCGTTTATGGTTCCTCCCACGCCGGATACCAGCCCGCCGAGACTGCCTCCCTCTCCGGCAAAAACTATCGAGAGCTGGCAATAATTCTTGGACATATCCACATTGAGAGTCCAGGCTTCACAGTCCCTTGTATCCAGCGAGGCCGAAAACATTTTCACTGCCGGACAATCATCCCCGAGCGGTATCTGCAAGGCTCCGTCTGCCACATATTCAAAAGACTCTTCCGACCATACGTTTACAAAAATTTCATCTTTCGGCACTTCCAGCTCACAAACACCACCATTCTCTCCCGGAATCAGCAGGTCGCTGATGATACATTCACCTCCCCGGTTCACCGACAGGAGAAACTTCTCCTCCCCGGAAACCAACTCCGGGAAGTCCAGTCTGAGTATGCAGGGACAACTGCTCCTGTCCTCTTTTATGGAACAGGAAACGGCAAGCAATGAGAACAAAAGCAAATGTATTCTTTTCATAGCTTATCAGCGCTAAAGGGAGACTGCATTGTGACGGAATCTGTTCAATAATACTATGCAGCTCCCTTTCACGCAAAAATGTCAAGATCAAATTGTCACGTCCGAGACGGTCTCGTTGCTCCAAGGCTGAACCTGAAGGTTGAAACTCATTGAACTGAGCGGTTCCGTCATATCCGGGCTGTCCGTACCGGGACGTGTCAGGGTCAGGTTGTTGATAGTGTAGATGTGGTTCGGTTTCAGAGGAGGCAGAGTAATGGGATAATAGCAGGTCTTTCCGTCAATCTGGGCCTCCAGCACCAGCCTGGTATGTCTTGCGCACCAGGTTTCGGCCTGGCTGTCGCTAGAAGTGGGGTTCTGAAGACAGTAGAAATAGTGTTCCGAACTGTCAGCGCTCCCAAAGCTGATAGTTTTTGATGCAGGGAACTCGGCATAAATGCTATTCTCTGCAGAGTCTCTGCCTCCCTTGTTCAACCAACGAGTAGGCGCCTTCCAGTCCTGCAGCGGGCTATGCCCCACCACATTGATAAGATAGATTCCGACCACTTTGACAGGACTGCCCTGGTACTGGGTAAGGGCCATATTGTTGGTAATCTTCTTGAGTACGACCTTGGTCACCTGTCTGGTGACGACAGTGCTCAGATTAACCTTATTGTCGTTGACCGTGATTGACTCCCCTCCTGTCATAAGGAATGAGTTAGTCTTGTTCACCTCAAGCTCCGCAACATAGTTGGTCCAGTCCGAAAGCATCGTGACAGTCGTCAGCCTTTTATGATTTACAAGCACCTTTACGGTCTTTTCCCCTTTGGTGGTGACCATTTCCAGTGTCGGAGCGGTTCCATAGGCTTCTGCTTCCAACTTGTTGTCCGCAGAAAAGACAAACACCTGCACGGAATTGATTTTCTTCTCATTGTCCTCTGCATTGATTCCGGCAGCCTTGGAGTCAATGTCACAGGAAACATTTACGGTCAGTTTGCTTGTGGTCGGATGTTCCATTGGAACAGTTTCGTTTTTCAGACAGCCTGCAAACACCGCCGCAGATACAGCAAAGGCTGCGATAATTGTTTTGGTTTTCATATTTGATATGTTTATTGTTGTTTGACAAAATGGTTCATTTCAGGGTCAAGGTTAGCCCTGAACCTCATTGAAGAGTCGTATTCCAAAGCCTTGACATAGTATTGGCGGGCTTCCTGTTTCCGTTCAAGCCTCGTGAGCACCAAAGCCTTCAGATAACATATTGCAGCAGACTTGTCCTCCAGTTTCTCCAGAATGGCCCAGCTGGAATGGTCATATCCCCCGCTGGCATAGGCAAGAGCTGCATTGTAGTCGGAATAGGGCCGCAGTATTTCCACCGCCTTTGCATAATCCAGCTGTCTCAGGCTTTCGACCCCTCTCATATAGGTCGTGTCCACCTCAGTGGTGTGTACGGTATCCTTCACCATACCTTTGCGGTGAAGATGGAAATCGAACTCGACAGTCCTCAAGCCCGGATAGAGTTTCTCCTTCAAATATCCATAGCTCTTCATCTTCCTTATCAGCATTTCCCTCCGGTCTGCATTCCTTTCCGAAGAGGCATCTGCGTAGATTTTCCTGTCGTAAGGGTCAATGGTCGTATCCGCAGCCACCAGCCTGTCCAATTCCGGCCAGTTCTCGGAGAGTAGCGCCGTCCTGAGCAAAGAATCAGCGCCACAGTTGGTAATGCCTGAAAGACAATCTCTTACAGAGAGAGAACGGGCCTTGGACAAACGGTCATTCAGGGCGACAGACCCTTCCGGAGAACATCCCGAAGAAATCACCAGTGAATCCAGAACCATTTCTTCATCCTCGAAGACCGAGACCACACATTTTCGGATGCGCTCCAGTTCAATGAGGTTCCTCCCCAGGGAAGTGTCCACATCAGACTTGCCGGCCTTGAATTCTATCCGCGCCAAGGTCTTGTCCCTCACCACTCTTTCGGTCACTATTGTCCTGTATTTCACCGACTGGTCCGCCAGGGTGGACAGTGAACTGATATAGTAAGTCAATGAATCCGGAGCCGGCAGGTCGCAAATCTTTTCCCCGAAACGGCGCACTGACCCCGTCATACCCACAGTGACTTTCTTGAGCCCGGGCAGAGTCCTGAAGGTTTGCACATAGCGATAGACCAGGTCCCCATTGCCCGCATCAATTATCGTATCCAATCTCACATTCTCCGCCTGAATGGGGTCTTTGACATATTTCCGGTACATTTTATCTTTGTTCTGCTTTTTCCAGTCATTGATTCTGCGTTTCAAGGTCATTGAATAGTGGGTCAGGGCCTCTTTCTGACTCACCCCGAAGAGATTGACTGCAGATGGCTCCGGAACTATGGTAGAATCTTTTTTCATCGCGAATGTTTCAGGATAATACCTCTGCAGGAACAACTCCAGCTGGTTCATCATTATCAGGTCTGTCGTGTCCTCAACTATGGAAGCCAGGAACTCCCGGTAGCGCTGATATCCCTTCAGCTGCCTTCCACGGTAACCGGCCCCGGTGAGGTTCAGGCTTTCCAGTTTCCTGTCCTCGGACCCTATGTGCATTACCGGAGAAAAACGCAACTGGAGATCGGAAGACAGAAGTGAGGACGGCACCACTATGTCGAAACTTATGCTGACTTGACCGAGTCTCTCGCTCACATTGTTGAAGCGGGCCACGACACGCGATTCACTTATAACATCCACAGCCACCATCTCTCCTGAGTCCTCATCCAATTGCGCATTCATAATTATCGGCTCCCCCTCAACGTGATCCTCTGCCTCAACTGTCTGCATCACCTCCTCAGGTTCAATATCCTTTGTGACCGGCATTGATATGTCCGCCTTCACCCCGCCGCTTATCAGATCTCTGATTTTCCCGGCCATCGAGCAGGACAGGACCGAAATCACAGCCGTGAGCATAAGCAGGACTGCTGTTCCCTGTCTCAAAACCTTGAATAAATCTCTGTCTTCAGAATACATATACCAGCGAAATCATCAAATCATCAGGAAGAACGAACATTTTGGCACCCTCATTCAAAGTGAGCCCGCAGGTGGGACAGGAGAATACCTTGTAAACCGCTCCTCCTGTCCACAACCCGGCTCCGAATTCAAGATTCAGGTGAGGATGCAGCATATAGGAATAACCTGCATACAGTCCCACTCCGTAGCGGTCTCCCTCCTCGGACGTCTTCCTGAAAAGTCCTCCGCTGCTGTACTCCTGATAACGGAGCTTGCTGCCGAACCACCAACCCGAATTGACGTGCCAGAGCCAGTATTTTGCACCGGCCGACCAAGAATGCTGGCGATTGTAGTAACGTCCGTTGCGGTCGGATTCGAATGAGAAGGGATTGTACCTGACTCCTGCCACCACTGACCATTTCTGAGCCACCCCGAAAGAAGCATCCAGATTGAGAGTTCCCAGATTGGCATATTCGAGAAGATTGGTCGATAAAGTGAATCTCTGAGCCTTCAGATCCGGAGAGACTGACAGCAGAAGCAGTGTCAGAAGCAGGAGTCCGCAATATCTGCATCTATTTTCCATAGAGGGCAAAGGCTTGTTCAATCACGGTCTTCTTGGCAGGCACCAATTTGATCAATGCGCTGCGCAGGGAAACAATATCCACAACCTCTTTTTGCCCGAGAGCCTCAAAAATGACTTCCCGGCCCACTCCCCTCTGATCTATATATCTGAATATTTGAGGCTTGAACCAATTGTCGGCACCGAAATCCCTCAACTGTCCTCCATATCTTTCCTTGTAGAGCAGGCTGGACAGATAGTATGCCCACATTTCCCCGACCTCACAATAGCCATATCCTTCTTCAGCCCCAGTTCCATACGCATCTCCCGAGGAAGTGAACGAAGTCAGTATATATTTTATATATGGATTCCAGAAATCGTTTCCTACCACAGCGTAATGGGACGCGTGAGCAAGTTCGTGCACTGTCGTGGCGTAGATTTCGCCATAACTGTCATCACCCGAAACGCCAATTGTGACATCAGGGGAGAACAGTTTGGCAAGAAAGGCATAAGATCCCAAGGCCGTGGCAATGAGCGGCTCCGAAATGAAGGCCCCGTGATGCAGCATTGCACAACTGCTTTCCTCCATAAAAGGCAGAATCCAGATTCTCATATCCCCGGGAGGCGGACAGACACCCATATCCTGATCGTTGCAACGCATTATGTAGTCGTAGGCTGCATTGTTCACCACACAACGCCTGTAGAGCTTTTCTTCCGAATCCCTGGTGACTTCGATGCTCGCCCCTTCCGGTCCCATTTTGCCCAAGGTGGAAACAGAAGCAGGGACCAATATGAAATTGAAACCTATGCAGAAATCCTTTTCATTCTTGAACATAATCCTGTAACGCAACTTGGATGAAAAGCTTTTGTCCATTCTGTAGTAGCCATCGCGGTCGGTATAAGCCCTGGCAAATTTGACAAAGGCATTGCAAGAGACAGTCACCCCGGAGACTCCCACAGGTTTTCCTCCGGCATACTGGGAATCACAGATGGTTATACGGCCTTCCGGATTCACTTTTGAGGCTTTGGTTCCCTCTTCGAGAAAACTTTCATTACCTGTCAGTTCAAAGGCCTTCCTTTCAATCTCATCCCAGTCCAGGCCGTCCGATTTGGTGGCCGGATCGTTGGATGAAAGGTAACAGCCGTGCAGAATCTGATATTCGATATTCTCCGGAAAATCGAAATCCTTGGGCACCACTGCATACTGCCAGGTTATCTCCTTCTCGTCTATCGAAGGGTCGTGATACCAGTCCCCCTCCTTGAGCACCTCATAGTCCACAGGATGGTCCAGAAGTTCAATCCCCTTTGATTTGAGAAGGTCAAATTCGGCCTGGGTCCCGGGCAGGAAGCGGACATAGTAATCCGTACTTTCCAGCGGCAGCCGTTCAGCCTTCGTAGGATACAGGGCCTGCAGCGCCTTGGTCATATTTTCTGTCTTGAACGGATCTTCAAGTTGCCGGCCCAGAATGATTTCATCGTGGGTCACCACATCGCCGTATGGACCGGGTCCTGAGTCAACATCGACGTGTTCACAAGAGAGAAGCAGAAGCCCTGCTGCGAGTTTAATCAATATACGTTTCATAGCTTTTAGTTTTAATTTCCGGTGCAAAACTAAAGGCCATTTTCCGCTGAATGAAATTTTCAGCCGTTAATTGCAAAAATATGCCCCACACCGTCGTGCAGGGCATATTTACAAGTGTATTTCAGGGACCAAGATACGTATCTCGGATTGTTTTGAGCCATTCTGTTCCATTCAACCCCCTTGTTCTCATACACTTGAGAATTATCGGTTGAATCAGCGGCTACGTGAACTTGTCTCAGAAATATTTTATGGTCTTCTGTTCAGCAGCAGACAATATGCTGTTGGCCACCCGGCTCACTCCGAAGCGGAAAAGGTCGCGATTCAACCATTCTTCGCCCAGGATATTGGACACAATCAGATAGTAGCAAACAGCATCCTCGGCAGTGGAAATGCCTCCTGCCGGCTTGAATCCTATTTTCTTGCCGGTCTTGGCATAATAGGCTGCAATGCACTGGCACATCACAAAAGCGGCAGCCGGAGTGGCATTGACGGAAACCTTGCCTGTGGATGTCTTTATGAAGTCTGCACCCGCTTCCATTGCGAGGAAAGATGCCCTTGCAATATTTTCCGGATTCTGAAGCAGCCCGGTCTCAAGTATCACCTTCAGATGCACCTGTCTGCCCTGTTTTGAAGCAGCGGCATCTATACATTTCCTCACAGCAGCGATTTCATCGTATGCCTTTTCGAAATCCGAATCAAGGAAAGCATTGAGGGCCAAGACTATATCGACTTCATCTGCACCAGCCTCAACAGCCTTTTCGCACTCCAGGAGTTTCACCTCCAGAAAGGACTGGGAAGTAGGGAAGCAAGCGGATACCACGGTGATATGGAAATCTTTTCTGCGCACCTTGTCCACCACCGAAGCAAAGTTGGAATAGACGCAGACGGATGCAGGCAGAGGCCAATCCGGATAATCCTCCGCAAACGAGTTCACTTTCTCAACGAAGGCGCTCACGGAACTTGGAGTGTCGTCAGATTTCAGCGTGGTCAGGTCGAGCATTGAGAAGCATTTCTTGAGCACCTCTTCGGTCATAAAATTGTTTACGTTCTGGGAAATTTGGGCAAGTTTGGCATCAATTTCCTCAGCTTTCGGCGTATAGCCATATTTGGAAAGATAATCAATCATATAGGATGTTTTTGTGATTCAAGCAAATGTAATATTTATCCCTTCGTCTGTCAAGTCTTTCACCAGATTTTGCAATATTTCCCTGTCATATTTTACGAGCCCCTTCTGCGGAGTCTCCCTGTCCAGAGAATAGACCATAACCTGACGGGGCCTCAAATGTCTCACTATGTCCTTCCAGGGCCCGAGCACCTGCTGTGATGCGCTGTCGAAATTGTCCGAACGCAGGAACATTGTCTGGAGTATGAAATCCCCCTCGAAGCTTTCAAGCGCTTTGACTATGAATGCGGGATCGTATTTGCCTACAGGTTTGTTGACAAGTGCAGCAAGGGCCGGAGTGGGCGCATCGAGTTTCAGAATGGGATTGTCCACCTTCCTGAGGGCAGAGCGAATTTCCGGAATGGCGCATCTGGTGGCATTAGACAAGACAGAGACCTTGGCCGAAGGCATATATTTATCCCTCAAAGCAATGGTTATGTCTATAATTTCAGCAAAGTCGGGGTTGAGCGTCGGCTCTCCGTTGCCGGAAAAGGTTATGGAATCTATTTTTTCCCCGTCTGACGAACTCGCGGACAACTTGAGTTCAAGGGCTTCCTTGACCTGTGCTGCAGTCGGGAGCGGTTCCACAAAGGCATTGTCCCGGTTCCAGCCGCACTCACAGTAGATGCAATCGAAATTGCACAGTTTCCCGTCGGAAGGCAACAGATTCACCCCCAAACTGGACCCCAGCCTTCTGCTGTGAATGGGGCCGAAAACTATTTTGTCGAAATGAAGCATATTATTTCTTGTCTCTTGCCATATGTGGGACGAGTGAATTGCTTATATCCATATGCTTATGAGGCCTTTCCGGCGCTTCCTTAAATCTTGGGGCTTCAAGAACAAGGCTGTCCACAGAAGGAGTCGTCAAACTGTCGGAAGAATCTGCCTTCAAACTGTCGGAAAGTTCTGCCAAAAGACTGTCTTTCAACACCATGGCCGGACCGTCATAAACAGTATCGGATACGCAGACAAAGCGGAACGAGAGGAAACCGTCAGAATCAGCCACCGCCACAATGCTGTCTGTAGGATGAGTGCGCATCATAGCCAGCAACACCGAATCCATATTGAAGTTGACACTCTTTATCAGGGAATCCAGACGATGTGCCGCCCTCGCCCTTGCAAGTTCCTCCTCCTGCACGCCCTTCAATTCTTCAAGTCGCCGGTTGAGTATCTCGGAGGTGGACCTCAGTATGCGGGAATACCTCATAGGGTCCCTCATATACTCTTCCACACTGAGCAGATAGTCATTATAGCTATATCCGTATTTGTCAAGCACAGGAGCGTAAACCAAGGTGGTATCTGCCCTCCTGCGGACCTCCCTGTTGTCATCCAGCCATTGGTCCAGCACGAACATTTCTGCATAGATTTCAGCAAATTTGTCCTTGGGAATGACACGGTTACCCCTTTTGCAGGATGAAATCAAGCAAAGCACGAGAAGCAGATATGCCGGCAACCTTCGGTACATTATCTGAGTTTTGCGCCGTGTTCGCGGTCAAAAGCTTTCACAAGATTGTCCATTATCCTCTCCACATCGTTGTCGGTGAGGGTTTTCTCCAGATCCTGAAGAACAAAACTGAGGGCATACTGCTTCTTTCCCTCAGGGATTTTGTCGCCCCTGTAAACATCGAAGAGTGATACCTTCTTAAGCAGTTTCTTGCCGTTGCGGAAAGCTGTTCTGCGCAGGTCTGCGAAGTTTACGCTCTCATCCAACAGCAGTGCAAGGTCTCTCTTGACCTCCGGATATTTAGGCAATTCCTTGTAGGCAATCTTGTTCCTCTTCACGAGTTCAAAGAGTTCCTTCCAGCCAATTTCAGCTGCAAAAACACTCTGGCGGATACCGAACTGCTTGAGCAGGGCCGGTGCAACTGAACCTATGACCGCCACCTGAGCTTTACTGCCCTGAAGTTTGTAAACCATACCGTCAGCAAAAATATCGGAAGGAGCCGCATCAGTTTCCAACTGATAAAGGTCCACTCCGAAGCGTCTGAACAGAGCCTCCACATAGCCCTTCAACTGATAATAGCTGCTCTTTCCACAGTCAGTCCTCCAGGATTTCTCAGGAGTTCCGGTGATGAAAAGGGCATACTTCTGAGCCTCCTCAATGTCCGAAAGTTCCGGTGTCTCAACCTGATTCTTCAACCTGTAAACTGAACCGTATTCAAAGGTCTTGAGATAGCTCATCTGACGGTTGATATTGTATGCAATAACCTCCAGGCCGTTGAGTATCAAGGTCTGGCGCATCACATTGAGGTCTGAGCTGAGAGGGTTTATGATTCTGACGCAATTCGCCTCCGGATAAGTCTGGAGTTTGGTGTAATAAGCCGCTTTGGTGAGGGAATTGTTCATTGTCTCCACAAAACCGTTGGCTGCAAGGTAGTCTGAAATCGTGTTTCTGACTGCCTCAGGCTCAGGTTTCACGTCAGGCACCACCGACATTCTCATCATTGCCGGCAGCTCGATATTGTTGTATCCATAGATACGCAGGATTTCCTCCACAACGTCGCACTCACGGTAAACGTCTATCATATAGGAAGGCACTGCCACCGTTGCCCCATTTTCAGTCTTGCTGATGAAGTCATAGTTGAGATTGCGAAGTATGGATTCGATTGTATCGTGCCCAATCTTCTTGCCGATGAAGGATTCAATGCGGTTGTAGTCCAACTCCACCTGCTTTTTCTCGAATGTACGGGACTCCACCTTCACCACCTTGCCGACAAGTTTGGCGCCGCAGATTTCCTGAAGGAGCAGTATAGCCCTCTTGGCAGCATATTCAAGCACAAGCGGGTCGCATCCCCTTTCATAGCGGAAAGATGCATCTGTCTTGAGAGTGTGGCGCTTGGAAGTCTTCCTTATGGTCACAGGATTGAAATAAGCAATCTCGAGGAAGAGTTCCGTTGTGCTTTCGGAAATTCCGGAATCAGCGCCTCCGAACACACCGGCCAGACACATAGGAGCATTTTCGTTTGCAATGACAAGGTCTTCGGCAGAAAGACTGCGCTCAACTCCGTCCAATGTCACAAGCTTTTCTCCTTCGCCAGCCCTGCGGACCACGACCTTGCGTCCGGCAATCTTCGCCGCATCGAAGGCGTGAAGAGGCTGTCCGAGTTCCATAAGAATGAAATTGGTTATATCCACCACATTGTCTATAGGTCTGAGGCCCACAGAAAGCAATTTTTTCTGCAACCACTCAGGGGACGGTCCAATCTTCACATCCGTCAGGCGTGCCCCGAAATATCTCGGAGCATCGTCTTTAGCAAGAACTTCCACAGGAATGGCATCCGCTTCGCTTCCGTTTTCAGCAAAGGCGGAGACATCGGGAAGGTTCAGTTTACAAGGGATATTGTTGTGGCAGAGCCAAGCATACAGGTCACGGGCCACTCCGATGTGCGAAGCCGCATCAACCCTGTTTGCGGTGAGTCCGATTTCAATAACCGTGTCTGTGGCAAGATGAAGGTAATCCTTCGCCGGAGTGCCCGGTACGGCATCTGGATCAAGCACCATAATGCCGTCGTGGGATGTGCCTATACCGAGTTCATCTTCAGCGCATATCATTCCGAAGGACTCGACTCCCCTGATTTTGGACTTCTTGATTTTGAAGTCTTCTCCAAGGACAGTGCCTATGGTTGCGAGCAGAACTTTCTGACCTGCAGCCACATTTGGCGCACCGCATACGACTTGCAGCAGTTCAGGACTGCCGGCATTCACCTTAGTCACGTGAAGATGGTCGGAGTCCGGATGTTCGGTACACTCCACCACCTCTGCCACCACCACACCTGCAAGGCCGCCGGGAATTTCCTCCACGGTCTCCACCGAATCCACTTCAAGACCTATCGAGGTCAGTGCATCTGCCACCTGAGCGGGGGTGAGATCGCACTCAAGGTAGTCCTTCAGCCAGTTATAAGAAATTGTCATATTGTCGTTGTTTTATTTATTTTCCGGAAATCTGGGATATGTCGAAAAGGGATTTGGAGAACTCCTGTCCATCGAAGAATTTGAGGTCGTCCACTCCTTCTCCTATGCCTATGTATTTGAGAGGAATCTGGAATTTATCCACTATGGAAACCACCACTCCGCCTTTGGCCGAACCGTCGAGCTTGGTCAGAGCAATGGAATTGACCTTGGTGGCGCGCAAGAACTCAGTGGCCTGCTGGACGGCGTTCTGACCTGTGGAGGCATCGAGCACAAGCAGTACCTCGTGGGGAGCATCGGGAATCACCTTGGCAATGACATTGCGGATTTTGGTAAGCTCGTTCATCAGGTCGATGCGGTTGTGGAGACGTCCTGCGGTGTCGATAATCACTGCATCCGCGCCTTTCGCAACTGCGGATTTTACGGTATCATACGCCACAGAAGCCGGGTCAGAACCCATTTCCTGCTTCACGATGTCGGCTCCGGAACGCTCCGCCCAAATTGTGAGCTGTTCCACTGCTGCCGCCCTGAAGGTATCAGCAGCCCCAAGCACGACCTTCTTGCCTTCGGAAACAAGTTTGGAGGCGAGTTTGCCGATAGTGGTTGTCTTGCCCACGCCATTGACCCCCACTACGAGTATCACATAGGGCTTTCGGGACTGGTCTATGATACGACCATCGTTTCGGGCTCCATCCACGTCCAGAAGTTTCGATATTTCATCCTGGAGCATAGCCGTAAGTTCCTCAAGGGTAACATAACGGTCCCGGCTCACTCTTTCCTCAAGCGCATCTATGAGTTTGAGAGTGGTATCCACGCCCATATCTGTCTCTACGAGAGCCTCTTCCATAGCATCCAGAATCCCGTCATCTATGCGGGTCTTGCCCACTATGGCCCTTGAGAGCCTCTCGAAGAAGCCCCTGTTGGTCTTATTTGTTCCCTTGTCAAAAATACCCATATAAGCTTTGAGTTTTCAAACCTGCAAATATAATCATTCGGCACCACTTATCCAACCCGAATTGTCGTCTCTTCCGCCCCGAGCGGGCATCCCCAAACAGAAAAAGGACGGGTAAAAATACCCGCCCGATAAAACTGACTTTCGTCGTGAATTATTTCTTAGCGAAAAAATCCTTGACCTGAGCCTCCTCAACGAGAAGCTCATCGAATACATACGCACCAGTCTTAGGTGACTTGTCCATACGTATGCATCTAACCATTTTCTTACCGCCCTTACCGGCAGCGAAGGTTGCGACTGCTTTCTTTGCCATAGTTCAATCCTCCTGTCTTACTTAATTTCACGGTGAAGCGTCACCTTGTGAAGGAACGGATTGTATTTCATACGCTCCAGACGCTGAGTCGTGTTCTTCTTATTCTTGGTAGTGATGTATCTGGAGATACCAGGCACACCGCTTTCCCTCTGTTCGGTGCATTCAAGAATCACCTGCACCCTATTTCCTTTAGCTTTCTTTGCCATAATTCCGAATCAATTAAACGAGGTCAATGAATCCTTTCTTCTGAGCGTCCCTGACAACTGCGTCGAGACCGTTCTTTTCGATGTGCCTCATACCCTTGCAGGATACTTTAAGGGTGATGAATCTCTGTTCTGCCTCAGACCAGAACTTCTTGGTCTTGAGGTTCAGGGCGAATATGCGCTTTGTGCGCAGTTTGGAGTGAGCGACGTTGTTGCCGACCATTCTCTTTCTGCCTGTAACTTGACAAACCTTTGCCATTGTATATACTTTTTTAATATTATCAAATTCAGCGGGCTGCAAATGTCGTGAAAAAATTGCTAATTTGCAAAATTTCAGAGCAGTTTGAAAAATCTCCGCCACCTAATGTTTGCGGGAAAACTCTTGTTCCCGTCGAGTGAGAGCCATATCAGGGCAGGCTTTCCGACCACGTGGTCCTCAGGGACGAATCCCCAGTACCGGGAGTCGAGAGAGTTATGCCTGTTGTCTCCCATCATAAAGTAATAATCCTGTTTGAAGGTGTAGGACTGAACCTTTTCGCCGTTTATGAAAATTTCTCCAGACTCACTGACTTTCAAATCGTTGCCTTCGTAGGAAGTGATAATCCTTTCATAAAGCGGCAGATTTTCAAGGTCGAGGCTGACTTCAGCTCCCTGTGATGGAATCCAAAGCGGTCCGAAATTGTCCCTTGTCCATTGAAAGTCCTCGCTGAACGGGAAGATGGTTTTCCATGAGTCCGGAAAATCCGGTGGATAGACATCTATATTCTCCTGTATCGAAACGACATTGCGGTTGGATTTCAGTTCTTCAAGCATCGCTGCTGTCAGAGGAATGGCCGGATAACCGGGCAAGTTGGAATCGTACCACAATTCAGCTCTGTTGATTCCCAAACGGTCAAGCGTGTTTGCGCTCAATCTCTGTCCGTTGGTGACCACTGTAAAACTGCTCTGCATTCCGGGGAGGATTTCTTGTGCTTCGCCATTGACATAAACCCTTCCGTCCTTGATTTGCAATGAGTCTCCTGCAATGGCGACGCATCTCTTGACATAATGGTCTTTCTTGTCTGAAGGCCTGACCTTCACAGGTCCATAGTTCCGGATCACATTCTCCCTGCCGTAAAGCCTTGAGAGCATATAGTAGTCTTCAGCCGGAGTTTTCGTGAGGACGGTGTCTCCATTCGGAAATCCGAACACCACACAGTCTCCTCTCTTGACTCTTCCGAAGCCTTTCAGTCTCTTGTAGTCACACTGGATTGCCGTGGAATAAGACTCCTTGCTTCCTATGACATTGTGAGTGAAAGGTATGGTCAGAGGAGTTTGAGGCATCCTCGGGCCATAGGAGAGTTTGCTGACGAACAGATGGTCTCCCGTATAAAGGGAACTTTCCATCGACGATGAAGGAATTTTGAAAGCCTGGAAAAAGAAGATGTTGATGAAAGTCACCACGACCACGGCAAAGATGATTGCATCCAGCCACTCCAAAGCCACATTGTGCTTTTCGCCTTCCTTGTACTCCTTCTTCCAGAAAAGCCATTTGACTTTCTTGGTGACGCAGAGGTCAAAGATAATGGCGAGGCCTGCCACCAGGCCGAGAGTCCACCACCACCAGCTTTCGAGCCAGATTATCCACAGCACATAGAGCACGGCCCAGAAACCGAACCTCACCCAGCGATTGTGGAAAAATTCCTTCAGGCTCATTCTACAAAACTATTTTACAGAATTGATTATAGCTTCAAAAGCTTTAGGGTTGTTCATGGCAAGGTCTGCGAGAACTTTACGGTTGAGACCGATGTTCTGCTTTGCGATTCTGCCCATAAACTGAGAGTAGGTCATGCCGTACTGACGTGCGGCAGCATTGATTCTCTGAATCCAAAGTGCACGGAAAGAACGCTTCTTGGCCTTGCGGTCACGATAAGCGTAGGTCAGACCTTTCTCATAGGTGTTCTTCGCTACAGTCCAGACATTCTTTCTTGAAAGAAAATTACCGCGGGTTCTCTTGAGAATTTTTTTGCGGCGAGCCCTGGAGGCTACTGAGTTTACCGATCTTGGCATAATTTAACTGTGTTATGGAAGCAGTGTCCGATCTTTCAGGAGCTTTTCTTACTGCAATTCCAAGTTTGACATTAATGATAATTACAGAACCAACAAAGCTTTAACTCTCTTCTGGTCAGCAGCGGCAACCAGTCCGATGTGAGTCAAATTTCTCTTCTGCTTCTTGGTCTTCTTTGTGAGGATGTGGCTTTTGTAAGCATGCTTCCTCTTGATTTTTCCCGTTCCGGTAAGCGCAAAACGCTTTTTTGAACCGGAGTTGGTCTTGATTTTCGGCATAGCTAAATCATTTAACTGTTTATAATAAATACTTGGCGCCACAAGGCGCGTTTTTACTTTTTCTTGGGCAGCGGAGCAATCATCATAAACATTCTCTTGCCTTCGAGCTTAGGCATCTGCTCTGCCCTTCCATATTCTTCAAGTTCCACAGCAAAACGGAGGAGGAGTTTCTCTCCCTGGTCCGCATAAACTATGGACCTTCCCTTGAAGAAGACTGAAGACTTCACCTTGGCTCCTTCCTGAAGGAATTCCATCGCGTGCTTCAGTTTGAACTGGAAATCGTGCTCATCGGTATTCGGACCGAAGCGGATTTCCTTGATGACCACCTTGGAAGCATTGGACTTCATCTCCTTTGCTTTCTTTTTCTGCTGGTACAGATATTTCTGGTAGTCAAGTATTTTGCACACAGGAGGGTCGGCCTTGGCACTTATCTCCACCAGGTCAAGTTCGAGTTCATCAGCGAGTTTCAGAGCCTTGGCTATCGGATATATACCCGGCTCGGCGATATTGTCTCCGACCAGCCTCACCTGAGGCACTCTGATCTCGTTATTGATTCTCAATCCGTCTTCGTCCTTTTTCTGATTCTGCACAGGACGGCCCTGCTGTGGTCTCGGACCCTGAGGGCGCGGAGTAGGTTTAAATGGTGCTGCGATAGGTTTATCCTCCTATAAAATTAAATAATTAATAATTCACAACGAACCGGGACTATGCCAGCTGCGCCTTTACCTCATTGGAAACCAATGTGATGAAGTCATCTATGGTCATTGCCCCTTCGTCAATTCCTCCTTGACGGCGCACTGAAACGAGACCTTCGGCCTCTTCTTTTTCACCGACAATCACCAGGAAAGGTATTCTCTTGAGTTCCGATTCCCTGATTCTCTTGCCGAGCGTTTCGTTGCGGTCGTCAATAGAGGCGCGAATATCGGAATTATTCAGCAAATTACAAACTTTTTTTGCATATTCTGAATATTTCTCGCTGACTGGCACTATGTTAACCTGATCCGGAGCAAGCCATAGAGGCAGTTTTCCGGCAGTGTGTTCGAGAAGCACAGCCACAAATCTTTCCAGAGAACCGAACGGAGCCCTGTGAATCATAACCGGACGATGTTTCTGTCCGTCTGCACCCACATACTCCAGTCCGAAACGTTCAGGAAGGTTATAGTCCACCTGAATGGTGCCCAACTGCCATTTTCTTCCTATGGCATCCTTGACCATAAAGTCCAGTTTCGGTCCGTAAAAAGCAGCCTCGCCATATTCCACAACCGTAGGCAGACCCTTTTCTGCCGAAGCCTCAATAATTGCAGACTCAGCCTTCTGCCAGTTCTCGTCGGAACCTATGTACTTTGTCGGGTTCTCAGGGTCGCGCAGAGAAATCTGAGCAGTGAACTCTTTGAAGTTCAATGTCTTGAATACATAGAGAATGATGTCGATCACCTTCTCGAACTCTTCCTTTAGCTGGTCCGGACGGCAGAACAGGTGAGCATCGTCCTGGGTGAAGCTGCGCACCCTTGTAAGTCCGTGAAGCTCACCGCTTTGCTCGTAACGGTAAACTGTACCGAACTCAGCGAAACGCAGAGGCAGGTCTTTGTAGGACCTTGGCTTGCTGCGGTAGATTTCACAATGGTGAGGGCAGTTCATAGGCTTGAGCAGATACTCCTCACCTTCCTGCGGAGTGTGGATCGGCTGGAATGAATCCTTACCGTATTTTGCATAGTGGCCGGAAGTCACATAAAGTTCCTTGTTACCTATATGCGGAGTCACAACTGGCAGATAGCCATAGGATTTCTGCACTTTCTTGAGGAATTCCTCGAGGCGTCCGCGAAGTTCGGCACCCTTAGGCAGCCACAACGGAAGTCCCATTCCCACCTTGGACGAGAATGTGAAGAGTTCCATTTCCTTTCCTATTTTCCTGTGGTCCCTCTTCTTAGCCTCCTCCATAAGGACGAGGTACTCATCCAGCAGGGATTTCTTAGGGAAAGATATTCCGTAGATACGGGTGAGTTGCTGACGTTCCTGGTCTCCTCTCCAGTAGGCACCTGCTATTGCGGTGAGTTTCACTGCCTTGATGACAGAAGTGTCACGAAGGTGAGGTCCCCTGCAAAGGTCTGTGAAATTGCCGCAGCTGTAGAAACTTATGGTACCGTCTTCCAGGTCTTTGATGAGCTCGACCTTGTATTCGTCACCTTTTTCAGTGAAGGTCTTGAGGGCGTCTGCCTTGGACACGTCTTCGCGTACAAATGCTTCCTTTGTCCTTGCCAACTCCATCATCTTGTTTTCTATGGTCTTGAGGTCTGCCTCGGTAATCTGGCGTCCCTGAAGATCGACATCGTAGTAGAATCCGTTTTCAAGAGCCGGTCCTATTCCGAATTTCACACCCGGATAGAGGTTCTCAAGAGCTTGGGCCATAAGGTGTGCCGTAGAATGCCAGAAAACTCTCTTCGCCTGGTCGGAATCCCATTTATGGAATGCGATGGAGCAATTTTCGTGAAGAGGCCTGTCCAAATCGTAGGCTGTCTCCCTTGTGCTGCCGGGAGTCTTGATTGTCATAGCCAAAACGTCAGCCGCAAACCTCGGGCTGATTCCTTCTGCAATCTGATAACCGGTTACGCCGTCTTCGAAAGACCTGACGCTGCCGTCTGGAAATGTAATGTCTATCATAATTTGTTTTGTTTTTAGGGCCGATCTACAAACACCGCCCCTGTTTTACATCAAGACGGCAAAGGTACGAATTTTTTGCGTATATTTGTGCACTTATCCATTCATTAAGAAAAAAAATGAAAGAGACTGTCTCCAAAAAAGCCATATTGAATTTGGCATCCATTGCAGGACTGACGCTAGGTGCCGTGTCTTCTGCCCATCTGCTGATAACCGAGAACATTTCCGCCTGGATTCCGTCAACGGCTGTTGTGTCCATCCTGAATATGCTGCTGTGGATTGCGAAATTCTTGGGCTGCATTTATCTGATGAGGTATTTTATGCTGAAATTGACAAGGGAATATGAGCAGGTGAACAATCTGCACACGATGAGATTGGGTGTGTGGGCAGCATCTTTTTCGGCTCTTGTCTATGCGACGGTAAGTCTTGCAGACCTTATGTTCATCAAGCCGGATTCACTGGATGAAGCCTACAATATGGCGATGTCTCTGTATTCCAACAATTTGGATTCCAATACCTTGAAGGCAATGGAAGAAGTTAGGGGAAGCCTTCCGATGATAACATTCTTCTCAAATCTGATTTACTGCATCATCTATGGGGTGCTGCTTTCTGCCATTCTCTCGAGAGGCATTCCGAGGATGGACCCTTTTGCAGCTTTCCGAAAGCATATTGAGACTGAACATATTGAAGATCAGGAAGCCGTGGTGGAAGATGCTGATGATGCGGACGAAGAGGAAGTTGATGAACAATAATTGCCTAACTATGGAATATTCAAAGGATTTGTCCATTGTCATATCACTTTACAACGAAGAAGACTCTCTTGAAGAACTGGTCCGCTGGATCCATTCATCCCTGGACAACAGCGGATTGAGCTTTGAAATAATAATGACTGACGACGGGAGTACGGATGGTTCCTGGAAAGTCATCTCACGCTTGGCTTCGGAGGACAAATGCATCAGAGGCATATCGTTCAGAAGGAATTACGGTAAATCTGCCGCATTGTTTTGCGGATTCAAAGCAGCTGAAGGAAGGGTGGTCGTGACTATGGATGCAGACCTGCAGGACTCTCCGGAGGAAATACCTGAACTCTACAGAATGATAGTGGAGGACGATTGGGACATAGTTTCAGGGTGGAAACAGCATCGTCAGGACAATAAGCTCACGAAAAATTTGCCATCAAAACTGTACAATGCAACGGCGAGAAAAATTACCGGGCTGAAACTGCACGATATGAACTGCGGCCTCAAGGCATATAAGAATGAAGTTGTAAAGAGCATTGAGGTCTATGGGGAAATGCACCGTTATATCCCTTACCTTGCCAAAAACGCCGGCTACTGCAGAATCACAGAAAAGCCTGTACACCACCAGAAAAGAAAATACGGAAAGAGCAAGTTCGGAGTCAACAGGTTCGTGAACGGTTTCCTGGACCTTCTGTCGCTGTGGTTCCTGAGCACCTTCGGCAAGAAGCCTATGCACTTTTTCGGTTTCACAGGACTTGTGACTTTCTTCCTTGGAGGAGTAATAACCCTGTGGGTGATAATTGAGAAACTTATCCAGCAGGCACATTACCAGGTGTTCAGACCCGTCACCGAACAACCTCTGTTCTACCTTGCACTGGTTTGCCTGATTCTCGGTGCCCAGATGTTCCTGACCGGCTTCCTCGGCGAGATGATTTCCCGCAGCAACTCAGACCGCAACAGCTACAACATCCGCGAGGAAATCTGAACTGCCAGGATTGCAACCATCAGCAATGATGAGACTTGCGAAACTTGAGTAATGCATATAAAAGCGCCCGGCATCCGCGGAAAATATCGGAATAAGCCTGCTCAAAATTGCCTGTATACCAAGGATCTGCCACATCCGGGACTTCATCAGGATTTGTGACAGTTTCGTAACCTGCAACTTCATCTTGCTCCATAACTGTATATTCCAGCAATTTGTGCACTTTGCTGCAGTCCCCGGTTATCCTTCGGATCAGACGCATATTTGAAGAATCCATCACGATTACGAGATCAGCATCATCGTACTCCTGTCTGGTTATCCTGTGAGCCCGGTGCCTCCCGAACGGAATCGAATGTCTTAAGAGTGTGTCAGCCGCATAAGGGTAAATTCCATTGCCTTCCTCCTCATAAGAAACCGCTGCTGAGCTGATTTCAAATTCATCCTCGAGTCCCATTTCCGTAGCCAGATGCCTGAATATGAACTCCGCCATCGGAGACCTGCAAATATTACCGTGGCAGATGAATATCACATTATATTTCTTATTGGTACTCAGATTATTATAATTGTCCATATAATCTCGCTTTACCCTGATTATCAAAATTTTTCTATGCCACTGCAAAAATAGCTAAAGTTTTTCTATGCTCGCTCAGGTATATTGGTTATATACCCGAGGCGAGTTCAACTTAATCGAGTAGGAGGAAAACGAAAGTTTTCTTCCTACTTTCGTTTTCCGACCTCTC
>CAMCFO010000017.1 GCA_945874155.1 uncultured Bacteroidales bacterium
AAATGATGCAGTCAATACTCTTGTCGGGAATATTCTTCATACCAACGAGGCAATCTTCATTGTAGATATTATCGATTTCCATAATTTTGCTTTAAAATAAAATATGTGTGGAAACTCCTGCCTTTAGGCGGGGGTAGTTGATACTGATTGCAGTGAAATTTTATAGTTGGATTGTTTTCAGGAGGGTATCCTCCTGTTGGAATAAAGATAAATCCCCGGGGTCAAAATCGAAATCTTGTCTTTGAGTTCCACAGATGTGGATCGCTTTTGGACACGGGGATTATTGAGGGGAAACGGATTGGTAGTTGAATCAAGTTCTTTACGCAGTCAGTGCATAGGATGCGGACCGCTGTGAGGCGAGGATGAGTCTGTTTGTTCAGACGTGAACAATCAGATAAAATCCAAACCGAACGGGAAAAGGGTAGCATCCGTCCCCGGAGCCACGCATCATTGAACTATCAATGATGACGTGGGGACGGGGATGCATGACAGCGTGTTCAGTGCGTTGAGAGAGGTTTTTTGCGTTATTGCGTTATTGCGTTATTGCGTTATTAACGAAATAATGCAATAATTATTTCTATGTTAGGAAGGGATGGGTTTGCTAATACTGTAACATCCTTTCGGACAATTAGCCTTACTGCGGCGGTTGGTGTCAGTCAGTTAGGACTGGCCTTGGAAGATTCACCAGATTAGAGTTCTTCCGGTGTTTTAATGGACGGATTTTCGTTGGAGAATTTATCGGCGGAGCAGACTCGCAGTCGGGATACCCGTTGTGGGCGGGTGGATTGTTGCGGTATGAAGGAAGTGGCTTTGAGTATGGTGATGATGTATCCTTTTTTGTTGGATGAATTTTCAATATTCTGTTGGTTTTTGGATAGGGTTTCGGCTCCGTAATTCAATTCTGCATTGTTGATTACGTCTTTGTTTCTTTCGAGTTCCTGTTTTGTGAAGCCGTATTTTTCCGTCAGGAGTTTTTTTAGTTCGGAGAGTTCTTCTGTTGTTTCTGTTTCGGTTGATTGTTCTTCAATTTCATTGTCGAACAAGGTATGAGGCATATCAGATTTGGTTGGGATGTCAAGGTCTTTTTGTTTTCCTTTGTAGGTTCGTTTGATGAGTTCGAGTATTTCTTTTTGAGATAATGTTCCCAGATTGTAGAGGTAATGGAATTTTTTAAGAAGTCCGTTGAGTTCTCCTGCAGATTCGGCTTCAGTGAGGCTGTCGGCATACTCCATGATGAGTTTCGGAGACATGTTGAATTGAATCATAAGGGTTTCATAAGCCTCGTTGCTGAGTTTGATATCGGTTTTCGTCACGAGGTTTTCGTTTTTCTTCGGTATTATGAGGATATGTGTCGGGGTTCTGTTTCCCGGGGTTGCATCCTTGTTCACCGGTTTATAGTCGAAAGTCCAGAAAGATTTTTCATCGAGTTCTCGTTTGGCTGTTTCCATTGTGAATTTCAGGAAGTCCTTCATTCTCGGGTATTTGTCGACGAGTTCCCATTGTTCGCGCAGGGACTGTATTGAAAGGAGAAAGGGTTGGTTTTGGTTGCTGATGATTTTTAGCATCCTGATAGCGCTTGATTTTGACAGGATGAGTGCGGTTGTGATATCGTATTTCCTGTAGCCTTTCGACATGTCGAGCAGAGCCTGCCAGGTGATTCGGTTCACGGTTACGGATACGATGCCCGGTTTTTTGTTCATGTCGATATTGTTGATAATCTGGTGACCTTGAAGGACATACATTTGTTTTCCGTTTTTATCCAGAACGGGTTGTCCGTTTTTGGTGGCGGGATACTGGTGGATGATGTGTTTGTCGAGGAGTTCTTTTATGCTTTTTCTGGCATGATAATAGTTTGAACTTTTCCCGGCAACTATTTCCTTCAGGGGTATATCGACTTGAACTTCACCAAGGTTGCTGAATTTTATATTTCTTATTTGCCTGTTTTCGTTTGTCATTGAACCGTTGAAGTTCTGGGCAGTATCGGCAAGAATAATCAGTAACCTTTCGGAAAAGACGGTTAGGTCACGACGTCCGGTTGCAAAGATGTAGGATTCGATAATGTTCCGTGCATTTCTTATGATTTCGTTGGAGTCAGCACTGAGGGACAGACACTTCTGTTCTTGTGTGTCGTTTATATCCGTCGTATTATTTTTTCTTTTCATAATCACCATCTTTTTTAGTCGAGACAAATTTATGAAAATTGTACTTAAAACAAGTCTTTTATTTCCCATTTTGATTCACCAGGAAACGGAAAACGCAAGAAAAGAAGGGCATATAAATTTGTTATCATATTGATTAACAATCTTGTAGCATCTTTCATTTTCATTAAATCGTTGGAATAAGGAAAAATATTACACTATTAATTTTGCTAAATAAAAGTGCTATTTCTTTCCCAAAGAACATATATAAGATTATGATCTATATAAGTAATACTATGGGAAAAGGAGAAATTTCATTTGAGTTGAAAGATTTTGACAGGATGTGGTATTCTCTTCAGATTATCCGCGTGTTCTGGTTTTCTGTTGTCCCGGTCAGTCGTGCGGTAGGAAGAAAATGTAGTCTGGGAAAGAAATATCAATTAAATTTGCACTGTTTGTGCAGAGGAATTACTACTTTTCTCCCTCAAAACTACTACTTTTCTCCCACTTTTTCCGAAAAAACTACTATTTTTCTCCCGCTTTTCTACTACATTTTTCCCACTTTTTCCGAAAAAACTACTATTTTTCTCCCACTTTTGTAGTTTTTCTTTTTTATAACACATTCATATACAAATGGTTACAAACTCAATTTTTCGTCCGAATAAATTATATATAAATAACTGATATATGTTATGAACATAAGCGAAATTTTTTGGAAAATTTTAAAAAAACAAACAAAAAATGAGTTGCGCCGCCGAATTTTTCCGACTCTTCAGTCTTGGCTGACCTGATGCAAATCGGAAGTCAGGACTCGGAAATGTGTCTTGGTTTTCCAAAAAAAATCCCCGTCGACGACTGTAACGGGGATGAGGATTTTGTTTTTTTGGATTTTTAACGCCGAATGAAGCGTTATTTTGACTTTTTGAGTATATTCCCTTGTCTTGATACGGAAAACGCTTTATATGGGCATTTCTGTGGCTATTATGGCATATCCGCAATTTGCTTTGATACCGCCAGTCTTGATGTCTCTTCGGAATGGGACTTAGACGAAGCCTCCTTCGATCCTCAGAACAAGGTCGGTTGCTCCCTTGTGGTATTCCATTACGGTCTTGCCTTCCGGATCCAACTCGAAGATGGTCTTCTGAATTCCGGGTGCCTGGACGAATTTCCTTGATTTCCGTATTACGGGATTTATCAGTATTGGTCCGGTGTCCTTCTTTATCAGTTCAAGATAGAGTTCAGCCATCTTTTCCTTTGCATATTGGGTAACAAACACTCCGGCTACGGAAAGGGTCGGATTGAGCCTCTTATTTGCGTGTATTTCTCTGTAGAGGTCCAAAACCATATTCATTCCCCTGTAGGATAGGGCTTCCGCATTGGTGACTATGACCAGGTAGTTGGCGGCGAGCATAGCATTGTAGGTGAGCATCCCCAGTGACGAAGGGCAGTCAATCAGGATATAGTCGTATTCTCCCTTTACGGATTCAAGCAAGTCTGAAAGAAGGAATTCCCTACCCTGCATGTATGACGTTACCCTTTCGAAATTGGAGAGTTCGATGTCTGCGGGAACTATGTGCATATATTCGTTTATTTCCGCAATCGGGAGTCCCTTCCTTTCGATGAGGGCGTTTTCGATTGTCCTTTCCCATTCCTTTTTCGCAGGGTCTGTACCTGTAATCATTGATGTTAGTGTGGCCTGGGCATCCAGGTCGACTAACAGGACTTTGAACTTGCAGTCAGCCCATGTCTGACCGACGGCCGCCACAGTCGTAGTTTTCCCGCAGCGGTTTTTGTTGTTCGCAAAGCAGATGATTTTCGTTTCTTTCTTCTCCATCTTTTTTGAAAAAATGTATCGGATGCTTCTTTGTTTCCGGTGCGGTTTCCCGGATTTCCGATCTTACGGAAAGCCGCCATATGTTTCTGCAAAGTTAAAAAAATAATTTTAAAGTTATTAACTTTTTGCGTTAATAACTAAAATAATTTGAATGATTTTCCTGTGGGTACGTTTTTGCGTTATTATCTTTTTTGCGTTAAAAACGCAAGATATATTCTCAGATGGGAAACACTGTCTCTTGCCGGTTATATGGCTCCGTATGGCAAAAAGTATTTCCTTTTGTCAATGTCATCGTTCTGGCTTTTTCATTTCCCCATAAAAGGAAAAGACAATTTGCTATCCTTTTTGCCTCACCGGGAGCACTCCCCTACCCTACAGCCGAAAGGCTGGTTTTCGTTTTTGCGTTATTTAGTTATTAACGCAAAAATAATATTTTTGGTTATTAACGCAATCAAGTCAGCGGTGTTTTGTATCTTTGCGCAGTTTAGTCAAAAAAAGACATCATGAAAGAGAAAGTTGTGGAATTCATTTTTCAGTCTCTGATGGTTCGTACCAAGAAGCATATTAGTTATCTGGGAGAACTGATGAACTGTGAATTGGAGAGCAGTCTCAGTAAATCCGAAATGGCCTCAATTCTTGCGGATTACATCATCAACCGTTCTGATGAATGGTTGCGATGTCTTCCACAGAGAGAGTTGGATTTGCTGGAGATAATGGTGAAGATGGAGAAAGGGGACGAATTCCGGATGTTTCTTCAGCCTTATCATACAATATTGGAATCTTTAGGGTTCCTGTTCGAAGAACGGACTGATGATTCCAGTATTTTTACCATTGTACCGGAAATTTATGATTCCATTCGGGAACATTTGCCATTGGCCTTGTCATTTAGGGCTGCTACCGGTTACATGGAATTTGAGGCTGTCCTTACGGGTATGTTGAACATATATGGTCTTCTGGAGCTTGACGATGTGATGAAAATGTTTGCTTCTGTATATGATTTTGAGACCGATCCAGAATCGGCAGCAATGTCATTGCAGTTTCTTTCCGAGACATTTCTTTTGAAAGTTCCGTTGTTATGCTTGGATGATGTTATTTATAAAAGCACAATTTTTATGCGTAAGAACATCGGAAAAATGGTAACGGAAAAACGGAAGGAGATAAAGGATTACTGTCATTTCACTAAGGAGGAATATATGTCGGCTGGAGTGAATCCGTTGTATCCATTTGTTGGTAGGGACTCGAAATATGGAAGGAAATTGATTTCATTCATGAAGGAAATAGGTTTGTCGAAACACACTTCGGATGTTTTGGGAAGTTTGATCTGGCTCAAGGCTCAGGAGTGTGGGGATGATGTAATGATGGAAGTGTTGAGTCTTTTTGATGGTTTGATTGATGACGATGCCCGGCAGCGGGAATTGAAAATCATAATTCGGGATTACATTGAAAATGTTCCGAAATGGTGTTACAAAGGTTTTTCCTCTAATGAAATATCCAAGAAGTCTGAAAAGCCATCTGTGGAGAATACTTTGAAAATGACTTTCGGTTCTTTCGTTCCGAAGGTCGGGCTCAATGACCCTTGTCCTTGTGGAAGTGGTTTGAAGTACATGAACTGCCACGGCAAATACAATAATTGACCAAAGAATACTGAGTTAATAACGCAAAATATTATTTTTTAGTTATTAACTCAATTCGTTAATAACGCAATAAAGAGAAAATAAATATGTAAATCTTGTTTATTGCGTTATTATTTACAATGAGTTAAAAAGTTTTTATATCTGTTTTGCGTTTTTAACGAAAAAAAAGTATTACCTTTGTTCCATTAATTTATTTGTTATGGGAAAGGTTATAAGTTTCATGAACAACAAGGGCGGTGTCGCCAAGACGATGTCCGCCTTCAACATCGGAATACTCTGGGCGAGTATAGGCAAGAGGATTCTGTTTATCGACCTGGATTCTCAGGCCAATCTTACACGTATGCTTTCATCAGACGATCCGAGCAAGTCTCCCAAATGGGAAAACACCATTGAGGACGCTTTCGTGATTGGACCGAAGTTGAACCCTCTCCCGATTCTGTCGAGCAGATACGAGAACGTTGACTTTGTTCCGGCGGATCTGAAACTTTCGAATTTCGATGCGGAGACCAGCCATATAAATCTTAAGGTTTATCTTCTCAAGGACTTGATTGCTCCTGTGAAGGACAATTACGATTACATCGTCATAGATTGTCCACCGGCTTTGGGAAGCATCATTATGAATGCAATGGTTGCTTCTGACGGCATCGTCCTTGTCAGCACTCCGGACCAGCCGTCACTTGACGGTATGCATATGATTGTTGGCGTTTACAATGAGGTTCTTGCTGATGACCGGTTGAATCCTTATCTCAGGTTCATAGGATGCCTTATCACGAGGGTTGAGAACGATACAATCAACAAGTCGTATATAGGTCAGATAGAAGAGGAATTTGGTGCTTACGTCATCAAGCCCTTCATCAGGAAGAATACGAAACTCAATCAGTCAGTTTCTTTCCGCAAGGATATTTTCAGCTACGATCCCAAGGATAGGGGAGCGAAGGAATATAGGGATGCTGGTAAGGAGATACTTATCAGAATTGAACAGGATTAAAACGACAAATACTTATGGCAGAGAATATTATAAAGGAGTTCGTCAGGAAACAGGCATCACCCGTAACCATTGGCGTTCCCAAATCAAGGGAAGAGAAAGAAAAACGGGCTGAATTTGACAGTCAGCCTGTAGAAGTTCATCAGCAGACTGTTTCTCAGGAGAACAGGAAAATCGGAAGACCCCGCACTTATGAAAAGAGGGCGAAGATATCCTTGTATCTCCCTGAAGATTTGAAGGAGAAGATTGTAAGGATTCAGCATCAGAACTTCAAATCGAGCATCAACGATGTCATGATGGAAGCGGTACTGGACATTCTCAAGAAATATGGATATTAACGAGAAAGCATTATAGTTTAGGCTCAAAATATAGAGAGGGAAGGACTATCCCTTTGCGGGCTCAAAGTAATTGGTTGTACTATGCTTGCCCCAAGAACCCCACTACTATAGTGGTGAGAGTAGTCTGAGATTTAAATTATATGGAAAAAAAGAAACTTAAAATTGTAGCGCTCTTTGCGGGGTGTGGAGGACTTGATCTCGGTTTTGAAAAAGCTGGATTTGACATAGTTTGGGCAAACGAATACGACAAAGATATATGGGAAACGTATGAGGCTAACCATAGTGCGCCTCTTGATCACCGCTCTATTACGGATATCCAGGAAAATGAAATTCCAGATTGCGATGGAATTATAGGTGGTCCACCATGTCAATCATGGAGCACAGGCGGCAGTAAGAGGGGTCTTGAAGACAAGAGGGGACAACTATTCTACGACTACATTCGTATTTTAAGTGCTAAGCACCCTAAGTTTTTTGTAGCCGAGAATGTAAAAGGTATGCTTTTATCCCGCTATGGTTCCGCACTTGACGATATTAAAAAAGCGATGAGCGAAGCCGGAAAAGAGTTTGGTTATCCCGGTTATAACCTGTATTTCCAGTGCGTAAATGCTGCGGATTATGATGTACCTGAAGACCGAGAAAGAGTGCTATTTATTGGTATCAGGAAAGATATAAAGGTAAAGTATAATTTTCCAGAGCCTACCACTCCGAAAGGTAAACGAATAACACTTCGTGATACTATTTGGGATTTAAGAAACGAAAAACCTCTCCCTCTCCCAAATGGAATTACAAATCGAAGTGAAAGGAATAAGAAAGTTCCTAACCATGAATATATGACAGGAGGTTTTTCGTCTATATTTATGAGTCGGAACAGGGTTAGGTCATGGGATGAAGTTGCTTTTACTGTGCAAGCGAGCGGAAGGCAGGCTCAGCTTCATCCTCAAGCTCCAAGAATGATCCCAACGGGCAATGCAGACGTAAAGATGTTTGTACCAGGTTCAGAGCATTTGTATAGACGAATATCAGTGAGAGAAGCTGCGCGAATCCAGACATTCCCAGATGATTTCATTTTTAAATACGATAATATCAATACAGGATATAAAATGATTGGAAATGCAGTTCCAGTTAATCTTGCATATATTGTAGCCTGCTCTATTAAAAAGTGTTTTGAAGATGCCTAACGGAGAACAAGTAAAAAATGGCAAAGCATTCGAATATGCTATCGCTAAGGAATATAAGGAATACCTCGAAGAAAAAGGGATTCCTGCACGATTCGAAGAGGATGCAGCATTTAATACTGCAAAATCATTCTTTACAGAATTTGATGAAAGTCAACAATATAAGTATGCTTTGTCCGCCAGAGCCACCATTAACACTTTAATCAAGTTAGAACCTGGTTTAATTAGTCCAAAGCACGACAATGATATTCTTTCAATAAAAATTGCAGCCGATGGAAGAGGGGAGGAAGGTGATGTTAGAGATGTTCTATTCAGTAGATTAACGTCACATTGGGAGGTCGGTTTTTCAGCAAAAAATAACAATGATGCAGTAAAACACTCCCGACTATCACATATTCTTGACTTTGGTCAGGAATGGCTTGGATATCCCGTATCGGATGCATATTGGAATGGTATTCGTCCCGTATTTGACAAGCTAAAGGAATATAAGCGCAATAAAAGGAAATGGAGCGAAATTGAAAATGTCCATGAAAATATTTATCTGCCAGTCCTTAATTGTTTTCGTGATGAATTGATGAGGATTTATTCTGCACATGAGGATGTTCCGGAAAAATTAATTTCTTACTTACTTGGAAGAGAACCGTTCTATAAAATTATCAAGGATGATAATTCATCAACGGTTATTGTAAAGGCAATCAATATTGGGTCTGGATTAAACAAGACAGTAAATGGCATCAAACCTCAATATAGGACAGCAAAGCTCAATTACCCTACACGTATAATTGAGTTCACAATGAAGATAAATCGAGACAAGACAATAAGCAAGACAACACTAAATATGATTCTCGACGAAGGGTGGGAGATTTCTTTTAGATTGCATAGCGCAGAGAAATATGTTATTCCGAGCCTCAAATTCGATGTTGAGTTACTTGGTAATCCTCCTGTTTTATTCACACAATACATATTTCAGGATAAGTAATTCATTGCGTTAAAAGAAAAAAAATTTGGGCATATGTTAGTCAAAATATACGCAAATGGCTATCGTTGCCTTCTTGGAGGGTAATCGCTACAAAGAAGTTTTGCGTATCGCTATTTCTCTTGGCGGAGATGCTGATACCATCGCTTGTATGGCATCTTCTATCAGTGTTCATTTGTACGGGGTTCTACAGGGACTATACAAAGATGGACGCAAACTACAGACAAGTGGCTTATTAGAAGGAAATCTACTATAAATGTTAAATATATCTAATCCCTTAAATTGAACACTATGAACACAAAATTTGTCTCACCTGTTGCTGTGGTAAGAAAGATGTTCCTTTTTCTTTTATGTGTACTTCTTACAGGTTGTGCCGTAGTGCGACCACGTGAAAGAATTACCAATGTTTTATTTCTCGATTATAGACCTTATGTTTCTGCCGACTTTCATATTAGTCCTAACGCTTATACCCAATCTCACCACGCATTAGGGGAATTGATGATAGAAGTCTATCCTGCAATAAAGTCAAATGCGTCAAGAAACAGAGCGACGACAGAGGCTAAGTTCACTGATGGCATATATAGTGGAGGTGGTATTTCCGCAAGCAGAGTATATAGAGAAATAATTACTTCTGAAGAATTGTTGGAGATTGCAGTTTCTAAGGCATTGGAATTAGGGGCGGATGGAATATCGAACTTTCAAGTAAAGGTAATTTATAATACAACTTACACAAAGTATGGCACAACACAGACCCTTAGCCATTATGAAATCAAAGGTCTTTGTATAGATAGACAATAGCCAAATTAATCTAAAAGATTCAGTTCAAGAATCAATAAACGAACAAATTTAATGATATTGAGAAAGGTGCCCTACAAGTGCCTGTAAGGGCGTTTTTGTAACTGATTAAACGAACTGTACTAATGAAAATCATGATTTTAATCAGTACATCTGAAAATCAACGGATTAGTAATCACTTCTGTTTCTTTTAGAAAAAACAAGATATTAACCGAACAATTATAATGATGATTTGGATGGATATTCTACATCCTGATTTCTTTTATGAGTGTTAATAAACGAACAAATCTAATGATTGATTCAAGTTCCTAACGCAAATTCTTGAACAGAAAATCTAAAAAATAACAAAAGAAAGGCTTTCGTTTCAAAAATTTAGTATATATTTGTTCGCAAAATGATATTCAATTGATGTGCCCAGACAGTCCTTTTACTCAAAAAGGAATGAAAAAAGGGGAGGCATCAATGAATATCCTTCAAATCATTTATATATTATATATCATAGGCGGGGAGACATCAGAATATAATTATTTGATATAGATTGATATAAGTGAATTTGGAGCACATTTTGCAAACTTATTAAATGATATTTAACAAACAAATCCAATGAAGAAATCCGGGAATAATGAAACAGTAGAAATGAATCCGAACGGATTGAATGATAAGTCTCCTTCTCCTGAGTTGAACTCCGGTGCGGTGGCGTGTCTGCCTTCAAAGGATGTATTTTCTTCCTACATCTTTTCCACTTCCAACAGAAGCCTTTCCAAATATGGTGAGCGTCTTTTGATGGAAGTCATTTCAGTTGCTCAGGAGTACACGTATGATGCAGCTTTGGGAATCAACAAACTGAATTTCTCTCAGAAGTATCAGGAGAAGTTTGCAGTTATTGACATCCCCGTAAAGAATCTTCTCAACGTTGACGACACCACCAATTACACCAAGGCTAAGGAAGCGGCGGTTGAGCTGATGAAGATTTACCATACTGTTGAAGCTCCCGTTCTTGATGAGAATGGCAATCCGAAGACATACAGTGACGGTTCACCACAGTATCAGTTTTGTTCATTCCATCTTCTTGACAGAGTTACTGTCAACCATAAGCCGGGAATAGTGTCGGTGAAACTGGGGGAGGAGACTTGGTCTCAGATACTGGATATGGGAAAAGGTTATACCCGATATAACCTTCTTACGGCAAAGAGTCTCGATGATGTTGTGGCGATTCGTCTTTTCCAGATTATGAGCAATACCACTGCTCCCCTTTATTTCTCTCTTGAAAGGATAAAGGGCATCCTCGGTCTTAAGGATAAGTATGTATCAAATGCTCCGGGATTCATTCGTAGGGTGATTGAGCCCGCAGAGAAGGAGATAAGGGAAAAATGCCCTTTTGAGGTTGTTCATGAACTTGTTTATGAAAAGACAGCCGGGAAAGGGCGTCCGGCTATTGTAGGTCTGACTTTCAGTAAGATACTCAAGCCTATGCTCGTCAGGAATCCTCAGGATGTTCTGGATGCCCATTTGCTAAATGTGCTTTTCAAGAACTTCGGATTTGATGACAGGGGAATACGTTCCAACTTGAAATTGTTTGTTGAACTGAAGGAAAAGGGGGTGGATGTTCTGGATTTTCTTCTTGGTATCGAAGACAAGGCAAAGCAAGCATACAGCCCTCAGGGTTATGCGATAAAGTCTCTGCAGAACTTGTTGAACGGAAGCAGTTCCCATTTGAAGAGGCGGTCTGTCTCACTGCCTCCGTCTGCAAAACCGATTACTGAGAGTGAAGCGTCATCTGAAAAAGAGAATCTGTCGCCGGTAAGGAGAAAGGGGAGGACCGGAGGAAGGCTTGATGTGAAGAGTGCGGAAGAGTTTGAAAACTCAGGCCTGGAGGAATTGTAATTTGTAGAAGGTATGGATCAGAAAACGAAAGAGAACGCCTTGAAATATATGGCGAAATTGGTGGAAAAGAATCCTGCTCCACCGAAATTTGCCGTGAATCTTCCTGAATCGAGGGAAACAACCGAAGCGACGCTTCTCGGAATGTATGGTGCAGAAGTGAATAGCCGTGACGTGGAATTCCTTCTTGATGATGCCACTGTATCGAAAGTGGAGAAAGTTGTCAAGTGGATGTATGATTCCCGTAAGAGGGGATTGATGCTTTGTGGTACTCTTGGCAACGGGAAAACAACCATGTTGCGTTCAATGAAGAGATTTTTTGGTATCAATGCCGTTTATTGGGAGACCCAGGGGTTGTATAACCATTTCAAGGAGTGCCGGTCTTTGCCGGAGATTTCATACAAGTCCGTTCTTCTGCTTGATGACCTTGGAGTGGAACCTCCTTCATATAACGATTTCGGCGAAATCCGTTATCCTCTTGTAGAACTTCTTATGCTCCGTTATAAACATAACCTTCCTACGGTCATAGCAACCAACTGTACTTTTGAGCAGTTGGGTGAAAGATACGGAGACCGCCTTCGGGATAGAATGATGGAGATGTATGGAATGATTACATATAAGGAACCTTCTTATAGACATTGAGTTAATAACTCAAAAAATATTGTATGCTTATCCATAAGTAAGTAATTGCGTTAATAACTCCAAAAGTATAATAGTAGTAAAAACAAAACAGGGTGTCAACCATTGTTGGCACCCTGTTTTGTTTTTGATAGTTGTTTGTCCGGACGATGAGGCTCCTGCCCCACGAGGACGACTAATAATGAAAACCTATTATTGAGCCGACTTTGAGGACATTACCGTAGTATCCGTCTACGAAGTCCTCCATGAAGCGTGAGCTGTTCTGACAGAAATGTAGATAGAAGATTTCTTCAAAATCGTTGTAGTTCATCAGTTTTGTTTTGATATTGAACATTGAAGGAGCCTCTTCGGCCAATTCTGTAAGAGTTTTCTTCTTCCAGTCGCAAAAGATTTTATAGGCTTTGTCGAAGTCTGTGATGGTTATTGTTTCGTTTTCCACATCAACATCTGCGATTCCATCGAAAAAGGCTGGAAGGGTTTCTTGGATTATTCTTTTGCGCTCCTTTTTGTCAGTGATGTCGTATGTGTAATCTGAACGCATTAATACGACAGGATCGTCAAAAAGAGTCTCAGAATCTATCAAAAACGCATTCTCGGATATTTCCGGAGTTATAAATTGAAAAATAACGCTGTGCATAGTCTTTTATTTTAATGAATTTGTAAAACACTCTTGTAATTTCTTTTTTTGGAAAGCGGTCGCATCGAAGTAACCCTGTGCATAATCCGATTTCCTGGACAGATAGGAATAATTGGAAAAGGCAATAAGAAAAATATCTTTGAGTAGCTTGTCTTTTGCCTCCGGAGAGAGTTTAAGTATTTCTTCAAGCATAAGTGCTAACTGATTTTGAGTATTTTGTACGAGAAATGATAGTGACAGAATCCTGTGATGTCTGAAATTTTGTCTGCTATTTTTTCTTCCAAATCGTCTTGACCTTCTGCATCAATTACAAAAGGAAAAGACTTTGGAAGAATTGGTTTTACGCTTTCGGGGGCATCGTATTCGATGTCGGAAACTTTCACTGTGAAATTATACATGTTTTTGTTCTTAAATTTGTCAGGTTTTGTTGCTCCGTATTGCTGTGAATTAATCCGACTGGCCCGAGGAATCGGGGCAGCCGGATTTTGAGGGGAGGGCAAAATGAAATCAGTGAAAAATGAAGATTTCATCCGGTCGGGCCTCAGTTTCGCTTCTTCCATTGGAAAGAAGGATGATGGAGTCTTCGGTGATGTCCTTTTTGTCCTCACAAGAAGCAATGAAATATTTGTCGTCTGTTTCCATTTCAGGGTCAAACCAGATACATTCGGCACCTTCGTGAAAATTTGTCGTTTCGATGACATTTGCTCCAAACCGTTGTGTTAAGTATTTGACAATCTGGTCCGGAGTAAGGTTATCGAGAAGGGAAGCGTAATCCTTTCTTCTAACAAAATACTGCATCTTGGTTTTTGCATAGGCAATCAATCCTTCTTTGTTGATGTTGTTTGTCGGGACGGGGAACTTTTGGTCGGGAAAGGTGTGGATGTCATCCGATAGAATTGTCCATGTTCTTTTGTTTTCTTTCTTGATGATTTGTTTTTCCGCCCAGTCTATTGCATCTTGGAAAGAGGGAGAGGATGTATGGTTTTTATTCCATTCGGAAAGGAAATCGTTTACCTGCATAGTTTGCAAAATTTTGTAAAAATGGCTAAAACATTAATTCTTCGTAGTCAAGAAGGTATTCTAACACTTCTGACAGGAGGTAAGGGTCGTGTCGGGAAAAGGCATTTCCGTTTGTATTGATAGTGTAAG
Organism: uncultured Bacteroidales bacterium; assembly: GCA_945874155.1. Lineage (GTDB taxonomy): Bacteria > Bacteroidota > Bacteroidia > Bacteroidales > UBA932 > Cryptobacteroides. The sequence continues at coordinate 14,182 of CAMCFO010000017.1, forward strand.
AATAATCGTTACTCCAACAGTTTGAGCCAAATAGAATCAGTTTGTTTTCCTTTGGAATGTATTCGACACTGTCCAAAGTGACAATTAGATTACCGTCCATATTGTCAAGGAGGATAGGGCAGGAGCTCAGTTCCGTGAAGTCTGCGTTTTGTCCCGGGTGTTTCTGCATGATTGCTATGATTTCCGAGACGATGGCATAGGTGATTGAGGCTATTTCCTCTCTGAATTTTGCAATTGCGTTTTCCATATCTTTTGGGGTTTACAAGGTTCCAAGAAATTCGTGAATGTCTGTTATGATGAAATCTACTGATTTCTCTTCCTTATCCATAAGCGAAAGCAGGTCGTTTAATGAATCGCAGTAATAGAATATCTGGTCGTCGTTTTCAGCAATGCCCGAATCCAATGCAAAGACAGTTTCGATTGACGAGTGATCATCAATGAACTCAATTCTGCAACAGGCGTATTGCGGTTCTTTTCCGTAAGCGTTCAGAAAATTGGAAAATAATCTTCTTGCTTTGGTCTTTAACATAATTGTTTTGTTTTCAATATATTATTGCGTTATGAAGATTTTCGCTGAATTCATCTTCAATCATGTCCGCGAGCCATTCTGAGACGGTTTCGCAATCCTGCAGTGTGAATGGTTCGGACTCGTCTTTTCCTAATTTCTTCCTCAGGGTTTTTTTTGCTTCTTCGCTAATGCAATTCATCAAGTCGTCAGGACAGAGCGAATATGCATTCAAGTCCACATAATGGAGGGAATCTTTGAGTTTCGTGATCAGACGGGAAGTTTCTTCACTTCCGTCGTTGTGTTTTTTTACGAAAGTGAGAAGTTCTTGTTTGAGGGATGTGTCCATAATGAAAATTTTATGATATTTTGTGTATGAAGGAAGCATGCTTCCTGTTAAGAAGCCAATCAGACTGACCGGATTTTTCCGGTGAGTCTGATATGGAGGGGTTGGCTTTATCATAGTGGCCCGTGTTTTCGAAATAGCGCGGGCTGGGAATAAAGTAGAGGAGAAAATTATTCTGTGAGGCGGGGCCGTACGGAGAAGCCGTAGCCACGGTAGTAGCAGAACTGCGGAGTGAGACCGTCCCTGCCCAAGCTCAGTAAATAACCGTAGATCTCGCTGTTTGGAGCACTTAACCAACAAAAGCTGCCGTTGTCAATGCCGATGACCGAGCCGGAGCTGTAGTCGCGGCATCCGGCAAAAGGTATGAATAGGTCCTGTAAACCGTCTTTTGTTGTGCAGTATCTTCCGTTGTTGGCAACTTTAGTGTTGTTTTTGGATAGTCCGGTGAATGTATTGTATTGCGGGACGCACCAGCCTATTGGACATGGGTCGTATATGGTTTTCGTAACTTTCTGGTTAAGTTCGGATTTCTTCATCTTTGAATCCCAGAAGTATTGATATGTGCTTATTGTCCAAGAACCGATATCGTAATGATGAAAGAATTTTTTGGGATTCTGGTGTGCAAGATATTGTTGTAGTTTTTTGTCAAACAAAAATTTGTAAATGACATTGCCCGTTTCGGATGGTTCTTCGTTTGCTATGAACGGGTCTTTCCTTCCCCACTGGTAGTATGGTGAGGTTGGTTTGTCGTCAGCAGTCCAACCGTTCCACCCCAAATTGCAAGGCATTATTTTGAAATCAATGCCATCCTTGTTTGTGATAACCTGCGGAGTCAGGTCTGTATCGGTGAACCATAAATGCCACGACCAGAGGACGGTCCCGTCGTTGTCTTTGATAGCAACCAATGCGTTGCAGGGTGAGAACGACTCAACATCGAAGGTCAAGAAATTCTCATCGACTGACAGGTTTATGATTTTGGATTTCCCGTCGTTCCACAACAACTCGGCTGATACAATAGACTTGCCTTGAGCTGAGGCGTGGTCTTTGATGAACGGACTGGACCAGGCATTGAACGGGACACCGTAGGAGTCCTGAAAATCAGTGGCAATGCCTGCGGTGTAGAACGCTTCAGTATTGACTTGACCGTTCTTGATAGCGTTGCCGTAAACGAGAGGGATTTGATAAGTTCCTTCGTTGCGGATTATGTAGCAATTTGCTGTGTTTTGCAGATGTGTTTCCTTGCCGTTCCAATCTGTGAATGAAAGGTTTATTGGTTTGCTTTGTGTATCCATAAAATGAAATTTTATTTTGTATTCATTTGCAGGAGGAATCCTCCTGCTGGAAGAAAGAAAAAGTCCCCGGACAGAAAAACAGTAGAATTATCCGTATATTCTACAGATAGAGCAATTGTATTCTGAACGGGGACTTATTGAGGAGTTGGAAGATTTGTATTGGAAGGGTGTTTAAGGATATTGAGACATTACGGTTTTTACATTATTCAGAAGCATTTTTTCCATCCCTCCGGGGTATTGTCATGTAATCTGTGAGTTTTAGTTCATGTCTTCAGGTTGGAGTGGTCATAGGGAGGGACATTCCAAGTCCTCTTCTATGCTCACAATGTTTTCATAGACATCTGTCCAGTCCATGGTTTTTATTTGGGTTGCAACTGCTTCGCTTGCTTTGGTAAGTGTATCTTCTGATGAAAGGTCTTTTTCAGAGAAGTTGTGATCAACATCAATGACAACACGAGAGAGTATGGAAGTTTCTACCAGAAGGGCGATTTTTTTGTGTTTTGTATTGCAAGGAGTGATCATAATGATTTAATTTTTTCGTAGAAGGTCGCTAAAATCGTTGTCTGTGCGTAGGATTCTCAACACATCTGTTAAGTTTGAGACGGCATACACCGAGTTTGGGAGGTCCGGTTTCCAGTCAAGGACCGATTCCAATGGAAGTATGCAGCAGTTTCCCGTTTGTTCTGCAATTTCAGCGATGCCTTTGGCATTTCTAATTGTTCTGATTGAGCCGTCCAGACCAAGTTCACCCGCAAGGATGTATTTGTTCAGGTTATCTTGGGGGCATTGCCCGGATTCGGCAAGGATTCCTATTGCAATGGGGAGATCCAATGCAGATGAATCCATTTCGTTCAATGAGGGAGCAATGTTGATTATGATTTTCTTTCCTGGAATATGGTATCCCAATGAATCCAGAGCGGTCAGAACACGCAGGAGAGTTTCCTTTAGAAAATGGTCGGCCAGTCCTACAAGGTGGATTCCAATGCCGGTAGTCATCTGCACTTCAACGAGTATTTCACTTGCGCAATTTCTGTATGGTATTGCTGCTTTTACTTTTGTGAACATGGTAAAAAGAATTATTCGGTGAGTTTGATTGATTGTCTGATGTTGCAAAGAGTTGGCAGAAGAAGTCCGAAGAAATTCGTTGAATCCAATTCATACCAGCCAGTGAGGGAATTCTTCTGTTCCGGGAATGCAAGGGCTTCATCCCTGGTGTATTCTTTTTCTGTTGGCAATGCAAGGAAAGCAAAAAGTTTTCTGTCTGAAACGTTCAGATGCCTGACTTCCATTTCTACCATACAATCACTGAATGAATCAGAGTTGTCAACGATGTAAGCGTTTACAGGTCCGTCTTTGAATGTCAATTCACCTCCTTGTTTGAAAAGAGTTATGATTTCGCTGATAAGATATCTTTCTGACCTTTGTGCAAGAGCCAGTCCGAGGCTCATATGGTCTTTGATGTCTTCGTATAAAGAAAATTCCAGTCCTTCGCTGAAAACTTCTCCTGCGTGCCAGAATTGTTGCCACACATCTTCGGAATCCTCTCCATCACCCCAGACTGAAAATGTGATGTCCGGATATTTCTTCGATAGTTGTTTAAGGTCTTCATCGGCATCGTACCATTTTGCGGAAAGAGACTCAAATTTTGAAGCATCTTGTATTCCAGTGATTTCGTCAATGTCTTTGAGAAGTTTATCGTATTGTTCTTCTGGACCGTTTATCAGGTTGAAGGAAAAAGTTGTCAAATATCCCATAATTAGTATTTTTAGAGTTTTATGATAGTATTGCGAATTGATATACTCCCACCACTTAAGTAGTGGGAGTATTCAGAGTTTATTATACTCTCGTTTTTTAGACTGGAGAGTATCACTTCAATTTTCTCCTTCGCACAATACATTATACGGACATATACACCATATATCAGCCTTCTTGATGACCTTCAAGTCTTCAAGTCCGATGAAGTGTGGCATTTCCTTGTCATAGTTAGACCTGCAATCAAGGTGCAAAGACTTTACCTCGCTTTGGTTTACTGCAAGCAATAGGTCATATTCACCATAGAAAAGGAACTTGATTCCCAAATCTTTAGCCTTTTCAAGCACGGCAGAAAACTCTCCGTCAATGAAAGCCTGCTGCTCTTCGGTGAGACGCAATTTCAGACCGATTCCCTTCTGTTCCTTGATATCACCGTTTTCGTCCTTGTATTGATACTGCCCGTAGCGGATGCAATCAACACGACTGAGAAAAAAGCCTTCCGGTACGATAGGGTGAATCCAATGCACATTAGTTATATCATAGTCAAGCAACGCCCACGACTTTACAGGTGCTCCGCAAAGCATCTTCCACACTGCGGTCTCAATATATGTATAACCCTTTTCATCGGTTTGTTCCCTATGCTCGTATTTGTCTGGGATTGATATGATTTCAGCCCGTTTAGCATTACCCTTTTCAAACTGCTCCTGATTTGCGTAAAGTATCAAGTCGCGGAACCTTTTCCCGTTAATTGTGTGCACAAGTTGTCCGTTTGCTTTCATCTCAACTTTCTCTGCCTCGACATAAGTGAGTATGCCGTCAATAACTGCGTAACCCGTGTTTCCTCTGTAGTTTATCTGTTTCATAACAATTGTGTATTATAGTTAATATTTTATTTTTCGTAACCATGTCCTCCGCATCCATACGGGCGTGGGTCTGAAAATCCACTTTGCCTATTTGGGTGCTTACAATAGTGTGTCTTTCCCGTCCTATCTGCCAAATGCCAGGTAGCATCACCCAAGTGCTTGCATCCTTCGCAACATAACTCCCACTTTCTTCTCTCTTTGATGGCATCGGAGATTTCCAGAATTGTAAATTCATCGTATGGCATAACAATTTCTCCTTCACTTTTTACTTAATTTCTTTGGCGACTACTTTCTCACCCCACATCTCAGCCTTTCTCATAGCAACATCATACAACCTACCCACTTCTTCTTCTGAGACTGAATGATACTCTATGCAATCTCCAATATATATATCGTATCTTGATGGCCTATTCCATTTACCGCTGAAGTTATCCATATCATAATCAAGTCTCGCCATAACTATTTCTCCTCCTTGTAGTAACACTTAACCTTATATCCTGATTTGACAAAGTATTTCAGCAAGGTATAGTTTTCTTTGTAGAACATATTGAGTTCAATACTGACAACTTCGTCTTCTAAGACATTACCATAATCCTTCATTATACTCTTCATATGTCGTTCATCAGAGAAGAATGTATAAAGGGTATCAACATACTTGGCCTTTGGATATTTCATCAGTTCTTCCTCGGTAACTTTACGTACGTTGATAATAACTGCAAGGCAGTTCCCTTGTCTGATTTGGAGGTTGAATTTGTTTTCCCCCTGCTTGATGACAATCTTTCCGATTGTCGTTCCGTTGTAATTAATAGCCATAATGTAATACTTGATTTTATTTATTTGTTGCCATTTTGTATTGAAATATTGTTGGTTCTCTCCTTATCCATAATATATTTTCCCTAACAACTTTGCAGAAATATTTATTTCTTGCATCCTTACAATCATAAGTATTAGCGATCATTTGTGAGAATTGTTCTCCGCTTACTTCTTGAAATATGCTAATTAAATGCCCATAAGCATTTATTGCATCCCTAATTTCTTGTTTTACATCTGCTTCCATAAGGTTATTTATTTAATTAGTTTATTGAACCCCGAAGTAATCTCACCCTCAAATAAGTTTGGCATCCTTGCCCTCAAACCACCGTTCAAAAAATATCGAGTTACAATGGCCCGCAAGGGAATTGATAAAGCGCAGTGCCTCCCAACTGAGGTCATAACACTCATCATTGTCGGACATAATGATGTGTCCCCATTCCTCAATATCAACATAGAGGGCGGGATGGTCAAGTATATACCCAAATCTTTTCTCGCCCTCGGGTGTCAGTCTAATAGGGGGGGGGACAACGGCACAGCAATCCATTGTTCCATCAACATAGACATCGACTTCCTTGTTGAGCACATTCAGTGCGTGGAAGTAATCTCTCAAACTTATTCTCATTTGGCAAAAAATGAAATTTTATGTTCGTTATTTTGCAGGAGAGTTTCTCCTGCTGATGAAAAGTAAAATCTTCCGGCCCGGACATTTTCGGAATCTGTCGGAATTTTGGTTGAACAATAAGTCCGGGGCGGAAGATTATTGAGGGGAAGAAACATCAATCAGGGCATTTCGGAAATGTGAACAACATTCCCGTCGGAGTCAAGGATGGTTACTCCCTCTATGTCGTTATCTTGATAGCGGACAACATTCTGTTGACAGAAAGATATATGCATAAGATTTTATTGAACTTTCGTTTGCAGGAGGATATCCTCCTGCTGGAAGAAAGATAAATCCCCGTAGCCAAAAGCGAAATCACATCTTAATATTCCACAGATGTTGCATTGCTTTTGGACACGGGGATTATTGAGGGGAAACGGGTTGAATCAAAGTCTCTATGCTGTCCGGGGACTGGTATGCATGAAAGCGTGTTCTATACGTTGAGAGAGGTTTACTGCGTTATTGCGTTAATAACGAGATAACGCAAAAAATTCAGTCTTCATAAATCATAGACGAAAGCATATCGGCAGTTTGGAGTATTGTCAGCAACGGGCATTGTTCTTTTGCCGCATTGAGGTTTCCGAGGGCTTCGTATGATTGGAATGGGATATCCCAAGCGTTCATATGCCAGCGAATCGCGAGCATTTCGTCCTTGGTGAGTTTTACGCCCCATTGCATCAACCGGATTACGGATTTTTCTCCATGCCCCATCGGAAAATGAGAGTAATCAGTTTCGTAGGCTGGCACTTTTTCCCAAATGCCTTGTTCGTTCTTGACATTTCGGAAAGAGGTTTTGTAGATTTCTGCTTTGCAGATATCGTGAAGAAGCGCAACGAGAATCACGCTCTTCATAGGAAGTTTTGATTCCAAATCGGGCTTTTCGGCGATTGCAATGTTTCTGATGTTTATTGCAGCTTTGCAGACTGAAATGGAATGTTGTACAAGGCCACCTGGGATTGACAGATGAAATCTTGTGGAAGCTGGTGCCTCGAAGAAGCCGAGTCTTTCAAGATTGGAAACAATTTTTTCCATTCCTTCCAATTCTGTTTGTTGGAGTAATCTAATAAATTCTGTTTTCATAATTCTTTTGTGTGGGTTTGTTTTCTGACCGTATGAGGGGGAATTTTTGAGTATCACCGGGTTTGAGCCAGTGGCATGAGCAATGCTATGGAAGTGTTTTCGTTGTTCTTTTCGTCCAGAAAAACAAGAGGACTTCTATCGTCAATCACGCGGATTAGGGTTTTCTCTCCTTCTATGGATGTGAGGATATTCAGAAGCCTCTGGGCATTCAGGAGGATGGAGTTGTCGTTACCGCTGGACACGCAGTCGAAATCTTCTTCAAGAAGCGAATTTGCGGAGAAATCTTCAGATCTGAGGTGGAGAAACATTGGTGTTGTGGTTAGCAAAACATTCTGTGCGTTGTTTCCCAAACGTTTGATTGTCCTTATGAATTCTTCTTTTTCGATGGTGATGAATCCCTTTGCTGTCTCCTGGGCCGGTATGACGGTTTTATAATTCGGGTATTTCCCTTCTATTGTCTTTGTTATGATTACAGTTCCGTCAACGGTGAAAACAGCGGTTTTATTGTCTGCGGAAACTGAGACTTGCCTGCTATCTTTTGTGATAACGGATTCAAGAACTTGTGCTGTGTTCCTGAAGAGCGTAAACTTGGCTTCGGCGTTGTTGTTCGCCTGAATGGTGTGTAAACGCATTTGATGAGAGTCCGTTGCAACGATGGATACGCTGTCTTTCTTTATGTCAAAATGCACTCCCATCATGATTGGACGGATTTCGGTATTTGCGCAAAAGGGGATTGTGTGTCCCAGCGCGTTCTTCAGTTCCTGAGCATCAAGAGAGATATTTGTCGGCTCTTTCGGTTCGGCGAACAGGGGATAGTCGGTGACATTCGGACAGGATTCTGTTTTCTTGCCTTTTTTCCAAGATATGAGGACGTTCCTCTCAGATGTTTCTATTGTGATGATTTCATTCGGAAGCAGTGATACAAAGTCGCTGATTCTTTTGTACGGAATGAGACATTCTCCTTCCTCAGATATTTGTTCCGTCTGAATCGGTATTGTGAGATGCATTTCGTTATTTGATGATGTGACGGTAAAGACACCGTTTTTTACTTTGAATAGGAAGCATCCGAGAGCCGGGATAGACGGATTAGTAGGAATTACTTTGCCCGCGATTTTCAGGGCCTTTAGAAGGGTGGTAGTGTTGGTTGAAATTTTCATGATAAATTTGCGAAGAAGCCCACGAATTCTTTCGTGGGTAGTTGACTATCACAGTTTATTTTAATTTCTCAAATCTTTCCATTCCACTCAACTCTTCTCCATTCAAAAGTTTACGGAGAACATTGAGTGACTGTCGTATATTTCTGTCATGGCTACTTTCTCCAAGTGCTTTTCTAACAGGTTCGTTTATATTATTCTGAATTCGTAAAGTATTTTCTACTATCTCAAGAAACCATTGAGGAACAACTATATTACCTTCATTCTCCAATGAGGATTTAAGTTTGAGCAATTCTGCATCATCAATGGCTTTCTGTTCGGTAGCACCTGCGATATAGGACTCTTCTGCTACGTCAGCAATATTCCTATCTTCGACAAAGACACAAGCCTTTCCATCGACCACATCGTAAGGGGTGGTTTCAACGATATGCTCACCCCACTCTTTTGCTCTTTCTTCAATTGTTTTCATATTTCAAATTATTGCTTAGTTGTTTTTGTTTAAGTGATATTATATGTCGAAGTGAACAAATGTTATAAACTTCACAATCTTTACATTGTCTATTACAGGATTGATTGATCTTTATCATAACCATTCCTCCATCATTTTTCTAAATATTTCCCAAGTATCGCACATAGTATTAAGACATTTGTTAGAGTCTATTTTATGTGGGCATGCACAACGGCATAAGATAATGCAAGCCTTGTTAATGTCTATTTCTCTCTGTTCAAGCATCCTCTCTGTAATGATTTCGGATACTCTATCAACCGAGTGTTTAGATAAGCCTATTTCCTCGTAGATTTGCTGCGCAGCAAGTCTGGCTCTTTCTTCTATTGTTTTCATATCTATTCCTACATTATCCTCTTGCCCAACTCTATGATGAATACCTCGTTGTCTCCTGCTCCCCATTCCTCCTTCCCTTTCCCTAACCTTATCTCCTTTATCCGGAAGGTCATTATCCGTGGGGTGTAGCCGTAACGAAATTTGACGGCATCGTACTTGCCCGATAATAGCCGTTTTTGCCAATAGGGTTTGTTCTCACGATACTCCTCCAGTTTCTCGCCCCTTTCTATCATTTCGTACCACTTTGCCATTAGTGGCAGATGTAGAATTTTCATATCTATTCCTCCTCTGTGATTTGGGCTTTTTCGCAATTAAACTTAAGTTGGCATTTCTTACATTCGTCTTCACTCGGGGTGCAGGCAATCGGGAAATTAACAAACCGCCTGTCCTTTTTGCTATACATTTTTACTTGTGCCATAATTATTCGTATTTATTTTTAGTTGTGAAGAATTGCATCTTCCATATCAACACTGGTCGGTTGAACGCTATTTAAATAGGAGTTGAATACTGTTTGAACGATTCCGTTTTTTGATATGATTATATGTGGTATTCCTAATTCCACAAAGAGTTTATATATCCGTGAGTCGTTTTGAGGGCTGACTGGAAGTTGAAGGTTGTATTTTTTCCAGAAATCCGAGACTGATTCTTTTGTTTCCGCTCGACTTATTGCCAGGAAAACGCATTTGTCGTTGTGTTTTTGATATAGTTCATTTATGACGGGCAATTCCGTTTGGCAGTCTTTGCAGTTGGTATTGAAAAAGACAATGAGCGCCGTTTTGTCACATAGGTCGGAATTACTTATGGTTGTTCCATCTGTAAGTGTAACGTTGAATTCCGGCAGTCTTGCTCCCGGGCCTATTTTTATGGGATTCTCCCTGTATTTGAAGTAGCAGGACGATACCAATATAATTCCCAGAAAGGAAAGGAAGTGCTTAAATTTATAGAAGCGTCGCATAATTTTTAGGTTTTCAGCAGACTTATAGTTTGTGGAAATTCACTTTTTTTTGGCGGGATTAGCTTTTCCAAGTAATTCTTGAATGAAATGTGATTGGAATCTTTCTTCTTTCCGTCTTTTTTTGGCAGAGGTCAGAAAGAGTTTCTTTTTTGCTCTGGTTACGGCAACGTAGAACAGTCTGCGTTCTTCTTCCTCTTCGTTTTGTGTATGCTCTATGTTCAGAGGGAACAGTTCCTCTTCCATACCGGCAACGAAGACGCAGTCATATTCAAGTCCTTTGGCGCAATGCACCGTCATCAGGTTGACGCAGTTGTTGTTTTCCGTGTCCGCATTGGAGAGCAGCATTACGTTCTGGAGATAGTCGGACATTGAGGTTTCGTTTTCGTTCTCGACAAAATACTTTATGGCATTCATAAGTTCTTCCATGTTGTTGATTTTGTCAAAGTCTTCTTTATTTGTTATATCATACAGGGTATAGATATTGGTTTTGTTCTTAACCGATACAGCTGTGTCATATGCGTTATTATTCTTGGCTATATCTATTAGTTCTTCAACAATGGATTTGAATGCCTCTATTCCTTTTACGACAGACGGAGTAAGTTCAGTGCTGTAGTCAAGTTTGTTTATGAATTGCCAGATACTTTCGTTATTGTTGGCGGCAAATGTTTCTATATTTGACAAGGCTTTGTTTCCTATGCCTCTGGCCGGTTTGTTTATTACACGGAGAAGTGATTCGTTGTCATCCGGATTGACCGATAGTTTAAACCATGCGAGCATATCCTTTATCTCTGCGCGTTCATAGAAGGAAGTTCCGGAATAGATTACATATGGTATTCCGTGTTTGATCATACTTTCTTCAAGGAGCCGGGATTGAGCGTTTGTTCTGTATAATACTGCGAACTGGGAATAGTCGGTTCCGTTTTCTTTATGGCGGTTTTTGATGACTATGGATATGTAGTCTGCTTCGTGTTTGGCGTTTTGACACTCCTTTACACTGATATAGTCTCCATCTTTTATGGCTGTAAAGCAGACTTTCGGTATTCTGTTTTCATTATGAGCAATAAGTCGGTTTGCCGCGTTCACTATTTGTGGTGTAGAACGGTAGTTCTGTTCGAGTTTTATGATCTGACCGCCATAGTCGTCTCGGAAATTGAAGATATTGGTTATCTGTGCACCACGGAATGCATATATGGATTGGGAGTCATCCCCCACGACACAGATGTTGTTGTTGTTCAATGTCAGACGGGAAATGATACTGTATTGCGCTTCGTTGGTATCTTGATACTCATCTACGAGAATATACTTGAATCTGGAAGCAATTTCCTTCTGCACATCCGGGAAATTAGCCATCAGCATATCCGTATAGAGAAGGATATCGTCGAAGTCCATGCAATTGCTTCGGAAGCACGAGTCTCTGTATTCCTTGAATATCTTGTGGAATTCAGGAATTCCCGAGTTGCTGTCGTGGTCTAAGTATCCTGGAGACTGTGAGTAGTCTTCTGGCGTAATTAGTCTGTTTTTCAACGAAGAAATTCTGTTTGTTAACCTTCGGGGATTGTATGTTTTGTCTTCCTCTTCATAAAAGAGTTTTTCTTCTTCTGTCCATTCTTCTTTTGGAGGACGGTTGGAATCAAGAATTCTGTCTCGGCTTTTAGTAAGGACTGTTTTTGCATCTTCCTCATCGAGTATGGTGAAGTTGTATCCAAAACCGAGAAGATGTGCGTAAGGACGAATAAGTCTTGCGAAAATTGAGTGGAAGGTTCCCATCATGACATTTTTCCCGTTATCACCTACGAGTGAGATGATACGTTCTGTCATTTCCTTTGCCGCTTTTTTTGTGAATGTAAGGGCAAGAATTTTATCGGGGGTGATACCGTTCTCTATCATCAATGCAATTCTGCAAGTCAGGACGCTGGTTTTCCCGGAACCTGCGCCGGCAATTACCAGCATAGGTCCTTCGTAATTTTCTACTGCTTCTTTTTGTGCAGGATTAAGCCTTTTGAGGGTGTTTTCAAGTTTTGTTTCCATGTTACAAAGATATGCAAATTCTTTGTTATAATATGTAATTTATGAGGTTATCACGGGGAAATCCTCTATCTCAATAGCGGGATGAAAGCAATATTTTAGATTTTTGAGTGAGTATGAAGGAAGCATGCTTCCTGTTAAGAAGACAATCAGACTTACCGGATTTTTCCGGTGAGTCTGATATGGAGGGGGTGATTTTATTATAGTGGCCGGTGCTCTCGAAATAGCCCGGGTTGGGAATTAAGTAGAGGTGAAAGTTATTCTGTGAGGAGAGGCCGCACGGAGAAGCCGAAGCAACGGAGGCTGCCGTCCCGCGTGGTGAGACCGCCCATGTTCAGGTACAGTTGATGACCGTAGTACTCGCCGTATGGAGCACTCAACCAACAGTTGCCGTTGCCACCAACGAAGTTGACTGAGCCGGAGCTGTAGTCGCGGCATCCGGAAAAATATTCCACAGATGCTGCATTGCTTTTGGACACGGGGATTATTGAGAGGAAACGCATTTGTTCCTTTTTAATTGTGAAACGATAAAAGATTTTGATATGTTTTTGAATTGTAGTTTTTTGTACAAGACATCCGTTCTGATTACTGCACCGGAAAATGTTTTGATAATGAAATAGCCTCTTGTTCTTCTGCTGAAAATGAAGCATTCATTTCCGTTGAAAGATACTTTGTCATACAGTCGGAAGCCTTTGACCAGACGCGGTGCATGGTTTTTCTTGCGGATGCCGCCTTTCAACGTGTTGGCTTTGTAGAGTTGTCGGTTGTGCCGTCTTATCTGTCGCATCTGCCACAGTGTTTCGCAAGGCTTTGCAAGCGGATGTCCGCTGATGCAACGGGCATCGACAGCGTGGGATTTGTCAAGTCCGTGTTGGATACGGATGTTCTTCGTGATGTACCCATAGGTCAGATGTACCTTCTCGAATTCTTTCTTTGCCCGGTTGTAAACCGTCCAGCGCATTATATTCATCAAGGCTGCATCACGTAAGGATGCATCTCGTTTGATTTTCAATTTGATTTCTCCACGGTGGTACGCTTTATGACAGGTCTCACAAAGTGTGATAAGGTTGTTCGGGGCGTTCCCGCCGGTCTGACGGGACTCGATATGATGTACATTGAGAACCTTGTCCTTCGATTTTCCATGGCAGTGCTGACATGTGTGACCGTCACGGAAAAGAACATATTCTCTGGTGTTCCAGAACCCCATCTGTTCTCCCTGCTGGTACTGTTCGTCCTGTATGTCGGGATTCTTGAGCAACTGCGTATCGAACTGTGCCACTTCGATGATTGTCTTCGTAATCGGGAGGATGCTGTTCACCTTCCTGATAAGATGCAGATGCGAGTTTACGGACTGCTCTACGGAAGGAGCAAGCCAACCCTCTTTTCTACGTCTGTTGTTGAAGCGAGGGGCACGGTAACGAGTCTTGCGGAAACGTCTTGTCCGCCTTGCTGCCCTTCTGGTTGACATCAGTTCCTGAATGTCGCGGCGGATCGTGACTTCGGCGGCGAAGAGTTCAGCCTTTTCTGTTGTTGCAGACAGTCCGACATGTCCAGTTCCTGCATCAACGCCCAGAGTTACGGGCTGAGTGTATTCTTTCGAATCATAGAGAAGTTGAATGGTAAACGGTTCACGTCGCACAACGCGGGCCTTGCCCTCACAGAGAAGGTGTCTCACCTTACCGTGACGGCTTGTCGGCATCAATGCCTTGCCTGATTGTGAAATGACATAAACCATAGTTCTACAAATTGTTGTTGTTTTGTGTTTTACGAATTGCTTCGTAGTGCAGCCTTGCGGCTGTTGTGTACCCCTCGACAATGTTGGAAAAGGTTTTATGACAGCAACACTGTTCCTACCTCACAGAACTGTTTAATCACTGTCCGCAGAGTCCGGGACTGGGATAAACATCCCGGAGTGCCTATGTATTCTTATCCAACGTAGTTCAGCGGTTTCCCGCCTCACTGAGTCTGGTCAACTTGAGTATCTGTATGCTCCCGCTTTTAGGCGGGGGTAGTTGACATTTGTCTGTGAATTGCAGATTATCGTTGTGTGGAGATTTTTTTCGAAAGAGTTGGAGAATTTTATCCAGTAGAAGTTTTTTTCGTTTTGTTTCGAGATTCACTGCCACTCTTCGTTTGCGAAGGATTTCCTTAGAGGTCAGCGGGCTCTTCAGAGGATTCGTCTGTTTCATCGTCTGGTTCGTCTGTGCCGAATAGCGGTTCGGTGATTGAGCGTACTATTTTCTCTGCCTGTGCTGCGGCGCTTATGGCTATCCTGTAGTCATTGTTCAGGATACGTATCCATTCCTGGCATTTGGCGGTAGTATTCTTTTCTGTCTCCTTGTTTTCCAGTTCGGCGGTGTTCATCAGCATGGAAGCTGCCATTTCGATGATCAGTTCATCTTTGGCTTCGTCCTTTTTCTTATCTTCTTTCGGTGGAAGAAGGCTGTGTGCTATTTCACGGAAGACCTGATAATACCAGTCTTCCTCGTACTGGAATTGTTTTCTTTCCGGAGTGAGAATGGTATTCTGTTCTTTGTCAAAGGCACAAAAATCCTGTTCTGTTTCCATAATGGTGACAAAGGTATTCTGATGGTATTGCCGTATTATGCTGTTAGCCAAGCCCACAGGATTTTCGGAAGGTTTCATTTCGGTTTGAACGACCTTGCTTTTGATGCCTTCTGTTTGGTCTATATGAAAGACATAGCCGTATTTGATGTATATCTGTTTGAGGTGTTCTGTACTTTGTCCGAGAGATTCCAGGCGTTCTGCTTCTTTCTTGTCCTTTGCGGGGATGAATATTCCGTATTTGACAATGTATTGGCCTTTTTCTCCTTTTTTGATGTTTCCTTTTAGTTTTTTGGCTTGATTGAACGTCAGATATTCGCCGGGTTTGTTCAGAAGGAATCGGTTTATGCCTCTGTACGCTTTGCCCGTAGTATAGGAGAAGGCTCCTTTTTGGATTGGAGTGTTCCATGGTTTGCGCCAAGGGATGTCTCCTTGTGTGAGGCTCATTACAATTCGTTTTGTAACTTCCTGATAGACGTTAGGTTTTTCTTTATTTTCCATACTCATTGCAGTGAAATTTTATAATTCGATTGTTTTCAGGAGGATATCCTCCTGCTGAAAGAATGATAAAGTCCCCGGGCAGAAAACGGTAACATTGTCTGTTTATTCCACAAGTGAAGGAACCGTGTTTCTGACGGGGACTTATTGAGGGGGTTGTTGTATTTGGAAATCCGAATTATTCTGCGAGGACAGGCCGCACGGAGAAGCCGAAGCAACGGTCGCTGCCGTCCTGCGGGTAGAGACCGTACATGCCCAGGTTCAGTAGATGACCGCCGATCTCGCCGTCTGGAGCACCCAACCAACAGTAGCCGTTGCCACCAACGCCGTAGACTGAGCCGGAGCCGTAGTTGCGGTATCCGGCAAAAGGTATGAATAGGTTCTGTGAACCGTCTTTTGTAGTGCAGTATCTTCCGTCGTCGGTAACCTTGGTGTTGCCTTCGGATAGTACGATGAATGTATCGTATTGTGGGATAGACCAACCTATTGGACAAGGATCGTAGATGGTTTTCGTGACCTTCTGGTCAACAGAATAACTGTTCATCTTTGAATCCCAAAAGTATGTATGTTCGTCCGATGTCCAAGACAAGTATTTCTCACAATTGTAGAAGATCTTTGGATTCTGATGAGAAACGAACTGATTTTGTACGCCTTTGACACTCTCAAACAGAATGTTACCTTTTTTGGATGGCTTTTCGTTTGCTATAAACGGGTCTTTCCTTCCCCACTGATAGTATGGTGATGTTGGTTTGCCGTCTGTTGTCCAGCCGTTCCAGCCCAAGTTGCATGGCATTACTTTGAAATCAATACCGTTTGCATTTGTGATGATTTTCGGAGTTAGGTCGGTGTCTGTGAGCCACAAATGCCACGACCAGAGAACAGTCCCGTCGTTGTCCTTAACGGCTATGAGGGCGTTGCAGGGAGAAAAGGATTCAACATCGTAGGTCAGGAAATTCTCATCGACGGATAGGTTGATGATTTTGGATTTCCCGTCGTTCCACAACAATTCAGCTGACGCTATCACCTTTCCCTGAGCGGATGCGTGGTCTTTAATGAACGGACTTGACCAGGCGTTGAACGGGACGCCGTAGGAGTCCTGAAAATCAGTTGCAATACCTGCGGTGTAAAACGCTTCGATGTTGACCTGATTGTCTTTGATAGCATTGCCATAAACGAGAGGGATTTGGAAAGTCCCTTCGTTTCGTATTATGTAACAGTTGGCGGTGTTCCTTCGATATGTCTCCCGACCGTTCCAATCGGTAAGGGAGAGGTCGATAGGGGTGTCCTGTGTATTCATAAAATGAAATTTTATCTTGTATTCACTTGCAGGAGGATATCCTCCTGCTGGAAGAAAGAAAAAGTCCCCGTGGTCAAAAGCGAAATCTTATCTTTGAGTTCCACAGATGTAAGAACGCTTTTGGACACGGGGATTATTGAGGGGGATGTCGTGGGGACGGGGATGCATGACATTGTGTTCAGTGCATTGAGGAAGGTTATTTGCGTTATTGCGTTATTAACGCAAAGTTGTCAATCTCAATTACTTTCTCTCGATTCCCGATAGGCCTCGGCAAAAGGTGTTGTGCGGTTGAATTCTGCTTCAACAATTCTTTCGATGTCGTTTTTGACGTTTTTGAAGTTTTCAGCCACACAGATGTTGACTTTTTCTTTCAGGTATTCTTGCTGGAGTTTCTTTTCGTTACCGACGTATTTCGGGAACAGGAGTTCAAGTCTTTGTCTGTCGAATTTAGTCATTTGCGGTATTGTTCCTTTGAAGAGGTCGGTAATGTAAGGAACACCTTGTTCATATTCTTTGAGGGCTTTATTTCTCTTTGCATCCACCTGTACGGCGCCATAGAATTTCTTCTGGCTGATTTCTTCTCCAAAGTTGTCTTTCACCCAGCCACAGAATGTACCCTGTGACATATCCATAATCTTACTGGCAGGAAGGATGTCTTCAAGTTGGTAACTGATGGATTGGGAATTGGATTCTTCTCCTTTAGACTCGCTTATCCGTTTCCTGAATTGTTTTCCGAAGGAATCTGATATATCCTTTGCGGTCCTGCCTTCGACTGAGCCGGAGAACAGGTTTCCTACGGTTGTCATAATCACATCTGCTTCCTTGTCGCCGTAATCCCTTCTCAGCTGACTTTTGTCCTGTGCTCCAAGAACGATTGCGACTTTGTTGGATCGTGCGGTTGCAATGAGGTTGTCAAGACCTTTGATGAAGACGGTAGGTAACTCGTCAAGGAGAACGACGCTTTTCTCCATACCTTTATGGTTGATGAGTTTGAACATGCGGGAGGTGTAGAGGGCGAGTGTGGTACCATAGATGGTCTGTCTGTCGGGGTTGTTTCCCATACATACTATCTTAGGCTCTGACGGATTGTTGATGTCGAGAGTGAAGTCGTCGCCGGTCATCACCCAGTAGAGTGCAGGTGAAACGAATTTTCCCATAGGAATCTGTGCGGACGCAATCTGTCCTTGAAGTTGTTCCATGGCTCCACCTTCGAGTGCGCTGGCAAACGGTGAAATTTTAGCCTCAAGGCCTTTTGTGAACTGAAGTATTTGAAAGACCTTCTGATAGTTGTAAGCCATCAGTTCAATAACGTGCGGGAAGGTGCAGTATTTGCCTTTGTTCTTGTATTTAGTTCTGGAACCGATAACATTTTGTGTAGGATTACCATCTGCATCCAGTTCATATACGGCATCGGGGTCGTAATTTGCGAGGAACCATATCAGAGCATCAAGATAGACCTTGGCTGATTCATTGAAGAAATCGAATCCTTTTCCGTCGGCCCCCTTGTTGATGTTCTTGAACACAAGGTCGGCGATTTCAGTTGTATCGGCAGGGTCTGTGATGTAGGAATGGTGTATCGGGTTGCATCTGTTGGATTTCATCGGGTCGTCGAAGTTGATGACATAGAGTTTCGGCATTTTCATCTTCGTGTTCGACCATAGGTTTTCCTTCTGTTTCTGGTATGCTATTTCCGTTATCACACGTTCAGTGAGGTCAGGAAATTTGTAATCATAGAGGAACATCGTGTAGTTCTTCCTGATTGTCTGTTCGATGAAAGCATTATAAATGGCGAAGGATTTTCCGGAACCTGGGGAACCGAGAACCATTGAGGCTCTGAACGGGTTGATGCAGTTTATCCATCCGTCGTATTGTTTCTTTTGATAAACGAACTTGTAAGGGATATTGATGGAATATTCGTTTTCCATCTTGGTTGTAGTCTGTTCAAACCCTTCATCAGCGTCCGGTTTTTCAGAACCTTTCATCTTTCGGAAAACAAGAGCGTAGCCGTATATAGACAATCCCATACCTCCGAACATCATCATGGAATGGATTATGGGATTTGGGATGACAGGAAAGAACAGTACTGTACCCAAAGTTGAATAAACAAGTATATGTTTCCAACTTTTGTCCACTTTTTTTCCTGTTCGGACAGAAGCCGCACAAATCATCAGTGCAAAAAGAAAACCTTTGAGTTTGAGCGGGTTTTCGAAATATTCTCTTAAGTTCAGAAGGATAAAATCTAAAATACCCCATGTGAGTCCGAAACGGGAGAGGATTGGGGCCAGACACCAGTAACTTTCTAACATTAAGAGCACGATTATTATTATCATCATGCAGTTCGAGAAGGTGTCGTTGCTTTGTTTGTCTTTCATTGAAGTTTTTCTCGCAAAGTTATGATATTATTTGCCAAGATATGTAAAATCCTTTATATTTGTGGAAAAATTTTGTTATGGCAATTGTTTTAAAAAGTAAAAGCAGTATGATAGACACACTTGTTGAAGAGTGTGATTTGACTAATAATCTACTGCGGGTTTTAGAAAAGACTCCTAATGATTTGCGTTATCTATTTGATGTTTACCAAAAACTTGCTAAAGAGAAAATTGATTTGAGTTTTGTTGATTGTCGTTGTTCTGAACCGTCGCAAGCGACTCTAAATGACATATATCTGGGAGACATCAACGGTATCTGGACGAATAATATTCGCACATTTGAGGGGTTGAAGGAGAAGGACCCGGATACATACCAAACTGTTGTCAAACAATTCAGGAGTCAACTTCTGAGATCTCTGAAGCAACACAAATCGTGTATTTTGGATTCTGGAGTCAGTCGGGAAAGGTTGGTGGCCAATATCATTGATGCGTCCAACAAGTTTTTTTACAACCATAAGTCCGAATTCAACAATGAAGAATTACGGGTCGTCAAGTGTTCTGTTATGGATGGAATGATAAATCGGGATAGTATTGTTCATTTGGATCTTCGTCTTCAGAACGGTTATGGCGTCTATACATCTGGAGTTGTTGTGGATGGAGGACGGGATTTCTATCTTCCGGAGGAATTCTACAGGAGTACCGATTTGAAACCAAAGGATTTGAAAACAAGACGTTTTGCAAATCTTGACACAATTGCCAACAGTCATGAAGCAATTTGTTCTGTGTTCAAGAAGAATCTTTCAAATATGGTTGATTATGTAAAGGTGAATACCGTTTCTTTGTTGTCTGACAATAGTAAACGTTCAGAAGTCAAGGAACGATATTTACATGTTATTGAGAGAAGGAAATCTAAAGGTTTGCAGTTGTAAACTACCCACGAATAAATTCGTGGGCTTCCTCGCAGATTTATCGTGATTGGGGGTCACTGCAGACGAAGAGGGGGCTGACGAGAAATCGTCAACCCCCTCTAAATTTGATTTTGAGTGAAATGTTCTGAATCAGACTTCTTTTAAATCTGTTACGACAATTTGTGTTTCGAAACTGGATGTGCCGTCTGCGTGTTCGTATCGGACATTCTGGATGAATCCTTTCAGGTGAAGATACTGTCCTTTGAAGATTTGGAGTTTATTTTCGTCAATAACCTTTTTCGGTACAGTGCAGTGATGCCAAGTTGTTTCAATAACAGCTTCGTTATCATACGAGTTATACATTCGGTTTGTCACGAGTGAGAAATGAATGATGTCCGAATTCGAGTTCACACAGCCAACCATTCCGAGCAATTCTACATTGTTGATGCACGTTTTCATAATAATGTGATTTGTTGTTTGATGTACGAAATTTGAGTGAGAAGACTTCGGCAGATATCCTTGGCGGAGGCATAGGCGAGTTCCACCTGGTCTGTCACGGCTGAAAATTCAAGGATGAGATTGTTTACTACCTTTGTCTTTTCCATAACACCCAGTTTTTCGAAATATCCGATATTGTCTTCTTGAACTTGTCGTGTTGCAAGGTTCTTCATTGTTTTCACCTGAAAAAGCATTTCGGCGAGCCTTGCCACATACACTGATATTGCGTTTAGTCTCTCTACGAGAGAGTCTGGATTTCTTAGGTCAGCAGTCTGTTTCAGGAATTCCTGAATTTGTTTGCACTCAGTATGCAGTTGTTGGAGATAGGGGTTGCAATATTGAATTTCTGGTGAAATTTCTGAGAGGGAGTTAGTAAGAATTTCGTTTTGCATGTATGAGAGGGTATTATGCGTCGGGCTTTGGCCCGACCCTGATGAACTTTTTTAGAAAGTGTTTGAAATTGGTTTTATGAGGAGTTTGAGATTTTGTTTTATCAATTTGCCGATATTTGTGGCAAGTTCCGAAAGGTCGTTCAGAACTATGCTGTTTTTGAAGATTGTTTCAACGTTTGTGGCTCTTTCAATCCCCACACCAATGATGACGAAACCATCTTTGGATAGTGTTTTTTCAGCGTTTATCACTTTGCTGGAATCGTTCGGAACTCCGTCGGTTATCACAATCATCAGGCATGGTTTCTTGTTGTGTTTTCTGATTTTCTTTGCGGCAATCAGCATTGCTTCACCGGTGGGTGTTGAGCCGCGTGAGGATATCTTTGCCAGTGATTCTTTTGCCCCTTTATTGGCTTCAATGTAATTGTAGAATTGATTGGAGTAACCGAATACAGACAGAATTGTTTTCGGATTTGTCTGAAGGGTTTCTTGAATCAGTACAGCTGTAAGAATTGCCGCATCGTTCTTTTTCCCGTCCATGGAGCCGCTTTCGTCTATCAGGAGACAAACATTGGAAGCATCATATCGTTCTTCTCCTATGCGTGTGAAGATATTGTAGTTGCCGGCGGCGACATGTGACAGTTTATGGGAGTTTATTTTTCCTGTCTGTTGTCCTTCAATGTTGTATTCCTTGTCGATTGTTTGAAGTCTCATCGCTTTCTTCAGGGCAGGGATGTGTTTTTGGATTTGTTTCTTAAAAATGAAATATCGTTCCTTGTCCAGAGTATTTGAATAAACCTTTACTTCTTTCAGATTATCGGGTGCTTCGAGACCGTTTGCGACATGATATGAACCGTTATCCGATAGTTGTTGTGCATTTTCCTTAGTTTGGAGCGAGTCCATTTTGCTTATTTCCTTTTTGACTGCTTTGGAGTCAAGTACTTGGCTCAGGAGATTGTCAACTGCTTCTTTGGATAGGTTATTTGAGGAGGACTTTGTCTTGTTGTCCTGCTTTCCTGTTGATTGAGATTGTTTCTGTTCTTCTGAATTTTCTGAAGACGAGCCTTCGTGTTGATTTTGTTTGTCGTTGGTTTGAGAAGATGGGCTTTGTCCTTGAGAAGATTGGTTCTGTCCTTGTTGGGAAGAATTGGTCTGATTGTTCTGTTCCTGCTGTTTTTTCATTTCCTCTTCTATGATGTCTCGAATGAGGTCTATAATTTTGACAGTGGCTTTGATTACATCATTGGAGGATGCTGGAAATGGAGTCAGAATATCCTTTGCTTTGGCGAGGAGTTCATAGTCGTTTATGATGTCTTCATCAGACAGGGCAGCCGGGAATCGTATCAGTTTGATGAGGTCATTAATGAACACCGCCACTTTTTGTTCAGTTTCCGGAGAGTTTTCCACTTGCGGTCTTTCTTTGACCTTTTTATCAAAATAGTATTTCTTTGTTTCTCCGAGAAAATCAGCATATCCGGGACGGTCTTCTCCTGTAATCATTTCGATTCTTTCGTCTTCAATGATATTCCAGATATTCATTGCAAGATGCAGAATCTGTTCTTTATTATACGTGGAACGAAGGTCTTTTTCAACGCTTAAATCCGAATTGTTCACATGACTTGCTTCGTGAATGCTCAAGCCGATAAGAATATCGGTTTTTTGATTGGTTGAAAGGTCGTTGTCATCGAAATAGTCAGTGGCAACATTTATATGTCTTTCTTTTGTTGTAAAAGATGTGGAATTGCCGACAGTCACTTTCACTGGTATGTTGCACATTGAGTCAACGATTTTCTGAGCGATTGTTCTGGCATTGTTTATCAGATGCGGAACGCTTCTCATTCCTCCTGTGAGGTAAGAGGAATAGGATTCGTCTTTGTCCATAACTCGACATAATCCTACTTCACCCTTGTGGACAAAGGTGTTTATGTCTCTCCTTCCCGTAAGGAGGTCGCTTCGGAGCAATTCTATTTGAGTATTTGTCGGGATTACTTTAGAAATATTGACTGCCATAAAAACAATTTTTATATAGATTATGATGCAGGAGTTTACTCCTGCTTTGGACAAGCAAAAGCCTCCTGGAACGTCAGTTGCCGGGAGGCTTTATAGAGGGTTTTTTCCTTTTTTTGTTGTTTTTTTTGTTGGGTATCCGTAGATGTGCCGGTATTCTTTTTTTGTGATGGCGGCTCTCAATTCGTGGAAGGCTTTGTCGACACATTCTTCGAAGAAGATGACTCTGCTTTTACAAATATTAAGCTCCCACCAGTCGGAAGGGTCGTCTGGATTTCTTTTGTGTGAAGACAGTTCATTTTCCGCAGCTTTTAGTTTGTTTACGAGGGAAAGGCATTTTTGATGGAGAGAGGTCAGTTTTTTGTCTTTCCCTTTGTGAGAAAGTATGTGAGACAGAGCCTGTTCTGTTTCTCTAATGAACTTTTGGTTCAGCATAGTTGATGTTTTTTGCCGTAACGGGCTTTGAAAGGGTTTCCATCCATTTCATAGATGGTCGCATTTTCATTGCTTGCGACGGGGTGCATTTTGTAGAGTTTGATCAGTTTTCCTGCAGTGTTGGCGCTGATGATAGTTTCTTCAGTGAGATTACCTGCACTGTCTATTTTCGGGCCGTAAATGAAGGAATATTCTGTATAGGAGAAATCATTAAAGAAGTTGCTTGTAATTCTGTCTTTACTGATAATAAAGGGAATGTTTATGATATTTGGATTGAGTTTTCCGTTTATTATCTTTTGGAGGGTTTTTTCGCTTATCATAGTTTTTTATTTTTAGGGTTATCCCCGTTGGTGAGGATAACCCGTTGGACAAATTATTTCACATTTTTGAATCTTGCCATTATAGTGGCTTTGATTCCGGCTCTTTGGCTCTGCGGGTCGTTGTCTCCCATTCCTTTGTCGAACAGTGGTAGGAAAACAAGTTCCATTGCTTCTTGACAGGAGAATCCGTCCTGAACAAGTTCCGCACAGGTGATAGTGTTTCTGACGGATATGCTTGGTGCTTCGGAGTCTTCCTTGTTGCAGATGTTTCTGATATCCTTGGCAACACTTGCGAGTATCTTGGCGTTGGTTTCGTCAATACCCGTGCGTGCAATAAGGATTTTCTTTTCCACATCAACACTCAAGTAATCCATTTCAATTTTGGTGACGAATCTGTCAGAGAGGGCGGAGTCTATCATATGTGTTCCTGTATAACTTGAGCCGATATTGGCAGTAGCGAAGAACATACATTGAGGATGAACTTTGATTTCCTTGGCATCGTCTTCGAAAGAGTCGCTTACGAAGAGTGTTCTGGAATTGTCCAGACAGCCGAAGAGGATGTTTTCCAAGTTACGGGGAACGCGGTTGATTTCATCCAACAGTACGATTCCGGGCTTCTGTATCGCCTGAGCGAAAGGTGCCCAATTATAGACTGTTTGCTGGATGCCGTTTACAGGTTTGAGGGATGCTTGTCCTATAAGTCCTGATGCATCGGATATGCAACCCATATCGATCTTGGTGAAGTTCAGACCCATCCTTTGTGCGAGAAGTCTTATGACTTCCGTCTTACCGCATCCTGTCGGACCAGTAATGAGTGTAGGTCGTGTTCTGTATGTGTTCAACACGAGAAGAGACCAGATTCTGTCTTCGACATGAAATCCTTCGGAATCCTTCGGTTTTTGAAACTTTTCGGTGAGTTCTTGAAGGAGTGATTTAGCCTCATATTTCTTTGGGGCCGGTATTTCACCTGATGCAAGTTTGCTTGAGAGTTCTGACAGGCTTGCGGACTTGTTGAATATGTCTGGATTCAGGAGTTGGTCTATTGTCCATCCTTTTTCAATCGCTTTCTTGATGTTTGTGATTGTGTCCTTGGAGATGGATTCAGTCAGACCGGTTGATTCAGCAATGGCGGTATTCAAAATAAACGCCGTATCTTTGATTTCCGTTTCAGATTCGTAATCATTCTTTGTGTAGGAAGAAGGTTTGCCGGATTCGTGTTCCCTTACGAGATGATTGACATACGCTTGATGAAGACCGTGCTTTGTTATCAGCTCGAAATCCTTCAGTATCACTTTCTCGGCAGTGAGGAAATTGGACAATCTCTCTCTGTTGCAGAGGGATTCAGTAGTTTCTCCTGCGCTGAGGAGTTTGGCAATGTTTTCCTGTATATCTGCGGGTTTGAGGGCTTTCCCCGGACGGATTTGGTTTTCTACAACAAGTATGGATGTGAGCCATCTGCACAGTATGGTGCTGATAGTTTCAGGAGCGTCTGTCCATGACGGCTTCCAATTGGTGTCGAAAGGAGTTGCGTTTCCTTTGCCGTCTATAGGATTGCATACAAGGGCTTTGGACATAGTCTTGGATGATGTGGATTTAGTGGATTTTCGGACTGGTTTCTCATTGACTGGTACACCTGCCATAAACAATGCGAAAGCAGCGTTCATTTCATCGTTTTTGTGTTCCGGTTTGACATATTGAAAGTCAGGATTTTCGGAAACCGGATGAAACTTTGTCGAAGATGTAATTTCGGACGTATTGTAGATAGAGTAGAACGGTTTCATGTTCTCTATGGCTCTTTTTTCCAAATAGTCGCTGGCGAAGTAGGTCCCAAGTGGATATTCCAATCTTGAACCGGTTGGATTGGAGTTGGCGTCTTTCGGGGCTTGTACGTTCATTGTCGTGAGGATTTCGCTTCCGTCCTCGAATTTCTGACCGGGTAGTGCGCGAAGTCTTGGCATCCCCTTGCTGTCATTTTCTGTTTTAAAGAAGTAGAACATATCTTGAATGTTTGAGATGAATGATTATCGGATTGGTTTATTTGTTCCAAGCGAGGTATGGACCTTCCGGCTTTTCTCCTCTGACTGTTTGGCTTGTGAAGGGTTCGTAGTGTTTTACTCTTCCGTCTACGAGCATTATTCCTCTGCCTTTTGAGTGTTCTTCGTCGAGCAGAGTTTGGATTTCATTCTTTGTCTTGTTCCATTCTTCTCTTTTGAGTGCGAGTCTGGCTTTTACGGTTGGGGTGATGATGCGTTTTCCTGAAATCAGAGCGATAAGGATGCCCAAAACAAGACGGAAGGTGCTGTACTTTTTCATATCAAAAAAATTTTATGGATATTTTTCTTCGGCAGGAGTTATCCTGCCTTGTTTATTTATCAATCCGTCTGCGGAAAGGGAGTACGGACTTGTCCGGACGGACTCCGCAAACGGATTATTAGATTTTCAAAGAAGGAAACCGCTGTTTTGGACAGAATGTCCAAGGATTGGCAGAACGCCATAGCAAGTGTAATAGAACCAGCGGTTTCCTGAAAAATAAATAAAAGAGATTTTGTATAAAAAAATTCTCGGGAGGCTCCCGCCTGCCGATTGTTCAAAAAATAAGTGACACGGGACACGGAAAACTTCCGACAATGGAGGAAGTGTGCCCCGGCAACGCCGGGGATTTTCCGTGGCCTGTGCCACTATTTAGGGGTTGTATTTTTCCTTGGAAGAGGAAAGAGGGGAATTCTCGTTTTGGAGTTTTGTTGTTTTTTCCTCTGGTAGGGAGAGGTTTTTGCGTTATTGCGTTAATAACGCAATATTATTATGGTAAATCTGCGAGGAAAGCCACGAATTCATTCGTGGGTAGTTGACAATCTTAACTTAACCGTGATGTCGAGGGCTTAATTGATGTTATTTGTCGTTCTTTGGTATTGCAAAGGTAGACAAAAATCAGATGATATACCGCAATAATATTTTATAGAATTACTTTTCCCGCATTTTTCCAGAGATAGATGTCGGTATCAGAAATTACCTTGTTCCATTTTCCTCCGTTTTTCTCTGCGGTGGCATTTTTATACGGTTCACCTTTGATAAAATAGTCCTTGAGAGTATTTTCGTGGTAGTCTGCGTATTTTGCAGCTGCATTTTTTGTAAAGGCTGCAACCGCTGGATTTGAATTGGTTAGTTCTTTCCATGCCGTTTCGGTTATAGCCGTTTTGATATCGAGTCTTTTATATACTCTCCATAATTGAGGCCCCCATTCCGTCGCTACTGGATGTTCAAGAAACAGTCTCTGTTTCTTTGATGCGAGCCAACTGCTGTACATTTCGAAAAGGATGTAGATGATTTTGTTTTTGTTGTGTACAGGGGCTCCCAGTAGTTGCAGTTGATAGAGGAGGGCATTGGCGACATCAAAACTATCCAATCCCGTTTCTGAAAAGTCACCTTGTTCTGCGGCTTTTTCTGCTTTTGAGTTGATTCTCTCCAATCTTTTTGTTAAGTGCAAGGCTTTGTCCTTGTAGGTCTTTGCACAAGCAAGTGTTTTTCTTTGAAAAGCAAAGAAAATGGTTTGCAGTTCCTTCGCGGCTTCAATGGGGATATCGTTCGTTTTGTCGTTCACGAAATCTTCGATTGCTTTCAGATTTTCAGGATGTATGGAATAGAATGTGTCCATGATGAAAATTTTATGATAATTTTTGTATGAAGGAAGCATGCTTCCTGCTTGAAAGTCAATCAGACTTACCGGATTTTTCCGGTGAGTCTGATATGGAGGGGTTGATTTTATCATAGTGGCCCGTGCTTTCGAAATAGACCGGGCTGGGAATAAAGTATAGGCGAAAATTATTCTGTGAGGAGAGGCCGCACCGAGTAGCCGCTGCTACGGTAGCCGTAGCCCTGCGGGTAGAGATCGTCCCCGTTCAGGTCGAGTTGATGACCGTCCTTTTCGCTGCCTGGAGTACTGAACCAACAGTTGCCGTCGTAGCCAACGTTGTAGATTGAGCCGGAGCTGTAGTCGCGGCACCCGGCCAAAGGTATGAATAAGTTTTTTGAACCGTCTTTTGTAGTGCAGTATAGTCCGTTGTCGGCAAATCTTGTATTGTTTTCGGATAGCCTTGTGAATGTATCGTATTGTGGGATAGACCAGCCTATCGGACAAGGGTCGTAGATGGTTTTAGTAACCTTCTGGTCAATAGAATATCCGTTCATCTTTGAGTCCCAGAAGTATTTGTATTTGTCAGTTGTCCAAGAGTCTGAGTCGGTGCAATAGTAGAATGTTTTCGGATTCTGATGAGAAATGAACTGATTATGTATGCCTTTGACACTCTTAGACAGGATTTTCCTCTTTTCGTACGGCTCTTCGTTTGCGATGAACGGGTCCTTCCTTCCCCACTGGTAGTATGGTGAGGTTGGTTTGCCGTCTTTTGTCCAGCCGTTCCAACCTAAGTTGCAAGGCATCAATTTGAAATCAATGCCGTTTTTGTTGGTGATGATTTTCGGAGTCAGATCTTCATTAGTCAGCCACAAATGCCAAGACCAGAGGACAGTCCCGTCGTTGTCCTTGACAGCGATGAGGGCGTTGCAGGGTGAGAAGGATTCAACATCGAATGTTAGGAAATTCTCATCGACTGACAGGTTGTTGATTTTGGACTTTCCGTCATTCCACAACAATTCGGCTGACGTTATCACCTTTCCCTGAGCGGATGTGTGGTCTTTGATGAACGGGCTGGACCAGGCGTTGAACGGGACACCGTACGAGTCCTGAAAATCAGTTGCAATGCCTGCGGTGTAGAACGATTCGGTGTTGATTTGATTGTCCTTGATAGCATTGCCATAGACGAGAGGGATTTGGAAAGTTCCTTCTCTTCGGACAATGTAACAATTGGCCGTGTTTCTTCGGTATGTTTCCCGACCGTTCCAGTCCGTGAGGGAGAGGTCGATAGGGGTATCCTGTGTATTCATACAATAAAATTTTATGGATTTCCTTTTGCAGGAGGGTATTCTCCTGCCGGAAGAAAGATAAATCCCCGTGGTCAAAAGCGGAATCACATCTTAATATTCTACAGATGTTGCATTGCTTTTGGACACGGGGATTATTGAGGGGAAACGGATTGTTTTCTCGATTTGGGTTCTTTACGCAGTCAGTGCATAGGATGCGGACCGCTGTGAGGAGAGGATGAGTCTGTTTGTTCAGGATGTGAACAAATCAGATGAAATCCGACCTGAACGGGAAAAGGGTAGCATCCGTTCCTACGACATCATTGATTAATGATGTCGTGGGGACGGGGATGCATGACAGCGTGTTCTTTGTGTAGGGAGAGGTTTTGCGTTATTGCGTTATTAACGAAATAGCGCAAAAATCTATTTGAGAATTCTTTTTATTACGAATGGAAAAATTATCTAAATCCTGACTTTTGTTCTTTATTTCCAACGATTTCACAAACATAAAATTTTGTAAACGGGTGTAAAATACTATATTTGCAAAAAGTATTTTTATGGGTATTTCGAAAATATTGCCAAACAATTTCGGTAAGCAATCTATAGTTCCCCGTATTTTTGTTTCTTGGTATGGTAATCGATTTGTGCCGGAAAACGCATTGAAGGTTCAGATTTCCACAAGTTGTCCTGTGGGGATGAAAGACGATATGGATGTTTATTTTCGTTCCTTGTACCCGGATTTCAGTTCTATGGTGAAAGCCCATAAAGACGGTGTGATTGATGACCGGGAATACATTAGGAGGTATGTTTCGTCAGTCATTAAGCCGAACAAGGAGGCGATATTGAGGAATGTGGGGAGGTTGCAAGAGATGGCTGCTGAAAAGGGCGGTGATATTTATCTGTTTTGTTGGTGTGCACCGGGTAAGTTCTGTCACAGGTACATTGTACGGGATTTTCTGCGGGAGAATGGTATTGAATGTTCAGAACCAGAGTGTGACATAAAAAGGTATGCGGGAGGGGAGTATGTATTGCCTGCAGGTGAGACAGCTGCAAATTCCAACGTTGAAGAAGAACAGGGTTGGTCCCGATATGCCGATAATGGGTATGAGGTTTCATCGAAAGGCGATAACCGTTATTCGGCCTTTTATGCGAGGTTTGCAGTAGGGACATGTTTCGCTGGTCACGATGTTTCCGGAATGAGTATTGAAGAAGTTTATCAAACAATCATCAAAGGTTATCCGGATGTGAAATCCGGAAAGGGGAATGCCCCTTGCAGATGGAGTCCGTTGACAGTGATTCATCGTGGATATGCTACGGACGAAATGACCGAGGCCTCCGATTTGAAACAGACTGTAGCAGGTACTGCTTCTGATTATCTTGAAGGGATAGAAGCGAGATATCATTTCACTACTGAGCGTTGGGAGGCCGAAGGCTACGCTGAGAGTCATGCTGATTCATCAGAAGAGCCGTGTACCGGAAAAAGGAATCGGCATTATTCTGGTTCCATTCCGCATGTTTCGTCTTATGTTGTCAAGCCTGGTGTTCCGTTTGTTTTGTTCGATGATTTGCATGATTTCAATCGCAATCGTCAAAGAGTGGGAGATGTACCACTTGTGATTTTGAAAACGGGAACTCTCAGTACAGGAGCATCTGAGTTTGTTTTGAGAGACGGTATGGAGAGTTTTGTCAAAAAACTTGATAATCCACCGAGTAGGGAAGACCTAAGTGAAATTAGTTACGGCTGGTACAAGAAGTTGTGGGAACTTTGGGCTTTTCAGAACAAGACTCTTGTTGATGAATTGGACAGCTTGTCTGCTGGAAAGCCTCTGACGGATTGTTTTGCATCTACGCCGGTTTCGCAGGCAAGAGCTTTGTCTGAAATTTTGACAGACAGACGAAGGAGTTCTTTGCGGAATGGTTCAGTAAAGCCTTTGTTTAGGAATCCGGGACTCCATTGATACCGAAGCATAAATCACTTGAAATATCTCAATACTTATCGTTATGGCAATAAAGTATAATCATTCGTCACTTCCACAGGATACGTTGGAGTATGAACTTGCGACACAGGTCGCGTTACATCTTGCAAAGAGATTGAACGGCATTGGTGTAAAAACGGTTGTGGACACTCAGGAAAAGGCAATGACGGCGCTCAGGATGAACGACGGTCGTTTATCTTTTTCTGCAGAACAGTCTGAATCCTCCAGCATAAGCAAAGATTTCACTGGTTGGAAGGTATATCCTCAATGTAATACTCAAAAAGAGTGCGATAATTATGCGAAGGATATCGAAGGTACAATTTGGGCTCCCGGATTATTGTGGCTGAATGACATTCATTTCTTTTTTCAGGAAGGAAAGCCTCTTTATGGTATTCATGTGAAAGATGGGACATTGTGCGATATGCCTTTCGGTTGTAACATAAAGGATGAATTCGAGAAAGTCTATCCTTATATGTTGGAAAAGGGAATAAAGGTACCGAAGGTATATGTAGATGATATGGAACGTCTTCGGAAACTTCGGAATGACGAAATGACCTGGAAAGAGGCATTCTCTATGCCGATGGCAAGAAACATCGTCAGTGACAGACTGTCTATAAAACTGCCTGATATATATTATTGGGATAAATACAATAAGGATATACTAAAAAAGGTGAAGTCAATTATTGACGCATCGAAGGATGAAAGGTTGAAGGAAGGTTATTACACAAAGGAGGAGTTACTTGAATTATGCCCTGAACCTTCGAAAGTGATTGCCATCAGAGCTGAGAAAATGGAGATTTCAATGACTTTACCGAATTTAGAGTTTGTAAATTCGGAGGAGATTAGTATTCCTGCCAGTGTCTCTTTCCCGAAGTTGAAAAATTTTGTAGGTTGTTTGAGATTATGCAATGGTTCGACACTGTCAGCAGGAAGTCTTAAGAATGTCTGGGCGATAAAATGCGAAAGTTCAACTCTGTTGGCTGCAAGTCTTGAGAATGTCGGGATGATAGTAGGGAGGGGCAATGGAGTTCTTCGTGCGGATAATCTGCGAACAGCATATGGTATAGATTTATATGACAACTCGCAAGTTTTTGCAAGCAAACTTGAAAATGTTCATAATCTGAGTATGGAGATTGATTCGCAGTTGCATTCTGATTCATTGAAGCGAATCGGTCGCTGGATAGGTTTGGATGACGATTATTTCATACATGGATTCAATGATACTCGCATTGAATACATTGGCGGTGATTTTGGGATAAACAAGGGCAATGAATATCTGTTACAGAATCTGCGTCAGGTTGATTCAATGTGGGTGACACAGGATGTACATCTTAAAACCCTTGAAAGAGTTAAAAATGTGTACTTGGATGACCATAGCAAGTTGAAGGCGGACAATCTTCGGTCGATAGATACGTTGAAAATGAGTGTCGGAAGTCGGCTGGAATCCAAATCCTTGACGAACATTGATGAGTTGGTAATTTTTAGAAATAATACGGTTATAGAGGCTCCTGCTTTGCGTCACATAGGAAAACTTGATTTGTGGCCTGATGCAAAAAATGCGAATTTAGGACATATATCAACGGTTGATGGAGACGTGCATATCTGTGCGAAAGCCGATGTCGTACTTGACAGTATTCGTCAGATTAATGGTAAACTTATAGTTGGAGAAAAAGCGAGGGTATTTATTCCTCATCTTGAAACCGTGAAGGGTGGAATTTTGAAGACGGAAGATTCTGTTTGTAAATTTGGTAACAGGGAGCTTGAAGAGAGTGCTGTTGTTGCTGATTTAGATCAAGTTGTAGAGAACAGAATGTATCTTCTTCCTTTTCACACATCTGACGGAGTTGTGTATGGTTATGTGAAGGGAGATACGATACATCTTACTCCGGAAGGAATGAATCCTGAGACACCTATTCATGAATACACCCATTTATGGTTGCATGCAATGCGGAAGCAGAGTCCTGAAGAATGGGAAACGTTGATGGAATTGTCAAAAACACTTCCTGAATGGAAAGAGGTTTCAAACAATCCTGCCTATATGAATCTGAATGATGAGCGTAAGGCAGAGGAGGTGTTGGCAACAGCAGTCGGGAAAGACGCTTCCAAAATGATTTACGATGCCTGCACTCAGGCGAAGGAATCCGGTTCACTTACTGTTGCCAGGGCAGTTGAATATATACAGTCGTCATTGACTGAGTATGCTTGTGGGCTATGCGGTATTGATGCCGGCAAGCGGACAGATTTGACGATGCAGGTGTTGTTTGATATGGTGAACAGGACGCATATCGGAATCGAACACTGTATGGAACGGAGCGAGAAGGTCGCGGCACAGATAAAAAGGGAACCTGTACGGCAAAGGGGATCACCAAAGATGTGATAATATCCCGGTGAATTATGGGACAGCATCACTGAATTGTGGGTTTTGGTTCGAAGCCGAGAGTGTTGATAATACCTCTTTTGAGGTTGTCATTGGTTTCGTTCCATTCCTTTGAGCCGTAGTACCAGCATAGGTATCCTTTCGGAACTTGTGCTATCGGAGTTCCTGAATATTTTCCGTCTGGCATTAGTTCCGCAGGGGGCAAGGATGTTGTATTATTGAAATGATTTTCGAGCCTGTATTTCAGGTAGGGATGGATCTTTGACTGGTATCCGGATTGGATACACCACATGATGTATGAGAGGGGAACATTTTCTATCGGTGTGCCTGCGTATTTTCCTCCGGGAAAGACAACATCGCCGAAAGGTCGGGAATCACCTTTATAGAGCAGACCGATACATTGGATCGGGATGCCGGATAGGAGTCTGTTGTTGGTTCCATACATATTCCATTTTCCGTTCTCGAAAGAGAATGTAATATCTTCTACTTTGCCGAATCTTGTGACATTACCGCCCATATCAACTAT
Organism: uncultured Bacteroidales bacterium; assembly: GCA_945874155.1. GTDB lineage: Bacteria > Bacteroidota > Bacteroidia > Bacteroidales > UBA932 > Cryptobacteroides. The sequence continues at coordinate 47,545 of CAMCFO010000017.1, forward strand.
TATGCAGTTTTCCTTGTCTGGATGGATACGAACACCGCGTCCGACAATTTGGTAATATTTTGCGACAGAGTTTGTGGCGAATCCAAGGATTATGAGGTCAGTTTGTGGATAGTCGAAACCGCATGCGAGAACTCCGACGTTGAATAGGACACGGATTTCTCCATTACGGAATGCGTTTATCACTATGTTGCGTTCCTTTTTCCCCATATCTCCGCTTATGTATGCGGCTTTCTCGCAGTCTTGTGAAAGGAGTTTAGCTTCTTCTACTGAGGGGACATATACAAGACAGTGTTTTCTTTTTCTATAGTAGGCGAGGCATGCGAATATGTTTTGTCTTATGTTATTGTATTCGTAAGATTCCCTTATTGATTGTTCAGAGAAGTCGGTCCCGCTTGTGTTGATTCTGAGCATTCTGGTGTCGAATGGTATCATATCATATTTCAGAGGCGACCAGAATTTCAGGGAAGTCATTTCGTTTATTTGGCCTATGTGAATGATTGATTTGAAGAACTTGCCCGAAGGAGAGGTATTGGTGAGCATGATGATTTCGCTCCACTTGTCAAATCGTTCGTTATGTTTTTCTCCGAACTGTTCCAGTTTAAGAGGTGTGGCGGTGAGTCCGAGAACCTGTTTGATTCCGGAATCCTTGAGGAATTGTCCGAGCATGGACTTTTCCTTTCGGGGATACAGGTGTGCTTCGTCTATGAGCATCTTTGTGAAACCCAGTTCCTTGAAAGTTGAGCCGATGTTTTTGATGGAGCCGATGGTTGCATATGTTATCCTTTCCACCTGTTTCTTTCCGAAAGAGGCGGAATAGATACCGGCTTTGGCTTCTTCTCCGCAAAGGAGCATATATTTGTTGTAGTTTTGTTCCAGGAGTTCCTTTGAGGGTTGGACTACGAGCAGTCTTTCGTATTGTGGGATATGTGCTGCTGCAAAAGCCGTCAATATTGATTTCCCCCAACCTGTCGGAAGTACGATAAGGGCGGGCTCCTCTGAATTGCTGTTGAAGAAATCTATAGCCTTTTTTACGGCTTCTTCCTGATAATTTCTTAGTTTGAGCATGATGCAGGTAATTTGAGAAAAGAAAAGCCCGGATCGTCACGACCGGGGCTGCAAGTTTGTATTGTTATCAATAAATACCCAAGAAAGCGTGAAAGTTGGGTAGCCCCCGCCGGCGGATTCGAACCGTCTTTGTACGTCTTGTTGTTGATTGCAAGCGATACAAATGCCAAAGGTTTCAGACGGGGTGTATGGAGTTTACAAGTCTTCAATGAACTGTTTTTCTTTCATTGACCTGGTCGTTTCAAGTCCGGTTCTGTCTGTGTATGTTATAGTCAGAAACATATCGTAACTGTTTACATGGCTTTTGAATTTAGCATTGATTTTGATTTCGATTGTGCCGTTGGGTAAAGACCAGAGACAGTAGTATGTGGCTTTATTCGATGTAAATGCTCTTTCCTCAAATCCGTCACCTTTGGTATATGGAGCGAGGAATTCCTCTTGTCTGCCGAAAGGTGCTCCATATTTTTTTGTTATGTTGTTCTTGAACAGGTTGTAATCTTCTTCAACTTCATTCCATTTCTTTCTTGCGGGAAGTTTTGTGCTTACTGCGTAAGGTGTTCCCTGTTCGGAAACGAGAATGGTAGTTTCAGTGTCATAACCTGCGAACTGTCCAACGAGGGTGAGATTGTCTTTTTCCTTGAATCCTTTTTCGCAAAGGGCTTTTTTGAGATATTCAGCAGAGTTTTTGATTTCCACACCTTTGAATTTCAGGTGTCCTTCCTGTTTCTCCTGAGCATTGACTGCCAATGGTAGGAGAATGGCGGTCATAAGTTGGATTAGTTTTTTTCTCATAGCAAAAAATTTTTACAAATGTAATGAAAAGATTTTAAATATATGTATCTTTGTGCCATAAACCTTGTTATGATATGTATTTTATGTCAATGAGTTTCAGACTGAAAATTTTCTTGCTTTTGATTTTGGGTTTGACAAGTATTGATGCTGTAGCCCAGAGACTTGTTAATGGAGAACATATGATAGGAATATCTGCCAATTGTTGGAATCAGTATGGGATTGCGGTAGATTGGGGAATGTGCACACACGGAGGGAAGATTATAGGTGGGGCGACATATCTGTCAACATCCGAGTTTGAATATTATGTGGCTGCAGATGATGAGATTCCTGAAGGCCGATGGAATGTAGGTGCGAACGACTGGTATGCATCAGGAGGTTATATGTTCCGTATAGTCAGCAACAGAAGAAGGGATTTGAACTTATGGTTGGGAGGAACCTTGGATTTCGGAGCGAGACAGTATCTACTTCCCAATGGCACTTATGGAATTCCGAAGGCAAAGTTTCTATATGGCTTGAGTCCGAAGATAGAGTTTGAATACTTCCCTTCAACGACATTTTCGCTATCTATATTTATGGAGCCGAGGATACAGTGTTACGGACATTCTGTATTTGATAAAGTTTTCTATTTTGAGATAGGCATCGCGTTTAATTTCTATTTCATGCTGTAAAAGAAAATGTACGATTGTTTTGTAAATCGTGCGAATAGGGGATATAATTCTATATCAACTATTTCATATTGAAAAAAATGTATTTATGTTTGCATCGGATAAAGGAAATTCCATATCAAGGAAAGGAAATCCAATGTCAAACCAAATACTTTTTATTATGAGAGAAAAAAACATTAACGAGGCTCAGGTTTACGGTTATGTGAACGGAGTCAGAATCAAGGAACTTGAGAACGGTAAGTCCATTGTCAATGTCCAGATCAGATCAGCTCAGAGTTATCCTTTGAAGGAAAACGGAGAAATCAAGACTAATGAGAAGGGCAAAACTGAATTCGGCCAGCGTTCCGATTTCCACAAGGTAGTTTTCGTCACTGACGACGATGCACTTCTTGACACCATGAGGGAAATCCGTACCGATCTCGAAGCAAAGGCTGCCGGTGAAAAAGAGGTGAAGAACCACACAATGTTTGCTACTGGTGTTCTCGTCGCAAAAGATGACGCTCACATCGCAGCAAAGGAAGACTCTGTATCTTTTGATAAGGAACTCGAACAGGGCTTGTCAAGGAACTCCATCAACCTTGTCGGAAATATTTCCAACATCAATATCTATGAAGAGCAAGGTTTTGCAACCGCTTCCATTGCGACTCATTTCTTTGCTCCTTCAGGAGGTGACAAGAAGTACGAAGAGAAGACTTCATACATTCCGGTTGTTTTCAATGCCAAGGCTCTTCCAGATTCTTGGAAAGCGATCAAGAATGGTGACATCGCAGTTGGAGACCTTGTGACTGTAAAGGGTATGATGCGTAACAACAACTACACCGACACCAAGGAGAACAAGAAGTACGAGATGCGTGTCGATGCAAATACTTTCAAGATTCTTGAAAGGAGCAAGAAGAACGCCGCCAATCAGGCTGAGGCTCAGAAAGCTGAAGTAAAGCAGGCAGAAGCACCGAAGGCTGAGTCCAAGAAGGCCGAGTCCAAGAAGGCTGCAACTAAGAAGACAAAGGGTGTGACTATGTAGTCATCACATTGTAAGAATCCCGGGCCGCCACGTAAATCGTTCCGGTCCGGGTTTTAACTGATTTTTTATGAAACAGGAGAATAGAGCGCAAGTGAGTGTGCATTTGGAAGGTCCGGTCGTTTCGGTTCACCCGAACGATAAGGGTTCTCCTGTCGGTCTCAGGATTATGACGGGGGACTTTGAAAATGCTAAGGACGGAGTGATACCTGATATGTGTGTTCACGAAGTCCTCTTGTTTGGTGTAAAGGATAAGACATCTTTCGTTGAAAAGTATAAGCCGAAAACCTTTGTGAGTCTGGACGGTTCCTTGGGAAGAGATAAGATGGGACAACAGTTCGTCCGTTCAGATGAGAAAAGATTACAGGTTGTTGATAAACTTGGCAAAGATAACAATACCGTTGTAGCGAAGGGTTACATAACCCGGATCATCAGCAAGAACGGGCAGTCGGCCATTGATATCGGCGGTTTGTGTGTGACTCTTGGTCGAAAGGAAAATGATGCTTACAATCAGATCGTGGAAAACAATCCGACTGATGGTATCCGTTTTGAAGCAACTGGAAAACTTGTTACCAGAAAGTATTCTGATGGACAGAATGCATTTCGTATGATTTATGTTAAGGCAAATAGTATAAGGGAACTTGCGAGACTCAAGACTGTCAAGACGCAGGTTTCACAAGTCAAATAATTACACTATGATTTCTTGTGTAGGTGCCTCCGATGTGATATCGTGGGTGCCTTTTTTTGACTAAAAAAGGGAGGCCGTTTGCGGTCTCCCTTGATTTGATGTTGACTGGATTGACTTATTCTTCAAAAACGACAGTTGATTCGAAACCTTGGAAGTTCTCTATCTGTTCTTTCAGATTTGTCAAGACATAGATGATTTCTTGGATATCCTGCATGAGCAGTGTGTTTGTACAATCTGTTTCGAGAAGTCTGTGCTGAAGTGTTTTGATATGAAGTTCAATTTTCGAAACCATTGCTTCTTTGTCTAAGATTTCCCTTTCGGATGCACTTTCTTCTTCGAGGATATTGATGATTTCATCGCTGTTCACCTCGATTTCACTTGTCAGTTTTTCAATACCTGCTATTGACATTTTCTTTACATCGTCAATAGTTGCTTTCAGGTCCTTCATGTCTCCACTCAGGAGAAGTTTGAAATTGTTTTTGTCCATAAAATTTCGAATTTTTTGTAGTCCCGGATACCGTAAATACAAAAGGTGAAAAAAGTATTATTTGGGGCCCTCGGATTCGGAATTTTGCATCGAGCTCTTTTTACAAAAAGAACGTCATTGCACAGTGAGGACATTTTCAGATGCCTCAAAGGTACAAAAGATTTTTTTAATACGCAAACCCGTGAAGTTACGCCTGTGAACTGTCCTCCTGTGGACGATAGCCGGCTTTCCGGCTTAATTAGACGGGAGAGTACCACCGACTATTTGAGTGAGAAAGAAGTTCTTGATGTCCAGTGGATAGATTCCGGAT
>CAMCFO010000018.1 GCA_945874155.1 uncultured Bacteroidales bacterium
GATACTGCCAGGTATGAACACATACCGAGGAAGTATGCAAAAATCATATTGTCAACGAAAATTGACTTTACGAATAAGCTTAAATATTCCATAATAAACTGAGTTTGCTGTTATTTTTCCTGAAGATCCTTCTGAACGCCCCTCTGGATCCAGACTATGCAGCCCAGAAGAATGAGAGCCATAGGAGGAAGGATTACAAGACCGTTGTTCATATAACCTGCCGTATAGAAAGCCTCAGGGATGATTCTGAAACCGAAGAGTGTGCCGCTTCCGAGAAGTTCACGGAAGAATGCCACGATGATGAGTATCATTCCGTAGCCGGCTCCGTTTGCAAGACCGTCCAGAAGTGAAGGAATCGGCTTGTTGCCAAGAGCATAGGCCTCGATACGTCCCATCACTATACAGTTGGTGATGATAAGTCCGACATAGACCGAAAGGGTTTTGCTGACACTGTAGGCATAGGCCTTGAGCACCTGGTCCACGAGGATTACCATAAGCGCCACCACAACGAGCTGCACGATGATACGGATACGGTTAGGGATGGATTTCCTGATGAGGGAAACCACGAAGCTTGAGAGTCCGGTGACAATGATCACAGAAAGTGCCATCACGCAGGCTCCCTTGAGCTGTACGGTGACTGCAAGCGAAGAGCAGATACCGAGCACCAGAACCGTAATAGGGTTGCCCTTGAATATGGGGTTGAGAAGCGTTTCTTTCCAATTGATGTCTTTCATAGCCTATTCCTCCTCTGTTGTTGGTTCAACAATTTCCTCAGCCACAGGCTCCTGTGCGGCAGCTGATTCGGCTGCGAGCTTGTTGAGATAAGGAAGGTAATATTTCACCCAGGTGCGGACTGTAGTGCCCACTGCGCCGGAAGTGATGGATGCGCCGGAGATGGCGTCAACCTCGTGTTCAGTGTCCTTGGCTCCGCCTTTGATGACTCCGAAATAACCTTCGTCGGTGATGCTGCGGCCCTTGAACTGGCTGTAGAAAGGGGTCTCGGTGATTTTTGCACCAAGTCCCGGAGTCTCGCTCTTGTGGTCGAAGATTGCGCCGTCGAAAGTGCGGCCATCCTCTGCGAATGCGAGATAGCCCCAGACAGGTCCCCAAAGACCGGCACCGTAGCAAGGAATGACAGTCACTTTCTGTCCTTTGATATTGAAGACATAAACGGGAAGCTTGAGTTCGGAGGCTGCGTCTGCATTGCCGGCCTCAATCTTCTTGATTATATCGTTCTGTTTCTTGAGGTCGGAAGTTGAAGCCACTTCAATCGCCTTCTTGTCTTCCTTGCCTATGTTCATCTGACCGGCCTTTTCGCCGTTGGCATCCACGAAGATAGCGTCTGAGATGAGATTCTGATATTCTTCGAGAATGTCGGTATCTTCTGCGATCACATAATCCGGATCGGCCTGAGTGGCGGCGGAGATGACCTTGGTGATGGTCTCCAGCTTGACGTTCTCGTTCTGTTTGTCTTTGAGAGCCTGGGAAGTGAAAGCCAGAATCGCAGCGACAACAACCACAAGAACTATCGAGTAGATGACAGTGTATGTATTGCTATTTGTATTCATAATCAATAATTATTTTGCGACTTTGACTTTTTTTGCACGCCTGCTGATTGAGCAGGAAATGACGCAGTGGTCAATGAGCGGTGCAAAGGTGTTCATAAGCAGGATGGCGAGCATCATTCCTTCGGCATAGCCCGGGTTCCAGATACGCACTGTCACAGCAAGGGCACCGACGAGGAATCCGTAAATCCATTTTCCGCACTCGGTCTGAGCCGAAGTCACAGGATCGGTTGCCATAAAGACTGTTCCGAAGAGGAAACCGCCCATAACGAGCTGATAGTAACCCGGAAGGTCGGTTGCGCCGCAGGCATATCCAAGATAACCCACTGCAAGTCCGCCGATTACGGAAGAAAGCATAATCTTCCAGGAAGCCACTCCAGTTCCGAGCAGGATGATGGCACCGAGCAGGATTGCTATTACGGAAGTCTCACCTACAGAGCCGGGAACCGTGCCCAGGAACATATTCAGGAGGGAGTAACCGTGGTCTGCAAGACCTGCCATAGTCGGGTTTGCGAGAGGGGTTGCACCGGAGAAAGCATCTGCAACAGGACCGCCGCACCATGCATTCTCACCTGCTCCGAGTCCGCCCACCCATACGGTGTCGCCGGACATCTTGCTTGGGTAGGAGAAGAAGAGGAATGCGCGGGTGAGGAGAGCCGGGTTCCAGATGTTCATACCTGTGCCGCCGAAGCACTCCTTGCCGAAGATTACTGCAAATGCCACTGCAATCGCGAGCATCCAAAGAGGAACGTCCACAGGCACGATAAGAGGAATGAGCATACCTGATACGAGGTAGCCCTCATTCACTTCGTGTCCGCGCAGCTGAGCCGAGGTGAACTCGATTGCAAGACCCACTATATAAGATACAAGGTAGAGCGGAATGACCTTCACCAGACCATAGCCCACTATAGGCCAGAAGCCCCAGTCGAGGCCGTAAGCCAAAGAGTGCTGGTAACCGGTGTTCCAGATACCGAAAAGCATTGCCGGAACCAGTGAAATCACCACCATAATCATCACTCTCTTCAAATCGACGCAGTCCCTGATGTGCGCACCCTTGGTGGTCACGGTATTCGGAACGAAGAGGAAAGTCTCGAATGCGTCGAAAGTCGAATGGAGGAATCCGAGTTTGCCGCCTTTCTCAAAGGTCGGCTTAACTTTGTCAACTAATTTTCTTAATCCGTTCATAACAGTTCAAATTAAGCCATTTCCTTCAGCATCAGACTGATTCCGTCTTCGATGATGGACTGGATGTTGATTTTTGACGGGCAGACATACTCACAGAGAGCGAAATCCTCCGGCAGAACTTCATAGATGCCGTATTTCTCCATCTTCTCGATGTCTCCCGCAAGGCAAGCCTTCACGAGATAGACAGGGAAGAGGTTCATAGGGAGCACTTTTCCATAGACATCAGACACCACGAATGCCCTCGGGCCGCCGTGGAGGTTGGTGTCCATATCGTAAACCTTCTTCGGAGTGAGCCAGGAGAAATAAGTCCTTGAAGAACTGAACTGGCTGGTTCTGAACGGTTTTGCCCAACCGAACATTTCGTAATCGTTGCCTTCCTTGAGTATGGTCACCTGATTGTCGTAGAAACCGAGGAAACCGTCCTTGCCCACAGAGGTACCTGACAGGGCATCGCCGCTGATGAAACGGAGCTTCTCAGGCTCGGAATAGAACCACGCGAACTCTTTCATGGCCATACCCGGAACGCAGCTGACATACGCAGGTTCGACTGCACGCGGGCCTGTGATGGCGATTTTCCTTCTCACGTCGTATTTGCCGGTGCGGAAAAGTTTGCCGATTGCTGCAAGCATCACCATTGAAACGGTCCATACTGTCTCACCCTTGCGTATAGGGCTGATGTGGTGAATCTGCACTCCCACGTTACCTGCCGGATGCGGGCCGGAGAATGTGTGGGGAATGATGTTTTCCAACTTGTGGAAAGGGGTTCCGGAGTAGGTCCTGGCATCGAATGACACGTGGATGCCTCCGTCAGTGAGTTTGTTGAGGGCATTGATTGCCGCCTGAATGTCGGCGAACTCATCCCTGAGGGCGAATTCAATGTCAGCGGCAAGAGGTGCCGTACTGAAAGCCGAAACGAAGATAGCCTTAGGCTTGATTTGAGGATTGGCGATGACACCGTAAGGCCTTTGTACCAGGGCCGGCCAGAGACCGCTTTCGAGAAGTGCCTTTCTGACGCCATCCGCATTGAGTTCAGAAGGCTTCCTCACCCCGAAATCGACATATTCCTGAGTCGAGTCGGCCTTGATGCGGATTTCAAGCAACTTTCTCTTTTCTCCACGGACAACCTCCACCACCTCTCCGCTTACCGGGGATGCGAAAAGAATGTCCTGAGCCATCTTGTCTGCCATTACCGGTGTGCCTGCAAGGACTTTTTCGCCTTCCTTAACGAGAAGTTTGGGAACGAGACCGCGGAAATCCGACGGTTTGACGGCGATAATGTCCGGAGCAATCACCTTCCTGGTGTTCAGGGCCGCTTTTCCTTCTATGGGAATATTCAGACCCTTTTTCAAATAGATGTTGTTTGACATTATAAATATAATTTTGAGTATTTCTTGTGCAATTTTGTCCAAAAGCCACAAAGCGCCGCAAATTTACACAAAAATTTGCTATTTTCGCAACCCAAAAACAATAAAGGAGACAAGAGATGCAGAATGGAACGACAAGTATTTTCGAAGGGCTGAATCCGGTCCAGAAACAGGCAGTTGAATGTACCGCAGGACCGGTGCTGATTGTGGCGGGAGCAGGCTCCGGAAAGACGCGCGTACTGACCTGCAGAATTGCGAATATACTCCAAAGCGGCTGTGCCCCGGAGAGGATTCTCGCCCTTACCTTCACCAATAAAGCGGCGAAGGAAATGAAGGAAAGAATAGCCCTGATGGTGGGTGCAAGAGCCGCCAGAAAGCTCTATATGGGCACCTTCCACTCCGTTTTCATACGTCTTCTCAGGGTCTATGCCGCCCAAATCGGATATAAGAGTGACTTCACCATTTACGACACAGACGACTCCCAAAGGCTCATCAAGACCTGCATCAAGGAACTCCAGCTGGACGACAAGGTCTATAAGCCCAAGGACGTGCAGTCCCGCATCTCCTATGCCAAGAACAACCTGATTACAGCGGCCAAATACCGTGAGAGTCCTGCAGCAATAGACCAGGACCGCAAGCGCAAAATGCCGCGTATCAATGAGATATATGCCCTTTACGCACAAAAGTGCATACAGTCCGGGGTGATGGATTTCGACGATGTGCTGCTGAATATGAACATACTCCTGAGGGACAGCCCTGCCGCCTGTGCAGAAATTTCGGGAATGTTCGACTATATACTGGTGGACGAGTATCAGGATACGAATATGGCACAGTACATCATCCTGAAAAGACTCGCCGCAGTGCATCACAATCTCTGCGTGGTGGGCGACGACTCCCAGTCCATCTACGGTTTCCGCGGGGCAAGGGTCGAGAATATACTGAATTTCCGCAAGGACTATCCCGAGGCTAGGATTTTCCGTCTCGAACAGAACTACAGGTCCACGCAGACCATAGTCAATGCCGCCAATTCCGTAATAGAGAAAAACTCGTCAAGGATTCCCAAAACCTGTTTTTCCAAGGGCGATGAAGGCGAGAAGATAAAACTGATAAAGGCTTTCACGGAAACGGAAGAGGCTATGCTCACAGTATCGGCCATCCTTGGCATCATCCGCAGCGAATCGGCTCAGTATCAGGATTTTGCGATATTGTATAGGACCAATGCCCAGTCCCGTGCCCTGGAGGAGGCTCTCCGCAAGAGGAACGTGCCTTACAAGATTTTCTCAGGCAATTCATTCTATGAGAGGGCTGAAATCAGGGATGCGATGGCCTATCTCAAGCTGACGGTCAACATCAATGACGACGAGAGTTTCCGCCGCATCATAAACAAGCCTGCCAGGGGCATCGGAGACACATCCGTGGTTGCACTCACAGCTGCCGCACACGGACACGGGACTACACTTTTCAAGGCGGCTTATGAGGCGGATCTCGAGACTTACGGTCTGAAACCGGCCGCTGCGGCACGCATTAGGGGATTCTGCGATTTCATAGCAAAACTCTCCGTCAGGGCAGCCTCTGAGGATGCCTATACCATTGCAGACGAAGTGCTTAAGGGCAGCGGACTATGGCAATCCCTGAAAGCCGACACCTCCGTTGAGGGCCAGTCCAGATTTGCCAACCTCGAAGAATTGCTCAACGCTGTGAAACTGTTTATTGAGGACAGGAACGGGGAATATGTTGAGGACCAGATTGCAGAAGAGCGGATTTCCTCTGCGGACGAACTCAAAGCTGAAGACTACCCTCTGGTAAGATTGAGCGATTATCTTGAGAACGTGAGCCTTATAAGCGCTGCTGACGTGAGCGACGAAGAGTCGGCAAACAGGGTTGCACTGATGACCGTCCACACTTCAAAAGGGCTGGAATTCCCCTATGTTTTCATTGCCGGAATGGAGGAGAACCTCTTCCCTTCGGGCGGATGGCTGGCCCCTGAAAATGAAATCGAGGAGGAGAGGAGGCTGTTCTATGTGGCCGTGACCCGGGCCGAGAAGAGGGTTTCGATGTCGTTTGCCAAGACCAGGATGAGACACGGCAAGTCGGAGTCCAACGCCCCCAGCAGATTTCTCTATGAAATTGACAGTCAATACATTCTGAATCCTATCTCCAAGGATGAGGAAGAGGAGGGCGGACTTGGGGGCGGAATATCCTCGGGAGTTTCTGGTTTTGGCGGACGGTTTTCCTCTGAACGGGTTTCCTCAGGACGGTTTTCTTCGGGAGGGGTTTCCGGAGGAAGGAATGGACACGGCAGGCCGCAGCAGGCTCCAAGCCCGGCCGCAAATCCTGCCCGCAGACCGGAGGGCATTGCATCATCGCGACCTCTGGCTCCAAGTGCAGATTTCGTCCCTTCACCAGTGTCCGACCTGCGTGAAGGTCAACGAATTGAGCACAACCGCTTCGGAGCAGGCACAATAAAGCAGCTCAGCGGAACGGCTCCCGATGTGAAAGCCGTAATCAGTTTCGACAATTTCGGAGAGAAGATTCTGCTCCTTAAATACGCAAAAGTGAGAATTCTCTAGTTTTGATTATGAGCTTGTTATATTTCATATCCTGCATCTTGCTCCTGAGCAGTACCCCCCCCCGAAGCATTCCTGAGGAAGGGCGCTCTTTCCCGACCATAAGAGATCTGGACAGGATGGTGGACAAATCCGAAGATTACGAGAGGAGAAGGCTTGCCGGATTGGACAGTCTGAGGGCACTTGAAAGAGTCAAATCCGATGAAGAATCCTTATATATTATATATTCGGACATCTGTTCCATCTACGACCGCTACCAGACCGACTCGGCACTCATCTATGCCAAAAAAGCGGTCCGTATGGCCTCCAGGCTTAAGGACAACGAAATGAACCGCAGTCGTATGACACGGGCACTCACTATGCTGGGCAAACAGTTTGAGACAGCCGGAATGCATAACGAAGCCCTGGAAACACTCGGACAAATCGACAGGCACACAGCGACTGCAGAGGAAATGACATCGGCCTACAATTTCTACATCTTTGTGTATGAATCCCTTAAAAGCCAATGCCTCGACCCGGATGCGATTCCGCAATACGACAGGCAAATTGAAAACTACAAAGACTCTGTTCTCAGGGTTTCTCCGGGAAGAGTAGTGACCCTGTCCGAAAAGAGACTCGACACCGGGGATTGTCTGGGAGCCCTGGAATTATTGCTACCACTGTACGATACAACCGACATAAGTTCCGCCCGTATGGGCTCTATTGCTCTGCTGGCTGCTGACATCCATTTCAGGATGGGTTTGAAGCAAGAAGCCAGAAACTACCTCATAGTATCCGCCATATCCGACATTCTGAACGGCAAAAAGGAATATATTGCCCTGCGCCGTCTGGGCATTGAGTTGTACAAGGAGGGAGACATCACAAGAGCCTACAAATATCTCTCAAAATCGCTCAAGGATGCCACATTCTGCAATGCAAGAATCAAAATCGACGAGATTGTTCCTATGTTGAGCATCGTGGAGGATGCCTATAGCGAACAAAAGGAAATGATTTGGAACATAGTTGTCCTGAGCCTTGTTGTCGTGAGCCTGCTGGTACTGGCCCTGATGGTCTTGATCCAGAGGGAGAGAAAAGAGAAGCAGGTATATGCCCAGCTCAGCCGCAAACTCAGACAGGCACGGGAACTTCAGGAAGAGACCACAGCACAGGTCCGGGAAGCCAGCAACATAAAGGACACCTACATCACCGGGCTTATGCTGGAGTGCATACACCGCATAGAGAGTCTGGACAACTATCGCCAGAACCTGAACCGTATGGCCCTTGCAGGAGAGATGAGAGGATTGCAGAAGGAGCTCAAGTCCAAGGCAGTGGTGGAGCAGGAGTGGGACTCATTCTACAATGTATTCGACAAAACCTTCCTGTCACTCTTCCCCGACTTCATTGTGGACTTTAACAGACTGATGAAAGATTCCGGCAAAATCACCAACTGCACGAGGGGAAGCCTGACCCAGGAACTGCGTACTTTTGCATTGGTCAGACTGGGAATCAGCTCCAGCGAGAAAATTGCCACCTTGCTGCGCTACTCCCGTTCAACCATCTACAACTATAGGTCAAAGGCCCGGGCGAATGCCTTGAATCCCGCCACATTTGAGGACGATCTTATGAAAATCCAATCAATTTGACCTATCCGGTCAATTTACTTTTCAGCATATAAATTCAAAGACTATTCCATTGTAAGTGAATGTGATAGCCTTTTTAGGCCTGTCCAAAAGCCGTCCACGATATTGCGCAGGGCAAACAGATATCATACCTTGCTTACGAACCGGACGCAGATGTACCGGGAGAAACAAGCGATTTACTATGAAATTCACAGAAGAAGTCTTAAAATTTACAATGAGCGCTTTGCTTGTCCTTGCAGCAGCAAACTTGTGGGCAGCGCCGGACAAATCCTGCAGGAAAGCCTCCGAAGCCGCTATGAAAGTGGTGGAAAGAACAGTGGGACAAAAACCCCGCAACATCATCTTTGAAGTGACCGGTCCTGTTGCTGAAGGAGAATATTTCAGCACCGAGGCGAAGAACGGGAAACTCACGGTCAAGGGAAGTTCCACAGTGGCAGTCTGCCGCGGTTTCTACGATTATGTCACCTCCAACGGAATGGGCCTGAGCACCTGGACAGTAAACAATATCAGCCTGCCTGAAAAATTTGCCGACAGCCCGCTCAAGATTGTCACAACTCCTTTCGAGCACAGACAGTATATGAATGTCTGCACCCTCGGTTATACAATGCCTTACTGGGGATGGGAAGAATGGGAAAAAGAACTGGACCGTATGGCACTCCACGGAGTAGATATGCCTCTGTCTCCAATTGGAAGCGAGGCCATCTTCGCAAGGGTTTGGCGCAATTTCGGCTTGACAGAGGAGGAAATCGGAGCCTTCGTCACCGCTCCGGCACACCTGCCTTGGTTCCGCATGGGGAACATGTCAGGGCTGGACGGTCCTCTCAGCCAGAACTGGTATGACAAGACCATTGCCCTGGAGCACAAGATTATCGACAGAATGCGCGAGCTGGGTATGTCCCCGATTTTCAATGCCTTCGCAGGTTTTGTGCCCAAAGGAATCAAGAGAGTCTTTCCCGAAGCGGAACTCATCCATACGGGATGGGACGACGGACCGGACTATGTGTCGGATTTCATCTTCCCGGAAACCGATTTGTATCAGACCATTGCCAAAGAATATATAAAGGAATGGGAAAAGGAATTCGGCAAGGGCACCTATTATCTCGCCGACAGCTTCAATGAGATGAAAGTTCCCTTTGCAGAAAAGGGCACACAGGAGAGGTTTGACCAGATTGCATCTTACGGAAAGGCCCTTTATAATTCCATAGCATCCGCCAATCCCGATGCAATATGGGTGCTCCAGGGCTGGATGTTCGGATACCAACGCCATATCTGGGATCCGGAAAGCATCAGAGCCCTTTTCTCTCAGGTTCCGGATGAAAAGATGCTGCTTCTGGACCTGAGCGTGGACTTCAACTACGGCATCTGGGAAAACGAATACACCTGGAACTACGCCAAAGGCATCTACGGCAAGAAATGGATTTACAGCACCGTGCCCAATTTCGGAGGCAGGACTTGCCCCGCTGGGGATTTGGACTTCTACCTCAACGGCCACCTCAAGGCCCTCACATCCGAAAACAAGGGTAAGTTGATTGGGCTTGGCACGGCTCCGGAGGGCGTGGAAAACAATGAGGTCATCTACGAAATCATAGCAGATGCTGCCTGGAGCACCTCCCACAAGGACATACGGGAATGGCTGAAACAATACAGTCGGAACCGCTATGGTTCATGCCCGGACAAGATTGCCGAATTCTGGGAAGGAATGCTCTCTACCGCATACGGAATGTGTTCCAGCAGGGCTCAGTACAGGGTTCAGAAAATGCCTTTCTTCGGTCTGGGCGGCAGGTATATCATATCGGAGGAATACTTCAAGGCCCTGGAATCTTTCATTGCAGCCTCAGATGAACTCGGAGAAAACGGGGAATATCTCAAAGACTTGGCTCTTTGGGCGGGCATCTATGCCTTTGGAAAGGCTGACGTGCTTGCAGACAAAATAAATGACGCATATCTGTGCGGGGACAGGGAAACTGCGGAAAAGATGGAAGCGGAGTTTATGGACCTGATGGCACGCGCGGACAGGCTTTTGGACAAAAATCCCGTAACCCGGCTCGAAAGATGGGTGGATTTTGCCCGCCAATGGGGAGACAGCGAAGAAGAGGCAGACCACTATGAGGTGGACGCGAAGAGGCTTGTCACAACCTGGGGACGGGGACGCATTCCGGACGGTCTGGATGACTACGCTTGCAGAATGTGGTCCGGACTCATAAGAGATTACTATATGCCGAGATGGCAGCATTTCTTCGATTCACAGAAGGAAGGCAAACCATTCGACTTCGATGCCTGGGAATACAAATATGCCGAGCAAAGCAAGGGAGTTTCCCGGCTCGAGGAATGCAAGGACCTTGTGGCTGAAGCCAGGGAACTCGTCTCAGTAGCCTCAGACATACTCCCCGTTGCTGACAGACTTCCGGGATGGACATCGTTCGATATGAAAGAAGGCAGCACACGCATCATCAGGATGATTGCCCCGGAAGACTACCCCGACATAAAGGCTCTGCGTTTCAGTTGGCAGAGGGGAAGCGATGACGTGAAACTCAAGCTGGTCCAGATAAACGGAGCCGGATGGGTGAGATTCAAAAAGGACAACCTCGGCATCACCATAGGCAAGGACAATCCTGTGGTAGAGATACCTATAGACATAGTACGCAAGGAAACCTATCAGTTCATATATCTGCACATTGTACTTGAGGATACCGTAAAGAACGGTGATTCGCAAGTCAGAATCGAATATGTAAAATGAAACCGGGAATCTGCATAATGGCACTCGCAGCGGCATTGCTCCTGGGGTGCAGCAAGACTGAAGTGAGGGACAGCATTGATATTGTCTCCGTTTCGGAAACATCCTTTTCCAGCGAGGGAGGACTCGGCACAATCTGGACCTCCACAGGAGGGATTGCGGTGGAAGCCGTTTCTTCCGCTCCTCAGTGGCTCACAGTAAGCACAGTCAGGGAAAAAGTCCTGTTCAAAATTCTTCCGAATGATAGCCCCGAAGAGCGTAAGGGCATCATTTCCATCAAAGCCGGAGAACTCAAGGGAGCCTCCGTGGAGATATCGCAACAGGCCTACAGCGGACTACGGCTGTCCTGTACCAATGTGGACTTCACGGAAGACATCAGGCAGGCAGAAGTGAAAGTAGATTGCTCCTGCGAATATGGCATCGCATTTTCAGAAAATCCGGACAATTGCTTCGACTGCGTGAAAACAGCGGAAGGACTGGTTTTGAGCAGCTCGAAAGGGCCGGGCAGGCAAGCCGTTACCGGACGACTCTACATCACTCCTGAAGACCCACTCATACCTTCCGCCGCCGTCACGCTGCGCCTTAGGGAAAAATCCGTCTATGACTATATGGTGGGCACCTGGACTGCAACGGCAAGCGATGAAGGCCAAATTCAGAAATTCACATTCAGCCGCAAGAAGGACCAATATTCCTTCAATGTGGAAATCGACCACTCCAAAACAGCCGGGCTGCCTTTCACGGCAGACTGGGTGGACGGCAAGGTGAGAATCTACTCCGGTCAGGAATGCGGCTACAATCCTGAGCAGAACAAGTACCTGTCCCTGCATTACAACGGCACGAAAAACGGCAGCGGGTGGTATATACTTCAGACGGCGGGTCTGGTGGCCTGGGATGCAGAACCTGTTTTTGACGAAAATGCAGGAACCATAGAACTTACTTTCAGAGACAGCGGCACCAACAGCGAGTACAGCCCCAAACTGCTGACATTCTGGCTATGTCCGGACAAATACTTCAACTTCGGTGGAAGCGGAGCCGGACAGGTAATCAGCTACAGTAATCTCACATTGACCAAAGAACTGACTGAATGATTATGAAAAGGATAATCGCCACAATAATTCTCACCGTCTTCTCTGCCACCCTCATCTGGGCGCAGAACCTCAAGTCCTCAGGTACGGTGAAAGATGCCTCAGGGAATCCTCTTCCCGGAGTCGTGGTCGCCGTTAAAGGCGGAAACAATGCCACAGTGACCGACATTGACGGAAACTGGCAGTTGGACAATGTTCCGGCAGGTTCACAACTGGAAGCCACCTGTCTGGGATTCAAGGATGTGGTAAAACCGGCAGCGGCAAAAGTGAATTTCACACTGGAGGAAAGTACGGAAATGCTTTCAGAGGCAGTGGTGACCGGTATGACCACAACCGACAAGAGAATGTTTACCGGAGCCACGGACAAGCTCTCGGCTGTGGACGTGAACATCAGCGGAATGGGAGAAATAAGCCGTTCCCTCGAAGGCAAATCAGCCGGAGTCTCCGTGCAGAACGTATCAGGCACGTTCGGAACTGCGCCCAAAATCAGGGTCAGGGGTGCCACTTCGATCTACGGTGATTCCAAGCCGCTGTGGGTGGTGGACGGAGTCATTATGGAAGATGTAGTGGACGTGGATGCCAACTCCCTCTCCTCAGGTGATGCCACCACCCTGATCAGTTCGGCAATAGCCGGGCTCAATTCCGATGACATCGAATCTTTCCAGATTCTCAAAGACGGTTCCGCAACCTCCATCTACGGGGCCAGGGCAATGGCCGGGGTCATAGTCGTGACAACCAAGAAAGGCACCCCGGGAATGACCAAGGTCAGCTACAACGGGGAATACAGCATACGCTTCGTGCCGTCCTATTCCGAATTCAACATTATGAACTCGCAGGAGCAGATGTCCGTCTATGAGGAAATGTACCAGAAGGGCTGGCTCAATTTTTCCCGCAGCGTCTATGCAGCCAACGGAGGAGTTTACAACAAAATGGCCCAGTTGATGAACACCTACGACCCATCCACAGGCAAATACATCATCGAGAATACGGAAGCGGGCAGAATAGCCTACCTCAGGGAAGCCGAGCTGCGCAACACCGACTGGTTCGCCGAACTGTTCCGCCCGAGCATCCAGCACAGCCACTCGGTCAGCGTTTCCGCAGGTAGCGAAAGAGGCAGTTATTACGCATCCCTGGGCGCTCTTGTGGACCCGGGATGGACCCTGCAGAGCAAGGTAAACCGCTATACCGCCCTGTTCAACACCACTCAGAAACTCTTCGAGGACTATCTGTCCCTCAATATCATAGCCAATGCATCTTACCGCCGGCAGAGGGCTCCGGGCTCGCTTTCCTCAGAGGTGAATGCCGTTGAAGGCACAGTGAAGAGGGATTTTGACATCAACCCCTATTCCTACGCTCTGCGCACTTCCCGCACCCTGGACCCGGACGAATTCTACACCAGGAACTACGCTCCGTTCAACATCAAGCACGAGCTGGAAAACAACTATATGGACATCTCGGTGATGGACACCAAGTTCCAGGCGGAACTCAAGGCCAAGCCCTGCAAGGGTCTGGAACTTTCCGCCCTCGGATCCGTCCGTTACCAGATTTCCGAAACTCAGCACAATATCACCGACAACTCCAATCAGGCAGAAGCCTACAGAGCTGCGTACACGAGGATGATAAGGGACTACAACCCTCTGCTCTACAAAAATCCCGACACTCCGAATGCAGACAAATACACCATTCTGCCGGAGGGCGGTATCCTCAAGAAAAACAGCTACTCCGCACTCAGCGCCGATTTCAGGGCCTCAGCCACCTACAACGGGACATTTGCGGACAAACACATACTCAACGCCTACGCGGCTATGGAAATCAACTCCCTGGACAGAAGCACTTCCTATTTCCAGGGCTGGGGTTTGCAGTATGAAGCCGGTGAAACACCATTCTACATTCTCGACCTTTTCAAGAAGCAGCTCGAAGAAAACACCTTCTATTATAATGTAGGCAATACTCACGAGCGCAATGTGGCATTCGCAGCCACCGCTTCCTATTCCTACGACTACCGTTACACCATCAACGGCACCTTCAGATACGAGGGTTCCAACCGCTTGGGCCGTGCCCGCAGTTCAAGATGGCTGCCCACCTGGAACGTGGCGGCGAGATGGTCTGCAGACCAGGAAGACTTCTTCAAGGCAATCAAACCGGCCTTCTCAACCTTCAATGTGAGACTCTCCTACTCCCTCACGGCAGACCGTGGACCGTCCTGGGTGAACAACTCCACTGCCATTTTCTACCCGACCACCCAATGGAGAGGCGATTCCGACATTATGGAGCCCGGTCTGGGCCTGTCCTCCATCGAGAACTCAGAACTCACCTACGAAAAGAAACACGAACTGAACATAGGTGCTGACCTCGGATTCATTGACGACCGCATCCAACTGTCCTTCGATGCCTACAAGAGGAACAATTTCGACCTCATAGGCAATGTAGTCACCCAGGGTCTGGGCGGCTATTCGAACAAGATGGGAAACGTGGCCTCAATGAAATCCTCCGGAGTTGAACTTTCCCTGGCCACCAAAAACATAGTAACGAAGGACTTCTCCTGGACCACCAGTTTCATCTTCTCCCATATGAAGAACATCGTGACCGAGCTCAAGACCTACCAGACCATGATCAGCTATCTCACCGGCAACGGATATTCAATGGAAGGTATGCCGAGAGGAGCCATGTTCTCCCTCCAGTTCATGGGTCTGGATGAAATGGGCATTCCGACCTTCCTGGGCAAGGACGGACAGATCACCTCGACGGACATACAGTTCCAGGAGATGAACGACTTCAGCAATCTCAAGTATGAAGGGCCGATTGACCCGACGATGACCGGCAGCTTCGGCAATATCTTCAAGTGGAAGGGATTCACCCTCAATGTTTTCTTCACCTACTCTTTCGGCAACGTGGTGCGTCTGGACCCGGTTTTCTCAAGCAGCTACACCGACCTTACCGCAATGCCGCGCGAGTTTATGGACCGCTATGTGGTCCCGGGTGACGAAAACAGGACCAACGTGCCCGTGATTGCAAGTTCGAGACAGAACAGCAGGATAAGCAATCTATCCATAGCCTACAATGCCTACAACTACTCCGATCAGAGAGTGGCGAAGGGAGATTTCATAAGGCTCAAGGAAATTTCCCTCGGCTATGAGCTTCCTAAGAAGGCCGTGGAAAAGCTGAGGCTCAAAGGGCTGTCATTCAAACTTCAGGGCACCAACCTATGTCTGGTCTATGCCGACAAGAAACTGGAAGGGCAGGACCCCGAGTTCCTCAACAGCGGCGGAGTCGCCACTCCTATGCCCAAACAGATGACCCTGACCTGCAAAATAGCGTTCTAACAAAAGGATTGGAATATGAACAAGACTATATATACAGCAATACTTCTCTGCCTTGCGGCCACATCTGTTTCCTGCGACAAATTCCTGGACCAGCTGCCTGACAACAGGGCCGAAATCGACTCCGTGGAAAAGGTCCGCAAGTTACTTGTCACCGCGTACAGTTCAAGAACTTACGTAAGGTACTTCGAATATGCTTCGGACAATGTGGACTTTGCCGGAGAAAAGAACCCCAACACCAACCAGCTCCTGGATCAGAATTATGCCTGGGAAGCTATGACTGTTGCGGAGAACGAGAGCAATGTGAACGTATGGCAGAACTACTACAAGATGATAGCCACTGCCAACGCCGCCCTCGAAGCCATAGAGAAATGCGGCACGCCTGAGGAAATGTTGCCGTACAAAGGCGAAGCCCTGCTCTGCCGCGCCTATGCACATTTCTGTCTGACAATGATTTACTGTCTGCCATACCATCCTCAGCTCGCTTCCACCTATCTTGGGGTACCATATATTGACGCCCCCGAAACCACCCTCAATCCGAAATATGTGAGGGGAACGCTTGAGGAAGATTACAGGAAAATAGAACAAGACATCGAGGAAGCCCTTCCCCTGATCAATGACGAAGCCTATAATGTTCCCAAATACCATTTCAACAAAAAGGCAGCCTACGCCTTCGCAACACGTTTCTACTGCTACAGCCTGCAATGGGAAAAAGCAGTAGATGCAGCCGGAGTCGTCCTGGGAAGCAATCCTTCCGAGATGCTGAGAGACTGGGCTGCTACGGCAAAACTCACCTGGGGATATGAATCCAGGACTATGGATTACATCGACCCTCTGAACAAATTCAGCCTTCTGCTCATTCCGCTCTACACCGCCAACGGCACCATCTTCAATGCCTGGTCCGGTGCCGGTTCCCGTTTCACCCACAACAACAGGGTGGCGAAGAAAGAGACTTTCCGCTGCAAGAGGCCTATGGGAGGGCCCTACGACACGGGCAAGGACGACTGCTATGCGATTTACCAGCATCCCCCTTTCCTGTGGTACGACAACATCACCAACAAGGTCTGGATGCCGAAATGGCCGAACCAATGGGAAGTGGTCGATGCTGTGGCGGGGACCGGTTACAGCCGTTCCACTTTCGTAGCCTTCACTGCCAATGAGGTCCTGCTCAACCGGGCAGAAGCCTATATCCAGCTGAAGAAGTATGACCTCGCGGCTGCCGACCTCGAGACCTGGAACCAATCCTTCTACAAGGTGGGACAGTACAGTGTACGCAGCCTCACCCCGGAACTGATTGACGAAGTCTATTCCGACCCGTCCTCATCCCGTTACATACCTCTATATACAAGAGAGGAGCCTACCAGCCGCAAGGAACTCCATCCGCACGGTTTTACGGTGGAGGCGGGCAGACAGGAAAATATGACTCAGTGCCTGCTCTTCTGCCGCCGTCTGGACTTCCTCGGGGAAGGCTTGAGATGGTGCGACGTGAAAAGATACGGAATCACCGTGGACCGCTTCGATGACACCAACTACGATGATGCCACCACCACAGGCTACAAGGCCGGGGAATCGCTTCCGTACAATGACCTGCGCAGAGCCTTCCAGATTCCGCAAGAGTCCATCAAGACGGGACTGGAAGCCAATCCGGACGACAACTCCAAGAATCCGGAACATCCATTTGTAAGCTCTTACGACACTCTAAATTAACGATTATGAGAAGCTTGAAGATATTTACAGCAATCCTCACCCTGAGCCTTGCGGTTGCCTGCGGAAAAGAAGAACTTTCCGGCAGCATATTCCAGGACCCTGAAGAGCGCACCTCGGAATTCGACCTGTGGCTTCAGAGGAACTATGTAGACCCGTTCAACATCCGCTTCGAATACAGGATGCCGGACAGGGAGACCAATTTCAGCTATTGGGTTTCGCCTCCCAATGTCAGGGAGTCCATCATGATAGCCAAATTATTGAAGTTCACCACCATCGAGGCTATGATAGAAATGATGGCCACGGACGATGAGAGTGTGGACCCGGCTCTCTTCGTAAAATCCTATTTTCCCAAGGTAATCTTCCTGGTGGGCAGTTTCGAAATCAGCAACACAGGTACCACCAACCTCGCCTCAGCGGAAAACGGATTGCAAATCAACATATTGGGAGTCAATTTCTTCACGGTTGAGAAAGATGCCGTGAGAATTGCCGGAACTATGCTCCACGAATTCACCCACATTCTCGACGGCATCTATGCCTGCCCTGCCGAATACAAGGACGTGACCCCTGACGGCTATGTGGGCAGCCGCTACTCCACCCTTGGAAACGACTATCTGCAGAACGGATATGTGAGCAACTATGCCCGTTCAAGCGTGGCCGAGGACATAGCCGAAACCTGCGGAAGGCTCATATCCCTCACCGATGCCGAATGGGAGGCGATGTATGCCGCTGCCGGGAACGAAGCCGGAGCGAAACTCAGGATGAAACACGAAATCGTACGCAAATGGCTGCTCGATTCCTATGGTGTGGATGCCCGCAAATGGAGTGAAATCTACCACCGCAGAATCTCCGAACTGGACAGCCTGGACTGGGTATCCCTTGATGACTGATAATCTTGATGACTAAAACTTTGGAAAGCAATGAAAAAGTTCACATACATTCTTATGCTCTGTGTTGCAGCACTCTCCTGCAGCAAACAGGAGAGAATATTCAGCGAAGGAGCGTCTGAAAGGATTGCTGATGCGGTGGACCTCTACAAATCGGCAATTCTGGCAAGGAGAACCTGGGTAATGGAATATTTCCCTGATGACCAGCTGCGCTACGGAGGCTGGGTCTATGTGCTGGATTTCCGGGAGGACAACAGCATCGAGGCCTGGTTTGAGGGCAGCGGATTCGTGCCTTCCGCAGACCCGGTGACAGTCTCGGAATATGCCGTGGAATTCAGTACCGGACCTATGCTCAAGTTCTGCACCAACAATGACTATCTGCACTATTTCTCCTTCCCGGGAGGACCCAACGGAGGAGGCTACCAGGGCTATAGGGGAGACTACGAATTCACCATTATGTCCCTCAATGAAACAATGGATGAAATCATTCTCAGGGGTATCAAGACCGAAAACAGAATACGCCTGAGCCCACTTTCGGGGAAATGGACTCCCGAGGAATATATCAATGCGGTAAAGGACAGCGAGTTATCCGTACGCCGCACCAGTTTTGACCTTACGCTGGACGGCGTGAAAATCGGAGTTTTGTCCAGGGCCTGCACCCCGGTTATGGATGATTTTTCAAGTTTCAGCAGAAGCAAAATCTGGACTCTCGAATGTGGGGAGCAAAAACAGGACATCTGCACAATAACCCTTCCCGACGGCATAATGAAAGCCTATGAGCCTTTCACCGTAAAGACTCCCCAGGACGGGGAATTGAGCCTTCAGACCTTCCGCTGGATACTCGGAGAGACCTCCGGCAAGGATGAGTTCGTCTGCATCGAAAACGGAAGAATTGAATTGAAATAAAACGCAAGTCTATGAATAGATATATCCTTACCCCGCTCCTCTGCCTTATTCTTGCAGCAGGATGCACGCAGGAAATAAAGCCCGAGGAAGTCGAACCGGGGATTCTCACTGTACGGGCGAGTGCAACTGTCAGAATGTCCGGCATCAGTTTCCCCTGGTTTGCCAGCAGCGACAGGATAGGAGTATATGCAAGAAAATCAGACAGCGGGGAGATTACTGTCCGCAACGCCTGTCTGGCTGCATATTCCTCAACAACAACTTCCCTGTTCAAGCCGCTGTCAGATGCTTCGAGAATAGAACTGTCTGATGGCGACAAGTTGGACCTGAGCCTCTACTACCCCTTCCGCACGAGTTGTGACAAGCCGGAAAGTCTGCCGCTTTCCATACCTTCTGAACAGACTGTCACACCGGGCCGGGAACCGTCATTCAAGCAAGACAACATCTTCACCTGCACGATTCCGGCTGTCGGGGCTATGGAGTCTCCTCTTGAGACCGAACTCCTGCCCGCCGCAGCCTACCTCAGAATCAGCATAAGCAGCACCTCCCCGGCCTATTTCAACTCTTTCCGTCTCGAAGGCAGCCAGGGCAGTGTCCTCGCATTCACTGAAGGCAGTTTCGACCTCTTCACCGGGGCCATAGACTCCGGAGAGGAAACCTACGATACCATAGGACTCAGCGCCGAGACTTCTGTCACCGTCACATCCTCGCCCCTGGAAATATATGTAAAGGTCAATCCGGGATTCAGCGGGGACAAACTGACTTTCATCGGCACTATGGGCAAAGCCGAGCTCACTCTCGCAGAATTTGAAGTACCCGAAGGCGGATTCAAAAGCGGAGAATGCAGTCTGTATGACGTCAAAATAACCGGAGAATTCGAAATGCCCGGGGATTTGAGCAAAAATGGTACAGCCAACTGCTACATAGTGACCGAAGCCGCATCAGAATATTCCTTCGATGCCACGGTCAAGGGCAACGGCAGCAACGGCATCTCCTGGACTTTCGACGGCACCCCGGTAAGCAAGAACTTCCAAGCTGCCATCTCACCGGCTTCGGCTGCACTCCTTTGGTACAGCAATCCGGAGGAAAACGAAAGTCTCTCCCCTGTCGTAGCCTCAAGCGTAAGTTTCGACCCGTCAAGCGGTCGCATAAGTTTCCGCACGCCGGAATCATTCGTGGAGGGCAATGCCGTAATAGCAGCCTTTGATGCCTCGGGCAACATTCTTTGGAGCTGGAACATCTGGGCAGTGGAAGGCTGGGACAGTCAGGCGAGCGCGAAGACCGCCGGCAGATATGTCTTTATGGACAGGAACCTCGGAGCCGTAGCGGGAGCTGATGCTGATGTAAGCGATGTCAGGGCTGCTGCAAAAGCCATAGGCAATTACTATCAATGGGGACGCAAGGACCCTTTCCCTGCAGCCAGAACCTACACGGACGGCTACAAGGTGGAAGAAGGCTGGGGACTGTATGCCTGGACTCCGCTGGATGCTTACAAAGTCTCCGGGAACAAGATATTCTCCACAGACAGAACAGCAAACGGCAGGATGCTCGGCAGCACTCTCGGAAGCGGCTACACCCTTGAAGACGCAGTGGAAGAAAGCGCAAGATATCCGCACAAATGGATGTTCTCAGGCAACAGCGATACGGTATTCCCTCAGTACAGCTGGTTCACAGCCGAGGGACAGTTTGAAGCCAGAACACTGCTTGAACGTATGGAATGGAGGTATCTCTGGGGCAGTACGGACAATGTCAGCAATGTCAAAACCGTCTATGACCCTTGCCCTCCGGGATGGAAAGTGCCTACAGCCGACGCCTTTGTGCCTGTGCTCAACAAGGTGAAGCCATCCGACGGAGGTCACGGAATCATTTCTTCGGGCTATGGACTGTATTTCCCATATGGAGGTCAGAGAAAGGCTGGTTTCGGAGGCTCAGTCATAGTGAGTGCCGAAGACATTATGGTCGCAAGCGCCAGTGTGGCAGGTTCCCTCTACCCTATCAGGGCCAGCCGCAGCAGTTCATCGGCCGGCAGTTACGGCTCTTGCATCACCAGCTCCAACAGCTACGCCGGAGCCGGTCTCCAGGTCAGGTGCGTTAAGGAAGATGTGGCATCCGTCGCAGCTCCTCACGGCAGGCAGACAGGCCACAGGGCCGCCCTGATGGGAGACTCAATCACCAGAACCTGGCGTGACAGGGGCCGCAAGGAATTCTTCACAGAGAACGACTACCTCAACAAAGGCGTTGACGGCACAACCACCACCAATATGCTCAACCGCTTCTACGCCGACATTGTCTCCGATGACCCTCAGCTGGTCGTAATCACGGCAGGCACGAATGACCTTGCCCAGAACGATGCCTGGGGCAGCGCCTGGAACCAGTGCAATTATGTCAGCCGGGAGGAACTTCTGGCAAACGTGGCCCTGATGGCCGCCATAGCCGAAGATCTCTGCGGGGAGGTTATAATCGGCTCAATCTGCCCGAGCAGGGATATGTGGTGGAAACCGGATGAGTGGAAGGCCGTTTACAACGGAGACTGGATAGCGGAGAAGATAGTTCAGACGAACAAACTTCTGAAAGCCTGGGCGGAGACTCACGGCTATGCCTGGGCCGATTACCACTCTGCCCTGAAAGACGATGAGGACAACCTCAAGGACGAATACTGTTGGGTGTTCGGAACCAATCCTGACGGCAGTCTGAACCTGGACAGAGTGCACCCTAACGCAGATGCGTTCCTCATTATGGAAAGCATACTCAAACCGCTGATTGACGGCAAACTGTTCGACCCGGACGAAGGCAAACCCGGCTCCGGAAACATTGATGACCTGGACAAGGAGGAATGGAAATGAATACTTTGAAAAAATACATACTGATTGGCGGAGCGATAATGCTCGCAGCCTGCTCCAAGGAAATTGCCGTTGAAAATCCGGATGATGCCGTGACTTTTTCAGCATCCCCATCTTCCACGAAAACGGCTTACTCGGATGAAGGGGCTAAGGTTTCGGTGTCCTGGGTGGAGGGAGACTGCATAGGAATATGGTCGGCCTCAGGGACATCCACGCTCAAATCCAACAGCCAGTACAGGGCCGTCTCCTCGGGGGCTTCTTCAGGATTCGAATTCGTATCGAGAAGCGAAAGAATCCGCTGGGAAGAGGAAAGGCAGTCCTTCTATGCCATTTATCCATATGATGCGGAGGCAGGGAGCGACCCTCGTATGGCAAGGCTTGAAATACCTTCCCTGCAGAGGCAGACATCCGCAGACGACATCTCAAACCTGAGGAATCAGGATATTATGTGGGCCTGCGCCCCGGATTTGGACAGAGGCGAAAACGATGAGGTCAAGCTTGATTTTCACCACGCCATGGCAATCCTGGACCTCGAGCTCAGCACCGACAAGAGGATGATAGTGGACAGAATCGTCTTTGAATGCATTTCATCCGAGACTGCTCCCCTGTCTTTTGAAAATGGCAGCATAGACCTTTCCACCGGAACAATCACAGCCGGTTCAAAGACCTCCGCATCCATCACTCTCGAGTGCGGATTTGCAGTATCCTGGCCGAAGGCGACCCACTTCTACATAGCCTTCAACCCTTCTCTCGCATCCGAGACGATGAGGATTTCTGCAGTGGTGGGAGGTCAGAAAAGGACACTTGCAGAAAGGACACTCCCCGCTTCAGGGGCAGGTGCCGGCAAGGTGCTTAATGTGAAGGTGGATTACGAAGTGCCGGAATCGGATGCAATCCAGATCAAAGACCTGAGCGAAGTGTCCACAGCCAACACCTATCTGGTCACCTCTCCCGGTGAATATTACAGATTCAAGGCCAACGTCAAGGGCAACGGGCAGATTCCCCAGGCCTTGCAGAGCGTAGTGGAAGGCACTGACATAACCCCGGGATCCGTACTGGTGCTGTGGTATAACTGCCTTCAGACCAGCAACAAATGGGTGGACCTCTGCCCTATTGTGATGGGTTCTCTGATCCTTCAGAACGGATATGTGTATTTCGACACCCCTTCAGAGTTCATAAACGGAAACGTGGTGATTGCAGCATTTGCAGAAGAGGGCCTCGACTACGACAGCATAAGCGTGGATGCCGAAGGGAATATCGACAATGCCACTTTGCTCTGGAGCTGGAACATCTGGGCCGTCGAAGGCCTGGACCTCGAAGCGGAAGCCCTGAACCTCGAATACACAGCCGCCAATGGACAGAAAACCCCATTCACCGTGATGAACCGCAACCTCGGAGCCATATTCAGCGGAGACCAACTCCCCGCTTCCGACACCAAGGGCTATTATGCAGCTGCCGCACTGGGTAATCTCTATCAATGGGGCAGAAAGGACCCGATTCCGCATATTGCCGATTATGAGAATTACTGGCCTATAGGAAACGTGAACAAACTGCTCACCACTCCGACCTACACCCCGATAGTGGCTCTACAGAAAACACCTTCCACATCAGAAACGCTTGACCGGCAGATGTTTGTGCAGAAGGGCGGAAAGATTGCCACCGAAGGCAACCCGGCCGTGGATGAATGTCTGTTCAGCTTCGACAAGAATACCGTAAGTTTCTCTCAGGCCATAAACGAGGCGGCAAAATATCCATATAAATATTTCAAATGTGCCGGGAGCCACACCTACGACAAGCACTGGTTCCCGAACAATCCTGCGACCGACCCTTGGAAATATCTCTGGGGAGATTGCGACACAGATGACGGGACGGCACTCGAGAAGACCCTCTTCGACCCTTGCCCTCCGGGATGGAAACTCTGGCAGGAGGAAACCATAAACGCCTTCGTGCAGAACGGAGCCAAGTCAGCATCCATTGCGCCTGGAGGACACGGACTTATGGTTGCAGGTTCCTATTTCGGCTACAACGCGGGAGGCAGGAACGAAGATATGGGCGAGAGTTACAGCGAGCCGGTGGTCATCTGCGGATATGCCTGCCCTATCGGCCTGATATCGGGCACCGGAGCAGACAGATACAATCATCAAATACTCCGGTACACCCTCTGGAAATCTCCTACAAGTTCTGCAAGTTCAAGCATTTCGGTGACGGTCTCCAATCCGAACGGAGGAGATGCAAAGAAGGCTGGAAGTTATTCAGTTCGCTGCATAAAAGAATAAAATACTTAAAACTATATAGTTATGAAAGATGTATTGAAACGGAAGATTTACGAATCTCCACAAATGTGGACCGACTCCGCAGCCCTCGAGGAGGGATTTGCGTTGAGCACCCAGGACAACTCCATTGACAATATGGGAAAATGGACCGGATGGGAACCGGTGGATGAAAAAAATTAAGGAGGACACAACTATGAAAAAATCATTACTTTATCTTGCGTCTGTCCTCGCCATTGCGGGATGCGCAAAGGAGACACTGGTCGGGAATGAAGAAGAGACCCCAAATGAGGGACAAAATGAGGGACAGAAACTGTATATAATCGGCAATGTTGTTGACACTAAAACAACTCACACTGATTATGATTCCTATATCGGCACAACTTGGAACCTTAATGATGAAATAGGCATTTTTGCCTATAAAGATGGAGGTGGAACAAGTCCGGTTGACATTATGTTGAATTACAAAGGTACGTACAAGAAAGAGGATGGCTCTGACTTCTACTACTTTGATTCTTATTACTTTATCTTGTATCAACAAGGAGTAAAGTATGACTTGTATGCATATTACCCCTATCAGGATGGCCAGATTTCCGAACATTCTGTCAAAGTAACGGTACCGGAGGTCCAAATTCAGAAAGAGGCAGGCAATATTGAGCATTTGAAAAGCACAGACCTTCTCTACGGACACAATTACTATGCGTGGAGTTCCAGCGATCCGGATAAAGGAAAGGTTAACCAAAAGGTGCATATGGATTTCTATCACGCTCTTTCTGTACTTGAAATTTCACTCACCTCAAGTGAAAAAGACGTGTCAATCAGTTCAGTAACAGCCACTATTGAAGACGAGGCTGAAGTATTCTCAGTGTCAGACGGAGAATTGGACATTGCAACGGGTAAACTGACACTCACGGCAGGTAGTCCATCTATCAAAGTTCAATTAGGCACCAGTGCAGTCCTTTCAGAAACAGCAAGCAAAGTCTATATGCAGATAACCCCTGGCCACGCCGGCAAAGTGCTCAGCATCTATGCCTATGTAAACGGAAACAAGCAGAAACTCGGCTCTGTCAAAGTTCCTACATCAGGCATCCCTACTGGAGTCAAGGCTGCCCTTACATTTGATGTGGTTGCTCAGTCGGTGACTGATGACTATATCGATTTGAGCACTGAGGGCACCGCCAACTGCTACATTGTCAACCAGGCAGACAAGACCTACCGTTTCAATGCAAAGGTAATGGGTAACGGCAAATTGCCCGACAAACTCTCTTCTGTAGTAAGCGTGGGTGAAATAGACCCTAAATCCGCTCTTGTCCTCTGGTACGCGCCATTGTCAACCGACAAGAATGATGTAACAAATGCCGTTTCCAAACAACCTGTTATTGTGGAATCTGTAAAAGTACAAGACGGTTACATATATTTCTCAACCCCGGAAACATTCGTTGACGGAAATGTTGTAATTGTCGCATTTGCAGAAGAGGGACTGAAATATGACAATATCACTGTGGACAGCAAAACCAGGACCTTCTCCAACGCCACAGTTCTCTGGAGCTGGAACATCTGGTGCGTAAAAGACTATGATATCAATGCCCCTGAGAATCAGTTGACCTTCGGTACAACTATACTTGCCGACAGGAACCTCGGTGCATTGCTTGACGGTTCAGATATAGTATATGACAGTGCAAAACAGTCTGAGGCTTATAGGGCATCCTACGTTGTGGGCAACCTGTATCAGTTCGGAAGAAAAGATCCGAGTCCTTCATTCTTCGGATATACATCCTATTTATCTGAATATGTCGTACTTTATGAACCGAACTTTACTCCGATTCTTGCCCTTCAGCAAGAGTCCGGAAGTCTGTTTGTGAAAGGGGGCATCAACAGGATTTCTACAGACGATTCCGCATCTCTGGGAGATGCTGTAGCAAAATCAGTTTCGAATCCTCATCTATATATGGTCGCTAATAATTTCGTCTGTAGTTGGACCCCTCTGACGAATAATTCATTCAGATATCTATGGGGAGGGGAAGACCAAAATATATCTCTCGAAAAGACAGCCTACGATCCTTGTCCTGTGGGATGGAAATTATGGGATGCGCCTACTTCTAATGCAGTAATTCAGGCAGTACAGGCTGATGAGAGCAAGTATTTTAAAGCTAATGGAATATACTCCATCGGCACCTGCTTCCCGTTCAGTGGATATGGCAGAAGACCAACTGGAGACAATATGAAAGACCCATTGATGCCTTACACAGGATGGCCAAGCAACGGAACTGCTGGTGTCAACTTATATACGAGCATCTCCACCTCAACGGGATTATGTTATCCAGGATATGGAACATTGTATGAACCAATGCTTTATATATCAACTACGAACAGTACAGAAGGACCAATTGCGACTTATCATTGCGATGGATACAAATACAATAACGGAAGTCTTTATGCAATGGATGCCCGCCCGGCCCGCTGCATAAAAGAATAACCCCACCACTCAGACAAAGGTCACTCAACGAACAGAGGCAACGCGGGAATCGCGTTGCCTCTGTTCTTTTGAATTCAAATATATCATCTATCACAAAAAACAAGGAACAGTAAAATCCAAGTCTGGAGTCGGTATCTCAAAAGAGCCTCCGCACCCGATATATTTCGTATTGATTCTGCAATCAGCATCAATCACGTGAATACCATTCCTTCCTTTAATCACATTATAATCATTCAAATCACCTATATATAAATCATCAGTACAGAAATTCAGATGCATACCATAATCCATCCCAGCCTCATGAAATCCCATCGACTTCATAAATTGCACCCGTTCTTGTTCCGTAACCATTACGCCTTGACAATAAGGCTGCTCAACAATAATAACGAATTGTCCCAATGCATTTCGACCATACCCAATCACATTAAGAAAAGAATCTGTGAAGACCGCATTATGTATAATAATCCTGTCTAATGCTAATCTTAACACATTATAATGCTTTAATGAAATTAGTTTCCTGACAACCTGGTTTTCAACATCAAAGAAAACCTGGCTTTCAGTTCCAGCATCACAAACCTGACTTTTGGAGGATAAAAACAGCTCTGGCGAATCATACCAGCAACTATTTATACGGGCCCATATTTCTACAAATCTTTCTTGTATTTGTCCTTCTCCTGCAATATCATCTGTATCGTAGATCTGCCGAAACTCCGACTCTGTTTGAGGACATCCTCTACAGATAATTGCCGCCGACGCGAGTTTAGAAGATCCTTTTGACAAGCCAAACTGTTGTTTCTGTGGAATTCGTTCAAATAATATGGTGCCATTTTGAATTTCTTTTGTCAACAATCTTAATTAAGTGAGTGTAGAGACATTGAAACCAGACCTCCAGATATTTCTGTTCAGACGGTTCAAACGTTCTTCATCATTATATTTCATCAAATATGCCATCTCAAGCTTCTACCCGAAACTCAACAAAGGTAATTAAATTTTGAATATAATTTCCAAAACACCGGATGCTTATTTATCCAGATACTTGAGAAGAATCATACGGACAGTGTCCGAGATGCGCTTGGCTGTGTCGGAGGTTTCTTCAAGGACCTCGGCTATGTTCTTGTATTTCATAAGCTCAATCGGGTCGCTTTCATTCTGGAAGATGTAGCCCACATACTCTTCG
Organism: uncultured Bacteroidales bacterium; assembly: GCA_945874155.1. Classification (GTDB taxonomy): domain Bacteria; phylum Bacteroidota; class Bacteroidia; order Bacteroidales; family UBA932; genus Cryptobacteroides. The sequence continues at coordinate 27,697 of CAMCFO010000018.1, forward strand.
TAGGCCTCGTCTGCCAGATGCTCCAGCTCCGTGATGCGGTCACACTGGGCACTTATGCGGTCTATATTGTTGCAGAAATCGTTCATATAGCCCACCATATCTCCCAGGGCATCCGCACTGGACATAATGTAGTTTGCCAGGTCCTCGATATGGCTGTCGATACGCTTCGGAAAATACAACAGGATGGATTTGGCAGCCGAATTGATTTTGTCCATAAAGTCGTCGGCAGTCATCGCGATGGTCTGAAGATCGGAACGGCTCACTGCCATCAATCTGCCTTCGTTCAGTTCCTCATATATTAAGGTAAGGAGGTCGTCCGCCTGCACTTCATAACTCTTGATCTTGTTCTCGCAGTTGAACCACTCGTCCTTGTCGGTGGTCTGCATCATTCTCACAAGCACGGCTGATGCCGCCTTGATGTACTCCGCCTGTTTGAGATAAAGCGGCAAAACCTTGATCTTTTTTGCAAAAATTTTCCTGAATAGGTTCATAACGTCAATACGAAAATTGTCCAAATATAGCGATTTCGGATGAACGGTATGAAAATTTCTTATAAAAAAGTGACATGGAACTCAAATAAATTTATCAATCAGGTATAAAAAAGAAAAAATTCGTCTTTTTTTTTATCAATCGCGCAATCGTTCCGAATGTCTGACATAGTTTTGTCGCAGAAAATTTTTACGCGATGAAACTGATTTTGTACAAATACAATTCTATTTTTTACCGGGGCCGGTCCACTTTCGTTGGTCGCTTCAATCGGGACTTCTGTCCTTTGCTGCCGCTTCTCTTTTCTATCACTTGCTTGCCGGCCCTTTTCTTTGCCTGTACACCCGTCGCCCCTGTCCCCCGGCTGGAGACGGTCACCACAGATATACATATAAGTTTTAATGCAGGAAAGTCCCCCTCCTTGTCCCGGGACATCGGAATCGACAGGATACAGGTGATGGTTTACAACGACGATGCATTCAGCAATCTGGACTCGAGGCTGTTCTTCACGCCGGGGGAAGAATTTGACGGGAAGCTTTGCGTCAGTTCAGGCAGCGGAAACAAGACCTTTGTGGTCGCGTGCAACCTTCAGGAAGATTTCCCTCGATGGGAGAACCTGCTCAGTCTCAACGGGCTGGGAAAGGTCAGAACGAAACTGGAAGATGAAAGTCTTGCCACTCCGGTACTGACGGGGTATGCCAGGGCGGAAGCCGGAAAGGAAAGCCGTATAGAGGTGAAACCCCTGACTGCACGAATCAGGCTGAACAGGATTTGCTGCGACTTCAGGGGAACGGCCTATGCTTTCGAACAGATTCACGGCCTTAGGGTTTACCTCACTAATGTGAATGCCGACAGTCCCCTGCTCCCTGACGGTCCTGGTGGGAAACGTTTCATCAACAACGGTGCCCTCAACCCCCTGGACCTGGCTGCCTTCAGGGACAGGAGCATCCTTTGCCGGGAAGCCGGAATTGACGTGGGTATGGATATGGTGGAGACGGACATGGAATTCCTGTGCTATTCCAACCCCAACACCGAGGAAGCCTTCGGATGCCCGCTCACCAGACTGGTCGTGGAGGGGAGCATACTCGGCAAGACCTGGTATTGGCCCATTGACCTGTGCAAGATGGTGGACGGAGGCATAAAGCCGGGAGAGAATTATGACATCAGCCTCACCATACTTCGCACAGGTACGGAAGACCCGGACCTGCCTGTAAGACTGACGGAGAGTGAAATTAAAATGGAGATTACTCAATGGAACGAAAAGGAGAACTATCCGGTTTTCTTCCGGAACTGAGCGGAGCCTGTCCGAAATATTTACGGGCAGGACTCAAGTATTTCATTTTGTGTTTATTGGATGTCTGCGGCTGCACGGCTGTCGGGACTGATACCCGTGCAACTGTTGACATTGTTCTTTCGGCAGCGCAAATCTGCACCCGGTCCGGAGAACCGGAGGATGGGACCATAAAGGATGCAAATATCTTCATCTTTTCCGGAGGGGATTTTCTGGAAAAGTCAGTTTTCGTCAAGGGGGACCGTTACAGCACCACACTTGTGGAAGGCCGGGAATACAGCATCTATGTCTGTGCAAATTTCGGTTACCCTCTGACCATAAGCAAGCGGTCCGATGTGGATGAACTCCTGTTCCATCTGGCCCACCCTGAGGATTTTTCTGCGGGAATGCCGCTATGCGGATTCGTAGAAAGAGCAAAGGTCCCCGGACAGGTGGTCATTGCCCTGGAAAGACTATGTTCCAAAATCAGTCTGTCCATAGACCGCAGCCAGTTGAACGACGATGTCAAGATGACTGTCAATTCCCTCAGAATAGGCAATTGCCCCAGGAGTTGCAGGGTGTTCGGGCAGTCCAGGGTGGAGGACGAAGACGGATGTTTTCCTGTAGGTTTCGGACTGGACTATCTGGAATGCAGCAACTTGAATCTGGACTACGGAAACGGGACAAGCGGGGAAGTGAGCCTTTATATGCTTGAGAATATGCAGGGCGAGTTCCCGGGCAATCCCGGCTCTGACAGCGAAAAGGTTCTGCCGGACAATCATCCCGGTGCCAAAGTCTGCTCCTATGTGGAACTGGGAGTGGAGTATGAATCCACCTGGAGCAACACTTCCGGGGGACTGCTGAAATACCGCTTCTATCTCGGGGAAAGTTTCAGGGATGCGGACATCAGAAGAAACTGCCACTATCACATCACCGTCACTCCAAGGGGAAGCGGAATCAGCGAAAACAGCTGGAGGGTGGACAAAAGCGCCCTTGTCTCGGAAACATTCTTCAAAATGGATCCGGAAGGCTATCTCGAAGCGGATATGGGAGAGGTCATCCACGTCCGTTGCAGTTACTCCCCGGAATGGGCAAGCTTCTACTGCTCGGACGAAGAACTGGAGGAGGACAGACAGAGAGGCATTTACGAATACGTTAAGGATGAGGACGGAAAGGGTGTGAGACTGACAATCACCGGCTATGGGACCGGAATGGTTTATATGAGTGCGGGAGAGCCCGTGAACCGCGCCGGGTTGCTTTATATACACGTAAGGGGTAGTGAAACGGAAAACCAAGAGGACTGAGATTATGAAAAGTATTCCTATATTGATTTTTACAGCTCTGCTGATACTGTGCTCCTGCAGGGAAGTTCAGATAATGGAGGATGTGGAGACATGCGGGGAAGAATGTACCTTGGAACTGTCCTTCAGCACCGGTGATGGAGTGAGCAAATCGGGCATATTCCAGGATGAACTGCCGAGAGACTTGAATCTCTATGTCTGGCGCAACGGCAAATGCGTTCAGCACAGCTACAGCGATGTTGTTGAAGGAAAAGTCACAATCGCTCTGGTCAATGGAAGCGGGTACAACTTCTATGCTCTGGTCAACTGCGGTGAAGCCCTGCTGCCGCCCGGAGAGAAGTGGATGACTGATGAGGACTCGATGAAGGAGCTGGCGGTTCCATTTCCAGACTCCGAGGGGAGTTCCTTCCCTATGTGCGGCTCAATCAAGTCCGTGGACCTGCGTAACAGCAGCAACAGTCTCGTATTTCTGCTTGAGAGGATGGTCAGCCGCATAAGACTGAATTTCTCCCCGGATGTTGCGCTCGGAGCCTCCGACATTCAGATTACCAGTGTAAGAACTGTGGATGCGGCCGCCTCGATGAAACCCTTCACCCCTTCCAACAAGGCCGAAAGCGGAAACCTCATCTGCGGGGACTATGCCAGTGCGGAGGACCTGGAGAGACTCAACTCGGGCGGAGAGGTGGATTTTTATGTCTTCGAGAACTGTTGGGGCGAGCTTCTGCCGGACAATACTGACCAGAAGCTTAAAGTTCCGGACTCGTTCGGCCAGCTCAGAGGCCCAACCTACCTGGAAATAGGCTGCTCTTTCGGACAGGACAAGCTGCTCAGCGGCCAACTGACCTACAGAATCTTCCCGGGCTCCAATGCCACCACCAATTTCGACCTTGTACGCAACTCCTCCTGCACCATCAGCCTGTACGGTTCGAAAAACGGGCTGGACGAACTGAGCTGGAGAATCGAGTCCGACTTGGGGTTCAACGACCACCTCTCAAGTTTCAAGGTGGTGAACGGCCACCACTATCAGCAACTCTATATGGGTGAGATATTCCAGGGAAAAATTTACGACATAGACCCTTCCGTAACTGCATATTTCGGAGGAGACCTGCAGAGTATGGCTTCCAACATCAAAATTCGCTGTCTGAAGGACGGAAGCGGGGATGTCATTGACTTCACCATTCTGGGGACGGACGAGGAAGGCATATTGGTTGAGGGGACCTGCACGGACCTTGCACAGCAGGGAATACTGTGGATATGCGACAAGGATGGGAACTGTATCACCAGACTGCCCCAGCCCATAGCGATATCCTGTCCGGAGATAGTCTTTTCCACGAACCAACGCTCCCCCAAACCAGTGCCCCTGTCTTCGGATCCCGTGCTCACCATAAACGGCAACAGCACCGTCTGCTACCTGTATCTCTGCGACCATCTGGGAAGGAATCTGATGTCAGCATCATCAGGCTGTTACGATTTCAACCCCCAGGTATTCAACTTTTCTCTGACCAACAACTCCGCAACCTGGCAGTGTGAAGGACAGAACATAAGCAACAGGATGACGGCAGCCTACCTTGCCGGTTTTGATGGGGCTGCTTTCGGAAAGATTGAAGTCAAGCTGGAGAATGCCGGAACCTATGCAAACGGGAACAAGTCTTTTTGGGAAATGTGCCACTCTGAAACACCGATTTATGTGGACTTCAGCGAAAGCAGGATAGGGACAGTGGGGAGACTGGACTTCAATGTGGCCTACATTCCTCTTAAAGTACATTTCTGCGATTCCAGTTTTGGAGGCAAAGAGAAGGGCGCAGAATTCGGGGTGTCGTCGAGATTGTTCATATATGTGGAGAACAAGTCCAAAATCGCATTCAATCTCACCCAACTCACCCTGGCCGAGGCCGGAGATGTTTATATGTATGATAAAAGCTACCCGGCACCGTCAAATATGAAATACTATTTCTACAACTGTCCTTCCGAATGGAACATTCCGAAGTGTCTCTATATGATTATGGCGGAGATAAAGGTCCCGACAGTCAACAAAATCAGCAGCACCGGATGCAGCAGCAGGGTATCCGGATCCGATTTCATAATGGAACTGAACGGGAATTTCGAGAATCTGCTGGATGCCATACGATGCGCAGAAAGCAAGTATTTCCTGAACAATTTCGGCTACACCGGAAGAGTTCCCGATTATTATATGTCTGAACTTTCGGACGGCCTCCGGCATATGGTGGACGTTTGGAATGACTTCGGAGGAGAAGTGAACTATGAATACTATATTGAACTGGAGAACGGCTCCGCAAGCAGCAATGTAGTTTATGGCGACTATCCCCTGAAATGGTTCTCATTTTATTCCAACGGGGTGCTGCTGGCAAGCAAGGATTCTTCTTACAATATGAGTAATCTGTATGGCAGTTTTCCTGATCTGAAGCCCCTGAACATTTCCAGAATGATGGAAAAGAGTGTGGACATATCCTTTGACATAATCCACAGCCAAGAAAGCGACGCTGCATACCAGATGAGCTTTTCCCGCACAATAGTTGGCACAAATTTTCCCTACGATCTGTTTTGCGAGGGCAAATGTGATTACCATCCTAAGGGACAGTGGGGCAAGATGCAGACTAGTTATCCAATCACAAGTGTACGCAACAGCAACAGCGGATACGGCACACATTCCCGGTCAGAGAATCTTACCGAAGGAGGTATCCAGAATTGTTTCCAGAATATTTTCAACATCACCTACAAGGATTATTACAGCAATCTGCAGATAGAATCCAAGAGCTGGCAGCATCACTCCCATCCCACGAAACTGATTCTGTATCCGTATCTAAGCCTGTCTGCGGACAATGAAAAAAGGGCCCTATGGAATATGACCTTCACCAGTGCCAAGGTCATTTACAACAACCCCTCATATGATGCAAAATATGACAACAATCCCTATACGGTGCCGGCGACGATAGATTTTTCATATATGCTAAAGAACTTCACTCATCAAATGATCGTGATACGGTGAGTGCCTATTCATCCTTGAGGTCGAAGTCGAAACGCAGGCCGTGGGGTTCAACCGTGGAAGCCTTGATGTGTCCGCCGTGGAAAAGGACCGCATTGCGCACTATGGACAGACCCAGACCGGAGCCGGGGAAGGACTCTCCTCCTATGCGGTAGAATCTTTCGAAGATGCGGTCGAGCAATTCGGGAGGGACCCCGGCACCTGTATCGCTGAAGCTCAGGTGCAGGAACCCGTCTGCAGAACCGTAAGCATTGAGCTCCATTGTCACCCCGCAGCCGGCATAACGTATGCTGTTCTCCACAAGATTCCTGTACAGGGCATAGATGAGACTGCGGTTGCCCTTAAGACAGAGTTCTTCCGGGATGTTGTTCCGGACGGTTATGCCCTGGGAGGAAAGTTTGCCCGAAAATTCCTCCAACACCTCATCCACCACCGGACGCAGGCCCATATACTCTTTCTTGAGCAGTTGCGGGGCCTCTTCCATCTTGGTGATGAGGGAAATGTCCCTGATCAAATCCGACAGGCGCAGAGTCTGGTTGTAGGCTCTGTCCAGGAACAGTTTCCTGTGCTCATCGTCTATGCCCGGATTGCTGACCAGAGTTTCCAGATACCCCCTGATGCTGGTGACCGGAGTGCGCAGCTCGTGGGCGATATTGTTGGTCATCTGATGTTTCTGCTGCCTCAGACTGCGGTTGGTATGCTGTTCCGCTTCGTTGCTGAAACGCTTGGAAATGAAGAATATGGCCAAGACCGCCAGCATAAAGAATATGGCCGTAGCCATAAGCATCACGAAATCCGGACGGAGAAGAAAGCTTCTCGACAGGCGGAAGGGCAGAGCCGTGCGGACTATGAATCCTCCGTAGTTCTTGGCATAGTAGATATAGCGGTCACCGGAGGTTTCGGATTCTCTGATGAAGCATCCGTGGTCGTTCCCCTCAAGGCAGGACTGTATTTCGGGTCGGTCCAGATGGTTTTCCAGAGTCTCTATGTCAGCCTTGGTGTCATATATGACTTTGCCTCCGGGCAAAAGGATGCTGACCCGGACTTCATAAGGCATCACCTTAATGATGCTGTCCGCCATATTCACCTTGCAGCCGTTGATGGTCTCTGCGACCAGGTCGGCATAGATTTCCAGCTTCGACTCTAGAATCTCCTTCTTATAATAATGCTCGCTGTGCAGCTCCACCGCAAGAACCATCAGGGTGAAGACCATCAGCACACCGCTGAGCCAGAGCAGGAGTTTTCTGTTCATTGTATGGAATAGCCGAATCCGGCCCTGTTGACTATGAGGTCGTGGAACTCACCGAGTTTGGAGCGTATTCTGGCGATATGCACGTCCACAGTCCTCTCCAGTACGCAAGGGGCTTCCTTCCAGAGAGCGCCTATTATCTCTGAACGGGAGAAAGTGCGTCCCCTGTTGGATGCCAGCATAAGCAGTATGTCATATTCCTTCTTGGACAACACCAGGGGTACCGAATTCACGGTCACCTTCTTGGCAACGGTGTCGATGGAGACAGGGCCGGCCTGGACAAGTTCCCCAGACTGGCCGGCAGAGCCCTGTGAACTGCGTCTGAGCACGGCTTTCACCCTTGCAAGCACCTCGTACATTGAAAACGGCTTGCTGATGTAGTCGTCACCTCCGGCCGAAAAGCCGGTGAGCATATCGTTCTCGGCATTGCGTGCAGTGAGGAAAATAATCGGTGTGGAATTTTTGAACTCCTTACGCAGCACATCGGCAAGCTTGAACCCGGACATACCGGGGAGCATCACATCCAGAAGGAAGAGGTCGGGCACCCGCCCCTGCCTGACGCCGACCAATGCTGCTTCTGCTGTGCCTGCCTCGAAAACTTCATAACCGGCAGCCTTCAGATTGAAGGCGAGGATTTCGCGGATATCCGCTTCATCGTCAACTATAAGAATCTTCATAAGTTGAAAAATTTCGGGACAAAGATAATTGTTTTACTGTTACCATTCTGTGATAATTGTTAAAAAAGAGTTAAAAGAATTCCGGGATCTGTTAAGAAAAGCACAAGAAAAGGTAACCACAGGCCCGGGGCGGGTCCAACTACATTATCATCCTCATAAATTTGCCGCAAATATTCAGGAAATTCAATGATGTTAAGTATTTTTACCCTAATCGGAGCCCTCGGAATGTTCCTCTACGGAATGAACCTGATGAGTTCCGGACTCCAGAAAGCCGCAGGCAGCGGTTTGAGGCACCTGCTCGGTGCAATGACATCCAATCCGGTCAAAGCTGTTCTCACGGGATTCGGAGTGACGGCCGTCATTCAGTCTTCCAGCGCAACCACAGTTATGGTGGTGGGATTCGTGAGCGCAGGCCTGCTCACCCTTGCCCAGGCAATCGGAGTGATAATGGGAGCAAATATAGGGACCACGATGACAGCCTGGATCATCTCCATCTTCGGATTCAAGGCAGATGTTTCCGCCCTTGCCGTGCCGCTGATGGCTCTCGGTTTCGTGATGAGCCTTTCGAAAAAAGACAAGTTGCGCAACATAAGCGAGTTCATAATCGGATTCAGCCTTCTGTTCCTGGGCTTGTCCCTTATGAAAGAGTCAGTGCCTGACCTCAAAGCCCATCCCGAAGTTCTGGGATTCATCCAGACCTGGTCCGGACACGGCTTCGGTTCGGTGCTCCTCTTCCTTGCCCTGGGTACCATACTGACCCTCGTACTGCAATCCTCCAGCGCCACGGTAGCCCTCACTCTGATAATGCTGAATATGGGTTGGATACAGTTCGATATGGCCGCTGCAATGGTCCTGGGTGAAAATATCGGCACCACCATCACCGCAAACATAGCCGCCTCTGTGGGAAATATCGATGCCAAACGGGCTGCCCTCGCCCACACTATTTTCAATATCTTCGGAGTGATATGGGCCCTGGCGGTCTTCCCGTGGTTCGTGAAGCTGGTCCAATGGCTGGTGAGCCTGCTGACCTCCGACCCTGAAACATCCCTGGTCTATGGCATTTCAATGTTCCATACCACCTTCAACCTCATCAACACCCTGATAATGATATGGTTCACGAAACAGATAGGCTCGGTGGTCAAGTTCATCATAAAGGACAAGCCGGCCTCTGCGGAAGAGAATGAGGACCGAATCAAATATCTGGACTATGGTCTGGTCTCCACCCCTGAGCTGGCCATAGCCGAGGCCAACAAGGAAATCAGCCATTTCGGCAAAATAATGAAGAACGGGCTGGGACATATAGACAATGCCCTGCTTTCTTCCGACAGTCGGGAAAAGTATGAGCCATTCCGCAAGAAGCTGGTGAAGTATGAGGAAATTTCCGACAGAATCGAATACGAAATCGTGAACTTCCTCAACGACCTCAACAAGGACAGCCTGAGCGAAGCATCCAAGGCCAATGTCCGTTCCCTTCTCAGAATCAGCGGCGAGATGGAATCCCTTGGAGACAGCGGGGAAGCCATAAGCAGGACCATCTCCAATATGCAGTCCTATGGACGCAAACTCTCCCCGGAGCACATCGACAATCTGCACAAGATGGTGGGCCTTCTGTCCAAAGCCTATGAGGATATGATTGACAACCTGCAGACCCGCCCGTCAGAAATCTATAATGCAATTGAGGACGAGAAGGCCATCAACGCCTTCCGGGACAGTTGCCGCAACAAGGAACTGAGCGAAATCGAGCGCAAGGGCGACTCCTATTTCGAAACCGTGTTCTATCTGGACATACTTGAGGAACTGGAACAAATGGGCGACTACCTCATCAATATTTCCCAGGCCAGCAAAAAGCCGAAAGGAAAAGAAGCCTAATACGACAGTTTTTACTATCTTTGCAGATTACGGGGTAAAAAATCAGAGACCGTCGTGGAAAAAACCATATGGAACAATACATCGTATCTGCACGAAAATACAGGCCGGACAATTTTGGAACGCTCATAGGCCAGGACAACATTGCCAGGACTCTCAAAAACTCAATCCTTAGGGGGCAGCTGGCACACGCATATCTGTTCTGCGGGCCAAGGGGTGTGGGCAAGACCACCACTGCCAGGATTTTTGCAAAAATGATCAACTGCTCGAACCCGTCAGCGGATATGGAGCCCTGCGGGGAATGTGAATCCTGCCGTTCATTTGCGGAGGGGCGGTCCTATTGCATACACGAGCTCGATGCCGCATCCAACAACGGAGTGGAAGACATCAAGGCCCTTATGGACCAAGTCAGGGTGCCTCCGCAGGTGGGCAAATACAGTGTCTATATCATAGACGAGGTGCATATGCTCTCGCAGCAGGCCTTCAACGCCTTCCTCAAAACCCTCGAGGAGCCGCCTGCACACGCCATATTTATACTTGCAACCACCGAGAAGCACAAGATTCTCCCGACCATACTCTCCCGCTGCCAGACCTACGATTTCAATAGGATTTCGGTGGAGGACATAGTCAGGAACCTCAGGATGGTGGCAGGCAAGGAGGGCATCAGCATCGACGACGAATCCCTTCACGTCATCGCCCACAAGGCAGACGGAGCCATGAGGGATGCACTGACCATTTTCGACCAGACGGTGGCATTTTGCGGAACGGATGTGAAATATGCCGATGTGATCCGTAACCTCAACGTGCTGGACTATGAATACAGTTTCTCCCTTGTGGAACATTTCCTCACCGGCGATTATGCCTTCTGCCTCAAGACCTTCGATGAAATTCTGTCCAAGGGTTTCAACGCCCTGCACTTCGTGGGAGCCCTCAGTTCGCACCTGAGAGACCTTGCCGTAACCAAGGCAGGAGGTCTGGATTCGCTGCTTGAACTGCCAGCATCACTCAAAAGCCGTTATGTGGAACAGGCGGCCAAATGCTCCCCTGCATTCATCTACGAGGCTTTGGGGATAACCACAGCCTGCGAATCGGCCTACAAGGCGGCTATCAATCCGAGACTGCATATCGAATTTGCGCTTATGAGGCTTTGTTATCTGGTGACCAAGCCTGAAGGCGGCTCCACGGCAGCCAAACCGGCCGAAACGCCGAAAGCGACTGAAACGCCGAAAGCGCCTGAAACCCCTAAACCGGTTGAAACACCTAAAGCGACGGAAACGGCAGAAACCCCGAAAGCGACTGAAACCCCAAAACCTGCCGAAACCCCGAAAGTGACCGAAGCCCCGAAACCTGTTGAAGACCCCCAGCCGAAGACCAGAAGAAGCAGCCGTGGAGGAATATCAATGACAGGCCTGATGGAAACCCAACCAGCAGCCCCTGCCGCCACCGAAACCACTGTGGTGAAAATCCCGAGCGAGGATGAAATCAGGGCAGCCTGGCCGAAACTTGCCCAAATCTACGCCTCCAAGCCAAGACTTTTCAATATGCTTTCCAATTCCGCCCTCGAATTCGAAGAATCCGAAGGCAAAAGGACTGTCCGCTTCGAAGTGGTCAACGATGCACAGAAAGAATGGGTGGAAACCAAACTTCTGCACGAGTTGGAGGGCAATATCCGCAAGATTGCCGGAAATGAGGCCATACTGATGGAAGTGAAAGTGACCCCGGCAGAGCAGAAAAAGAATGAAGCCTATATGCCCTCCGACAAGGCCAAGGTGCTGATGGCCAAGAATGAAGAAGTGAAGAAACTCGTCAAGGACTTCTCCCTTGACATAAAATAGAGCAAAGCGATGAAACTCCGTTGCGAGAATCTTGTCAAAAAATACGGCGTCCGTACAGTCGTGAAGGGCGTGTCGATGGAAGTGGAACAGGGAGAAATAGTGGGCTTCCTCGGACCTAACGGTGCAGGAAAGACCACCAGTTTCTATATGATTACAGGTCTGGTCGTACCGAATGAGGGAAGAATCTTCCTGGACGACGAGGAAATCACCGGCCTGCCTATGTACAAGAGGGCACAGAAAGGCGTGGGGTATCTGGCGCAGGAGGCTTCAGTCTTCCGGAAAATGAGCGTGGAGGACAATATTATGTCAGTGATGGAAATGTCCAAACAGTTTTCCAAGGAAGAGCGCAAGGAGAGGCTTGAAAGCCTGCTGGACGAATTCAACCTGCACAAAGTCCGCAAAAGTTACGGCAACCAGCTCTCCGGAGGTGAAAGACGCCGCTGCGAGATTGCCCGCGCTCTTGCCATAGACCCAAAATTCATCCTGCTGGACGAGCCTTTCGCGGGAGTGGACCCGATTGCTGTGGAAGACATCCAGTACATCATCGCGAAGCTGAAATACAAGAACATAGGAGTAATCATCACCGACCACAACGTGGGTGAAACCCTGGCCATAATAGACCGCGCCTACCTACTTTACGAAGGGACCATACTCCAGGCTGGCACCCCGGAAGCCCTCGCAGCAGACGATGAGGTCCGTACCAAATATCTGGGTTCCAATTTCGTGCTCAAGCGTTCAGACGCATTCATACGCGCCGAAAGAGAACTGCATATCAAATAATCCGCAAAACTTGGATTCATTGGAAGGACTTGCGAAACTTGAGTCAGACAACTCGAAGTTCAGGATTGCACGCTGCACTTGGGCAAGGTCACTGTGAAGCAGGCTCCGCCCAAAGCGAAGGAACGGCTGTATTCTATAGTACCATTGCAGGACTCCACAATGCTCCGGCATATTGAAAGTCCGAGACCCGTGCCGCTGCTCTTGGTCGTGAAATTCGGCACGAACAGCTTATCCAGATTTTCCGGAGCCACGCCCGTACCATTGTCATCCACCACTATGTCGTAGCAGTCCTCCCTTGTGCTGCTGTTGCGCAGGGCAATCATCACTCGTCCCTCCCTTGGCTCAAGCCCGGCATCAGTCTCGTCCTTGCAGCGCACCTCAATTGCCTGTATCGCATTGGTAATCAAGTTAATGAACACCCTCACCAGCTGAGACTGCGGAGCCAGCACCAAGGCCTGGGACATTCCCACATAGGTAATCTTGATATGTTCCCGGTTGTCGAACATAAAGGCCTGCTCCGAGAGCATATTGTCCACATCCACCACAGTGGCCTGCTCCCCGTAAAGTTTCGCGATGGCTGAGAATCCGCTGGCAGTTTCCGCAAGCACGTCGATATGTTCCAGTATCACCTTGGCAGTCTCGTCAAACTTGGCATCCCAATCCTCTGCCCCGTTTGCCCTCAGACGCATAAGCTTCTGGATTTTCAATTTGATAGGAGTGAGAGAATTCTTGATTTCGTGGGCCACCTGGCGGGCCATTTCGCTCCAGGCACTGTCCCTCTCCGCCTTGGCCAGTTGACGAGTACTGCTATCCAGTTCCCGCACCATCTTATTGTAGGCCTCCACCAATGAGCTCACCTCATCATTCCCCTGATATTCAATCTCTTCCAATTTATGTATGTCCACGGAGTCCATAGTCCGCCCAAGCTTCATCAACTTGCGGAACAGGTTTTCCGTCACAGTGGAACTCAGCCAGATGGACATCAACAAAAGGAGGAAGAAAAGGCAGATAATCAGGAAGGTGTGCACTATGGCTTCCCGGCTGAAATTGTAATCTGTGCTGGTGTAGGGGCAGTTGACTATTGCCAGCATTGTCCCGTCATCATTGCATATCGGGGCATAGAGGGCATAATAGCTGTTGCGGGCCAGTTCCTCCTTGTGGATATAGAACCGCTGGCTCATCACCTTTATATTATAATAGGCATCCTGATTCAGGCGGCTTCCGAAAGTCATTCTCTCGAAGAGTTCCGGAGCCGTGCTGGAGAAGACCTTGCCCGACGGGGTGTAGAGGGTGATGTCGGAATTGACGATTCTTGCCGTTTCGGAAATGGTTTCGTAAAACTCCTGAGTCTGCAAATCGTGGAAGGAGGAGGCTTTGATGCACTTTTTCTCCAAAAGGGCCTGAACCGTGTTTATTTTGTTGGACATCAGCCTGTTGAGATTGCTTTCATTCCTGCCGGTCACGAACATTATGCTCACAAAGGCAATGGCCGCAAGGGTGATGAAAAGCGAGATTACAAGCAGCATATTTATCCTGGTCCTCAGATAGTTGCGGTTGGTCCTGCGGAGGGAGAACTTCCTGCGTGAGATGAAAATGATGCAGAAGGAAAGCAGGAAGAGGAAGGAGAAAGCTGCGAAAACGGACACATATTTTCTGGTAGGACGGGATATGACCACCATCTCGTGTTCGTTGATGAGGGAACAGAAATGGTCGAAATTGCGGTACCTGAAGAAACAACGCCCGTTTTCATCGAAGCGAAGCTGCTCAATATGGGTGGTGACTGTAGGGTAGGGATAATTGCCCCGGAAGAGCTTGATTTTGTCGTCGATGTATTTCGCATAGCAATAATAGGCCGGGATACCCTCCGCTGCAATGCCGCTGCTGCGCGGTAAGATGCTCTTGTAACCATACAGGTCCGATTCCCTGTTGTTGGCAATCCTCAACAAGACCTTCACCAGTTCGGAGTCCTGGGTCCAGTACATAAACACCCCGTAATATCCGCCCCGGCTGTCCGGACTGTCGTTGTAGAAGAAATGCGAGTCGTCGGTAATCCTTGAGGACACATCCAGCACATCCTTGAGCAACATTTCTCCGGATTTGTCTCCCGGTCGTAGCACCTTCACGGAAATGTCGTGGCTCTGTGAAATGCGGTAGAGATAGGTCTCGGCAATGCGGTTGCGTATGGGTCTGTCGCTGTTGTCCATCTGGGCGAGTTTGGACACTATAGGGTCCAAGGCTATGGCATCCTCAACTCCAAGCAGCTGTATTTCAAGCGAAAGATCCCGCTCTATGGCCAGGCGGTCAGTCCACGACCACACCTGTCTCTCCTCCTTCTGGAAACCGAAGATTACTGTGGCAATAGCTATGTAGCCGGCTGTAATCAGTGCGAAAAGCAGCGGCCACACATTGGACCTGAGATTCAATCTGAGACCGAAGAACTCCCTGAACACCACCTTCAGGCTGAACAGCTGGAAGAGGGTCACCATTATGAGCAGGGTGTAGGAAATCACCACCAGCAGAGAGAAGAAGATATTCCCGCCCGAGCGGAAGAAATCCAAATTCAGGGAAGAATTGAGTATGAATGAACGGAAGGTGAACAAAATGTACCAGGCCGAGAGCGCGACTGCCGACACAATGCCGGTGCCATAGGCTGCGATAGAGATTCTTCTCATACGCCTGTCCTTGATATAGAGCAGGCGCAGACTTTTGCGTCTATTGTGGTAAATAAGCCATAAAGCGGTGAAAATCAAGCAGTTAAACAGCAAAAGTACGCCTAAGGAAGAGAGCACGGGACCATCGGCATAGACCAGTGGCGAAAAGAGGGAACTGCCCATATCGTTCTTCACCGGAACCGTGGAACTGCGCACAACCTTGAACACCGGACGTCCCTCGACCTGTACTTCCGAACCGCTGTCCTCGCTCAGGGGGACGATGTCGTATTTGGCAGAGAGATGCAGATTGGGATTTATGCCGTTTTTACCCCTGAGATATCTCTCTATAATGGTGTTTTTGATTTCCACTCCGCTGACCACCGTCACATTGCCCCGCCCCTTGACCGAGCGCACAAGATACCATTTGGGGCCCATATTCATATAGGTAAGCTCTCCGCTTGCCCTTGCCAAAGGCGGGAAAAGCAGGCTCGGGGTGTTGATGATTCTGGCAAAGACCGTCTTGGAGGATATGTCGTCGTTGGTCTCGGTGAACTGGTTGCACCAGGAATGGAGAGTGTCATCCACGTATTTGTAGATGACTATGTCCTTGGGAAGATTGTCGAAGTGGATGAAATCGGAAGTGGAGGATTCCAGTACGGTGTTCACATAACCGTCCATTTTCTTAATCCTTTGGGAAACATTTGCTGCAACCCTCAAAGATGCTGTTTCGGGACCATAAGGGGTTATGGCTATGGCTATTATGATGCCTACGACAACGAGAATACCCAGCGTGAATATCACGCCGAAAACCTTGTCACTGAGAAATCTCCTTTTCATACCTGCAAATATAGTTAATATTGAAAAACTGTGTACCGGAAGGGAAAAGAATTGCTGGCCAATGGCTTAATATTTGCAGAGTTTGCGGACAAATTTTTTCGGTTTGATGAACATTCAAAGGATAGCTCACACATTTGTCGTGGCTGCAGCTTTGGTGGCGTTCGGTTGTCACCAGGCAGCTGCTCAGACCGTTGTGCCTGTCAGCAATTTCAAGGCGCAGGGGCCGGACGAACTCTCTTCAATAGCCAAGTATCTCGGCAAAGGGGAGGTGGACAATCTCGCAGCCTGGTTTTCCAACAGCATAGAACTGGTTCTTCTCGGGGAGGCAAACACCTGTTCCAGGTCTCAGGCCAAGCAGATTCTCAAGGCTTTCTATCAGGCTTATACTCCGAGGGCTTTCCGCATCACCCACAAGGCAGCACAGGGAAATGTGAAATATGCAGTGGGGAATCTCAGCGCCGGAGGAACCAATTTCACGGTTACCATTTTCCTCTGTTTGAAGGAGGATTGCTACGACATCCACCAGCTCAAGTTTGAGAAAAATTAGATCGGCTGTCAAATCTGTCCGGTATTAGATCGGCGGTCAAATCTGTCCGGTACGGCAGGAAGACGGTGAAGTTTGACTGAATTCGCAGCCGCACCAGGTCTGATTGTAGAAGCCGTATTCCCTGATGATTTCGCCCCGCCGCTCCTGAAGGCCGCCTTTTCTCCAGTTCTGTTCCCACCACACAAGTCTTGACTCCGGCAAAGCCCCAGATTCTGCCTGAATATCCGCCCCGGACTGGTCCAGACTTGCCAAAGCCCGCTCCACAGCCCATTTCCCAGCCTTGTCAATCTGCTCAAGCGATTTCCACCTTGAAGATGCGAGGGTGGTCGTAAGCAAACTAAACCCGTGCTCCAGCGCATACTCCGCAGATTTGAGCAGCCTGTATTTGAAACACTCCAGGCAGCGTCCTCCCCTCTCCCTCTCAGTTTCGATGGCCCCGCATCCGTCAGCTGCAGCCTCCGCCCGCACCCATTGCAGCCAGTCGGAATGGTCATAATCCGCATCCACGATGTCCAGCCCGAGGGCAGAAGCATAACGCGTACATTCATCCTTGCGTATGAGATATTCCTCAACAGGGTAAATGTTCGGATTGCAATAATATATGGTCGGACATATGCCGCTGCGCATCAGACATTCGATAATGGCCGAGGAACAGGGTGCGCAACAGGTGTGCAAAAGAACAGTCTCCGCGCCACCCGGAGCAGAGACTGTCAAAGGTTTTTGAATTTTCATTATCTGTCGAACTCCAGTACAAGGGCCGTCTGCGCAGCAACAATCGTGCTGTCATCTGGAATTACTGTCTCCCCTGTAATCACATTCCTGCCGTTGTGCAGACCCTTGGTAATCTCCGCATAATGGCTCCACGGGATGGTCTTGGCTTCATCCGAATTGTTGATGAACACGAAGGCTGCCTTATAGGAGTCGTAGCGGAAATAGGCGTAGGTGTTGTCCCTGGTGAGGAAATGCAGGGTGCGGCCGTGATGGATTTCAGCTGCGCCTTTCCTCCAGTTGAGAAGTTTGCTTGCATAGTTGAAAAGCTCGTCCGCCTGGCCGGGATAGACCGGAAGTCCGTCTGTGCCGAGCCTCTGTGCCTTGCGTCCCTCTTCCGTGAACAGATTGCACTTGTCGCCTTCCCATCCTCCCGGGAAATCCACGCGCAATCCGCCGTGTCCCTGACTGCGGTCTGCCGAAACGAAAAGCAGTTCATCTCCGGCGAAAATCTGCGGTATGCCCCTCATAGTTGCAAGCATAGCCATTCCCAGCTTGAGCTTGCGCGGGTCTTTGCCTATACAGTCTCCAAAGCGGTCCACATCGTGGTTGCCGAGGAAAATCAGCATATTGTCAATATCCTGATACATAAAGTCGTGCGACAGGAGCTCATATACCCTGGTCATTCCGCAACCCCAGCCGGCTCCCTCATTCAGCCCCATACGGATGGCATCGTGCAGAGGGAAGTCCATAATTGCAGGGAGGTTGGAGTTGAAGCCGTCGCGGTTCGGATTGTCCTTCTGCCAATATGCGAGCTGAGGAATGGAGGAGGTCCAGCACTCGCCCACTATGTTGAAATGAGGATATTCGTCGGTTATAGCCTTGCACCAGCGGGACATAGGTTCCTTTTCGTTGTAAGGGTAGGTGTCCACCCTGAAGCCGTCCAGACCGAATTTCTCAATCCACCACACTCCCCACTGTATGAAATAGTTGAGTACGAAAGGATTGTCCAGGTTCATATCCGGCATCGACGGTACGAACCAGCCGCTTTCCTGAATGTTGAGGTCGTACTTGGAAGCGTTGGTGTCCATATTTGCCGAGAAGCAGATGTTGGTGTTGGTGTATTCAGGGAAGATGTGTATCCAATCCTTGAAAGGCAGGTCCTGCATCCACCAGTGGGAGGTTCCGCAGTGGTTGGTGACTATGTCCATAATGACCTTGAGGCCTTTTCCGTGGGCTGCCTGCACATATTCGGCATATTTTTCATTGTCGCCGAAACGGGAGTCGATGTGATAGTAGTCGGAGCAGGCATAGCCGTGATAGGACTCCTCAGGGGCGTTATCTTCGAGCAGAGGGGTGCACCAGATTGCAGTGGCTCCGAGTCCGGCGATATAGTCGAGATGGTCCATTATACCCTGTAGGTCACCTCCGTGACGGCCGAAGAAGGCATTGCGGTCCGCCTTTTCAGTGGTGTCCGGAGTGGAGTCATTATCCGGATTTCCATTGGCAAAGCGGTCAGGCATAATGAGATAGATTACGTCTGCGCTGGAGAAGGATTTGCGTTGTGCGGAACCGCTCTCGCGGGAGGCAATTTCGTAGGCATATTTGAAAGACTCACCCTTCTTGCCTTTGAATACGAGCCAATAGGTGCCCGGAGCAGCAATCGGAGACACGTTCACGTCCACGAAAAGATAGTTGGGGCTGTCACCCGGAGTGACTCCTGTGACTTTTACGCCCTTGCCGCCTTCAATCGTGACTTCGTATTCGGATATGCCCTCGCCTTGCACGAGCAACTGGAGCGGGGTGTTCATACCCACCCACCAGGAGAGGGGCTCCACCCTTCTCACCTGGTCGGCACCTGCGTCGGGAACATTCTCAGGATTGAATGAGGCACAGGAAGACAATATTGCAGCCGCAGCAGCCAGCATCATATATTTCAGTTTCATTTTTGTGCAAATTTAGTAATATGAAAAATTATTTTACGTCAGTTTTGGATTTTCCGTCGGCGAATCTCTACTCAAGCTCCTCAAGTATGGTGGCAGAAGTCGGAGCCGCCGAGATATAATCCCCGGCATAAACTGCAAATCCTTCAGCATCTGCAAATCCGTTCTGTGCCAGGATATTGTAGTGTCCCTCAGGAATTTCCAGCTTCACTCTCTTCTTGGAACCGTTGAGCAGGACGGTAAGGGACTTTGCCGTATCTATGCCCTCCAGTCCTTTGATGCGGAAAGCCACCACGCAAGGGTCATCCACGCTCAGGAATTCAAGCTTTTCGCGAACGAGCTCCGCATCACCGAGGCAGAAACCCGGGTGGGCGTGGCGTATGGCAGCGAGGGCACAGTAGTAGTCTGTGAGGTCGCTGTAGCGGGTCTTGAGTGTCCAGTCTATGGCATTGATGGAGTCCGGAGACTTGTAGCTGTTCTTGGTGCCGTATTTGTGGCGGAAAACCTCCTCGCCGTTGTAGATGAAAGGTATGCCCTGAGAGGTATAGACTGCGGTCTGGGCCAGTTTCACCATAGCAAGTTTCTGCTTTTCAGTGGCTTTGGTGGCCTCATTCAGACGGTCGCGAAGGCAGTGGTCGTCGTGGCAGCTGACATAGCTGACGTGCTGCAGCGGGCTTGCGGTCCAGTGTGGCACACTCACCTGAGGATGTTCCACTCCGCCGGCGATTCCGAACTCGAGGTCGGCCTTTCTGCCCGGCACCCCGTCCATAAAGCCAGCATTTGAACAGTCGAGAGGTCCGCGCACGGCATCCCTGATGTTGTCGCTGAAGGCTCCCACGCGGTCCAGCTGCCAGGTGTTCACCTTGAGGGCAATGCTGTCCTCCGGGAGAGCCGGGGACATAGCCGCCCAGCCTTCTCCATAAAGCACCACGTCCGGGTCTATTTCGTGGAGGCTCTTGCTGATGAGGTTCATAGTCTCGATGTCGTGGATGGCCATAAGGTCGAAGCGGAAACCGTCGATGTGGTATTCCTGCATCCACCACCTGAGGGACTCGATCATATATTTGCGGTACATAGGCTGCTCGGAAGCGGTCTCGTTGCCGCAGCCGGAGGCGTTGCAGAAATTGCCCTCCGCGTCCTTGCGGTAGAAGTAGCCCGGCATTGTCCTTTCGAAACCTGAAAGTTCGGCTGAGTAGGTGTGATTATAGACCACGTCCATAATAACCCTGATTCCGTTGGCGTGCAGGGCCTGGACCATCTGCTTGAATTCCCGGATGCGGACTGCGGGGTCGTAAGGGTCTGTGGAGTAGGAACCTTCCACGGCGTTGTAGTTCTGAGGGTCGTAGCCCCAGTTGTATTGAGGCTCATCCAGACGGGTTTCATCCACGGTGTGATAGTCGAAGGAAGGGAGAATCTGGACATAGGTCACTCCGAGTTGCTTGAGATGGTCGATGCCGGTGGACAAGCCGTCGGGATTGGTGGTGCCTGTCTCGGTGAGGGCGAGGAATTTACCCTTGTGGGAGATGCCGGAGGTCGGATGGACAGAGAAGTCGCGGTGGTGCATCTCATAGACGATGATGTCGGAAGGCTTGATTTTCGGGCTTACGTCTTCGGACCAGCCTTCGGGGTCGGTTTTGGTCCAGTCGATTATGGCGGCACGGTTGCCGTTCACGCCCACCGCCTTCGGTGCAATGCCCTGGGTTTCAGGGAGCCATTCGCCGGACTGCTTCACGCGGAAGGTGTAGAACTTGCCTTCGAGGTCTTCCCTTACGGTCTTTTTCCAAAGGCCCTCACGGCAATGTCTCATAGCCAGTTTCTGATAAGCTTCCCCTTCAAGCCCATCAGCATAGAGGCGGAGCTCCACTGCATCAGCCGTGGGAGCCCAGAGGGCGAATTCGGTCTTGGAGTCTGTATAGACACATTCTTCGTAGGTATCTTTCGGGATTTCGATTTGCCCGGAAGTCGTGCAGGCCGCAAGTGCGGTCACAGCCATAGCACACATAATTTTCGGTTTCAGCATTAGTGACAATAAAATTGTGGTTAGCCTTCAAATATAAGAAATCCAACCGACACCCCAGCCGCACCGATGCCGAAAAGTTGAAAGAGCAGGACGAAATACGGGATTATTTTGACGGATTGCTGATAATCGATTTAAGCTTCGCAAGTCTTTCCATTTCGGAGCCAGATGATTTTCTATGCAAAAACGCCGGGAAGCTTGGGGCTTTCCGGCGGGGATACAGAGAGTTATGTCTGCTATAACGGCATTTCATCAATGAAATTGCCTTTCTTTTCAGTCCAATCTAGATAATAATAGTGATCTGTATTAAACGGATTGATATGGTTATCTGTCGATTGGGAAGAGTCTCCATTATTGCTAAACTTAAAGCCAAGATCTTTATTGTTTATATTCTTATCAATTCTCCAATAAAAACTAAATTTAGTCTCATCGTTTTTGAATCTTATTCCCTCAGAATTTGTTGAACTAACACCAGGCCATTCTGTTGAGAACCCTGAATACCAGTAATGTAAGTTTCTGCTTCCCCAATTCCAATTATTTTGCAGAACAAGGTAGAGTTGAGTATTTGCCAATGACTTTTCCGGCATAGGATCACCACTTTTTACCACGCATACAGACTTACGCTCCTTATCTACATAAAAATCGTAAGTAGCTACTTCTTCAATAGCAAGAGTAGCATTATCTGGAGGACACCAATAAACATTGTACCAACAATCAGTCTGAATACCGGATTCAATTGTTGACTTCCAGGATTCATAACCGGCAGACCACTCTGTTACTACTTTAAATCCTCCATCATCAAGCTTCACACCCCTCTTTACATAATAGTCTCCCTCCAGTGTCATTGCACCTCTTGCAACAGCCCAATGATTTTCATTACAAACTATGCTTGGAACCGATGTTCCGAGTTTAATACCTGAGAGAATGGTACTCCTCGCAACAGTCTTTTCAGTTTCCAGATAACGCTCCCTCTTCTTGTTCAGCTCAATCTTGAAGCCTTTGGTGAAATCGTTTGGAAGGATGGATAAATAATAATCCATACCAGTTTTAAAACCGCCTTCACAAGTCAACTCTACATAAGTTTTACTTGTTTCAGTATGAGAGAATGTAGGCTTACCGTTATTATAAGCGACGGCAATGTCACCTGAAACGATTTCATTATTATTCCCGGAGAATGTAACACTGGTCACTCCCTCGACAAGCACCTGGAACTTCACAAGGGCTGTTACATTCTTGAATTCCAGAGTCTTGCCGTCAGTGGAATAGGCCACAGCAACCGGAGCCATCACATCATAAGAACCCTCGACAGCGGTCTGAGTTGTAGGGACATTGATTCCTGAGATGGTCTGGGTTGCATCGTCAACCGTCAAATTTGAGGAGCCGTAAGGGTAAACAGCATAAAAAGTCTTTCCCTCATCTCCGAAACCCTTGAGTTCCTGTTCTCCAGAGTATTTGAAGGTGGCAGTTGCAACCGGGTCTCCTTGGATTTCCGTCTCGAAATAATAATTGTAATTATCAGCTCCGATGACGCGAACAGCCTCTTTTCCGGACCACTTCGAAACTTTGCCGTCGATTACCGTCCTTGTTCCAATCACCTCTTCCTGTGAAGCATCAAAAGAATAAGTATAGGTTCCATCCTTAAATTTCGGCCCGTTTTCCTTCTGGCAGGACACCAACACAGCCATTGCTGCAAAAATAAATATAATCTTTTTCATAATCTGTCCTCCTACCAATTTACGTTTTCCATTGAATCCTCTGTCCAATGCTCCACAGAAGCATTTTCCACACTCGCTGCGCTGCCAGCTTCCACATTGAGATTGACTACTTTGAATTCAGGTGAGTCATACCCTGCCCCCCCCAATGGGGAAAGGCATTGATTTGCAATAATTTTCATTTTTAATCAGGTTGGTTTATCTATAGATTGT
>CAMCFO010000019.1 GCA_945874155.1 uncultured Bacteroidales bacterium
AACCCTCACTGACAGAGCCAGAATCTGTAGTGCTACCATTACACCATATCTCAATAATTCCCCGGTCCGGAGACCTTTTTTCAATTGGGACTGCAAAGGTACAAAGGTTTTGGGAATATGCAAGAGGTTTTGTGGATTTTTTTTGTCAGACTGTGATAATTTTTCCGGCTTTGCCGATCTGGTAATATGAACCGAAAAGATTTTCAAAGATGATGCAGGTTATTTTTTGAGGATTACCAAAAACAATCAGTCACTCACCATCAGCACAGTGGCCCAGACCTCGCAGCCTTCCTTGCGGCCCACGAAACCCAATTTTTCGGTGGTGGTGGCCTTCACGGAGATTCGGTCAGCCCGGCAGCCGCACAATCCCGCCAGAGACTCTCTCATAGCCGGAATATAGCCGGCAAGTTTCGGAGCCTGCAGGGCTATGGTTATGTCGGCATTGCCGAGTCTATAGCCCCGTTCAGCGGCCAGCTCCATCACTTTGGTGAGCAGGATGCGGCTGTCTATGCCCTTGAACTCCTGCGAATTGTCGGGAAAATGCTTGCCTATGTCCCCCAGAGCAAGGGCTCCGAGTATGGCATCGCAAAGGGCGTGGATGGCCACGTCTCCGTCCGAATGGGCTATGAATCCGTGCGTATGTTCTATGTCCAGTCCGCACAGGCGCATCCGGATTCCCTCTCCGAGCGCGTGTACGTCATACCCGTTTCCTATTCTGATATCATTTGGTTCCATAACTGCAAAGATAGCATAAATCTATAAAATTGCTTAACTTTGCAGGTTGGACAAAGATTATATTATGGGAATTTTCAATTTCGGCTTCTTCGGTACCCCTGAACACAGGGTATTCAACTACAAGCCAAGATATTACGATCCTGAAAAGGAGGCTTTGAAAGAAAAATTCGGTGCAGTGGACGGCAGCCGTGACAAAAACTATGTACCCGGCTCCCACATCAAAGGCAGCTTCCGGGGTGGCAACTACCAGCGCACCCGCAAAGCCAGCCGGGCCTCAGGCATCATAGGTATGATTTCACTCATACTGGCCTTTGTGGTCATCTATTTGATAGCCAAATACTATCCTCTGCTGCTGAGCTCAATGCAATAGTAGCTCACCGGCCTGCCCAGTCAAAATTCCAAGCCAATGGATATCAGGATACTACCAAGCAACATTGCCAATATGATAGCCGCCGGAGAGGTGGTGCAAAGGCCTGCGTCTGTGGTCAAAGAACTGATGGAGAACGCAGTGGACGCCGGTGCGAGCCAGATAAGCGTCATTATAAAGGATGCAGGACGCACCCTCATCCAAGTCATCGACAACGGCTGCGGGATGTCTCCGGATCAGGCTGTTCTGGCCTTCGAACGGCACGCAACCTCCAAAATCTCCACAGCAGAGGACCTGAACGACATCACCACCTTCGGATTCCGTGGGGAAGCCCTGGCATCCATAGCCGCCGTGGCAGAGGTCTCCCTCAAAACCCGCCGTGCCTGTGACGAACTCGGTTGCCAGGTGGACTTCGCTGATTCTCAGCACATCTCCACCGTGGAAACGGCCACACCGGTGGGTTCCAATTTCCAGGTCAGGAATCTTTTCTACAATGTGCCGGCAAGACGCAAGTTCCTCAAGTCGGACAGCGTGGAATTCAAGCACATAGTCACTGAATTCCAACACCTTGCCTTCACTTGCCCGCAAATATCCCTGAAACTTGTCCACAACGAAAGGGAAATCTATGTGCTCAAGGCCGCAAAATCCATAAAATTCCGAATTCAGGACATTGTGGGAGCCACAGCCGCTTCCGAAACCGTGGACCTGTCCATCCAGACCTCGGTCGTGAACATCTCCGGCTTCATAGGCCGTCCCGACAAGGCCCGCAAAGCCCTGGGAAACCAGCTCTTTTTCGTCAATGGACGTTATTTCCGCAGCCCCTATCTCCACAAGGCAGTGATGAAGGCCTATGAGGACCTGATTCCAGAAGGTGCTACTCCCAACTATTTCATCTTTCTGGAAGTGGACCCCCACAGCGTGGACGTAAACATCCATCCGACCAAGGCGGAGGTGAAATTCGAGGACGACTCCCTGGTGTTCCAGACCCTATATGCCTGTGTGAAAGAGGTTTTGGGCCGGAATTCCTTTGGTGGAGCCATTGATTTCGACATTTCCGCAGCCCAGCAGATGCCGAGCCTCGGCCAGAACTTCGAGGAATACAAGGCCATAACCGAGCCCACAGTCACCACTTCCGGCTACAACCCTTTCGAGAATGACGGCTTTCCCAACGAAGCTATGCCTGAGTTTGTGGCTGCCCGTCCTGCAGGTGAAAGCGCAAACACCCCTCGCACATATTCCTCCTATGTGGACCGCACCCCCGACTATAGAAATCAGGACTATGGAGCCCTTTTCGACGACACCCCTTCCCGGACCCCGGCTGCAGGCGGCAACTTTGTGATTTCAGGCAGGTACATAGTCACAAACTCCCGCACCGGAATTATGGTAATCCACTCCCGCAGGGCTATGGAACGCATATTATATGACAGATTCATAAGCACTTCCGCGGAATCCGACTCCCTTTCGCAGGCCGTCCTCTTCCCGGTTCAGGTGAGAATAGGGGTGGAAAACATAGCCATAATCCAGGATAATGAAACTTTGCTCAGGGGTTTCGGTTTCGACATAGCTCCTTTCGGCAGCGACAGCGTTGTCGTGAATGCTGTCCCTGCCGGTTTCCCTTCCGAGGAATCCAAGCTTGAGTCAATGGTCTCTGACCTGCTGCTCCTTCTTCAGGATTCCCACGCATCCCTTTCCACCCTGATGATAGCCGAATCCGCAGGCAAGTTTGCACTGCTTGGAGCATCCGGCTATGACGGCCCCAAAAGCCTGCCTGAAGCCTCCGCCCTTGTGGAATCGCTTCTGGCGAGCAGCAATCCTGAATACACCAGCTCGGGCCGCAGGATTATGTACATAATCAATTCCGGAGAACTGGACTCCAAGTTCTGAGTCTCCGACACAAAAAGCAAACAATGGAAATAAGATTCAGAAACAACTCCGGCGGATTCCTGGGATTTATTCCTCCCGTCACCCGCAACCTTATTATAATCAACGCATTGATTCTTCTCATAAGCACTTTCTCCCAAGACTTTATGTACAAGACCTTTGCGCTGTTCTATCCCGCTTCTCCACTTTTCCGCTGGTGGCAGCCAGTCACACATATGTTTATGCACGGCGGTTTCGGACATCTCTTTTTCAATATGTTCACGCTCTATATGTTCGGCAGCGTGCTTGAAAGAGTCTGGGGTCCGAGGAAATACCTGCTTTTCTATATGGTCACAGGACTTGGAGCAGCCCTTCTGCACACGGGAGTTGAATGGTTGCAGACCCTCTACTGGCAGAATATTATTCAGACAGGTAGTCCTGCCGATGCAATGGAGGCCACCTCAGCCTATTATCAGATGTTGAGAACACCTACCGTGGGGGCATCCGGAGCAATCTATGGCCTGCTGCTCGGCTACGCTATGCTCTTCCCGGATTCGGTGATGACCCTTATATTCCCGCCTATATCAATGAAGGCCAAATGGTTCGTGCTCATATTCGCTGCAATTGAACTGGTGATGGGAGTGTCCGGAGGCGACGGAGTGGCCCATTTTGCCCACCTTGGAGGTATGCTTTTCGGCCTGATACTCATACTGATATGGCGCAAGGGACACAAGATGTATTCCCAATATTGAAAAACTCCCCAATGAGAGCTCACTGAAACTCCTCAGACCGATGCCCCAGAAGAAAAAGACCAGGAAGAAGAACAGGCTGTTCCATTGGATAAAAGGAATATCCTATTCGTTTGTGGCTCTGACATTTGCCCTTTTGCAGATGCTCAGCTACCTCAGCGCTGTCGTCAATCCGGCCAAGGTCTGGTTCTTTTCCATCTTCGGACTGCTCTTCCTGCCCATTTTCATCATCAACATCATCCTTGCTGTCTGGGCCGCCGCCCACCGTTCCCCTTTGGCTCTCATACCCCTGATTGCCATCCTTCCTTCCGTTTTCTTCGTAGGCCGTTTTTTCAGAGGCAACCAGGATGAAATCGCAAGTTTCAACAGGGACGATGGCATACGTATAATCACCTGCAACATAGACCGTTTCGCCTACGACCGCAAAATAGAGGACCGCAACGAAAGAATAGATTCAGTCCTCACCTTCCTTCAGAGACACGAGCCAGATGTCATTTGTCTGCAGGAATTCTATTGTTCCGACCCCAGCGACATAAAACATCTCATAAAGAAACATCTGCCTGGCTATGAGATTGAATACTACCTCTTCAAGGCGCGCAAAGGCTTCTGCGGCAACGTCACCCTAAGCCGATTCAAGGCCAGCGACAAGGGCAAGATTCTCTTTGAAGACAGTCGCAATCTGGCACTTTGGACCGAATACGACGTCCGGAGCCAGCGTTTCAGAGTGTACAACTGCCATTTCGAGTCCTACGCCATCTCCCTGTCCAATATCTGGCTCACCCTCACAGGCAATTCAGAAGCAAGGCAGGAAACCGGTACCAAATACCGCAAGTCCCTCACCCGCAGACCCAAACAGGTGGATGCCGTCCTGACCCACTTCGACAACAGTCCCTGTGCAGGAGTGGTCTGCGGCGACTTCAACGACAACCCTATGTCCTACACCTATCATCGTGTCAGACGAGTGGACAAGGACAGTTTCATCGAGGCGGGGGACGGTTTCGGAGCCACGTTCACTGCTTTCTGGCCCCTGCTGAGGATAGATTACGTATTCGTGCCCGAGAACTGGACGGTGGTCTCCCACAAGACGGTCAAAACCGGGTTTTCGGACCATTATCCTATAGTAACTGATTGTATATTAAGTGATTGATATGGAAGAAAAAGAAGAAATCCGCAGAGCAGTGGAAGTGCTCAGGAAAGGGGGAGTGATACTCTATCCCACCGACACCGTATGGGGTCTGGGCTGTGATGCCACAAATCCCGAGGCGGTGGCGAAAATTTTTGCAATCAAGCGTCGTCCGGACAGCAAATCCCTGGTCCTGCTGGCCTCGGATATGGATATGGTCTGCCGATATATAAAGGAAGTGCCGGATATCGCAGTGCAGCTGGTCGAGGTCAATGACAAGCCTATGACCATAGTCTATCCGGGTGCCCGTGCAGCAGAACCGGGAGCACCATCCGACAGACACCTTCTGGCTGCAGAAACCGTGGCTGAAGATTCAAGCGTGGCCATACGTGTCCCTCTCAATGACTTCTGCCGCAGACTTGTAGCCTCCCTGGGATGTCCTTTGGTGTCCACCTCCGCAAACATTTCCGGAGAAAGCACCCCGTCGAACTTTTCCGAAATCAGCGGAGAGATTAAGGCGGCGGTGGACTATGTCGTGGACCCAGGCTTCGGAAAAACTGCCACCGGAAAGGCCTCATCCATCATTAAGGTCGGTCTTGACGCATCCATCGAGATAATCAGAAAGTAATGGAACTTTTTTACGCAGAATCAGTCAACGGTTCCATCCTGACGCTCGGCGCGGAAGAGTCGGCCCATTGTGCAAAGGTCCTCAGACACAGGGAAGGGGACAGAATCCAGGTGGCCGACGGAATGGGGAATCTGCACAACTGCCGCATACTTTCGCTTTCACCAAGGGAAGTGACCGCTGCCTCCGAATCCTCCGTTCCCGGCTGGGGAGACCACTCCTACCGTCTCACCATGGCCGTCTGTCCCACGAAGAATGTTGACAGATACGAGTGGTTCATAGAAAAGGCCGTAGAGATGGGTGTGGACAGGATTGTGCCTGTCATAGGGGAACATTCCGAACGCAGCGGCATACGTCCCGAAAGGCTTCAGCGAATCATTGTTTCCGCAGCCAAGCAATCTCTCAAGGCGAGGCTTCCGCAACTTTCCGAGCCTCTGACCGTCAAGGAGTTCCTTCTCAGTTACGACGGGGATATGGACGGAACTCAGCCCCCAACCAGGGCCAGATTCATAGCATGCTGTTTCGAAGACGGAACTCTGCCCAGGATTTCCCTCAGGCAAGCCATAGCCGACCACATTCATTTCCCCTCTGTCTCCCGACCATATTGCGACTCCGCATCCGCAGAGCCCCAGCCTGAATCCGCCGCCTCAGCCCCTTGCGACCTCCCTGAAATAACCGTCCTGATAGGTCCTGAAGGCGATTTCTCCGCGGCGGAAGTGAGTGCAGCCATCAGCGCCGGATACATTCCTGTTCACCTCGGTCCCTCCCGTCTTCGCACTGAGACGGCAGCCGTCGTTGCAACAGCCTTTGTCTATAATGCAAGTCTTTGATTATGGCATACATAGGATTAATTTCAGACACCCACGGCGTATTTGATGAGCCGTTGAAGCAATTCCTTGCACCCGTTGATGAAATCTGGCACGCAGGGGATTTCGGAGGGGGATTCACCACCGCAGCCGAGATTGCCCGTTTCAAACCCCTTGTGGGAGTTTGCGGCAACTGCGACAATTACGACCTGCGCTACGACTATCCTCTGCACCGCTTTTTCACCTGCGGGGGTATGAAGGTGCTGATGACCCACATAGGGGGATATCCCGGAAAATACGACCGTAATGCCTACTCCCTGATTATGCACTACAGTCCTGACATTTTCGTCTGTGGCCATTCCCATATACTCAAGGTGGTGTATGACAAGTACTTCAATATGATGGTCCTGAATCCGGGCGCGGCAGGCATCCAGGGTTTCCACATAGTCCGCACTGCCCTCCGCTTCCATATAGATGAGGGCAAAATCAGCGGTATGGAAGTGCTGAATCTGGACAAAATCCAGGCGGAAAAATAAAAAAAGAAGATTTCTTCTTGATATTTATAAAATAGTTTGTACTTTTGCGGGCTGTGGACAAAATGTAGTGTTTTTGCACTTCATCCACGAAGTCATGTTTAATTATTAGTTATTTTTTCGTTATGAAAAAGGTATTTATGGCTATGGCATTTGCAGCAATTCTCTGCGCTGCTTCTTCTTGTGCTTGCAACAACTGCTGCAAGAAAGCTGAGGCTGCTGAGGAGTCTGCTTGCACCGAGTGCTGCGACTCTTGCAAGGCTTGCTGCGATTCAACTGCTTGTGCTGCATGTGACAGTACTGTGGTTGCTGAGTAATTTCACTCAAGACAAAGCGCTGAAACGCTTGGAAGATATTGTCCACAATCAGGTACAATATCTTTTTTTTGTATATACACGACATTATGGCGAACAAGATAAAAACAGCCTGGTTCTGCACCTCCTGCGGAAATGAAAGCCCCAAATGGATGGGAAAATGTCCCGCCTGCGGGGAGTGGAACACTATGGTCGAAGAAACCGTAGCGACCGGCAAACGCTCCTCCTCCGCTGCTGCTTCAGGGAGGCCTGGCTCCAAACCCATTCCCCTGTCCGAAGTCCAGACCATTTCGGAAGACCGGATATCATTGAACAACAATGAATTGAACCGTGTGCTCGGAGGCGGGCTGGTGGAAGGTGCACTGGTGCTGGTGGCAGGTGAGCCGGGTATAGGAAAGTCCACCCTTTCTCTCCAGATTCCCCTTCACTGTCCGGACCTCAGGACCTTGTATGTGACCGGAGAGGAATCTGCCAAACAGGTGAAAATCAGGGCTGAAAGACTGCTCGCTCAGGTTCCGGGGGCCGATTTGTCCAATTGCTACATCTATCCCGAAACCCTTCTGGAAAACATCATCTCCGAGGCCCAGCAGGTGCGTCCCGACTTGATTGTTGTGGATTCAGTGCAGACGATGTATTCCCAGAACATAGAATCTTCGCCGGGTTCAGTAACTCAAATCAAAGAAACTGCAGTCCAGTTGCTCAAACTTGCCAAGGACACAGGCATCCCTGTCATTCTCATAGGCCACATCACCAAGGAAGGCAGCATCGCCGGTCCTAAGATTCTGGAACACATCGTGGACGTTGTGCTGCAGTTCGAGGGCGATGACAGGGGAGCGTACAGGCTGCTGAGGGGAGTCAAGAACCGTTTCGGGTCCACGTCGGAGGTCGCAGTCTTCAAGATGACAGGGGCCGGACTCGTGGAGGTCCCCAACCCTTCGGAACTGTGGATGCCTATGCACTCAGACAATCTGAGCGGTATCACCGTAGGGGCCCATCTGGATGGTTCGCGTCCATTTCTCATTGAGGTTCAGGCACTTGTGAGCTCTGCGGTCTATGGCACACCCCAGCGTTCCGCAACAGGCTACGACACTCGCCGCCTGAATATGCTCTTGGCCGTACTGGAAAAGAGGGCCGGGTTCAAGCTGAGCATAAAGGATGTCTTTCTGAATATGGCCGGCGGACTCAAGATTTCCGAAACTGCCTGTGACCTGGCTGTGATTGCCGCCATACTTTCTTCCAATATCGACTTCCCCGTACCTGCCGACTACTGCTTTGCAGGAGAAGTGGGCCTGAGCGGTGAAATCCGCCCCGTGTCCCAAATCGAAAGGCGTATCGCTGAAGCCTCAAGAATGAACTGCCGGAAAATATTCCTTTCTTCGTATTCCTCACCGGATTTGAAAGTCCCCGGGATTGAACTGGTCAAGGTGGCTGATGTGCCTGCATTGTGCCGGGCACTGTTCAAATGAGGCCATTTTCCCGATGTCAGGTCTTTGAAGACCGGTTCAAGCTGGCGTTATGACCGGGCCTGGAGTATGAGCCGGCCGAGTTCCGCCACATTCTCCACAATCAGGTCGGGAGGGAAAAACTCCGGATTCGGACTGGTTTCAGCCTTGCGTTTGACCTCAAGGGCAGTTTCCAGCGTAGTCTCTCCGGAAAGCACCAGCACTCCGAAAGCCCCTGCATTGTGGGCCGTTGCCGTGTCGGTGTAGATGCGGTCTCCCACCATAGCAATCTCTTCGGCCTTCAATCCGAACTTGTCCATTATCCCGTAGAGCACGTTGGGGTCCGGTTTTCCGAGAGTCACGTCAGGCTTTCTTCCCGAGGCCTCTTCTATGCATCTGCAAATGGAACCGCAATCCACGAGTATGGTCTTCTGGTCGGTAGGACAGACCCTGTCCGGATTGGTGGCGATATAGGGAATCCCCTGCGCAGCCCACCAGCTTGCCCTGCACAGACGCGAATACACAAGAGTCGGGTCAAATGCCACCACCAGAGCATCCGGCACATCCTCCGCGTCGTCAGCGCAGGAAATGAATCCCGCCTTCTCGAACTGGCTCACCATACTCGGGGTGCCCAGCAGGAAAAGCCTCCTGGCCTCGGGGTAATGGCTTTTGAGATAGTCGATTGCAGCAAGGGAGGTGGTGTACATATTCTCCTCGTCAGCCTTGATGCCCATAGCCTCCAGCTTCTTCAGATAGTCCCCGACTGACCTGGTGGGATTGTTGGTGAGGAAGGAATAGCGCACCCCGTTCTCCTTCATGGACGAGAGAAAATCAAGGGTGAAGGGAAAAAGTGTGCTTCCGAGGTATATGGTGCCGTCCATATCCAGAGCCAGGTGCTTGATTTTGGACAATCTGGACTTGAGGGAGGGGGTCATTTCCATATTTTTGCTGGTTGTAATCATTTGTATCAGTAGAGCTTGTCTGCCGGTTCTTTCTTATTGTCTGCCATTTCTGTTTCTACTTGTCTGCCGCTTCTGTTCCAAGTGCGGCATTGGCCTCAATGGTGGCTTCCACGTCCAGAGCATCGGCAAGGATGGATATAGGATTTTCCACCTTGAATCCCGTGCTCATTTCAATCTGCCATTTGCAGGTCTCGCAGTCCGTGGCCACCATATCCGGTTCAGCCTCAGATATTTGCCTGAACAGGCCTTCGCCGATTTTTTGGGAATACTGGTAATTTTCCTTTTTGAATCCGAAGGTGCCGGCAATTCCGCAACATTGCGAGTCGAGCATCACGAAATCCACTCCGGGTATCATCTTCAGAAGCGAGGTCGAATAGATGCTCCAGCCCAGTTTCTCAAGATGGCAGGGGGTGTGGTAGGCTATGCGGTGACGATAGTCATTTCTGAACACAAGCACAGCCTTGCCCGAGTCTATCAGGTTGAATATGAATCTGGTGGCCATCATCACTGAACCCCTTATGTCGGAATTGTCCAGACCCAGAAGATGGGGATATTCGTCCCTTATGGTGAATGTGCAGGTGGAACTCGTCGCAAGCACAGGCTCAGACTTGGCCACCGCTTCTCTGATGCTCTTCAGATTCTTCTTTGCTCCCCTTATGGCATCTTTGCGGAACCCGTTGGAAATCAGGGCCACACCGCAGCATTTTTCCTTTTCCATCAGATGCACTCCATAGCCCAGGGCATTGAGGATTTTCACGAAATCCTGAGCAAGTTTAGGATAATTGTAATTGGCGTAGCAGCCGTGGAAATAAGTCACGAACCTGCTGTATTTTTCCTGGGCTGCCCTGGCATTGCGCCTGAACCAGAGCGTGAACCTTTCTCTTGAGTATTCCGGGAAAGTCCTGCGCCTGTCCACACCCATCATAGTGTCCATCGCGTACTGCACAGCCCCCAACTTCAAAACATCGTTCACCACAGGCCCAATGACTGAGGCTGCAGTGCCTATCAAATCGGTGTGGGAAAGTGCAAATTCCCTAAGTCCGGGCTTGATTGCGCTGTAGTCCAGACGGGCTTTCTGTATGATGTCGCCGATTTTCACATTGGAAGGGCAGGAGATTTCGCACCTCTTGCAGTTGAGGCAATATTTCAAGGCCTCATCGTAGAAAGAAGGGTCCTTGAGGCGGTACCTCTCCCCGTCGGGGCCGGCCTGTTTGGGACCGGGAAAGTCCGGATTTACAGCCAGCATCGGACAGTACACGGTGCATACCGTGCATTTCATACACTGTTCGAAATTGTTTTCGCTTGTATTGTATTCCATTTCAACTTCCTTTGGTAAAATTACTTGCCTTCAGTAATATTTTCTGCAATATGGAGAGCCGTGATGGTGGCCACTCCTGCACCGCAACCCTCATTAATGGCATCCGAGCCGGACAGCAGAGAACCGCAAACCCTCAGATTTTCAATGCTTTCCCCTTTGCGCAAGGCTCTGAATTGCCCGTCTGTGGCCACTCCGCATCCCATATAAGGCTGCCGGTCAAAGAAATTCTCCTTGGTCCAGTCTCTGCGCTCCTGCGGGCAGTTGACCTGGAGGTCGAACACGGGCTCGAATATTCCGGAAGGGGTGGAAAGCAGACCCCGGCTGAAGAAACTGCCGCTTGCGAGTATGAAATTATCCGCGCAGAACAGTTTGTCGGAATGGTTAACAGTCCTGATTCCCTTGAGTTTCCGGCCCTCGAAATCGCCTCCTGTCACGGAGTCGCCGAGCAGATATGTGCCTCCCAGCCGGGTGTAGAAGTTTTTCAGCATCATCTGGGTCCTGATTCCCGGCACTGAAGGAGGGAGGGTGGCTATGTATTCTATAGGCCTGTCTGTGCGCACTTTCAACGACTGGGCAGGGCGTGGGTCATCCAGTCCCAAGACCGCCGGCAATAGAATAACATCGCTGCCGGCCGACACATCGGAAAGCCTCTTGGCCAGATTGCCGATTACGCTTCCGGTCAAGGCTCTGGCTATGTTGGCAGAACGCATTTCGCTGGGATTGTTCCTCAGACGGTCCAGTTCCGGCAGGGATATGCTGCGGCAGTGACATTCGGCCCCCAGTTCCTCAAGTCCCGCAGCAATGAAGTCGGGGTGGAAATCCAGGAAGCCTTCTATGTTGGCAATGGTCACTTTTTTCCAGGGCAGGGACTTGTCGGAGGGCAGTCTTGCATAGTCCTCAAGTGTGAGCCAAGCCTGTTTGAGCACTCCTATTGGGGTGATTCTGAAATGGTTGCGTCCTTCCTCGCCATTGAGGACCACTCCTGCACCGGCGAAGAAATCCTGAACTTTAGAGGCGGTTTCCAAGACCTTTTCCGCCCCCATCAGGGAGTAGGGGTGTCCGGCAGGGAGTTTCTTCAGAGCCTCCGGATAATCTTCTTCCGTGTTGAGGAATTCAAATGAACCGGAAAAGAAATGCAGGGCAGACTGTCCGGATGAAATCATAAGGGTCTTCTGCCCGCGTTTTTGCAGTTCTATTCCCGCTGTGAGGCCGCTCAAGCCTCCTCCTATTATTATGGTGTCGAAGTTCATAGTTACATCCCTCCCTTCTTTTCCTTGAAACGGCTGAGTCCGCAGACCCCTTCGTAAATCCAGGAGGTGAACTGCGCTTCGCTCAGGGTCTCACCCCACGCTACAGGTTGCATTCCCTTCCATCTCTCGTTCATAAATACGGCCAGGTCTTCCAGCGCTTTTGCTGTGCATCCGTTAGCCATCAGCCCTGCTGCCCTGCAGGCGCAAAGTTCGCCCTGACAGGTGCCCATACCCACTCTGGTGCGGCGGCGCAGGTTGATGAGGTTGCGGGTGTCCAGTTCCTGAAGGGCATATTTGACTTCGCCCACGCTGACTTCCTCGCACTCGCACACAAGCGATGCACCGTTGCGGTCTGAATTGTCAATCCTGCCGTTTCTCCCTCCGTGTCTTCCCACGGCTGCCTTGCCGCCCAGTCCAGGCATTGAGAAAACCCTTTTGGCTTCCTTCTTCTTGGCCTTTTTCTCCGAGCCCGGCAAAGGGGTGGAGGCCGTTTCGCAGGATTTGCGGACTCCGAGTTTTCTGCACGCAAGGTCGGTGGCCTGCTCAGCCATAAGCCTGTAGGTCATCAGTTTGCCTCCGGTTATGGTTATGAATCCGGGGATGCCGTCCCTTTTCTCGTGGTCCAGACATACTATCCCTCGGCTTATGCTCCTGCCTGAAGGGTCATTGTCGGAGGCCACGAGGGGGCGCACTCCGGCATAGGCCCTGAGCACTCTGGTAGTTCCCAGAGACGGTGCCAGCTTCCTGCCCTCACGCATCAGTATCTCCACCTCCTCCGGAGTCACACTCATATAGTCAATCTCATCGTAAGGTATTCTGCTTGAGGTTGTTCCGATAAGGGATATGGTGTCTCCCGGGACGAGTATGTCTGCATCGGAAGGTTTGCGGCAACGGTTGATGACCATATTGTTGACCCTGTGGCCGAATATGAGCAGAGCTCCTTTTGCCGGGAACATATTCACCGTCGCCCCGGCCATCGCTGCGATTCTGTGGCCCCAGATGCCTCCGGCGTTGATGACTATTCCGGCGTATTTGCGTGACCTGGTTTTGGTGATATTGTCCCGGAGTTCCACTCCCACCACCCGTTCTCCGTCCCTGATG
The DNA here is from genome assembly GCA_945874155.1 of uncultured Bacteroidales bacterium. GTDB lineage: Bacteria > Bacteroidota > Bacteroidia > Bacteroidales > UBA932 > Cryptobacteroides. Next base: position 13,186 of record CAMCFO010000019.1, read on the forward strand.
AAGCCCACCACCTCAGTGTAGGTGAGGACCTCGGCCCCGAAACCTCTGGCATCCACCACGTTGGCAGTTGTTAGCCGGAAAGGGTCCACGGCCCCGTCTGGCACCCTCACTGCACCTATTATGGAAGGATTGACTGATTTTTCCAGACTTATCGCTTCTTTCGGGTCAATGATTTCGGCATCGATTCCGGCGGCCTTGCAGGCAGAGGCGAACAGGGCCTGATAGCTCAGGTCGTCTTCCGGAAGGGTGATGAACAGGCCTCCTGTCTCTTCCACGCAATGGGCCGCGATTTTCCTCAGGATCATATTCTCCTGAATGCATTCAGTGGCACTTTCCCGGTCGGTCACGGCATATCTGGCACCGCTGTGCAGAAGTCCGTGGTTGCGTCCGGTGGCTCCGGAAGTGAAATCATAGCGCTCCACCAGCAGCGTCCTGAGGCCTCGCATTGCGCAGTCGCGGGCTGTTCCTGCTCCGGTTATTCCGCCGCCAATGATGATTACGTCGTAGTTGTTTCCTTTCATTCTTTTTGAGTTTCTGGTGTTCGTAATCGTTTGCCTGAAAGTACCAAAAATCCACGAAAGTTATGTATTATTCCCGAGAAAAGCAATAACGTCCCTGCCAAGTGTCCAGAGATTCCAGCCGCGCCTCCAGCATACGCACCAGTTCCGCATTTCGCACCAGTCCCCAGGGGGTTCCAGTGACAAAGCGAGGAGGAATCTCCCCTGCAAACCTCTCTATGCTGATTTGTGGTCTGAGCCTTTCCAGCATCGAGGTGAAAAAGTCCAGATATTCGTCCAGAGTAAACCTGCAGAACTCCTCCGGATGATCTTCAAACTCCTTCTGCATCTTCGTCCCGCGCACAATCTGCAGCTGATGGAACTTGACGGAAGTAAGTGGCAGTGAATTGATTGCCTCACATTCTCCGAGCATCATCTCCCTGCTTTCCCCGGGCAGCCCCAGCATAAAATGGCCCCCACATTCTATCCCCCTTTCCGCAGTCATCTGAACAGCCTTCCTTGCGCAGGCAAAGTCGTGTCCCCGGTTCACCCGGCGCAGGGTCTCGTCATAACAGGATTCAATCCCATATTCCACTATCACCACCGGAGAGCTGATGACCCGCGTCTCTCCGGCCTGTCCCTCAACCTTCTTGTCCGGTACAATTTCCCTGTGCCAATCCTCAAGTACCTTTCCCTGAGCAAGATCAGCAATGAAATCCAGCTTCTCCCCGTCCACGCAATCCGGTCTGGTGCCTATGACTATGCCCACCACTGAAGGGTGCTCCAGAGCCCTGAGATAGTCCTGCTTGAGCTTTTCCAGACTGCCGTAGGTGTTGGAATAGGCTTGGAAATAAGCAAGATAGGCATTGGCGTTGCGGTAGCGTCCCCTGTGGAACTCAAGCCCCTCGTCAATCTGCGTCAGTATGTCCTTGGCTGCAGAGCTGTAGGCGGGGTGGAAGGCGGCATTGTCGCAGAATGTGCATCCTCCGCGTCCCACGCTGCCGTCCCTGTTGGGGCAGGTGAACCCCGCATCAATCACCACTTTCTGCAACCGGGAGCCGTATTTTTGCCTAAGATAGTCCACATAGGCATTGTAGCGGCGCCCGCCTGGGTATATCATCCTTTTGTCCATCATTCCGCAAATCCTTTTGTCCATCATTCCGCAAATTTAGCAATCTTAAAATATTAACCCGCATCCTCCTCCAAATTTAATTTCTTCCGATTCACAATCCTCTGCCCCGACTGCTTGTCAAATCAATAATTTATGCTACATTTGCACCCGAAATCTCCAAATTGGAGGACATCAATCAGGAAAACTTAAATAAACAGACTATGAATCTGAGAGTTATCAAAAAAGACATCGAGTATTTCGTGGGAGAATTCATTGACGACTGCACACTTTTCGCAGCCCTCAATCCTGACAAGAACAACGAAGATCTCGCCAAGATAATCGACGAGGCGGTGGACCTCTACAACAATCTCAAAGACAAGGTGAACCACCCGGCAAAAGACGTAAAACCGTCTGTTTACTACAAGGGTATCACCAAGGAGCTCTTCGAGTCCCTCGACGCCCTCTGCGAAAAACTCAGCTCAGTCGTAAGCGCAAAATAATTGCCTGCGCTTTATGAAAAAATCAAGGTCGGAGCCTGCAAAGCCCCGACCTTTTTGAGTTATGCCTGAAAGGTTATATCCTATAGTTATGCCCGGAAGGTTTTATTCAATCCCGGCGATATGCTTCTCCCAAGCCCAGGCAGAGGCAAGGGTTTCTTCCAAAGTCCTTTCCGCCTTCCATCCGAGCTCTTCGTTGGCAAGACGGGTGTCCGCCCAGATAGCCACCACGTCACCCGGTCTGCGGTCCACATATTTGTAGTTGAGTTTCAGACCGTTGACCTTCTCGAATGCGTTCACCAGCTCGGAAACTGAAACCGGCTTTCCTGTGCCCACGTTGAAGATTTCATAGTCTTTCTTCATCTTGCCGTCCAACATTCTGGAAACCGCCGCAACGTGTGCCTTGGCAAGGTCCACGATGTCGATATAGTCCCTCAGGCAGGTGCCGTCAGGAGTAGGGTAGTCGTTGCCGAAAATGCTCAAGCAGGCGCGTTTGCCTATTGCAGTCTGGGTGATGAAAGGCACGAGGTTGTTAGGCACTCCGCGTGGAAGTTCTCCGATGAGAGCCGAAGGATGTGCGCCTATAGGATTGAAATACCTCAGCGCAATGCCCTTGACCGGACCCTTAGCCTCAGCCCCTGCATTCACCTCGGTGCCGTAAGCCGCAGAAGCCTTGATTACATCCCTGAGTATGTCCTCGCAGATCTGCTTGGTGTTTCCGTAAGGGGATGTGGCGCTCTGGCGTGGAGACTCCTCGGTCACAGGCAGTTTGTCGGTCTCACCGTAAACCGTTGCAGATGAGCTGAAAAGCACGTTGCAACCTCCGTGAGCAATGGATGCGTCAAGTATGTTGAGGAAAGAATCCAGATTGTTCCTGTAGTATTTGATAGGCTCTGCAACCGATTCTCCAACGGCCTTGAAAGCCGCAAAATGAATCACAGCATCGATTTTGTAGCGCCCGAACAGGTCCTGCACCTTTGCAGCATCGCAGCAATCCATAAGTTCGAAAGGAATGTCGTCCCTTCCGGTAATTTTTTTCACTCCCTCGAAACAGGTCATATCGCAGTTGGACATATTGTCTGCCACCACCACGTCATAGCCCGCATTGATGAGTTCCACCGTCACGTGGCTGCCGATATATCCGGCACCACCTGAAACCAAAACAGTTTTCTTTGCCATATTATATTGAAATTTACAGTTTTCCAGATTGCAGGTCCTCGACCTGTCAGTATATCCGCGCAAATATAGCGGAAAAAATTCTGAAAGCAAGCGAACTGCTTTGATTTGTACTTATTGACTTTTATGATTAAATTTGCAGGTTTTAATGCCATTTTGATGAAGCAAAAGATCATATACAAGACCATAGCAGCGGCAGCCCTGATTTTGTCTGTGGCCGTCTCCTGCGAATGGGTGGACAAGGTCATCACCGGAGAGACCGTCGCATCGGTGGGCAAGGTTCGTCTCAGCCGTGCGGAATTGAACAAGGCCCTCCCGTCAGGCCTGCTTCCGGAAGACAGCGTGCGTCTGGCCCATCAATATATCAACGCTTGGGCTTCCGAGCTTGTCTTTCTGCAAGTGGCTGAAAATCAACTGTCAAAAGAAGAGCTTGACGTTACGGCCGAGCTGGAGGAATATCGCAAGTCCCTGCTCAAATACCGTTACGAGCAGCGATATGTGAACGAGCGTCTGGACACCATCTTCACCCAGGAGCAAATCAGGGAGTACTACGAGGCTCATCAGGAGCGTTTCCTTTTGCGGGTGCCAGTTGTGAAAGCGAATTTCCTGTGCATATCTCCGGATTCTCCATACATAGACGAATTCCGTGAAAATATGGCCGGCGACGATGCCCAACGTATGCAATACACGGATTCAGTGGCATTTGCCTCGGCCATAAGATATGAAACCTTCGGCGGCAGATGGCTCAATCTGAACGACCTTGCCCTCGAATTCGGCATTGATTATTCGGAACTTCTGACCTACCGCAAGGGCAATTGGATAGAGTATGAAGGCGGTACAGGGCTGCTGCATCTGGCCTATCTGAAGGAATTCGAAGCTGCGGGAAAGACTGCTCCGCTGGAGTATGCGACCCCTTTAATCAAGGATATATTACTGAGTATCAGAAAGAAAGAACTGGTGTCCACATTGGAGGACAAATTGATGGAAGATGCACGCGAAAACGGTATCTTCGTGCAATATTGATATGAAAATGAAAAATTTGAAAGCATTTTTCCTGTGCGTGGCGGCCCTTGCCGTCGGAACAGCCGGTGCCAATGCGCAGAAATACGGCAATGGCCTCATTGACAAGTCAGTTGCCGTAGTCGGCGAGGAAATGATCAAGATTTCCGCAATGGAGGAAGAAATCAAGGTTATGCGTGCGAACGGGATGTTGTCCGACAAAAATGTGCGTTGCGACCTCCTGGAACAGATGATAGTTGCAAAAATTTTCCTGATGCAGGCCCGGGTGGACTCCCTGAATGTCAACAACGATATGGTGGAGAGTTCCCTGAACGCCCGTCTGGACCAGGTCCGTACCCAGCTCGGAGGCGACGAAGAAGTGGAGAAAATGTTCGGCAAGCCCATCTACAAGCTGCGTCAGGAATGGCGCAAAAGCCTTCAGGAACAGAGCCTTACGCAGCAGATGCAGCAGAAGGTAGCCTCTGACATCCCGGAGATGACCCCTTATGATGTGAAAAATTTCATCGAGACCACCGATGCTGACGAGCTGCCTCTGGTGCCTGCTCAATACCGTCTGAGCCAGATTTGCATCTATCCGGACCGCGAATCGGCGGCAATGGAGGCGAAGGAGAAACTCCTCTCCATCAGGTCCAGGATTATGAACGGCGAGAAGTTCTCGACCCTTGCCCGCATCTATTCCCAGGACCCCGGCAGTGCACGCAGGGGAGGTGAGCTCGGAATGGCATCCAAGACCATTTTCTGGGGAGAGTTTGCAGATGCCGCAATGGCCCTCAAGCCTCATATGGTTTCGCAGATTGTGGAGACTCCGGACGGATTTCACATCATCGAAGTGCTTGAGAAAAAGGGGGATATGTTCAATGCCCGCCACATTCTCCTGAAACCGGAATACACGGCAGATGACCGTACCAAGGCATTCAGCACCCTCGACAGCCTGCGCAACGAAATCAATGCCGGCAACCTCAATTTCCAGATGGCAGCCCGCTTCTTCTCCCAGGACCCTGTCACCCGCACCAACGGAGGCCAGATGTCTGACCCTAATACAGGCTCCACATATTTCGAGAAAGACCAGCTCAAACCTGCTGATTATCGCGCAATTGCCGGCTTGGCGGAGGGAGAGATTTCAGAACCTGTGGAATCTGTGGACAACGAAGGGCGAGGCAATCTTGTCTATAAGATAATCAAAGTGGACAAAATTATTCCGGCCCATCCTGCCAACTTCGACGAAGACTACGACCTGATGCAGAACGCGGCCCGTGAGAAACTCGCAAAGGAAGCCATAGACAACTTCATCGACGAGAGAATCAACACCACCTACATCACCATCGACCCTCTCTTCGGGGATTGCGATTTTGCACATAAAGGACTGATTGACAAGGTGTTGAAATAGTATGAATTTCTGGGGCTCCATTCTTCGGCTGTTGCTTCCGGCAGTGCTCGTTTGCGCTTCCGGCATAAGCGTATCAGCCCAGCAACAGGAAGATAAGGACAGCCTTGTGGTGTTGATCAGCGCAAAATCTGCCCAGGTGGTGCTGCGTGACGGGAATTCTTTCCGTAAAGTCGTCGGACCCGCCAGATTTTTCCACAACAACACCTACCTCCTATGCGACACCGCATTCTGGAATGTGGACCGCAACTATATCGATGCCATAGGCAATGTGCAGATACTCCAGGACGAGACTGTACTCACCGGAGACAAACTCACCTACCTCATAGACGAGGACCTGGCCCAGTTCCGAGGGTCTGTGGTACAGTTGCTAGACAAGGATGACAACACATTGAGAACCAGCAATCTGGACTATAATACCAAAGACTCTGTGGCAGTCTTCCGTCAGGGAGGTGCAATGCGCGACAAGGACGGCCAGATTATCGAGAGCATAGAGGGAACCTACGACTCCAAAATCAAGATTTTCAGTTTCCGCAACAGCGTGAATATGTTTTCCGACACGGTTTTCGTCAAGACCAATTCCCTTGACTACAATTCCGAGACCTCCTTCGCCACTTTCGGCAGCAATACCGATATGTGGAACAAGGAAAACATGCTCTCGGCCGACTCCGGATGGTACGACAGGTCAAGGGAGGTCTTCCTTTTCAACCGCAATGTGCATCTGATGTCGGATACCCAGGAGGTTTGGTGCGACTCTGTCTATTACTACCGTGCTGTCAATGACGTGACGATGCTTGGAAACGTGCAGGTGATTGACACAACGAGAAACATCTCAGCCGTGGCCGGGCGTATGGACTATTGCGACAGCCTTTCCAGAATCAAGATGAAACGGGATCCGGCTTTCATAGCCACCACGACTGATGACAACGGGGCCACGGATACCGTATTTGTGGCTGCGGAAAATATTGACTACTGGACCAGGATGATGTTCAAGGTGGATTCGCTGGATGTCGTTGCTGCCGGAGAAAGGGCCAAGGCGCTGGATGTGGATCCGGTGGGGACTTACAGGCGCAAGGCTGCAGAAGAGGCGGCTAAGGCTGCTGATGAGGCGGCTCGGGAAAATGATGCCAACTATGCTGCAAAGAAGAATGCTGAGGCACTTCGGGCCGGAAAGAACGGGGACGCGAAGAGGGGAGGGAACGCCCGGAAGGACGGAGATGCCCGGAAGGACGGAGATGCCCGGAAGGATGGCGAAGGCCGGGGGAGAAGGGATATGCCGGGACTTTTGTCTTCCCCAACGGATTCATTGTCGGTGAGTGCTGATTCGCTGTCGGTGCGAAAGGATTCATTGTCGATGCGTACTGATTCATTGTCGATGCGTACTGATTCATTGTCGGTGCGTGCTGACTCCTTGTCGTTGAGTGCCGACTCGCTATCGGTGGGTGCTGACTCGCTGGCCGCAAAAGCCGACACCATAGTCCCTCCACCCGCAGTGGATTCTACAAAAATAGGTTTCCTGAAAGCCACAAGGAACGTCCGCCTGTATCGCAAGGATGCCCAGATAGTCTGTGACTCACTGAATTATTGCGACCTCGACTCATTGGCCCGCCTCTACATCAACCCTGCGGTGTGGCAGGAAGGCAGCCGTCAGTATGTTGCCGACAGTATCTATGTTGTGGTGCGCAACAACGCGATGGACCGGGCCAGCCTGATGTCCAACGCCTTCATAACAATAAAGGAGGACACTGACCATTTCGACCAGATCAAGTCTGCGGAAATGATGGCCTATTTAGACCCTCAGGGGCAGCTCAGCCGTTTTGATGCTTTGGGAGGGGTGCAGGCTTTGTTTTTCATCAAGGAAGAAGATGTGATTGCCACTGTCAACAGGGCAGATTCCAAGATGCTCACTGCGGTTTTTGCAGATGGAGAAATACAGCGGGTCTATTATTTCGACCAGGCCAAGAATGACGGTTATCCTCTTGTGCAGATGCGCAAGGATGAACGTCTGCTCAAAGGCTTCAACTGGAGCCCGGAGCGTTGTCCGAAAGACCGTTACGATGTCACTAAAGCGGATTACCGCGACCCGGAGAGAGGTTTCTTCCGTTCAAAGCCGAGGGCAAAGTTCAGCCACACCAACCGCTACTTCCCGGGCTATATGAAAAAAATCTACAATGAGATTTCTTTCCGCGACTCCCTGGCCAAGGTGCGTGCCGAGCAACGCCGCATACTGGAGGAGGAACGCCGCAAAGCCGAACTCTTAGCCCGCGATTCCCTCTCCGTCCGCGACTCTCTCGCAGTACGTGACTCCCTCTCCCTCCGCGATTCCCTGTCTGTCCGTGACTCTTTGACCGTTCGTGATTCTTTAGCCGTCCGTGATTCCCTCGCCGTACGTGACACCCTCGCAGTCAGCGACTCCCTTGCCAACAACAGGACTTCCAGCCCCGACCGGGAGGCCGCCAAAGCCGAAAAAGCCCGCCAAAAAGAGCTCCGCCGCCAGCAGAAAGAAGCCCAAGCCAAGGCCAAATGGGAGGCCAAAGAGGAAAAACGCAAAGCCAAGGAAGCTGAAAAAGCCCGCAAGAAACTGGAAAGGTTGCGCCGCCGCAAACGTGCCGCCCTTCAGGAAGAATTGGACGAACTCGAACGGGAAAAACGCCTGATGGAAGAATACAGACAGAAGTACCAAAACAAAATAAAGAAGTGATATGCTTAGCAGACAAGTAGTTGACAAACTGAAAAAATTCGAGACACCGTTCTATTTCTATGATATGGACCTCCTCCGCCAGACCCTCGACAGCGTGGTCTGGGCAGCGTCCAAATACAAGTTCAAGATGCACTACGCCATAAAGGCCAATTACGACCCGCGTATTCTCCAGGTCATCAAGGAATATGGCCTCGGAATCGATTGCGCCAGCGGAAACGAGGTGCGCTGTGCCATCGAGGCCGGCTTCGACCCCAAATCCATAGTCTATGCCGGAGTGGGCAAGCGGGATAAGGAAATCCGTTATGCCATAGAGCAGGGCATCTTCGCCATCAACTGCGAGTCTCTCCAGGAACTTGAAGTGATAGACGGCATCGCAGCTGAAATGGGCAAGGTGGTGGATTGCGGGCTTCGTGTGAATCCTGACATCGATCCAAAGACCAACCACTGCATCGACACGGGTCAGGCAGACTCGAAATTCGGAATCTCCTATGAGAAGGTGCTCGAGCAGGCCGAGTGGATACAGTCCCTCAAACACGTGAACATCAAGGGAATGCATCTGCACATTGGTTCTCAGATACGTGAACTGCACGTGTTCCAGTACCTGTGTGACAAGGTGAATGTCATCACTGACAATCTCGTCCGCAAAGGTTTCAAACTGGATTTCGTGGATGTGGGAGGAGGCCTCGGCATCAACTACGATATGCCTGAAAATGAGCCGGTTCCTAACTTTGCATCAGTCTTCGCCATCATCAACGGCAATCTGAAAGTGGGCAATCGTGAAATCCATTTCGAATTCGGAAGGTCCATAGTGGGCGAGTGCGGCGAACTCATCACCAGCGTGCTCTACCGCAAGGACACCGCAACAGGACGTAGGCTTGTGATTGTGGATGCCAGTATGACCGAACTCATCAGGCCTATGCTCTACGGGTCCTACCACGACATAGAGAACCTCACTTCCACTTCCGAAAAGAAGGAAAAATACGCGATAGTGGGAACCGCCTGCGAGTCCACCGACGTTTTCAACGAGAGTGTGACCCTTCCGAAGACAGTGCGTGGCGACATCCTCACCATCAAGTCTGCCGGGGCTTACGGAATGTCAATGGCTTCGCGCTACAACCAGCACGACCTTCCGGGCGCCGTTTACAGTGACGACCTGTAGTTTTCAAAATGCAGAAGAGAGAGAATATTTTCACCCATAAGGTCTGGGTCCCGGTTCTGGCACTCACTTGTGCTTTCTTGTGGGGATGGGCTTTCCCGTTGCTCAAACTTGGCTTTGCGGAATTCGGAATCACTGCTGAAATGACGGCCTCCAAAATGGTCTATGCGGGGTTTCGCTTCACCTTTGCAGGGGTGTTCATTCTGATTATTGCCGCCATTTTGCACAAGGATTTCAAGGTTAAGCCTGCAGGTCAGTCCGGCAATGACGTTACTTCGACGCACCCGGCTCTGACCCGGTATCTCTCCCCCTGGCTGTACATCCTCGCCTTCGCCCTGATGAACACCACCCTTCACTACGCCTTCTTCTACATCGGAATGTCCCACAGCGTAGCCGCCCGCGCCTCCATACTCAACTCTATGGGCACCTTCATCCTCGTAATCCTGGCCTGTATTTTTTTTGAAAGCGACAGGATGACCTTTCGGAAGACCCTCGGCGTGATAATCGGAATAGCCGGCATCTTCGCCCTGAACTTCGGCCGCGGCACATCCGGAGGCTTCAGCTGGATGGGTGACGGAATGATTTTCCTCAACACGATGTGCTCCGCCATAGCCGGCCTGATGACTCGAGGACTCGGCAAGAGGGTGGACGTTTTCGTGGGCACTGGGTATGCCCTTGCCATAGGCGGTTTTCTCCTCCTGATTCCGGGATTTGCCGCAGGTGGAGCCCTGCCCCTGGTAACTCCGGCCGGCATTGCAATACTCCTTGCCCTCACGTCCATATCCACAATAGGATTCTCCCTCTACAACAAACTCATAACCTGCAACCCCGTCGGCAAGGTTGCGGTCTTCAATTCCCTCATCCCAGTGGTGGGCACCCTCTCCTCCTGCCTTGTTCTGGGCGAGCCTTTCCAATGGAATTATCTCATTGCCGGTACTCTTGCCGCAGCCGGCATTTATATAATCAACAAGGCCAAATAGCTCTACAATTGCCCCTATGCTAACATTTTGTATGTGAGCAATAAAACCTACTTAATTCATTGCTATTTCGGGCGAATTTTGTTACCTTTGCAATCCGATTTCAAGTTATGAAAAGAGGATAAGTGGAATTTTGCCAGGGAGGATTTGGTTTTGCAATGGTACGTAATCAACCTGAGGTTCTTGCGGTCATCGAGGATTGCTCCGGTGCTGCAGAATGACGGTTTCCAGATTTTCGTCCCTCCGAAAGTGACAAACCTGATTTTCCTGCGTTCCACAAAGGAGGCGATAGATGAGTTTATGCACACCTCAAGTTACGGCAGGCGTATGCGATATATGTACTCCCGTATCAACCTCTGCCCTATAGTCATCAAAGATGCCGATATGGATCTTTTCATTCGCATCTGTTCTGTCTGCGACTTGCCGATAGTGATGACTGAGAAACCTGACGTCAAACTGGGCGACCACGTCCGTGTGAAGGAAGGTGCTTTCGAAGGTGCGGAGGGTTATGTGGTGCGGATGCGCAAGAGCAAGCGCGTTCTCATCGGAGTGGGCGGAGTCATCTGGGCCGCAACAACCTATATCCCACCTGAACAACTTGAAATTCTGGACTGATGTTTTCTTTTAACCGTGGACCTATGACGAAGAACGAAAGAAAACATATCGGGGCGTACATCACACCGGTGCTGTAGAGTCAAGGAGGTGTTGCGCTGGGTGACATCCGACCATTGGGGCCGGATGAAGTCCGTTATGCACATACACTTCCTTAGCCTCAAATTTTTAAAACCAAGAATGAAAAATTACTTATGAGCTTCCTTCAAAAACTATCCGATCTGTACTTTTCCAGAAGGGCCCTGCCTTACTGGTGCATTCTGTTGATAGATTGTGCTGCCGTTGCCTTCTCATTCTACCTGACATTCTACCTCAGGTACGGCGGCTCTGCACTTGCCGGTCACTTCTGGGCTCTCACTTTCGGAACCCTCGTGAGCCTGATACCTTTTGTGGTATCCTTCCGCATCTTCCACACCTACACGGGAATAGTCCGTTATTCCTCTTTTGTGGACCTTCAGCGTGTGGCTGTGGCAACGTCAATATCCTCGGCGGCAGTGTGGATAATAGGCTATTCTGTGAATCTGATCTGGCCTGAGCAGAAACTGATGGTTTTTCCGGGCAACAGTTCCATAGTTTTCGTTTTCATAATCAGCACCATACTCCTCTGGGCTGAAAGGGTGATTGTGAAACGTCTCTACGACTCCTTCAACATCGGACATGCCATTCCGGTGGCCATCTATGGCACAAAGGCCGGCGGAATCAGTGTGGCGAAGAGCATCATCGCAGTGAAGGAAAAGAAATATACCCTCAAGGCTTTCATCTCAGACGGGAAGGAAATGAAAGGGGCCTATCTGATGGGCAAGCCGGTCTATCTGAACGGTCCGGGACTTGCCGCCAGACTTGCCAGACAGGAGGGCGTCAAGGCATTGCTCGTGTCTCCTCTCAAGGCCGAGAAGTTCCGCAACAACACCGAAATGGTGGATGAGGTCATTTCTGCCGGAATGAAGATTATGATGATGTCCGGCGGTGAGGAATGGAACGGCAAAAGCGAAATAGACCACGACAAATTCCACGAAGTCGATATCGAAGACCTGCTTCCGAGGGAGAAAATCCAGATGGATATGGAGGCAATAGGAGCTCTTCTGCGCGGCAAACGCATTCTGATTACGGGAGCAGCCGGTTCCATAGGCTCTGAAATGGTCCGTCAGGTTGCGAAATTCGACCCTGCGGAAATGATACTCATCGATCAGGCTGAGACCCCGATGCACGACATACGACTGATGATGGCGAAGGACTACCCGCTCATAAAGAACGAGACCATAGTCACCAGCATCACTAACAAAGAGCATATGGAGACCATCTTCAGCCTCCATCTTCCGGAATACGTCTTCCACGCCGCAGCCTACAAGCACGTGCCTATGATGGAGGACAACCCGGGCATAGCGGTGCAGAACAACATCTACGGCACGAGGGTGATAGCCGACCTTGCAGTGAAATACGGCACAAAGAAGTTCGTGATGATTTCCACCGACAAGGCAGTGAACCCGACCAATGTGATGGGCTGCAGCAAACGTATCTGCGAAATCTATTGCCAGTCGCTCAACCGCGCAATTCAGGCGGGTGAAGTGAAGGGAGTGACCCAGTTCGTCACCACCCGTTTCGGCAACGTCCTCGGTTCCAACGGCAGCGTGATACCTCTGTTCAAGAACCAGATACGCCACGGTGGCCCGGTGACCGTGACCCATCCGGACATCATCCGTTACTTTATGCTCATCCCGGAGGCCTGCCAGTTGGTACTTGAGGCCGGCACAATGGGCAAGGGTGGAGAAATCTTCGTCTTCGATATGGGCAAGCCGGTGAAAATTGTGGACCTTGCGAAGAGAATGATAGCCCTTTCCGGAGCAAAGAATGTGGAAATCAAGTTCACAGGCCTGCGCGACGGGGAAAAACTCTTCGAGGAAGTGCTCAACGACAAGGAAGGCACTGTCCCGACCACCCATCCGAAGATTATGGTGGCGAAAGTCAGGGAGTACGACTATGCCACAGCCTGCCGCAACGAGCAGCGCCTGATGGATGTTTCCAAGTCTTTCGACGATATGGAAGTGGTGAAACTGATGAAGGAAATAGTTCCGGAATATGTGAGCAAGCAGTCCAAATACGAGGTTCTGGACAAAAAGTCCGAATAGGGGAGTCATTATAAATCAACAGTAAGCAAAGGATTATGAAAGATATGAACGAACTCAAAATTGCAGTGGCCGGCACAGGCTATGTGGGCCTTTCAATAGCAACCCTTCTTTCCCAGCACCACAAGGTGACTGCTGTGGATGTGATTCCGGAGAAAGTGGAGAAAATCAACAACCGCATCTCCCCGATACAGGACGACTACATAGAGAAATACCTCCGTGAGATGGACCTGGACCTGACAGCCACCCTGGACGGCGAGTCGGCCTATAGTGATGCCGATTTCATAGTAATCGCAGCCCCGACCAACTACGACAGCAAGAAGAATTTCTTCGACACCTCCCACGTAGAGGAAGTCATAGACCTTGTCCTGAAAGTGAACCCTTCTGCCGTGATGGTGATAAAGTCCACAGTGCCGGTGGGTTACACAGCTTCCGTGCGCGAGAAGTTTTCCTATCGCGAGCGCCTTTCCGACGGCACGATGAAGGTGGTCACCCCGAACATAATCTTTGCTCCGGAGTTCCTCCGCGAGTCCAAGGCCCTCTACGACAATCTCTACCCGAGCCGCATTGTAGTTGGGTATGACCACAGCAATCCCTTTCTGGCAGAAGCCTCCAGGACTTTCGCAGGGATAATAGCAGAAGGAGCAATAAAGCAGGACGTTCCGGTCCTCTATATGGGCAGCACCGAAGCCGAAGCAGTGAAACTCTTCGCCAACACCTATCTTGCCCTCCGTGTAAGCTATTTCAATGAACTCGACACCTATGCAGAGCTCAAAGGCCTGGACACCAAGTCAATAATAGACGGAGTCTGCCTCGACCCCCGTATAGGCACCCATTACAACAACCCGTCCTTCGGCTACGGCGGCTACTGCCTCCCGAAAGACACCAAGCAGCTCCTTGCCAATTACAACGATGTCCCTGAGAACCTGATTCAGGCCATAGTGGACTCCAACCGCACCAGAAAAGATTTCATAGCAGACCAGGTCCTCACCCGCGCCGGCTACTACAGCTACAGCGAGAATATGCAGTGGGACAGCACCAGCGAGCACAAGTGCACCATAGGAGTCTATCGCCTGACTATGAAGTCGAACAGCGACAACTTCCGCCAGAGCGCCATCCAAGGCATAATGAAGCGAATAAAGGCCAAAGGAGCCGAAGTGATAATCTACGAGCCAACCCTCCCGGACGGCACCACCTTCTTCGGCAGCCGAGTGGTAAACGACCTCTCCACCTTCAAAGCCCAATCCCAGGCCATAATAGCCAACCGCTACGACAACTGCCTGGACGATGTCCGTGACAGAGTTTACACCCGCGATATTTTCAAACGGGACTGATTTCTGAATAGAAACAATAATAATAAAAATACATACTTATGAAGAAAGCATTAATCACCGGTGTTACCGGTCAGGACGGAAGCTATCTGAGCGAATTCCTCCTGGAGAAAGGCTATGAAGTGCACGGCATAATCCGCCGTTCATCTGTGGATTTCCGTGAGCGCATCTCACACCTTGAAGGACATCCGCATTTCCATCTCCACTTCGGAGACCTGAGCGATTCAATGTCGCTCGTGAAGGTGGTCGGTGCGGTGAAGCCGGATGAAATCTATAACCTCGCAGCCCAGAGCCACGTTCAGGTCAGCTTCGACTCTCCAGAATTCACAGCAGATGTCGATGCGACAGGAGTACTCCGCGTGCTGGAAGCAGTGAGGGCAAACCATCTCGAAAAGACCTGCCGCATCTACCAGGCATCCACTTCGGAACTCTACGGAAAGGTGGAGGAAGTCCCTCAGAATGAGAACACTCCTTTCCACCCTTATTCACCATACGCAGTGGCAAAGCTCTACGGCTTCTGGATAGTGAAGGAATATCGCGAAGCCTACGATATGTTCTGCTGCTCCGGAATCCTCTTCAACCACGAGAGCGAACGCCGCGGAGAGACCTTCGTGACGAGAAAAATCACCCTCGCAGCAGCCCGCATTGCCCAGGGTCTTCAGGACTGCCTGTATCTGGGCAATATGGACTCCCTCCGCGACTGGGGATATGCCAGGGACTATGTGGAGTGTATGTGGCTCATTCTCCAGAACGACAAGCCGGAGGATTTTGTAATCGCCACCGGAGTTCAGCACTCAGTGAGGGAGTTCGCCTACTACGCCTTTAAGCACGCTGGCATCGAACTCAAATTCGAAGGCGAGGGCCTGGATGAGAAAGGAATATGCGTGGCTGTGAGCGGCAATGCTCCTGAATCCCTCGTGGGAAAGACACTTGTTGCAGTCTCCGAAGATTTCTACCGCCCGACAGACGTTGTGAACCTCTGGGGAGATCCGACCAAGGCCAAAGCGAAACTCGGCTGGAACCCTGCGAAGACCTCATTCGAGGAACTTGTAAAATTAATGGTCGAGAGCGATATGGCCAAGGTGGCATCAGAAGGAGCAGCTGCAAAAGTGCGCACCAATCTTGCCGAGTATCTTGAAAAGGGTATAGTAAAATAGTGTCTAGGATGTTAAGCAAAGAAAGCAAAATCTACATAGCCGGCCATAACGGCCTCGTAGGCTCCGCCATCTGGAACAATCTCAAGAGCAGGGGCTACAATAATCTCATAGGCCGCAGCCACAAGGAACTGGACCTCACAGACCAGTATGCGGTGAAGAAGTTCTTCGATGAAGAAAGACCGGATGCCGTAGTGCTCGCAGCCGCGTTCGTCGGCGGAATAATGGCCAACAGCCTCTACCGGGCGGACTTCATAATGATGAATATGAAAATCCAGTGCAACGTCATCAGCGAGTCCTACGCCCACGGAGTGAAGAAACTCCTCTTCCTCGGCTCTACCTGCATCTACCCGAAGAACGCCCCGCAGCCGATGAAGGAAGACTGCCTTCTGACCTCCCCTCTGGAGTACACCAACGAGGAATACGCGATTGCAAAAATTGCCGGCCTGAAAATGTGCGAAAGCTACAACCTCCAGTACGGCACCAACTACATAGCCGTGATGCCGACCAATCTCTACGGCCCCAACGACAACTTCCACCTGGAGAACTCCCACGTGATGCCTGCGATGATGCGCAAGGTGTATCTCGCAAGACTCATTCACGACGGAGCTTGGGAAATGATTCGCAAAGACCTGAGCATCAGACCAGTAGGAGCAAACATCAAGGAGAATGGAGAAACAGTGCGCTATGTCATTGACGGGAGTTCGGACGAAGCGACCATCCTCAAGGTACTTGACTTTTACGGCATCTCCGACAACCGCGTAGTCCTTTGGGGCACAGGCACTCCGCTGAGGGAGTTTCTCTGGAGCGAGGATATGGCCGACGCCAGCGTGCACGTCCTGTTGAACGTGGATTTCAAGGACATCATAGGCATAGAAAAATACTCTTCAGTCCATTACGGCATCAAGGCCGACGGCGTAGTTGACCGCAACCACAGCACAGGCCGCGGTGGCGCCATCCCTTCCCTCGGCGAAATCCGCAACTGCCACATCAATGTCGGCACCGGCAAGGAACTCACCATCCGAGAACTCTCAGAACTGGTAGTCAAGGCCGTAGGCTTCACAGGCACAGTCGAGTTCGATGCAACCAAGCCTGACGGGACGATGCGCAAGCTGATAGATGTGGGCAAGTTGCACAGTTTGGGATGGACCCATCGGGTGGAGATTGAGGATGGGGTTGGGAGGTTGTTTGAGTGGTATAAGGAGAGTCTGGCGTAAGATTCTAAGTACGAGATAGCGAAGGTGAAAATATCCATCTATATAGAAAACCATACAATATTAAATACATATGAGCATTTTTGCAGGAAAAACCCTGATGATTACAGGAGGTACAGGCAGCTTCGGTAATGCAGTACTTAACCGCTTCCTTAAAACTGACATTGCAGAAATCCGTATTTTCTCAAGAGACGAGAAGAAGCAGGATGATATGAGACACGAGTATCAGGCCAAGATGCCTGAAGTCGCTCATAAGATTAAATTCTACATTGGTGATGTACGCAGCCTTGAAAGTTGCCGTGCAGCAATGCCGGGAGTAGATTATATCTTCCACGCAGCAGCCCTCAAGCAGGTGCCAAGTTGCGAGTTCTTCCCGATGGAGGCAGTGAAAACCAATGTGATAGGAACAGACAACGTACTTACCGCAGCAATAGAGAACAAAGTAAAATGCGTGATTTGCCTTTCTACGGACAAGGCCGCATACCCAATCAACGCTATGGGTATCACCAAGGCAATCGAGGAGAAAGTTGCTGTCGCCAAGAGCCGTTACAGCGGTGAAACCAAAATCTGCTGCACCCGCTACGGCAATGTAATGTGCAGCCGTGGAAGCGTGATTCCTCTCTGGATTGACCAGATCCGCAATGGCAACCCTATCACCCTCACCGAACCGAAGATGACACGCTTCATTATGTCCCTCGAAGAGGCCGTTGACCTCGTTCTCTTTGCCTTCGAGCACGGCCAGAACGGCGACATCCTCGTGCAGAAAGCTCCAGCCTGCACCATCCAGACTCAGGCAGAGGCCGTTTGCGAACTCTTCGGAGGGAAGAAAGAAGACATCAAGGTCATCGGCATCCGCCACGGAGAGAAGATGTACGAGACCCTTCTCACCAAGGAAGAATGTGCCAAGGCAGAGGATATGGGTGATTTCTATCGCGTTCCGGCAGACAACCGTTCGCTCAACTATGACAAATTCTTCACCGAGGGCGACACAAAACGGGTAAGCATAGATGAATTCAACTCAGACAACACCCGACGCCTCAATCTCGAAGAGACTAAGGCAAAAATTGCTTCCCTGGAGTACATCCAAAACGAGCTCAACGGAATTGCTAACCTCGCAAAATAATGAAGATTCTTGTAGCAGGTGCCAAGGGATTCGTAGGAAAGAACCTTTGCTCTCAACTTAATAACATCAAAAGCGGCAAGGCCAGGTGCTACGGAGACCTTACAATTGACGAAGTCTTCGAGTACGACCTTGACAGCACTCCGGAGCAACTCGAACAGTGGTGCAGCGAATGCGATTTCGTGTTCAACCTTGCAGGCGTCAACCGTCCCCAGAACCCTGAGGACTTTATGAAAGGCAACTTCGGCTTTGCCAGCACACTTCTTGACACTCTCAAGAAGCACGGCAACAAGGCCCCAGTGATGCTCTCCAGCAGCGCCCAGGCCTCCCTTACCGGCCGTTTCGGCAACAGCGAGTACGGCAGGAGCAAGAAGGCCGGAGAGGACCTATTCCTGCAATATGGCGAAGAGAATGGAGTGAGAGTGCTGGTTTACCGTTTCCCTAATCTCTACGGCAAATGGTGCCGCCCGAACTATAACAGTGCCATCGCCACCTTCTGCAACAACATTGCAAATGACCTCCCGATTACAGTCAATGACCCGAGCGTTGAATTGGAAGTCCTTTACATTGACGACCTTGTGGAGGAGATGATTTGTGCACTCAAGGGCGAGGAGCATCACTGTGAATTCGAAGGGCTTGAGGTGCTTCCTTCCGCGGAGGGACGCTATTGTTACTGCCCGGTAACCCATAAGGTAAAACTCGGGGAAATCGTAGATTTGCTCCATCAGTTCAAGGAGATGCCAAAGACTCTGATGATTCCAGAGATTCCGGCTGACAGCTTTGCCAAGAGACTTTACAGCACTTATCTCAGCTATCTTTCAAAGGAAGGAGCAATATTCGACTTGAAGATGAACGTGGACGAAAGAGGTTCCTTCACCGAATTGGTTCACACTCTTAACTGTGGTCAGGTCAGCATCAACATCAGCAAGCCGGGCATTACCAAAGGCCAGCACTGGCACCACACCAAGTGGGAGCAGTTCATCGTGGTCAAAGGTCACGGACTGATTCAGATGCGTCCCGAGAACCCACGACCGGACCAGATTGATGCCTATGGCAATCCAGAGATTCTTGAGTTTGAGGTGAGCGGAGACAAGATTCAGAGCGTGATAATGCTCCCTGGCTACACCCACAACATCATCAATCTCTCTGACACTGAAGACCTTGTGACGGTTATGTACTGCAACGAAATCTTCAATCCTGAGAGGCCGGACACTTATTTTGATCCGGTAAAATAAGCGAACACAAGCACTAAAAGACAAACAGCAATGGCAAATTCATATTCAGACATACATTGGCAGGAGAACGGCAAACTCAAACTCCTAATAATTGTCGGCACCCGCCCGGAAATCATCCGCCTTGCAGCAGTAATCAACAAATGCCGCAAATACTTCGACGTAATCCTTGCCCACACCGGCCAGAACTACGACTACAACCTCAACGGTGTTTTCTTTAAAGACCTCAAACTTGCAGACCCTGAAGTGTATATGAACGCAGTCGGTGCAGACCTGGGCGAGACTATGGGAAATATCATATCAGAGAGCTACAAGTTGATGGTAGAGACCAAGCCTGACGGAGTTCTGGTTCTGGGCGACACCAATAGTTGCCTCAGCGTAATCGGTGCCAAGAGACTACATATCCCGATTTTCCATATGGAAGCCGGCAACCGCTGCAAGGATGAATGCCTCCCAGAGGAGACCAACCGCAGGATTGTGGACATCATCTCAGATGTGAATATGGCCTACAGCGAACACGCCCGCCGTTATCTTGCCGACTGCGGCCTGCCTAAGGAACGCACCTATGTCACCGGTTCCCCGATGGCGGAGGTTCTGCACGAGAATCTTGCAGAGATAGAGGCTAGCGATGTTCACAAACGTCTTGGATTGGAGAAGGGCAAATACATCCTCCTCAGTGCTCACCGTGAGGAAAACATCGACACAGAGAAGAACTTCCTGAGTCTGTTCAACGCCATCAATGCAATGGCAGAGAAATACGATATGCCAATCCTCTACAGCTGCCATCCACGCAGCCGCAACCGTCTCGCAGCCAGCGGCTTCCAGCTCGACTCGCGGGTCATCCAGCACGAACCCCTCGGATTCCACGACTACAACTGCCTTCAGATGAATGCCTTTGCAGTGGTCAGCGACAGCGGCACCCTTCCAGAAGAATCCTCATTCTTCACTAGCGTAGGCCATCCTTTCCCGGCAGTCTGCATCCGCACCAGCACCGAGCGCCCGGAAGCCATCGACAAAGCCGACTTCATCATCGCCGGCATTGACACCAAATCCCTCCTCCAAGCAGTTGATACCGCAGTTGAACTCTGCCGCGACGGCAACCACGGCATTCCTGTGCCGGATTATGTTGATGAAAATGTCAGCACCAAGGTTGTCAAGATCATCCAGAGCTATGTGGGGATAGTCAATAAGATGGTTTGGAGGAAGGAGATTTGAGTAAAATTGTCGGTAGAATTGAGTAAAATTGTTAATTAATTTGAGTAAATATTCCGATAGTCGGACCTCGAGCTCCTTCGTGAGATGGGATACTCCGAGAATTTTGACTCTGCGGAGCTGGCGTGGTACAGTTGACGGACAGGATAGAGCAGAGAGCACAGCTGGCGCTTGCCTGAAACGAAAATATGCACATAGAAAAGTCAAGGAGTAAAGAATCAAGGAGTAAAGTCTAGCAATGAAAAAAAAGCAGGAAACAATACAGAAACTGATTGGTTACTGTAAAGAACCTCGCACTCTGAAGGATATCTCAGAATATCTGGGGTATTCTGACAAATTCAGGATGAAGCGAATTTACATAAATCCATTACTTGATGATGTGTTGATAATGACTTCAGCAGAGAGTAAGACAGATCCTAAACAGAAATATGTGGTTAAGAAGAAATTTGTATGATCCGTTGTGGAATGCTGATTTGTAGTTAGGGATTGTCGGGAAATGCTGAAGATTTCATAATAAATTGATTGCTAATGCGTTAAATATTTGCTAAGGAGAAAAGCATTCCTCCAACAGACCGTGGAAAGCTGAATTTGGAGGAATCGTAAGCCATCGATAAACGACATCTATCAGGGCTGCCAGTGAGTAGCTACCTTTGCATCAAATACTAAAAAACATGATGACAAAGGAAGAGGTCGCCTAGGTGATTGCTTTCTGCGACGATAGCAAGATCGGTTACAAACAGCGCCTGTCGGAACTTGGGATTAGCCCATGGAGCTTCTATGACGCCAAGCGCAAGTACGCCCCGAAAGTGGAAGGAGAAAATGCGGGTGAGTTCCTTCAACTGATACCGGGAGGATCATTCCTTCCCAACCCAATCAAGTCGTCACGGTCCCGCAGCAGCAAGCAGAAAGAGTCTGCACAGGAAACCGTTACGGTGAACATCGAGCTCAGGACACCAACCGGAACAATGCTGCAGTGCGTGCTGCCATCGTCTACTCCCTGGTGGACAGTCGCAAGGCCCCACGTGAATGGATGGAGGATATCCTGCTCCGGCTACCCGGGAACGAGAACAACCGTGAAGCCCTCCGTGAACTCCTGCCAGACAAGTGGGCAAAACAAACCAACTAGAATCTACTTGACCTAACTTTGGCCAACTTGAACAAGTTGCCTCCAGCTTGAAATCAAAAATTTACACTTTTATGCAGACACTTGAATCCTCTGATAATCAGAGGTAAAGCGATAGCTTGCGGAAAAGTGGACGAGTACTTATAAATTAATAAATGATATCTATATGATTAATGTAGGAATTATCGGATGCGGCTTCGTAGGTGGAGCCCTGAAGGATTGGTTGGAACACAACAATCCAGAGTGTAAACTTTTCATCAGCGACCCTGCTAAGGGTTATCATGATGACCTTAGTAATATTGATATTGCGTTCTTACAGATTCATGTGCCTACAGAAGATGACGGAACACAGGATTTGACCCTAATGAAGGAACTTATTAGCAATCTTCCTGATGTGCCTGTGTTTGTTCGTACTACAATACTCCCTGGCACAAGTGATATGCTTTCTCGTGAGACTGGACATAAAGTGCATTATATGCCTGAGTTCTTGACTGAACGTACACATATCGAGGATTTCAAGAAGCAGACGATGGTGTTCACGGGTGCGCATGAGTTGTTGACCAAAATCTTTGTCGGCAAGAAGTTTACTGTAATGACTCCTCTCGAAGCGGAATTGACCAAATATATGCACAATGTGTTTGGAGCATATAAAGTGACCTATTTCAATGCTTGCCGTGAGTATTGTGAGCAGATGGGAGGCGACTGGCGAAAGGTGCATACAGGAATGCTTCTTTCAGGTTATATCAACGATACACATACGTACGTTCCTGGGCCAGACGGAAAATTTGGTTATGGTGGCAAGTGCTTCCCCAAGGATGTGAATGCATTTGCAAAGATGACTAAGGGTACTCCTCTCGGAATACTCTTGGAACATCTCCACGAGTTGAATGTACATTTTAGGGGATTTGAGGAAAGAATATAATAGACCCTTTTGTCAATATGAGAATATTATGGATTACCAACCTCCTGTTCCCTGAAGCTCAACAGATTCTTACAGGAAAAGGAGAGTTGAAAACAACAGGCGGATGGATTTTGGGGGCCTCTGAAGCCTTGCTCAACCATGGTGACGTGGACTTGAGCGTTGGCACAGTCAGTCCTTTGGTTAACAAGTTGACTGTAGTGAAGGGCAAGCGTATTACCTATTATGTGCTACCCTACGGGAAAGGCAACAAGACCTATAATGCCGATTATGAGCCATTATGGTTAAGAGTGCGTGATGCGGTGAAGCCTGAAATTGTCCATATTCATGGTTCGGAATACACTCATGGTCTTGCATGGGTAAATGCTTGTGGTGGTGAAAATGCGGTGCTTTCCATTCAAGGATTGAAAACGGCCTACTATCCTTATTATTATGCAGGGTTGACGATGAAAGAGATAATTCGTAATATCACTTTGAGGGATTTGTTCCGTGGAACTATTTTCCGAGGCCGGAAAGGGTTCATGGAAAGTGCAAGGTGGGAAAAAGAACTGATTTCAAAGGTGGGGCATATTATAGGCCGTACTGCCTGGGACAGAGTGCACACTTGGGCAATCAATCCTGATGCGGAGTATCATTTCAACAATGAGACACTCCGCCCTGAGTTTTACGATGGTTCTCTTTGGAACTACAACAACTGTACACCTCACAGCATATTCCTTTCACAAGCCAGTGCTCCCTTGAAGGGGTTGCATCAAGTACTGAAAGCTATGCCAATCATCTTGCGACATTATCCCGATGCAACTATCAGAATTGCCGGAGGTGATATTACCACACCAAAGAAAATAGCTGGTATCAAAGCTACGAATGGTTATGGCAAAATTATCAGGAAAATGCTGGATGAACTTAACCTTCGTGACAAGGTGACATTTACAGGCAATTTGAATGCAGAGGACATGAAACACGAATATTTGCGCAGCAATGTGTTTGTGTGTCCCTCTTCCATTGAAAACAGCCCTAACTCTCTTGGAGAGGCACAAATCCTTGGTGTTCCCTGCGTAGCAAGTTATGTTGGAGGTGTAGCCGATATGATGCAAGGTGACGAAAACCATCTGTATCGGTTTGAAGAGATTTCTATGCTCGCGTATGCTGTCTGTGATTGTTTTGCAAGTGCTGGTTCAATAGACACTGTACCTATGCAAAAGGTTGCAGCCAAACGTCACAATGGTGAAGAAAACACCTCAACGTTATGGCATATTTATCAGATGATTAGCAATAGGGGGGAAAATTAATATCCTTCTAAAGCACTTATGGAGATGGTACAAGCGTTGCCAACTTAGAAAGCATTACGTGATGATTGACTCGAAGGCATCGTTTAACAACCGCACACATTTTGGCGGCTGTAAGAAGGTGCATCGTGGAGCATCAGTGAGAGGTACGTACATTGGTCGATACACCTACGTCGGCCCCAATTCCAATGTACATGATGCGAAGATTGGTAATTTCACAAGCATTGGAGAAAATGTGAGAATCATAACAGCTTCCCATCCTACATCAGATTACGTCTCTACATCTCCGGCTTTCTACAGTACCAGAGGACAGACTGTAAAATCCTTTGTTGAGAACGATGCCTATTCAGAGATGCGTGGCATTGATGGCTGGAGTGCTATTATTGGAAATGATGTATGGATTGGTGACAATGTTTTGATTAAAGGAGGGGTAACAATAGGTGATGGAGCTGTATTGGCAATGGGAGCAGTGGTGACGAAAGATGTTCCTCCCTATGACATCGTGGGTGGTGTACCCGCTAGAATAATAAAATATCGTTTTAGTGAATCCCAAATCAAAGAGTTACAAAGAAAAGAATGGTGGAATAAAAGTGACGAATGGCTGAAAGACCACGTTGCTCAATTCCAGAACATAGATAATTTGTTAGAGAAATGACAAAACTGACTCATATTATGGTTAGTGCCGTCTATAAGGACGGAATGGGTTATCAAGAAAATATCCTGCCGATGAAGCATAAGGCATTGGGATATGATGTGGATATCATTACCTTTGACCAAGGTGGTGAAGCTTCACACTCATGCGATGAGAAACCTCCCTATACCTATATGTCTGAACATGATATTCCTGTGCACGTACTGGCCAAGCGCAAAGCCATGTGGATGGATCGAATTCCTCATCTGCGTACATTGCCACAGCAGATTTATCCGAAAACGGTTGGGTTGTGTGAAACGCTTGAACAGATAGCACCCGATATTATTTTTGTTCATGGTATCGATTGCAAAGACCATGAGGAAGTGCTAAAATACGTTGACCATCATCCTGGGGTGCGTTTTTATGCTGACAATCACAACGATTACTATAACCGTCCTTTGGGTGGTTGGAAAAGAAAAGCAATAAGGACACTCTTTCCTTGCAAAATAGGTCAGCGTATGGCCTTAAAAGCACGAAAGATGTGGGGAGTCACTCCGTGGCGAGTACAATATCTGCACGATGTGTTTGGTGTCCCCAAAGAAAAGATAGACTTGCTTGTGATGGGAGGTGACGAAAGATATGTTAATCTTGACAATCGTGATGCAATTCGCAAGCGTATCCGAAATAAGTATGGTATTGCAGATGATACATTCCTTGTGGTGACAGGAGGTAAAATAGACAAAGCAAAAAATACACACCTGCTTATAGAAGCCATAGACCGATTGTCTGCTACTAACGATGTTCATTTGCTTATTTTTGGAAGGGTAGAACCGAACATGCAAGGATTGTTGCCTACCGATAACAAACACCTTACTATAGCAGGCTGGATACCTGCAATAGACGCCTACGACATTTTCCAAGCTGCCGATTTGGCTGTATTCCCTGGTACACATTCCGTGTTGTGGGAACAGGCCTGCGCATCAGGCGTTCCTGCTATCTTCAAAGATTGGGACGGAGGATTCTGTCATGTGGATGTAGGTGGAAACTGCGAACTGGTCAAGGATATTACGGCAGATAAACTATATCACTCTATGGCTCGGCTCATCCATGACAGGAAAGCATATTTGACCATGCTTCATGTTGCACAGGAGAAAGCCACTCGTGAGTTTAGCTATATGGAGATTGCGAAACGTGCAGTGGAATATAATCAATTTGAGGGGAAAACAACCTTATGATACGTGTTATTATCAATGCTGATGACTTAGGCAAAAGTCACCTAGTAAATTCCAGAATATCTGCGGCTTTGCAAAATGATATAATAACTTCTTCCACTATTCTGGCAAATACAGAATTTTGGGAAGACGTGCATGAGATAATTGATGCAAATCCTAAGGCTTCTTTCGGTGTTCATCTTAATTTGACGGAAGGTAGGGCACTCACAAATCAGTTCGTGTTCCTTGAAAGAGGAATCGTTGACAACAATAATTGCTTTACGAAAAAAATCAGGGAAGTAAATCTGAATGACGAAGAATTAAAGTGTGCTGTTTTTCAAGAGTGGGATGCACAGATTAAAAAGGTAGTTGAGGAGCAATGCATAGCAATTACTCATGTTGACGGTCACCACCACATCCATACAGAATATGCTTTCCGTGAAATCTTGGCATCGTTAGCAAAAAAATGGCACATTAGGTATGTACGCAGCAGATACCTTTATCCGCAAAAAGGTTTGGGAAGGATGATAAGGACTTTAGCTTCAAAAGTTTTTCCTTCAGTTTGGTACAAAATAACAGAGTCAAAGAGTAATCGATTGTTTTCAGTCATTCATTCATTTGCTGAAACGGAACTTTGGCGGCGGTATATGTCTCAACAATGTCTTATGACCGATTATTTCGACTCTTATGAACACTTTTATCATCAACTCACTTCTTCATATAAAGTACCTGATGTCAAAGTAGTTGAGCTAATGTGTCATCCGGGGCATCAGCATTATACAAATGAATACGAAATGATTGCATCCAAAGCATTATCGTATATACAAGATGATATAGAATATATTAGCTATCGGACATTAGAATGACTTCATTTCATATTCTATCAAAATTCAAACAACAAATATCGAATCTTAGCATATACTTTCTGGCTGCTCTCATACCAATGATTCTGTCGTTGGTATCTAATCCATTGTTGGCAAAGAACCTGTCTCCAGAAGATTATGCAATAATTGGATATTACAGTGCATTCGTTACTCTGTTTAGTCCTTTGATAAACTTTTATCTTCTTCATTATTATACCAAACGGTTTTACGAACTTGATGAGGATGGAAGAATTTCATTAAAAGCAACATTATATCGGGCACTCATATTCTTTTCTTTCATACTGACTTTTCTGACAATTTTGCTGTTGTGTGGATATAAAGTATTGGCAAATTCAGATTCCCAAATACCATTATTCCCGTATGTAATTCTGTCAATGGTGTCTGTGCCTATCACGGGTATTTATTCACTCTCACTCACAGAATGTCGGATGACACGTGCGAGCAAGAGGTTTTTTAACATCTCCGTCACTAATGGTGTTTTAAATGTTGTTTTGTCTCTACTGCTTATAGTTGTATTCAAATTGGGTGCGGCAGGTAGGATGTGGGCAACTTTGCTTACAGCCATCAGTATGTTCCTTTATACGCTTTATAATAATCGTGATATTTGGAAGCATTCTTTTGATACAAAAATTTTTGTCGATTCAATTACTTTCTGTTGGCCTTTGGTCGTAGCATCTATGCTTACGTTTTTTTGTACAGGGTATGATAAGATACTCTTGGAAAGACAAGGTGATTTACGTGTATTGGGAATCTATTCTGTGGGTGTTACAATTGCGGGTTATTTAAGCCTTTTTTCCTCGTCAATTAATGATACGTTTCAACCAGATATATATGAAAGCATAATCAAAAGACAATTTAAGCGATGTGCAAAATATGTGGCAATGAAACTTTCTATTATGTCAGTATGTGTCATTCTTTTCGCCATCTTCGCTCCATTTATTATCAATATACTCACTTTTGGGAGATATATTGAATCAGCTCCTTACGCTATTGTGGTAGCAATTTCCTCTGTGACATCTATGATGTACTATTCGATGAGCCAAATAACGGTTGCATTGGGATATACAAAAATCACTTTGATCAATAAAATTTTAGGCAGTATCGTAAGTATAATTTCTTTTGGCTTTCTCATATCACATTTCGGTGCAGTGGGAGCGGCATGGGGAATCGTTTTAAGCTACTTATATTTCTTTTTAGGCAATGTTGCTATGGTATTTTATAATTATATAAGGAAGAAAAAGTGAAAATAGGAATACTAACATTTCATCGGCCCTCCAATTTTGGAGCGAATTTGCAGGCTTACAGTTCTGCAAGTTATTTTACATCTTTGGGGCATTCAGTCAAAATAATAGACTATACTCGACCGGGGGATTTGGCTTACAAAAAGAGTGTGGATGAACGACAGTTTCTGGCACATCAGCACTTTGTAGTAGAGAGACTTCCACTGACGCAGCAAATATTTGATGAAAAGGGATTGTGTGAGATTGTTCGGTCAGAACAATTCGATGCTATACTTATCGGTGCTGATGCTGTATGGCGAGCTCCACAGGACAATTGCATTTATTTCGCCAAATGGCTTTTTGACGATGACTCCCGAAATATTGCTGTCGCTTCTATATCTGCAGCACACATGGGTAATGGATATATGGGAGTGTCAGTTGAAACGAGACAGTCTATACATGATTGCTTGGCCAAATTCAAGTATATAACAGTCCGTGACAACTGGACACGTGAAGCATTAAATCGGGATGTGTTCTCAGGAAAGGATTTTGTGAAGGTAGTCAATCCAGATCCAGTTGTCAAATTACATCATTTTGTTGAGAATGATGAGTGGCAATCCAATGGTTTGGAAAGCAAAAAATATTATTTAATGTCCCTACCTGTCTGTTGGGGAAAGTCTGCCAAGTTGGGGACTGTTCGTCATAGCTGGTTTTCCCGTTTCAAACAAAAGGTACATGCTGCCGGTTACCAGCTGGTCGAGTTGCCAATCCCGGAAGGCAAGAGTGGATTGGAATTTGATTATACTATTGATTATCCCATTGAACCTTTACAATGGTTTTTGTGGATAAAGAATGCCAAGGCTTTCTGCGGACTGCGGTTTCATGCCATTGTCAGTTCCATATCCAATGGCACTCCATTTTTCAGTGTCGATTCATACGGTAAGACAACCAAGAAAAGTATGCTGCTTGACCTGTTGGGATTTCATCAGCAGGCTCGAAAAGATGATACACACAGTAAAATTCGGAACCTACTCAAAGGAACAGCCTTTGAAGCAAACCGTACCGGTTCATATTTGGAATTTGAAAATCCGGAAAGGATATTTGATTTGCTGGAACATACCGATGTAAATGAAGTGTTGAGGTTGAGGAATCAATTGGAACTTCAATTTGATAGTAATATGTCTGAGCTATTGAAGAAAATTTCGAATGGAAAAGAATATAACACATAAGATATTGTCCTTAACAGAGACCTGTTCAGGGTGTTTCGCCTGTGCGAACATCTGTCCGAAGGATGCCATCACGCTTCCTGCCAATTTTGAGGGATTCTATTTCCCTGTAATTGACCAAGAGAAGTGTATAGATTGCGGACTGTGTGATAAGGTATGTCCGCAGTTGACGAAAATGGCCGGAAATCGAATGCAACGTGCCTTCTGTGGCTGGTCGAATGATGATGCTGTTCGCAAGGCAAGTTCTTCAGGTGGAATCTTTTATGCACTGGCTAATCAAATATTAATCGAAGGAGGCATAGTGTATGGAGCTTCTTTCAACTATGAGGGAATTGTTCGGCTGGAATGTCACTCCACCGAGGATGTCTCTTTGAAGGAACTAATGCGGTCAAAGTATGTCCAAAACTATATCGGCTATGCCTTTCGTAGGATTAAAGCAGATTTGATAAACGGCAAAAAGGTACTCTATTGTGCCACTCCGTGCCAAATATCAGGCTTAAAATCATATCTTGGGAAAATTGATTGTTCACAATTAATCACCATAGATTTTATCTGTCATGGAGTGCCATCAATGGATTTATTGCAGAAGCATTTGGAGTATCTTGGTATAGATAATGTACAGGAGATTAACTTCCGGCCTAAAAATAGAGGATGGGTGGATGACTTCGAAATTTTTTACAAAAAAGATCCGGCTTCGCCGGATGTTAAGTGTCATCGAATTCCGTGGAGGTACGACGAATATTACAATACTTTTGAAAAATATTGTAATATTCGTCGTAGTTGTAGGAATTGCCCTTATTCACAAGGAGATAGGGCATCCGACATTACTATTGCCGACTTTTGGGGAGTTAAGGAGTTTAATCCATCCCTATGGGATGCACGAGGCATCTCGTTGATTATTGCCAATAATGATAGGGGTGTTCTCTTTGTCAATAATTTAGACAATGAACAATGTACAATCAAAGATCTTCCGTTACAATATGCTGAATATGTATATGCACGTGACCGTCAATCAATAGACTCACCTTATCAGGACAAGACCCGTGATGCTTTTCTTTATGATGTATATACTATAGGGTATGAGAAGGCATTGAAGCGGCATAGGATGAAAACCGGTAAGATGGATTTATTTGTGTATAATATTAAGCAGTTAATTCGTGAGTTAATAAGCAGGTTGTCTATTTTAGTCTAATTAATTATGGGATTTAAAGATACATATATTAAAAAGGCCTGGATGCAATATAAATATTGTTCTGTTTCCGAAAAAGCATATGTCTTGTTGATTGCCTTATTTTGGTGTAGTGGGTTGTTGGGTTTTGTGACGGCTGTTCTTCAACGTGTACCTATCGTTTCTGTTTTTGCCCCATATTGTATCCCTGCATTGTTTATTGTAACAACCATTGTTAGTCTTCCATATATATCAAGGAACACCAATTTTTCTGAAGTGTTAGTCTATGTAGGGATTTCTATTATATATCTATTGAATTATATTATATATCCTAATAATGAGAATGCGTTAGATAGGTATTGTATTTTGTTTATAGTAGAAGCTCTTCCTCTCTATTTTTGGGGTAAATCATTTGTACCACGAAAAATAGATTATATTTTATATCTCTTATCCATATTTTGTGTAATTGTTACCTCATTTTACTTTTTGGTTTTTACACATGCAGAGGGATATACGGGAACCAGTCGAATGGATGCGGATACGCATAATATGTTGGCTGCATATCAGGTACTTCCGAGCGTACTTTATGTAATCTATTGCTTTATAAGAGATAAAAATTTGATTAGTGGAGTTGTGTCCTTTTTAGGTTTTGTATTGATTTCTGCCTTTGGAACACGCGGGCCTCTTATGTGCTTGATACTTTTTGTTGTATTAGTCCTTTTGTGCACCAAAAAATACAAATACCCTATTTTGTCATACTCAGTTATTATTATATTGGGAGGCATAGGATTAATATTCTTACAAGATATTTTGTTATTCATGATTAGTTTGATAGAAAAACTAAACATGAGTTCCAGAATTTTCGAACTTGCAATGAACGACGTTTTCTTTGGAGGAGAAGCTTCAGGAGACGAGCGGTTATTCTTTGCCAAGAAGTTAGGGAATGTGATGGAACTTGATGGTAGTATCTTCGGTCATGGATTTGCTTCTTCTTTTAATTATATTGACAGTTATCCTCATAATCTTCTTTTAGAATTAAGATTCTCATTTGGAAATTTTATAGGAATTGCAATTTTTGTGGGAATGATTCTGATTATGTGTAAAAAGTTTATGAAAAGTGTAAACGAACAAGATAGAGTATTTCTTATTTTATTGGTTTGCACCGGGTTTGTTAAATTATTTATGTCGGGCACTATGCTTGATGAAGCTTGGTTATACTTTCTGTTAGGCTATTGCATGAGCAATCGCGATGTTAATGATGTCAAAGTTAGCCCTAATGAATCTTAATACGATGTCTCTAAGTACATACAATAAATCAAACAATCGAAGAATGTCAAATCAAATTACGCTTATGAATATAACACTTGTCCCTTATGCCGGTTTATGTAATCGGATGAATGTAATAGTATCTGCATTGGCTTATCGACATAATCATCCAGATGTCCAGTTGACTATCAAGTGGCATCGTTGGTTTCATTGTAATTGCCGATTTAAAGACTTGTTTAAACCAATCGCATTTATTATCCCCCCCTGTAATGTAATAGAACTATCTGAATTAAACTTAAAAGATGTGCCTGGACATCGGCTGAACCTTCATCTTCCAGACAGACTGAGGAAATTATTCTACGATGTGGTTTTTATGCCCCATAATTCACCTGAGGAGTTTGAAGGAATGGTGAACAGCTTTAGAAAGAACACTGGAAAGGAGCCTAACGTTTATATCTATAAGGAGAACTGCTTTTGCAGGGATTCATGGATGGGTAATTTGGCTGACATATTTCAGCCGCAAGAAGATATTCAAAGAAGAATAGACGAAATCACCAAGGATTGGGATGGACACGTCATCGGGCTTCACGTGAGGAGAACGGACAATGTACGAGCCATTCAGAATAGTCCTATCGAACGATATTACAATATAATCGAGAAAGAGGTAGAACTTGATAGCAAGGCGCGTTTTTATCTTGCTACGGACTCTGAGGAGGTGAAGCATGATTTGACTTCAAGATTCGGGAAACGAATTATCACCATACCGCTTTGCCTAAAACGTTCGAGTCTGCAAGGTATGAAGGATGCTGTTGTAGATTTGTATTGCCTGGCATCAACATCCAGAATCTATGGCTCATCAGCATCAACTTATTCTTTGTTGGCTGGGAAAATCTATGGAATCCCTGTCAATGTGGAAACAAAATAACAATAATAGAATTCAATGAAGTTGTTGTATATAGCTTTGTCTTCCAGCGGATTGATAAACGAGAATCTATATATGCAAATTAAAGAGTTATAGTAAGAATTACAATATATGAGTGTTTTATCATTTTTGTCCGCAATGTACCGTGTCTTTACCAGTTCTTGGCCTTCCTGGTATTATTGTAGAATAAGCGGTCTGAGTTACAATAGAACCTGGAAAATGAAGGGAAAACTGTATGTCCGTCGCAGTTCGTATTTGTTGCGACTAAAACACCCTGAAATACTGGGGGGGAGTATAATAATAGGCGATTACTTTTCCTGTAACAATAAACTGATGTCCAACTCGGTGGGAATCTTCCAGCCTTGCTTTTTCAATATTTCTGCATCCGGTAGTAAAATCATAATAGGGAATAATGTTGGGATTTCTGGTTCGACCATCAATGCTACAACAAGTATAACAATTGGCGATAATACGATAATTGGTTCTGGATGCCTGATTACGGATACGGATTCACATCCAATTTTCGCAGCCGAAAGGAATTTGCCGGATTGGCCTAAATATACCAAGAGTAAACCAATTGTAATAGGTAAGAATGTTTTCATAGGTGCACGTTCTATTGTGATGAAAGGTGTGACCATCGGTGATGGAGCAGTAGTGGGCGCAGGAAGTGTAGTGACCAAGGATGTCCCGGCCAACACAATTGTGGCTGGTAATCCTGCAAGGGTTATTAAAACAATAAACCAATAACAACGATGAAGATAGCTGTTTTACTCACTTGCTTTAATCGAAAGGAAAAAACACTCTCTTGCCTGGAGGGGCTCTTTCAATCGCAGAGTATATTCAACAATAAGTCTGAAGAGCACATTGAATTGGAGGTATTTCTCACCGACGATGGCTGTACTGATGGTACGGCTCAGGCGGTGAAAGAAGCTTTTGCAGGAAGGTCTATCCATATCCTGCAAGGAACTGGCAATATGTTTTGGGCGGGAGGAATGCGCTTTGCCTGGAAGGAGGCACTGAAACGTCACAATGAGTGGGATTATTACCTCTTGTTGAATGACGATACGACCATCTATGCATACTGCTTCAATGAATTGATGAATACCGAAGAATATAGTCAACGGAAATATGGGCAACCGGCAGTTGTTTCAGGCATTACCTGTTCAGCAAAAGACCCGACAGTTATTACTTATGGGGGTGATGTCATCCCCAACAAATTCAATGGCCGGCAAATACGTTTAGGCAGAAGCAGTGTGCCTCAGATGGTTGATCTTACTAATGCGAACATTCTGTTGGTGCCAAAGGAGGTGGTTGATAGGATTGGCATCTTCTACGAGGGCTACAAGCACGGCCGTGCGGATAATGATTATTCTATGTTAGCTCGCCGCAAGGGCATTCCGGTATTGATAACTCCTGCTGCATGCGGAACGTGCGAGAATGACCATAGCTCGAAAGCTGATTTTCGGGATAAAGTGATCAATATGAGCCAGAAGGAGCGTACGGCTTACTTTAACCATCCGGTTCGTTGTAATCACGATTACCTAACCTTTATTCGCCGCAACATGCCTGCCCGCTATCCATTGTCGTGGCTGTTCCGTATGATGTTGACCTATTGTCCGAAACTTTATTTTAGGATAAATGGGGCAAGAGGGGTGTAACTGTTGCTATAGAGAGGGTCAGGGGTCAGGTACATGAACCATCTATATTCAATTAAGAAATGGCACGTACAGCAAGAACGCATTCAGCTTTACATATGAGCGTTTTATAACAAAATATAATGTCTGACACGATGAGTATAATCTCAAATACAACAAGATCAAATATCCGACAAATCCAGAAGGCCATTCGACAGAATCGTTTGGTTGTTCTGGTAGGTGCAGGTGCGTCTGCAACTTGCGGTGTGCCGAGTTGGTCGGATCTTATTGAAGAACTTAAAAAAGAGCTTGATCTGCCTGAGCATGAGAATGACTTCCTGAAAATTCCTCAACTCTATAAGAATATGCGTAAGCATAAGGAATATCATGAGCGTATCAGGGAGATTCTGCAAGATGGTCAAATTCAGAGCAATGTTGTGCAGAATGCAATTCTTAACCTGAATCCTTGCCATATCATAACTACCAACTATGACAATCTACTGGAGCAGGAGATGGCTAAAACCCTTGACCGTTATTTCGTGGTTAGACGAGATGAAGATTTGCCATATAATAGAGGGGAGCGCATGTTGCTGAAAATGCACGGAGACTTCGCCTCTGACAACATAGTGCTCACCGAAGATGACTATTTGGACTATTCGAAGAACTTTCCTTTGATTCGTTCATACGTAATGTCTCTTTTCGCATCGAAATTAGTTTTGTTTGTTGGCTTTTCTTATTCTGATATCAATCTCAAATATATTTTGAGGGATGCCCGACGGTGTTTGGGAGATAAGATGCAACCTGTATATATGTTGGCATCTGATATACTCAATGTACATACTCAAACATACTTGGATACCAATTACATTCATGTGGTGACGATTTCTGATGATGAAGCGAAATCTGTATTGGATGCTCAGCATGTAGAATATGAATCAAAGCCATTTGATAATGAAAAAAGCAATACATTATATCATCAACTGGTGCTGATAGATAAATATTCCGAGCAAAGTAATGACTTTATGGGACTGGTAATAAATTACCTATCGGAATATGCAGACCAATTCTCTTCATTAGGGGATTATATAAAGTATATATTCCCTCCTGAACAAAGAAGATATGTGAGATTGGAATATGGAGAATTACATCTTCCACAAGACATTCGTGATTCCATTGAATGTATCATGGCAGACGATGAATATGGAAAGACCTACCGAAAAGAACATAAGGAAGACCTTGATAAGGTAATGCTTTGGCTTAATCTGAATGGTGTACGAAATATAGCAGAGACAACAGTAGATGTAGATAAGTATGTCGAAGGCATTATTATAGAGGAGGTGACACATCCTATGAGAATGTTCTATTCAATGGATATTGGAAAACTGACGGACTGGATGGAACAACAGAAAGGAAAATCCTTATCTTACAGCAAAGAAGATATGATTTATCCATATATGCTATGTGTTACCGGACACTATAATGAGGCTTACGAACGATATAAGTGGATGGCTGATGCAATGCTTTCAGCTAATAAATACGTATTGTATTTTCTTTGCAGGTATAATATCAGAGCATTGTATGGTCCGGTGATGAATGAGATGATTGGCATAAGTTCTGAAATATGGAAGAGGATAAACAAAGAGTTTGGTAAGGTTGATTTGAGTGCAATTATATCGACTCTTCCTGTTGATGGTGCAATCAAGATTATACTGACAGAGTTGGAGAATGGCAAATACCTGACGAACCAACTGATTGATGCTGAAAAATTCTGTAATCTGTTAAGAGAACAGAGAAACTCTTCAGAACGTGGAGGAATGTCATTGAACAGCAACATTAACCATGTATTGGTGTCATTCGATGAAATCACGGACTTTCAAATAAACAATTGTATTTTCAACATACCTTTCGGTCATTTTCAAACAATCCATTTGCGAATTGCAGAAGGCATATTGCAAAGTCTGCTTACAGTAAAAGGCAATGGAGAAATTGGCAATACAAGACTGTCTGAACTTT
The DNA here is from genome assembly GCA_945874155.1 of uncultured Bacteroidales bacterium. Taxonomy (GTDB): domain Bacteria; phylum Bacteroidota; class Bacteroidia; order Bacteroidales; family UBA932; genus Cryptobacteroides. The sequence goes on from CAMCFO010000019.1 coordinate 49,206, forward strand.
ACAAGGGATTAGAGAGGTTATTTGTATTCCATTTACAACCAGAGGAATTCAGAAAACTGCTGTATAAGGTAGTTGGCAATAAGAAACTGGCATTTGAAGAGTCATTTAAGAATGCCATTGAAGAAATGGTCAGCAATATATATAATGAATACACGCGTTACAAACAAATTGACTCCTGTGTCAGCCCCAAGATAATTGGACAATGTCTGAAGAACATTATGTGGCTGGCTTTGTACGCAGAGAAACCTTTGTCTTTGTCCCATATCTTCGAGTTGATAGCTGCATACTGGTTTGGTGGAAGATTTATGATGGAAGATAAGCTGCTAAACAAGTTTACATATGTCTATTCTGCAACTGGTACAGATGCTGTATTGTTAATGAACTCTATCTTACATACAAATATGTCCTCTGCCGAACGTCTGCAACCGGCTATAGCAAATCTTTGTTACTATATTAAGCAAGATAACTTGCATATAGATGAATTGATTTCAGTCAGACAATTGGAGCAATCTGAAAACATTGCATATATTGCATCTTTCTGCCCTGGGGCTGACGAACGAGTGAAAAATGAGATTATTACTTGTCTTCGAGGAAAAGTAAAATGCTTGTACCATTTAATTGAAGCTGAGCATTTTTCGGGTGAGCGTATTATCACCAAGGAACTTCTTATAAAATTTAAAGACACTTTAAAAATTGGTTATATAAACAATATATATCCAGAAGAGCATGTATGTGCCAATTTTGCACATATGGTATCGAATTCTAAATATGAAGATTTGAAAGAGGTGATAGAAGAGACTATGGCTGATCATAAGTGTTATTCATTCCTTAAGAAACCATTACATTTCGAAGGGAATCTTCATGATGTTCCAGGTCAATGGTATTATTATCTCTCAGATGAAGATTTTGCAGAAATGGTGAAGAAGCCTGAAGTTCGACATAACATAAAAGAATTCTGTGATAATAATCCTTGGACGGATGACCTCCGAGAGAAATTATGGAAATTCATTTAATGAGAATTAGTACAACTAAAGTGTGGAATTCTTCTGGCCATTATATCTACAATACTATTTATGATGAATAGAATAACCACTATACTAGGAGCCGGTGCTGTTCTGGATTTTGATTTCGGTAATTTACTGAGGCCATCTACTCAGAACATTACAGAAGCTATTCTGGATATCGAAGTTATGAATTATGAAGGGCGGGCTACAAAGCTCATCAAAGATGTTCATGATAGACTGCAAGAGCGTGGTTTTGAGAAACAGAATTCTGCTATTACACCCTATTCAAAAGAGGTTGTAAACAAGATACATTTTGAGCATTTGTTTCATGTATTGGAAGAACTAATGTCGTATAACAGTGTGCGGAAGAATGAATGGATTTCGCCTGATATATACCCTCCGTTAGCAGCATTCTGCAATAGCGATTTTGAACGAAATACTATTGAATATGAACGTGCGTTAATCAAAGCTGAGAATAAAATACTAAAAATAATTTAAGCACATGACAAAATTTTAAAAATATCGAATGGTTGGGGCCTAAGAGGGTTC
>CAMCFO010000020.1 GCA_945874155.1 uncultured Bacteroidales bacterium
CAAGTGTTCGGAAAACGGACTAATTTTGATAGCTTTGCAGAATGAAGCATTAGATTTGTCATCCAAACGGTTTAAAAAGCTACAGTTATGTTCCCCGACAATGTGATGAAAGAGGATGATTTCAGAAAAATCCTCAAGAAGAACGCCCTCAAGGCCACCCCTCAGAGGCTGGCTGTATTCAGGGCAATGTGCAATATGGGGCACGCTTCAGCAGACCAGGTTTGCGAATATATCGAAAAAGAAGGCGAAGTTAAAATAACCGTCGCCTCCGTATATAACATTCTCACCGATTTCTCTGAACTGGGTATTTACAAGCACCGTCTCAGCGCAAACAACAAGATGATCTTCGACATCACCACCGAAGACCACGCCCATTTCTATGACATTGAGAACAACACCTACAGGGACATCAACATTGACGAGACCATAGGGGAACTTAAGGCAAAGCTGATGAAGAAGAAGTTCAAAGGGTTCAAGGTGGACTACGTGGACATTCAGATTGTGGGGCATCCTACACGCAAGGGCAGGGTCCGCCAGTGACTATTCCATTTTCAGGAAACTCAGGGACTGGGCTGATTGGGAAGGCTTTTCCTTGTCGCAGGCCGGGTAAATGCCTATTTTATGATTTTTCGACGGATCATATTTAATCACGTCATTTATAATGTCTTCCACTCTGAAGCTTAAATAACCGTTCTTCACTTCAATGTTTTCCTCCGGAGTTTCTTCAGTACAGACATCATCTCCGGCATCGTGATAGAGGTAGAAAAAATACTCGTTGGGCTTTTCAGTCTGAGGCTCATACACGAGTTCAAACTTGTGCTCTGCATTGTTGCCCTTGATTCCCTTGTATTGAACATACAGATTGAAATACTGGGCCTTGAACTCTCCCTCCTCATTCTTGTTGGATGACCAACTTCTGGATAGAATCTCCAAAGGATCTTTCTTCGAAATTGTCTGCTCCTGCTCAAGCAGTCCCTTGAGCAGAGTCACTCCATAGAAGTAGTTCAACTTGATATTCTGAGTGTAATCATCGTTCATCGCATCGAGAAGGTCGCAATTGATAATGATGCGTTCACAGTCCTTGAACTCCTTGGCAGAAGCATTTTCAAGCACATTGAAGGTCACGCCACCATCCCTCGCAAGAGTGGTTTCATTGACCACATTGGCGAAAGTCATATAACCTGAATAGTAGAAGGAACCTTTCAGGCAAGAGTTCAAAAGACTGAGACTCAGGGCCACCAGGACGATAAACTTGAATTTTTTCATATTTATGGTTTTTATGTAATCCTCAAAAAAAGCCTACAAAATTAACATTTTTTTTGCACATCCGAAGAAAATACATATCTTTGCAGTCCCAAAAGAACACGGTGCCCGTAGTTCAGTTGGTTAGAGCGTCAGATTGTGGTTCTGAATGTCGTCGGTTCGAATCCGACCGGGCACCCTGGGAAGGGCCGGAAGTTTTTTCCGGCTCTTTTTTGTGCCCATCAGCCGCTATTGATACAGATAATATCGGGAAGACATAGCCCGGAAAGAAGCGGCATCAGCCTCCCAATATTCCTTTATATCCTCCACCCTATGCCTTGCGGCAAAGGTCTCCCGCACATAGGATGACCCGCATACCTTGTCGAAGGCCCCGGTCTTGCGGCCCTCCTTAAAAGGAAGGTGGTCCGGGTACAATCCGGCAATTGCCTGCAGCACATAGAACTGTACCAGGGTCAGGGAAGCAGTTTCATAATCCGTAAAATAGTACTGAACACCCTGGACCAGTCTGCCGGCCTGTGAGCCCGAAAAAGGCTTGTAATAGATGCAGCGGAAAGCCACCCCCGGCAGGTCATAGGACTCCAATTCGGCCTTAAGAGCCTCTGCATCAATCCATTCAGCCGCAAAAACCTGAAAAGGAAGCGTATATCCTATGCCAATCTGCAAAAGCCCGGAAATCTCACCTGCAATACCTGCCGCCGCATAGTAACGTGGTGTGTCACAAAAAGGTATGTTCGGAGATGGCAGCACCCAGGGCAGGCCGGTGTCATAATAGAGCATATCCCTGGTCCATCCCTCCATAGGCACCACGGTGAGATTGCACACAGCAGGCGGCTGATTGCCCTTCTGTCCGCAGTTCAGGCCCTCGGAATTGAGCAGCAGGGCAAGTTCCCCCACCGTGAGACCATATATATAAGGTATCTTGTACTGGCTTATGAATGAATGGTAGCCATCCCTTACCAAAGGTCCCTCCACCTTTAGTCCTCCCAGAGGATTGGGCCGGTCCAGCACCACAACCTCTATCCCCTGCTCCGCACAGGCCTCCATCACAAGCCCCAGAGTGCTGATGAAGGTATAGGAACGGACACCGACATCCTGAATGTCATAGACCATCACATCCACCCCGCGCAGCATATCCGCAGTGGGCTTGCGGGTGGCTCCGTGCAGGGAATAAACAGGCAGAGAGGTGCGCACATCCTTCTCGTCCTCCACCCTTGCCCCGGCATATTTGTCGCCCCTGACCCCGTGTTCCGGTGCATAGAGAGCCACCAGGTCCACCTGAGGAGAGTCGTAGAAGATGTCCACGGTGGACTTGAGATTGCGGTCCACTCCCGAAGGATTGGTGACCAGCCCCACCCTGCGTCCCTGCAGAATGTCGAAATTCCTGTCCCTCAGCACTTCCAGCCCAGTCTTTACCTGAGCCTCAACTCCAAGGCAAAGTCCCAGGCACAGCAGCAAGAGTGCAAACTTGCCTGAGCGAAGCCACAAATGGACCCGAAAAATATCATTTACGCCCATAACCATCTTCAATTTTGAGTAAAAATGTGACTCCCACAGTGATGAGGCAGCAGACTCCCACCATAATGAAAAAGCCGGTGTATCCCAGGAGTTCCTGCAGATAACCTGCAACCAGGCCCGGCAGCATCATACTCAATGCCATAAATGCCGTGCAGAGCGAATAATGTGAAGTCTTGAACTCCCCACGTGAGAAATATATCATATAGAGCATATATGCCGTGAATCCGAAACCGTAGCCGAACTGGTCCAGACAGATGAAGAAGGCAGTTACCCAGATGGATGAAGGCTGGAAAACACTCAGACCTATGAAAGCAAGGCTGGGCACGGCCAGGGAAAGGGCCATAGGCCACAAGCATTTCTTTAGGCCCCATCTGGAGACGGCCATTCCGCCCAGAATGCCGCCTATGGTAAGGGCTGCTATACCCGCTGTGCCATAGACCACTCCGACCTGGGCAGTGGACAGGCCTAAGCCTCCGTCCTCCACGGATGCCAGCATAAAAGGGTTCAGCATCTTCACCAGAAATGCCTCGGGCAGACGGTAAAGAAGCAGGAAAACCATAGCTGCCAGCACACCTCTCTTGCGGAAGAATGTGCAGATGCTCTGTCCAAGTCCCTTGACAATCAGGGCAGTGGACTGCCTTTGAGCAGCGGGCCTTTCTGGACGGGGTAGGAAGAACAGATGCCAAAGTGTCACGGCACTGAAAATCAGGGCTGTGATGAGCAGGGTATAGGACCAGGCGGGAGCAATCTTCCCCATCCTGACTTCCAGCAACCCGGCCACTACGACCAGCACGCCCTGTCCGAACACGGTGGCAAGGCGGTAGAAAGTGCTCCTCACCCCCACGAAGAAGGACTGCCCGCTCTCGGAGAGGGCCAGCATATAGAAACCGTCAGCCGCAATGTCGTGGGTGGCACTTGCGAGGGCTGTTATCCAGAAGATTATGAGTATCAGGGAGTAAGTCTGGTAAGGAATGGTCAGGGCAAGCAGGATGAAGCAGACAGATATGACTATCTGCATCGAGGTCACCCACCACCTCTTGGTGCGTATGACATCCACGAAGGAACTCCAGAGCGGTTTCACCACCCAAGGCAGGTAAAGCAGGCTGGTCAGCAGGGCCATTTTCCCGTTGGGCATTCCCATACGGTTGAACATAATCACCGAAATGCTGTTCACCACGAAATATGGAATACCCTCCGCAAAATAGAGGGTAGGCACCCATAGCCAGGGCGAAGATTTCTTAGAGCAACCTTTCATCTGCGACAAGATTTTCCGGACATTCAGCAAGTTCTGAACCCGGATAATAATGGTTCAAGATGTCCTTGTAGCGGCAGGAACTGAGGGCCATCACAGCAGCACCGCATTGGCACAGACCCACCCCGTGTCCCCAGCCGCGACCTTTGAAGAGCACAGTGCCCTCGGGGGTGAATTCAGCTGTGAAAGCCGAGCTTTTGAGGTGAGTTTCCGAGAGCAACCTCCTGATTTCCAACTCTTTTCCAACCGTAAATGAAGCTTCTGAGCCTATGATTTCGAGTTTGCATATTCTGCCTGAAGGGCCCATCTCAAGCGGCTTCAACCCCTCCAAACGTCCTATGGAGCGGCCACTTTTGGAAGCTATGATTTGCGAGAGCCTTTCCACAGGGTATTCTTCCTTCCAATTGTAGAAATCCTCGGTCTCCCGGTCGTAATTATTGAAAATCCTGGCCAGGACGCTATGGTCCGCAAGTGAGCAATAAGGTACGGCCACACTTCCGTCAGGCAGCAGCGTGCCCACGGGAACGTGTCCCGGAGTGTCTGGGAGAGCCTTCAGATAGGGCTTATCCTCCCCTTCCCAGCAGGTGCTGAACAGTTCCGATTTCCAACCGCAGCATTTTGCAAACCTTGCATCACAGAGTTGCCCACTGTACATCAGCACCTGTCCCCAGGTCTGGTCCACGGCTTTCTGGGCAGCAGAGGCAGCGGCTTCGGACACACGGGTGAGGCCCTGGTATCTCTGGCAATGGTCATCAGCACAGACATCGTAGAGTTTGTGGTCGGAATGATCATAACAGCGCACATAGTCCAGGCTGCCCCCTTCCTTCTGTGCTCCGGTGCAATAGCCGTCAAGGAAGGTCACCAGTTCCCCGACCGTCCCGCAATTGGGCATATTGGCTGAGAGAGAGGCTATTTTCTCCTGCTTTTCCCGATGCCTTAAAATCTGGCTCATCACCCAGGAACGGGAAATCACCGCGTGCGCCTTGAGAAACTCCTCAGGAGACTCTGGGCTCATTTCCGAGGAAATCACGCTGAGCAGGTAATCCTCCACCCCGACTATGTTCACGGCCGTGAGAGAGCTGTTTTCCACTATGATTTTCAGGGTTCCGGCAAATTTCTGAGTCTCCTTGCGTTCCCAGTGGAACCCTTTGCCTATGGTGACCCCGTGCAGCTCAAAGGTCGGCTCCGCAAAGAAGGTGGAAGGAGTCTGCTCCTCGAAGAAAAGTTCGTCGTAGAGGGCTCCGTCATAGTCGATTTTGCCCTCGCGGAATGTGGCCACTCTCGTGCCTCCCCCGTCCGGGTACATTCTGAATTCTATCCTGTCAGCCGACATAATGCCCACGCTGATATGAGGCTGGACCCTTGTCAGGCGGCGGACTATTCTCTGCTCATCTTCTGCAGGCAGGGTGACTTCACTTAGCACTTCGGTCAGAAGATTTTCGTCAAGTTTCTGAAAATCAGACTCCACAGGTGCAATGAGATAACCTCCCATATCGGCGCATCCCGGACTCATAGTAAGATGGTCCTCGCCTTCGGAGAAATAATGGTGGGAACGGTGGCGGGTACGGAAAACTATTATGGAACGGAACTCTCCGTCTGCGAACCAGCTTATCAGATTGAAAAGGGGCTCGCTTTCGCCTTGAGGGGTTTCTGCACAGTCCAGAAGGCGGTAGAAGAGTTTGGCGGCGGATTTGGAGGTGGCTGCACGCAGGACGAAAATGCCGGGGAGATATTTCCTGTAGTGGTAGAGCGAGGCATCCTGCACACGGGTGAGATATTCCAGCACCGGGGTTTTCTCTTCCGGGGTTTTCTCTTCCGAGGTTTTCTCTTCCGAGGTTTTCTCTTCCGGGGTCAAAAGCCGCTGCACATCACGCTCCAAAGGCATAATCCCGGATGGGCAAGCCTGAAAATGATGATGGTCCGGTGCCGAAGCCCCCGAATGTGGTCCATTGTAGAAAAAAGTGTAGGACTGATACTTGCGCGACAAATCCAGAATGTCAATATACCTCTTCCATATTGACTGAGGCGAATGTTTTGAAAGCGCAATCACCAGATGGTCCGGAAAAATAGGATAGGGATTGAGCAGGATGTCATATTTCTTCCCCTTCCTGCCGTCGAAACGTATGAAAGTCTGTTCCGGGAAACGGTTGCAGAGAAAGCAAGGACGGGCAGCAATCGAAGACTTGTCCAGCTTGGCTGCAGAAGAAATCATCCGGGCAGGATTATGTTGCAGCACCACATCCAGACCTCCTATGTTGAGACTTCTGGTCTGCACCCCCTTCAAAGCCCGGAAATTGGCACAAGCCATAGGCCAGTGCGATAGCTGGTCATTCACGAATTTGCGGATTTCCACCTGACTGTTATTCTCCGTTTTTCCCATATTCATTCCTTAAAATTCTGGATTTCAGCTCAATAGTCCGTATGCTGTCCTTATAGAAATTATTGCGGTTCAGTTTTTCAAGGCTGAGGTTGGAATCGGAATTGCCGCCCCAACGCCTGCAGAAATAGAGACTGTCATAAATTCGTCCAATCCGGTACAGCCCAGAAATCCGCAAAGCCGCTGCATAATCCTCGCCATAGCTCACATTGGGCAGAGGAAACTGCCTGAGCAAGTCGGTCCTGAATGCTCTCGGGGCTCCGAAACCATTGATTCTCAAAGCATTGTTATGTCCATTGGCAGAGGTCCATTCGCGGTGGTCAACCAGTCCTGGAGGCAGGACATTGAGGCTGAAATCCACTATGGTATAGGAACCTATGACCATTGCGCAGTCCTGTTCCCGAAATGTCGAAACTATGCGGGAGAGGCTGTCTTCTCCTGAATAGATGTCATCACTGTCGAGCTGCACCGCATATTTTCCGCAATGCAGGCTCTGAACTGCCATATTCCAGCAACCTCCTATTCCCAAGTCCCTGCGGGAAGGCCTCAGAACCACAAGGCGGCTGTCTGAGGCTGATATCTGCTCCAGAATCCCTGAAGTGCCGTCTGTGGAATGGTTGTCCACCACTATCACATTGAAAGAAAAATCCGTCCTCTGCCCGAGTGCGCTCCTGACTGCATCGGCTATGGTCCTTTCGCGGTTCAAGACCGGAATGATGACCGAAGCCTCCACCGGAAAAACTTCCCGGGACATCTCAGGCGGCAGCCCGGGTGCAGGAAGATATGCTCCTATGCGCTTGAGATGCAAGGTACAAGCCTTCTCCATTTCGAGCTGTACAGCACGGTTTGAAGCCTTCACATAGGCAAACTGGGCTTCCTCTGAGGAAATTGCCTCCAGGGGTGATTCAGTGTAGAGGGGCTCAGTCACGTGGACTATGTTCCCCATCCTCAGGCGCAGATCATACAAAGCCGCAAACTCGTATCCCTCAGGCACTTGCTCTCTTGCGCGGGAAATTGCATCAAGAAATGGTCTCACACGGTAAAGCACCATAGGGCCGAAATCAAAATCATCCCTCAGGGACCCGGACTGACAGTCAATACGCGGATGCTGAAAAATTCTTCCGTCCTTTCTTTCAAGGCTGTCGGCATAGGCCATATCTGCTCCGCAATCCTCTGCAATGGAGACAAGGCGTTGTAAATCAGACTCTTGTATTTCCATACCTGTCTCTTCACAAGTCCAAAGAATAAAGTCGTATTCCTTGAGCGAGCTGATGAGCTGCTCCAGACTGGCAGAAGATGTCCTGTACGGGGTGGATATTTTGAAAATTCTCATAACAGTGAAAGCAGTTTTGTCCTTATGCGGCGGAATTCCTGTTCGAAATTGGGGGTCAGGATTCCCTGCCCCATAGCCCTGTCTATTTCCTCAAAGGTCCAGAAACGGCCTTCGGAGATTTCTTCCGGGTCGGGACGGAGGTCGAAATTGCCGACTGTGGCATAGATATTCACCAACTCGGATTCCTGTTTTGAATTATAGCGGTATGTGCCTATGTAAACCGGATTGAAGCGGGTAAGGTGCAATTCCTCAGCTGCCTCGCGCATAAGGGCCTCGGTCAGATACTCTCCATAATCCACGTGTCCTCCCACTGATGTATCCCATTTGCCAGGCAGGAGGTCCTTGTTCCAGGAACGTTTCTGGAGATAGAGGCGGGAGCTGCGGTCCACAATGTGGAGGTGCACCACCGGATGGAGCAGCTTGGAACCTCCGTGGCAGTATTTCCTCGCCGCCTTTCCGACCACCATCCCCGACTCCTCGACCACCGGCAGGAGTTCACCCTCCTGAACCTCCACACTGGCCGTTCCAGCCTTTGGTCCGGGCATAGTAGGAGCGGGTTCAATCGGATATATCAGTTCGAACATAATTATTTCCAATTTATGACCTGCAATTCCTCCGGAGTGTATAGCAGGGAATCCACAAAGGTTGGGTTCAGATGGGCCAGAATGACGAAACCGCCTATGAAAATTGCGGCAAGGGCGACAGCCACGGCTACAGATATGCCTATGCCTTTCCATATTTTGCGGGTCTGCGAAACTGCTTCCACAGGGGCCTTTTCCTCAGCCATTTCCTGCACAAGTATTTCGGGCTCAATAGGTTTTGGCTCATATGGTTCCGGCACAGATGTTTCATCTACAGGTGTTTCATCTACAGGTGTTTCATCTACAGGTGTTTCATCCGCAACCACCTCAATCATAGCCTCTTCAGCTTCGGTCACAGTCTGTGCAACCGGCTCTTCCCCGCTCAAAATCCCCTCCAGTTTCTCCACAGACCTGCTGATTTCCTCAGGAGTCTCCTTGCGCGCCTTCAAGGACAAAGGCTCCAGCGCAAAGCCCTCCGGAAATATGTCCAGCCCCTCGTCTGCAACGAAAAAGATATTGTTTTCCCTGGTCGCACGCAACCTTCCCAAACCCGGAAACACGACATTCTTCTTCGCATACAGCAGAGTTTTCATCTCAGCAAGGAAATCCACCAGCACCTTCCTCGCTACCTCTGCCGACACATTGTTGGAGGCCGCATAAAGGTCCACGAGAAGCGTGTCGGACGGACCGGAACTTCTGAAAGAAAGTTTGCGGTAAGGAGGATTGATGGTGTAGCCCCTGTCGGTGAAAGTCGCCGGAACAATCTCGGCAACGAAGCACCCCACTCCCGGAAGCGACAGGCTGTTGTGCTCGAGAATGAGGTCGTAAACCATTTGCGAGAGAAGATCGATGTTCATAGGATCGTGTTTGACGGTAGAAAAAATCAGGTCCTTGCGCTATTTGATGATGTATTCGTAAGGCAGTCTCGCATAGACTTTTCCGGATTCGGCATCCTTGAGCGAAGAAAATGCCCTTTCCACAGCCTCGAAAGGAGTGCCACCGAATACGAGAGGCGTTTTTACGTCCTGGAAAGACGAAAGCAGGCTCTCCAGAGGGGTCATTGCAGCGGGATATCTGACTATGTAGAAGTTGTCGTAGGATGCGCTGCCGTCCACCTCGAACGCAGCCCGGTTCAAAGCATCCTCAATACCTCCGATTTCATCGACCAGACCGATCTTGATGGCATCGGCACCTGCCCACACACGGCCCTGTGCAATGGAATCCACATAGGTCTTGCGCAATTCCCTGCCTTCTGCGACTATCGAAGTGAACTCGTCATAGATATGTTCCACAGACTGCTGCACATAGGCTGTCTCAGCTCCGTCCAGAGGCCTCATTGAGGAATACATATCGCTGTGGCGGTTGGAGTTGACATTGGTCACATTGATGTGGGCGAGGTTTTTCACCGCCTTGCCGAATTCAGGTATGAGGCTGAAAACACCGATTGAGCCAGTGAGGGTGGTGGCATCCGAGAAGATGTAGTTGCTTTCGGCAGAAATCCAGTATCCGCCTGATGCAGCGTAATTTCCATAAGACGCTATGACAGGCTTGGATTCACGCAGAAGCTGCAGTTCCTTGCGGATTTTGTCCGAAGCCAGCACGCTTCCGCCAGGGGAGTTCACCCTGAGTACCACTGCCTTGACCATATCGTTCGCCCTGACATCTGCAATCATCTCGGCAAAAGTGTCACCGGCCACATTCTGGGGGTCATCATCTCCGTCCACGATTTCTCCGTCAGCATAGATTACGGCAATCTGATTGGTGCTGAATTTGGGAGCTGAAGTGCGGGCGATGGTGTAGTCCTCGAAAGGAATGAATTGCACGTCGTTGAAATCTTCCGCCATATAGAGGTCGCAGAGTTTCTGTTTCCTCTCCTCGCGGCTCAACTGCGCATCTGCCAGACCGTTATCCACGAAGTCCTCAGGCTCCACCAGTGCAAGGTCGTCCACAAGGGCGTTGAATCTGTCGGGAGTGATGTCGCGGGAAGCGGCCATGTCGGCAACCCAACTGTTCCAGATGGAAGAAATCATAGCGTGGGTCTGCTCGTAGTTTTCCTTGCTGATCTGATTCTTGATATACATCTCGCCGGCTGACTTGTATTTGCCGTGGCGGATCAGCTGCATATTCACGCCCAGCTTGTCAAGCAGGTCCTTGAGGAAGAACATCTGGGAAGAAAGGCCTATCACGGTGTTCATTCCGCCCTTGCTTGCCGTCACATACACCTTGTCTGCGGCACTTGCGAGGTAATAGCTGGCGTTGGACGGGTTTTCTATGAAAGAAATGACTGCCTTGCCGCTCTCACGGAATTTCAGTATTGCCCTGCGCAATTCCTCAATGTCAGCTATTCCGGCAGACACTCCGTCCGGTCTCATATACAGGAATTTCACACCAGGATCTGCTGCTGCGATATTCAAAGCCTGGATGGCATTAAGCAGGCCAAGGGTCTTGATGGTCATATTGCCCTGCATAAGACCTGTCATATCCATCGGATTTTCCTTTTCGGCAATCACGAAATTGGACATATTCATATAGAGAACTCCCTCCTTAGGCACCACCGGAGTGTCTGAAGAAAGTGAAGCTAAGGAACCTATGAAACTGAACATCATAAGCGCCCACACTACCGAGAAAAGAATCAAGCCAGCCAATGTGGCAAGCATCATTTTGACGAAATCTTTCATAAATCTATATATTAGTATTGTCTTTCATAAAACCTACAAAATTAACTTAATATTTTCAAATAATGAAATCCTTGCAGGAATGATTTTTGCGGTGTTTAATTGGTTTTGCTATGATGAAGTCCTTTATGTCAAAATTGACAGCTGTGCTGATGGTCTGTGCCTATGTTGTGGGCATAGCCGGGCTTGACGTGCACAGTTGCAAGGCTTCGGGCAAGGACTATGTCGTGGCAGCGATTTCGGGTGTGAACGGTCTGGAATGCGAAGACATACACCCGGAGTCCCACGGGCACCACTGCCATCACGGGCAAGAGTGCCGTCACCTGTGCGAATACCTGCCCCACAGCAACGAGTCCCACGAGAAAATTGACGAAAACGACTGTTGCTCAAACACCTACCACGCCCTGACAGTATCCGGGTCCGGGGATGACCAACGCTCAGGGCTGAACCATTTCCCCATTACTCTTACCCCTCATCTGCACTGCTGCTCCTGCTGCAAGGACTGCCGCAGAGCCTCCACCGGAATGATGTCCGCACTTGGTCTGCTGGATGGAGTCCCCATTGCGAACGGTTCTTTCCTGGGCAAGCTGTTTTCAGTTTTCCGTATCTGATTTGATTCGTCTGCAATCGGTGCGTCAGGCCTCTACCTGGCGCAAATATCTATTGTACAATCAGATACTAAATTATGAAAAAGATTATATCATTATCAGCATTATTGCTCATATCATATCTTGCCGGTGCCCAAGTAAATGATGTTTCCGGTGCAATTATCGACACCACAGGTATCTACGGCGAGAGACAGGACAGCATTCAGACAGCCGTCTTCACCGGACATCAGGCCGGCAACTATCTTCCACGCGGCAAGGAAATACGCACGGAAGTGATTTCAGCCGCAGGTTTGTGCAAAATGGCCTGCTGCAACCTTGCAGAAAGTTTCGAAAACTCCGCCAGCGTTACTGTGGGATATTCCGACGCAGTGACCGGGGCGAAGCAGATACGTCTGCTCGGACTTTCAGGAATCTACACCCAGATGCTTGACGAAAACCGTCCTGTAATGCGCGGGCTGTCAGCACCTTTCGGACTCTCTTATGTGCCGGGACAATGGCTGGAGAGCATACAGATTGCAAAGGGCTCGACCTCGGTCATCAACGGAGTGGAGTCGATGACGGGCCAGATCAATATGGAACACCGCAAGCCGACTGACGAGAAGCCCCTGTTCATCAACTATTCGGCAATGACCGACTCCAAGATGGACTTAAACATAGCATCTTCCCTCCAACTCAATGACAACTGGAGCACGGTGATGCTGGGACACGTTTCCGGCAATTTCGCGACTATGGATATGAACCACGATACCCTGCTTGACGACCCTCTGACCCTTCAGTTCAACCTCGCCAACCGCTGGCTCTATTATGCTCCTTCCGGGGTGCAGGTACGCTTCGGCGTGCGTGCAATCAGGGACAGCAGGACCGGAGGCCAGATGTTCAGGGACGCGGACAACGGGAAGCATTTCTATGACCCGGACAGCTATACGCTCACCCCGGCAGCAGAAGCTTTGAATCCCTGGGGGTCAAAGATCCTGAACCATTCCGTCAACGGCTATGTGAAGGTGGGTGTTCCTCTCAACGAGGACAATTCCCAAAATATAGCGCTGGTGGCAGACTATACATATCAGGATATGGACTCGTGGTTCGGTGCCACGAAATACATTGCCGATCAGCATTCCGGGTTCTTCAACCTCCTGTATCAGAATGAGGTAAGCGAAGCACACAAATTCACGGTCGGACTCGGAGGCAATCTGGACGGATATATCGAAGATTTCGCACGCCTTTACACCGGACTGAACCCGGTCCAGACATTCAAAGGCAGAAACCTGCTGGGCAATGCCGGAATATTTGCAGAATACACCTACCACTATGACACGAAGTTTTCCCTCATCGCGGGACTGCGTCAAGATGTTTTCTACAACCACGACGGCGAGAAGAAATTCCTGCCTCGCTTCTCCCCTCGCCTAACCCTCAAGTATTCCCCAATTGAAGAGGTGGTCATCAGGGCAAACGGAGGAAGGGGACTCAGATTTTCCACTCCCCTGGTGGACAATATTGGAGTTTTCTCCACAAGCAAGATTTTCCGGGGAGACCCCAACAGCCACATTCTGGAAGATGCGTGGACCTTCGGCGGCAATATCACCTATTATATGCCTTTCGGAGCATCCTCGAACACCTATCTGAGTTTCGACTATTTCCGCACACAATTTGTGCAGCAGATGGTGGTGGACTATGAGCACTACCTTAATCAGATAGACTTCTATGCCCTGGACGGCAGACGGTCCTACACTGACAATTTCCAGCTGGACTTCAATGTGGAGCCTGTGGAACGTTTCACCATCACCCTCACGGCCCGTTACAGCAATGCCAAAATAGAACTTGCGGACAAGGGCCTTGTGGAAAGGCCTATGACCAGCCGTTTCAAGGGAGTGCTGAACCTGCAGTATGCCCTCCCGATGAACAAATGGATATTCGACTTCACGGCATCCCTCAACGGGTCTTCGAGAGTCTATGACTTTATGAGGGATATGACCGATGCGGACGGAAACCTGCTCTACAAGAATGGCAGAACGCCTGTCTATCCACTTCTGTACCTTCAGGTCACAAAGAGGTTCAAGGGAGTGGACCTGTATGTGGGGGCAGAAAATCTCACCAATTACAAGCAGAAGGTGCTGGTGTGCGGAGATACGGGGGCTGACGGCAAAATCAATCCCGCATCCCCTTCTTTTGACGCAAGTTGCGTATGGGGACCGCTTATGGGCATAAAGGTCTATGCGGGGCTCCGTTTCACATTATGGAAAACTGAAAAAATATGATAACTATGAAAAAGTACATTTTTATTTTATTGACAGCTGCTGCCTGCGTTGCGGGCGGTCAGTTCACTGCATTTGCTTCCCCTACCTCCAATACATCCGTTCCTGCTATGGCAAAGCCGAAGAAGGACATCAAGACAGTTGTTTTCAGCGCCAATCTTCACTGCAAGGCCTGTGTGAACAAGGTTATGGACAATGTGGCCTTCGAAAAGGGTGTGAAGGATTTGAAGGTGGACCTGGAAAAGCAAACTATCACCATCAAGTACGATGCAGCGAAGACCAACCCGGAAAAACTGGCTGCCGCAATAGAAAAACTTGAATATAAAGCGAAAGTGGCTGAATAGGGAGCATATATGAACCGGAAAGATTTTCAAAGATGATGCAGGTTATTTTTTGAAGATTACTATCTTTGCAGTCCCGTTGCAACTACAGCAGCGGGACTTTTGAAGTAATATGAAAAAAATAAGTTGCTTCAGATTTGAATTGGATTTTCGAGGTCAGATTTTCACCCGAAGAAGGAGCATAGCCGTAGCTATGTGACTGATGAGGGAGGAAATATGGACCGAAAAGATTTTCAAAGATGATGCAGGTTATTTTTTGAGGATTACTAAGTACAATGAGGGTTGCGGCCTGCCTCAGCCCGGAAACAAGCATAAAATGGCACAGAAACCGTCAATTCCAAAAGGCACAAGAGATTTCGGACCATCAGAAATGGCCTGCCGCAATTATATTTTCAACACGATCAGCAGAGTCTTCCGCACTTATGGCTACGCTCCTATTGAAACCCCTTCAATGGAGAACCTGAGCACACTTATGGGCAAATACGGCGAAGAAGGAGACAAACTGCTTTTCCGCATTCTGGACTCGGGTGAGCCATTCAATGGCCTGGATTTCAATCAGTTCTTACTCGCAGACGCTCCCGAAAGCGCAAAGAAGCCGGCCTACAACTGCAAAGCCATCACCAACAAGGTCTGCGAGAAAGGCCTTAGATATGACCTGACTGTACCGTTCGCAAGGTTTGTGGTGCAGCATCAGAATGAGATCTCTTTTCCGTTCAGGCGTTATCAGATTCAGCCCGTGTGGCGTGCAGACCGTCCCCAGAAAGGACGTTACCGCGAGTTCTACCAGTGTGATGCCGACGTGATAGGTTCCAACTCCCAACTGAACGAACTGGAACTTGTGCAGATTGTGGACAGGGTGTTCGAACTCTTCGGCATCAGGGTACTCATAAAAATCAACAACCGCAAGGTGCTTACAGGACTTTCCGAAATATGCGGATTCCCGGACAAGGTGGTGGATATTACTGTGGCCATCGACAAGATTGACAAAATCGGGATTGAGGCAGTGGAGGCTGAAATGCTTGAAAAGGGTCTGAGCAAAGATGCGGTGAAAGTCATTGAACCCGTGCTCAGCCTCAAAGGCAACAACGCGGAAAAACTCAGTCTTATGAAATCTCTCTTCGGAGGAGCTTCAGCATCAGGTGTGGTGTCTCAGACCGGGCTCAAGGGCATCGAGGAACTGGAGGAACTGTTCGGATTTATAGAAGTGGGAGGCATCAGGCAGGATGTGGAAATAGACCTTTCCCTTGCAAGAGGACTGAATTATTATACAGGAGCTATTTTCGAGGTGAAGGCTTTGGACTTTGAAATCGGAAGCATCTGCGGAGGAGGCCGCTACGACAACCTCACCGGCATTTTCGGGCTTCCGGGTATGTCAGGAGTGGGCATATCTTTCGGTGCAGACCGCATATACGATGTGCTCAAAGGTCTGGACAAGTTCCCAGAAAGCATAGGTGAAAGCGCAAAACTGCTGTTCGCAAATATGGGAAAAGAAGAGGTGAATTATCTCATTCCTATAGTCAAGTCCTTGAGAGACAGGGGAATAAGCTGCGAAATTTACCCTGAGGCATCCAAACTGAAGAAGCAGTTCGACTATGCCTCACGCAAGAACATCCCATTCATCTCCATCTGCGGTGATACTGAAGTAGAGTCCTGCTCCGTAAATTTAAAGAATCTGAACACCGGAGAGCAAAAGAGTTTCAGTCACAATGACATTGACGGCATCTCCGCTTTTCTTGGGAAGTAGTTAGTAATCCTCAAAAAATATTTCACAAAAAGGCTAAAAAAGTTTGCAGGTATAAAATTTTGTTGTACCTTTGCAATCCCAATCGAAAGAGAGGGTGTTTAAAAATCGAGGCACATTCCTGAATAGCTCAGTTGGTTAGAGCATCTGACTGTTAATCAGAGGGTCGCAGGTTCAAGTCCTGCTTCAGGAGCAACATCGCGGGGTAGAGCAGTTGGTAGCTCGTCGGGCTCATAACCCGGAGGCCGGAGGTTCGAGTCCTCCCCCCGCAACCAAGCAGGATACCAGAAATGGTATCCTATTTTTGTAAGTGAGATACCGGAAACGGTATCTTTATTTTTATAGTTGAGTATCAGAAATTTGCATAGACAGGAAGGGCGGAAGTCGCGTCAGGAAAGAGTTGGGCGGAAGTCTGCATTGCAGCCCATATTACAAGGACCAGAATCAGGCACTGTCCCCAGAAACCGAGCCGGCACAGCAGACGGTCGCTGTGAGCCACAAGTGAGGAGGGCATAAAATGAGTTACAACAGCCACAGCCAGCGCCACAAGCGAAATACCCAGGGCAGCCCCGGAGGTAATATCCCCGGACACTGAGCCTGCAATCGAAGCAATGGATTCGAAATCAGACGCAGACCAGAAGGATGCAATATTGCCGGCTATGGTCGTAAACACCTCCCAATCCGGACTGCGGAACATCAGCCAGCCGAAAGCCACTGCATTGAAGGTCACAAAAATCCCCACTGCACGGGGTAAGGTTTTCATTGAAGCCCCTGTCTTACCGAACCAGTATCTTGCAATTCTGTTGTCAATCCCCAGCATAAGCTTGTGCAGACAGAGCAGTACCCCGTGCCAAAGGCCCCATAGCAGGAACATCACCCCCACACCGTGCCAAAGGCCGCCCAAGACCATAGTCACCAGCAGGTTGAAATATGTGCGCAGCCTGCCTTTGCGGTTCCCTCCCATACTTATATAGAGGTAATCCCTCAACCAGGTGGAAAGGCTTATGTGCCAGCGTCTCCAGAATTCAGTGATGCTTGCGCTGTGATAGGGCAGAGCAAAGTTTTCGGGAAGAGGAATGCCCAGGAAGAAGGAAATGCCTATGGCAAGGTCGGTGTAACCGGAGAAATCGCAATAGAGCTGGAAAGTGTAGGCATATACTGCAAGAAGGCTCGCAGGTCCGCCGGCTGCCGAGGGGGCCGCAAAGACCGGGTCCACCAGGAAACGGCCTATTACCCGGGAGAGTATGCAGAATTTTACAAGTCCGAAAATGATGCGTCGTATGGCTCCGGCCCTTTCCTCCCGGGTCAGGGACAGACGTGGATTCTGCATTGAGGCTATGAAATCCGCATTTCTCACCAGAGGTCCCAGGAACATCTTGGGAAAATATGCTAAAAGAAGCAGCACATCCAGAAAGGAAGACCTGGCCCTGATACGTCCCCTTCTGCAATCCACCACATAGGAAATTGACTGAAAACAGAAGAAAGAAATGCCTGCCGGTATGGCCAGCCGCATCCAGTTTTGTCCTGCCACTTCGCCCAAATATGGACCGAAGGCCCCTCCAGCCTTGAATAGAACCAGCAGAAGCACATTCATCCCCACAGCCACGGCGACCCAGCCCGAGGTCCCCCGTCCGTGATCCAGCCTACGCTGCACGGCAAGGGCGATTCCCCAAGTCATAACGGCAAGCAGAAGAAGCAGCCACACCCAGCTTCCGCTGAGTTTGTAGTAGAGCCCCACCGAGGCTGCCGCTATCAGCAGCTTGCGCAATCCCGTGCTGCGGGAGACCAGAGCCAGAAGAGGCAGGAAACAGAGCAGGAAACAGAGCATAAACATGCTCGGAAGCTGAAGAGGAGCCGTCTGGCTGTATTTCAGGCAGGCCAGAATCCGCTCGGCAGAGTCCGGAAAAACCACGGGAAATTCAATCCCGGAAAAAAGACTTGTTATCAGAGCAACCAGGGACATAACTTGCAGGCTAATTAGAGGCAGACTGTCCCGCAAGTTGGTTTTTCCCGCCCATCAACTCTGCCGGTGCCGAAGGTGGCGCTTCGAGAGCATCGAGAGGTTCCAGATCGTGTCCGCGGGCTTCCAAAACCAGGGAAGACATAAAGGGATACATCCTTCCGGCAAGCACTGCGCCCCCTGCATAGGTAAAATGAGTCTGGTCCGTGGCTACCCATCCTCTCTGGACAAAGGTATCGAGGCCACCAAGGGCATTCATTTCAGACCAGGTGTCCCAGAAAAGCACTGACTTGTTGTCTGCTGCGGCCTTCTGATGGCGGGTGAGGGCATCGGCAGAACGGATTGAGGCATATTCAGTCTCCCCCTCCCTGAGTATGCCCCGGTCGGTGACTCCCATCACAACAATCAGGCTTTCCGGGAAAATGGCGCGGGCATATTCTATCATATCCTCCAGCTGTTTCTGGTACTTGCTGTAGTTCTGCTTGTCCGGGAGCATAATGTTCAGGCCATATTGGAGGACCACTATGTCGTAGTCCAGCAGGGCAGCAAACTGGCGATTGAGTTGGGAGGATACATTGAAGATGCCTCCTCCATTATTGCTGCGCACGGAAAGATTATCCACAATCACACCGGAGGAGGACTCGAATGAAGCCCCATAGACCAGCAGTTCTCCTTCCAGGACCCTGAGTTCGAGTTTTTCAGCCGGCCGGCGAATCACAATCTGCCTGAGCAGCTCTGAGCCGGAAACATTGCATTCCAGTGTCTTCTCACCGTCCGCCAACAGTTCCAAACGACTGTCCGAAGGGCTGAGGAAAATGACACGGCAGAGGTCTCCTCCCCTGAGGTGGCTGAAATTGTCCCCGCATTTCCACTCCATCACGGCACCCTTGCCGGCTGTGGACAGGTAGCCGGTCGCGAGGAACTTGTCCTTCAGGGATTCGGGAGCGGACTTAACCTTCAGTATCCCATAACTCTTGCAGAGGCTGCTGCTGACGGAAGCGGTACGGCGGTATATTTTGAAAGGCAGCTGGCAAGGCACAAACCCCACACCTCCTCCACCGAAGTCAGACTGGAGATGTTCCCTCAGGTTGCAGGTCAGGATGTCCCCCTCAATGAAGGAATCCCCAAGGAAAGCAATTCTGACGGTACGGCTGGAATCCGCATCCCCGAATGTCACCGCCACTGAATCATCCTGATGTACGGGAGCTTGCACAAGCAGAGACTCAAGGTCGGGAACGAAGTCCTCGGGAAGAGAACTGTCGTCATATTCCAAAATGGAAGGATAGGGATTCACACGCTCAAGCCTCAGCCCGAACAGCTCGAAAGGCGGAACGAGGGACAGCACCAGCAAAAGCAAGGTCACCACCCCAGCATAGGCAAAACCGCTCAAACAGGCATTATTCGCTCTTTTCCCCATAGGCCAGGTCGCCGGCATCACCCAGACCCGGAACGATGTAGGAATGACTTGTGAGTTCTTCGTCTATGGCCGCCACCCAGAGAGTGACATTGTCCGGCATCACCATCTGCAGATGCTCAACCGCATATGCGCTACAGATGGGGCATACAAGGTGGGTATGGACAGGAGAGCCCTCTTCCATAAGCCTGTCATAGACCAGTTTCAGGGAAGCCCCTGTGGCCAGCACCGCATCGGCAATGATGAGAACTTTTTCCTCAGGCTTTATGGAACTGGAATATTCCACATTCATCGTGAAGTCATCCCCCTTGATGTATTTGCGGTAGGTCGCCACAAAGGCAGACTTGGCATTGTCGAAGAAATTCAGCAGGCCTTGGTGCAGGGGTAGTCCCGCACGGAGTATTGCTGCTATTACAAGGGAGTCGTCAAAAGTGGACACGGTGGCAGTTCCCAACGGGGTCTCGATTGCTTTGGAGCTGTATCGGAGTTTCCGGCTGATTTCATAGGCGAAAATTTCTCCCACCCTTTCCAGATTCCTACGGAAACGCATACTGTCCTTTTGGACTGATTTGTCTCTCATCTGCGCGATGAAAGAATTGAGCACAGAGTTCTGCTCACCGAGATTGACAACATTCATATCGATGTAGTTTAGACCTGCAAAAATAACAAACAGTTTTGACTTTCGCAGACTTTTGTCAGTATTTCCTCTCCATTTCGTCCGCAAAACTGAACCAGGAGTCGCCTGCAATGATGATATGGTCCAGCAGCTGCACGTCTATGGCCATCAGAGCCTGACGTATGGTCTCGGTTGCATTCAAGTCGGCCTGTCCGGGAAGGGGGCATCCGGACGGGTGGTTATGGAAAAGGATGACTGAGGTGGCCTTTTTCTCAAGCGCGAGCCTTGCAATTACCCTGCAGTCCAGAGTAGTGGAAGCCATACCTCCGGAACTCACCACAAGACTGTCCACCACCCTGTTTTTCCTGTTCAGGAACAAAACCCTGCATTCCTCGTGGTCCAACACCCTCATTGACGGCGACATAAGCGCACAGGCCATATCGGAATTGATTATGGAGCTGTTGCTTCTGAATGCCTTCTGACTTGCACACCTGCGACCCAGCTCAAAAGCCGCACAGATGGTTGAAGCCTTCCCGAAACCTATGCCTCCCAGTTGCATCAGACGGTCCGGTGAGGCAGCCGACAGACTGCACAGACTGCCTGAATACTCGGAATAGAGCTCCCTGGCCAACTCGATTACATTCTTCTTTCCGGAACCGCTGTGGAGCACCAAAGCCAGCAATTCCACGTCCGTGAGGGCATCCAGTCCCCTTTGCTTCATCTTCTCCCTGGGTCTCTCTTCCAGGAACATTTCCTTGATTTTCATAAGTACAAAAAAATTGCACCCCAAAGTCGGAGTGCAATATAAAACTAAATATGAAAGGAAATGACGATTGATAAAAAAATTATGTCGATTTTTTCACTTTTTCATCATAAAAAAGTTGCCGTCCTCCTGAAAATCTATACTAGACCCGAGAATCCCATAAATGCCATAGCCATTATGCCGGCAGAAATGAGGGCAATCGGAACACCTTTGAAAGATTTCGGCACGCTGTTCAGGGCAAGAGTTTCGCGTATTCCGGCAAAGAGCACCATAGCAAGGCCGTAGCCCACAGCTGTGGACAGGGCATACACGAGAGACTCCACGAGGTTGAGCATATGCGGCTCACCGCCGAAGCTGAATTCCTTGGTCACTACAATCAGGGCCACTCCGAGCACTGCACAGTTGGTGGTGATGAGCGGAAGGAAGATTCCGAGTGCGGAATAGAGCGAAGGGCTCACTTTCTTGAGCACGATTTCCACCATCTGCACCAGCGCCGCAATCACGAGGATGAAGGCTATGGTCTGCAGGAACTCGATATTGAGAGGCGCAAGCACATAGACCTGAAGCAGATAGGTCACCAGTGTAGCAAGAGTTATCACGAAGCACACGGCTCCGGACATACCCACCGCGGTGGAAAGCTTGTTGGAAACACCCAGAAACGGACAGATTCCGAGGAACTGGGAGAGGACGATATTGTTTACGAATATCGCAGATATGATTATTATCAAATATTCCATAAGTCAAATCAATTATTTCCGGTGAGTTTCTTGAAAAGGACTATGAGATAGCCCAGCACGAGGAAGGCACCCGGAGCAAGGATGAACACGAGAATCCCGTCGCCTTCCACAGGTTTCCAACCGAATGCGGAGAGATTGCCGAGAAGTTCACGCACCAGACCGAGGACAGTCAGGGCTATGGTGAATCCGAGTCCGATGCCGATGCCGTCGCAGGCTGACTCAAGAACAGTATGCTTGTTGGCAAATGCCTCCGCACGTCCGAGCACGATACAGTTCACCACGATGAGCGGGATGAACAGTCCGAGAGTTTCATAGATTGAAGGCAGGAAAGCCTGCATAAGGAACTGGAGCAAAGTCACGAAGGTGGCTATGATTACGATGTAGGAAGGGATGCGCACCTTGTCCGGAATGAACTTCGCAACAGCCGAGATGGCAATGTTGGAAAGCACGAGGACAAAGAGAGTGGCAAGTCCCATACTCATACCGTTGATTGCGGAAGAGGTGGTGGCCAGGGTAGGACACATACCCAGAAGGAGCACGAAGGTCGGATTGTCCTTCAGGATGCCGTTGACTGTGTATTTCAGTTTACTCATTTTCTGATCCTCCTTCAGTTACGGGTTCAACTTCTTCTGCCTGAGGGGCTTCCTTGATTGTCGCAGCGATTGCCACAGCCTTTGCAACAGCTTTAGTGTAGGCATTGGAAGTGATGGTGGCAGCTGTGATGGCATCTATGTCACCACCGTTCTTTTTGACATCGAGTTTAGTCGTGGAAGGGTTTAGTTCTATGAACTGGTCGTGGAAGGCAGGTTCGGTGCACTTTGCTCCCAGACCAGGAGTCTCTGCGTGTGAGAGGACGTTGGTGTTATATACAACTCCGTCCGTGAGCACACCCACCATAAGGCTAACAGGGCCTCCGAAACCGCCTTCGGCTGATTTTATGGCATAACCCATAACTTCGCCTTCGATATCATAAACCTCATAATACTTGTATTCCTTACCCTCAAAAAGTACGGATTTTTCCTCCGAAGCCTTTTCAAACTGCGGAAGCACGGCTGCGATGGCATCGTTGGTCTTCTTCACCGCAGCAGCTGCGATAGGCTCCGCTGTGACTGCATACACGCCCGCAAGCAGGGCTGAACATACCAGACAGATGGTTGTCAGGCATATCAGCATATTTTTGAATGATGATTGAAGTGCCATAACTTATGCCCTCCCGTATTTTCTCTGGTGGAAGCCCTTATTGATAAGAGGAACCACCATATTCATAATGAGGATTGCGAAGGAAACTCCTTCCGGATAGGCACCGAAACAACGGATGAGCATAGTCAGCAGACCAATGCCGACTCCGTAAACCACTCCGCCCCAATCGCTCATAGGGGAAGTGACATAATCGGTGGCCATAAAGATGGAACCCAGGAGAAGACCTCCGCTGAGAAGATGGAAGGCCACAAATGCTCCGACTCCCATTGCAGGCTGTGCCACAAGGGCATAGACAAGGGCAAAGATTGCGACAGTGCCGAGTATGGAAAGGGTTATCCAAGGCTTGATGACCTTGCGTGCAAGCAGGTACACAAATCCGGCAATCAGGGCAAGAGCCGAAAGCTCACCGGCAGAACCGCCGCAGGTGTTGATGAGCAGATGAGTCCAGTCCAAACCTGCCACAGAATCCAAACCCTGTTCGGCAACGAGCCCCAGAAGAGTCGGTCCGGAAACCGCATCCACGCTTCCGAAAAGTCCGGTCGGGGTGTAGTCCCAGGATGTCATTGCAGTCGGGAAGGAAAGGAGGAGGAATACACGAGCCGCAATTGCGGGATTGAATATGTTCTGCCCAAGTCCTCCAAAAGTCATTTTTACCACTCCTATTGCGAAGATTGCTCCTATTGTCAGCACCCACCAAGGGCAGGATACCGGTACATTCAGGGCAAGAAGAACAGCTGTGACAACTGCCGAAAGGTCTCCGACAGAGCAAGGCTTTTTAAGCAGGAATCTGTTGATGAGGTACTCGACTCCCACACAGGAAACAATGCTGACACCGAGCAGAAAGAGTTCCTTCCAGCCATAGAGCAGGCAGGAGAGGATGACTGCAGGCAGCAGCGCGATAATCACATCTGCCATCAGCCTTCTTGTGGAAAGGCTGCTGTGAAGATGGGGTGATGGTGATACTATCATAGTTTTAACCGTTTATTTCTTTTGAGCCGCAGCACGAGCGCGGATGATTTTGATTACATCGCCCTTGGCAAGCCTGATGACATCCAGAAGAGGAATGTTGGCAGGGCAGGTATAGAGACAGCAGCCGCACTCGATGCAGTCCTGAACCGAATACTGCTCAAGTTCGTCCATAAGGCCGTTCTTGGCACATTTGTTCAGAAGGAACGGCTCCAGACCCATAGGGCAGGCATCGGCACAT
Organism: uncultured Bacteroidales bacterium; assembly: GCA_945874155.1. Lineage (GTDB taxonomy): Bacteria > Bacteroidota > Bacteroidia > Bacteroidales > UBA932 > Cryptobacteroides. Next base: position 23,836 of record CAMCFO010000020.1, read on the forward strand.
TTGCCGCAGCGGATACAGTTGCTCTCAGCTTTGCGGCGCGTCTGTTTTTCGGTAAGATACAGAAGGGAAGATGAACCTTTGACTGTGCAGGCATCCATATTTGCAATTGCCTTTCCCATCATAGGACCTCCGGAAACTATCTTCGCAGCCTCCTGAGGCACTCCTCCTGCATACTCTGCGATATAGGAAAGAGGCATTCCTATGCGGAAGAGATAGTTGTGCTGGCGCTCCTGCGGGAGACAATCTCCCGTGATGGTCATCGTGTTGGTAATCAGAGGCATATTCTTCTGAACAGCCTCATAGACCGCCAGGGATGTGGCCACATTCTGCACCACGGCACCCACATCTATAGGCAGCCCCATAGACTTGACCTCCCTCTTCATCACGGCTGCGATGAGCTGTTTTTCACCGCCCTGCGGGTATTTCTTCTTCAGAATCTGAATCCGGATACCTGCATAGTCGGAGGACTTGGCCTTGAGAGCATCGAGGGCTGCGGACATAGCCTTGATGGCCTCCGGCTTATTGTCCTCTATGCCCACCACTGCCGGACAGCCTCCGAGAACCTTCTGCATAAGGGCGGCTCCGATGAGGATTTCCTGACTTCTCTCAATCATTATGCGGTTGTCGGAAGTGAGGTAAGGCTCGCACTCCGCTCCGTTGAGTATGAGGCAGTCGGCCTTCTTGCCCGGAGGAGGACAGAGTTTCACGTGGGTAGGGAAAGTTGCTCCACCAAGGCCCACGACTCCGTTGGACTTGATGCGGTTTACTATAAACGCGGTGTCGGCAGGGATGTCAGTCACTATGTCCGGAGTAATGTCTATACCGTCGGCCCATACTTCTTCCTCTGCCACAGCAATTTCTATATGGTTCATCCAATTGCCTGCCAGATCCTGACGGGGAGCTATGGATTTGATGACTCCTGTTGCAGGTGAGTGGACAAAGGCGGAAATGAATCCTGCCGGTTCTGCTATGACCTGTCCGGTCTTCACGCTGTCACCGACTGCAACTATTGGATTGGCCGGTGCACCAAGGTGCTGTGCCATAGAGACATATACGGTCTTCGGAAGCGGAAGCTTCTCGATTTTGCAGGATGCTGAAATCTTGCTGTCATTCGGGTGTACTCCACCTATCTTGAATGTCTTTTTCATCACTTCTCCTCCTTGGTTACTGGTTTATTCTGAGCCGGTGCTGCTTCTGGGGCAGGGGCCGGTGCAGCAGGTTTCTCTGCAGCGGCAGGGGCCGGTTTCGGTGCCGGCTTCACTGCAGGCTTGGGGAAATTGACATCGTGAATGGCTCCGGTAGGACATTCGAGTACGCACTTGCGGCAGAGCTTGCACTTGGTGAAGTCAATGTAGGCCACATTGTTCTCCACGGTGATGGCATCGTGGGCACAAACTTTGGCGCATTTTCCGCAACCTATGCAGGCAGCCTTGCAGGCCTTGCGGGCCACGGCACCCTTGTCCTTATTGATGCAGGAAACATAGACGCGCATATTTCTCGGTCCCTTGTTCCTGATTTCAATGATGCCCTTGGGACAAGCTTTGGCACAGGCACCGCAGGCTGTACATTTTTCCTGGTCAACCACAGGAAGTCCGGTTTCAGGATCCATCTTGATTGCGCCGAAGGCACAGGCAGCGACACAATCGCCACAGCCCAGACAGCCGTAGCGGCAGGCAGTGTCCCCGGCATAGAGGGAAGCCTTCACGCGGCAGGACTGCACTCCGTCATAGCTTGAAGTTTTAGGACGGTTTGCGCAAGAGCCGTTGCAGCGCACAACCGCCACCATCGGTGCCTTTTCCTGAACTGCCATTCCGAGAATGTCAGCCACCTTTTTCATAGTCTCGTTGCCGCCCACAGGACAGAATGTCTTGTCCAGATTGTCGGCTCCCACGCAGGCTGTCGCAAATGCCCGACATCCGGCGAAACCGCAACCGCCGCAGTTCGCACCCGGCATCACAGCTTCAACCTGATCTATTCTCGGATCCTCCTTCACGGTGAATTTCTTCGCCACAAGGAAGATTGACACTGCGAGCACCAGTCCGAGCAAGGTGATCACGGCAATAGTCCAAATGATGATACTGGTCATAATAGTTTTATTAGTAATATGAAAAAATCAGTTGATGCAGATTTGAATAAGATTTCAGCGGATACAAAAAACGAATTCGTTCTTGAGACGGTCCCTAAGAAGCCAGATTATGAAATAATAGAGGGCCACTCCGGCAACCGAGCCTGCTGCCACCCAGACCTCACTTTCCACAAAGCGGGAAAGCAGCAGTATCAGAATCATAAGAACCGCCAGCGGGATCACGTATGAAATCCATACTGCCTTGAGTCCCATTGACGGTTTGAGCACCAGGTCGACAATATCTCCGACCTTTCTTTCAGTATAGGGGTCAGTCGGCACCATCACCAGCTTGGTCTCGCTTTCGGAAAATCCGCACAACCCCTTGGCGTGACAGGCCGAACAGGCCGAGCTGCTGACGATCTCCACTGAAGTGAAGTCCGGAGTAATCTCGACTATCTTGCCCTCGTGTGAAATTTCTTTTCCCATATAATTATATGTTGTTGAATCCGGAGTCCGTAAATTCATTGCCGGAGGTGAAGGAACCCGTGTAGCCCAGATCGTCTGCCGGCACATCCTCGTTCATTGCCGAATTGACCACATCGGCCTGGCGGTAGGTGCTGTCGGCTTCGTCCACAAAGCGCACCTCTTCGTGATGGAACCTCAACGGAACGTCTCCGATTTCACCATTACGGTGCTTGGCAATAATCAGCTGCGTCACACCGACTTCCTCTGCAGAAGCCGCCATACCCTGATAGTCCAGACGGTGTATGAAAAGCACCATATCAGCGTCCTGCTCAATGGATCCGGACTCGCGCAGGTCACTCAACTGAGGCCTTCTGCGGCTTCCGTCCCTGAGTTCGGACTGACGGGAAAGCTGTGAAAGGGCAATAATCGGAATCTGCATCTCCTTGGCCGTGGCCTTGAGAGTTCGGGAAATCGCAGCCACCTCCTGCTCCCTCATTCCGCGCAGTTCAGCAGGCCCCTGCATAAGCTGAAGGTAGTCCACAATCACCAGCTTCACCCCTTTCTGGTTCACCAGTCTCTTTACCTTTGCACGGAACTCGTTCACAGGCAGGGATGGGGTGTCGTCGATATAAAGAGGGGCTTTGGTCAGATTCGCCAGACGGGTTTCCAACTGGGTCCATTCATAAGGCTCCAGCCTGATTCCACCCTTGATTTTCTGGGCATTGAGGCGGGACTCGGAGGTCATCATACGCTTTGCCAACTGAATGGTCGGCATCTCCAGCGAGAAAATGGCCACCGGGATATTGAAGTCCACAGCAGCATTTCTGGCCACATTCAGGACGAAGGCCGTCTTACCCACCGAAGGGCGAGCCGCAAGTATGATGAGGTCCGAAGGCTGCCAGCCCTGGGTGATGCGGTCCAGGGACACGAATCCCGAAGGCACACCGCTCAGTCCCGGGTTGTCCTGGGCCGCCTGGAGGGCTTCCAAAGCATCGTTGATTGCGGTTCCTATTTGCTGGGCCTCCCTCTTGACATTGTTCTGAATGGCTGCATAGACTTCTGTCTGGGCCATATCCATAAGGTCAGTCACATTGGCCGATTCCTTATAGGACTCCCTCAGAATCTTGCAGGAGGCGGTGATGAGTTCGCGCTGTATGCACTTCTCCTTGAGGATGCGGCAATTGTATTCGATATTGGCTGCAGAAGCCACCTTGAGCGACAGTTTCACGAGAGTCGGAGCGCCTCCTACAGCATCGAAATTGCCCTGTGCCTTGAGTTTCTGGGACACGGAAATGACATCGAGACTGACGTGTTCCGCAACCAGGGCGGACATAGCCTCGAAAATCATCTTGTTTGTCTTGGAATAGAAACAGGAAGGAGTGAGCTCCCCCATTGCTTCATCCACACTGTTGGGCTCGATAAGCAAGGCTCCGAGGACCGCCTCTTCGACATCAAGAGCCTGAGGCGGGATATTTCCCATCTCAAGCCCCAAGGTGTCCAAATTTATGTCTGAAGTCCTGTTGCGCTGTCGTGGTTTCTTGTCTTCAGCCATTAGTCAGTAACTCAAGTTTCGCAAGTCTTAATTATATGATTTAAAGTTCATTGGAAAGACTTGCGAAACTTTGCCAACGCACTTTCTTTTTATATCCACGTTACCCCCGCCCTAAATCCCTCCCCTCGGGGGAGGGACTTTGTCGGGCCGAAGGCCCTCCTTAAGCGGTGTTTCGCACTTGCGAAACTTAAATCAATAGTGTATTCTATTCGAAATTGTCCGGGTTAACGAGGATTCTGCCGCAGTACTCGCAGATGATGAGCTTCTTGTTGGATGCGATGTTGATCAGCTGCTGTGGAGCTATGGTGCTGAAACATCCGCCGCAAGAATTGCCGTTATAGACGCTCACCACAGCAAGGTGGTTGTTCACACTCTGACGGATGCGGTCGTAGGCACTCATAGTCCTGGCGTCAATCTTCTTCGCGCACTCTTCCCTCTTTGTCTGGAGCACCTGCTCATCCTTGGCTGTGGATTCCACGATGGATGAAAGTTCGGATTTCTTCGCCACAAGGTCACCGTTGCGGATTGCGAGTTTCTCCTTGATGAAGGCAATTTCCTGCTTCTTCTCTTCAATTCTCTCCTTTGCCTCGCCTATGTTCTTTTCTGCAATCTGACGGACAAGTTCCTGGTTCTCGATTTCCTTGTTGATTGAGTCGTATTCGCGGCTGTTGGAGATGTTCTGAAGCTGAGCGCGGTATTTCTCAATCTGGAGATCACACTCGGATATATTGTGCTTGTTCTCCGCTATGCCTTTAGTGAACTCGACCACGAGCAGGTTGAGATGGTCTGCCTTGGCCTTGAGTTCGGCAATTTCGTTTTCAAGTCTCTCAACCTCCATCGGAAGCTCTCCACGCAGCTGTACGATCTTGTCTATCGCGCAGTCTGTCTGCTGAAGTTCGTAGAGGGCCTTGAGCTTCTCCGGAACGCTGGTCTCGGAATCCGCAAAACTCTTCCTGATGGACACGAAGGTCTCGTGGCGGTCGATCGGAGTCTCGATTTTCTGTGTCTTTTTTGTAGTCGCCATATAGCTTATAAATAAAATACCGGGTTGTTGTTACTTTTTTGCGCAATGCGAACCGCAAAGGTAGGAAAATTTTTCTGAATCAAGGAAAATAAAATGGACACAATGTCTATTTCACTCTCATAATGTCCTATGTCCATAACCATAAAGCCTTCAGGCGTGAAAAAATGGTGATAGGAAACATCTCCGCAAAGATAGAGTTGGGCTCCTGCTGCACGGGCCCTGTCCACAAGCGAACTTCCGGCACCACCGCAAGCAGCAACCCTGCGTATGAGTCCGTCTGAAGGTCGCGAACACCTCACATAGGGCAGTCCGAAGGCCTCCTTCACCTTTTCAATGGCCCTGTCTGATGAAAGAGCTTCCGGGAAATCCCCTATGATGCCCAGCCCGCAGCCGAAACCTTCCGAGCTCACCGCCGCATCGTAGTCCAGCACCGACACATTCTCCAGTCCGAGCCTCCTGGCTATGGCCCAGCTCACCCCTCCCGGAGCCTTGTCGGCGGAAGTATGGGCACAATAGACAGCCACCCCGGCCCTAATGGCCCTTATCAGCGCATCCCCGACCGGATCGGCCTCGTCCACCTTCTTGAGTCCGTGGAAAATCAGAGGATGGTGGGTTACAACCATATTTGCCCCGCATTCCACTGCCTCATCAATGAGGGCCCGGGTGCAGTCGAAGCCCACGAGCACGCCTGTCAGTTCAGCATCGGGACTTCCGGCACAGAGTCCGCAATTGTCCCAATTCTCCTGAATTTCCACCGGTGCGAAGGATTCTATGACCCGCACCACATCTGCTATTGTTGCCATAAGAATTATAAGTTTTTGGCGACATCGGTCAGCATATTCCTGATGGATGTCAGCGATTCCACAATTTTCTGCATTCTTTCAGTTCCCTTGCGGTCCTCGTCCATCCTCTTCGTGGCCCCTTCGATGGTCAGGCGCTCGGTCTTCAGGAGATGGCGTATGAGCTTGAGAGCCTCGATGTCGTCCTTGCGGTAAACCCTGTTGCCCTTGGCTGTTCTTGTGGGGCGCACGAAACGGGGGAAGGAATTGCTCCAGAAACGGATTGTGGAGTTGTTCTCCCCCAGTATTCCGGAGACTTCGCCTATAGAGTAAAACTGCTTTTCCATATAATTTTGAACTAATCCATTGACTGCTTTGTGACTGAGGAAATGACCAGCATATCCACATAGTCCGACACTCCGAATGACGCAAACATATAATTGACAGGGTTCATCACGAGCGTATCCTTCAGCACCTCGTAGTGCAGGTGTGGCGCATAGGCATTGCCGGAGACTCCCACTCCGCCCAGTTTGGTGCCTGTACGGACTTTGGTGCCTTGCCGCACGGAAATGGACGAAAGATGTGCGTATCTTGTGAAATAGCCTCCCGGATGACTGACGGTCACCACATTGCCCTGTACTTTCATAGACCTTTTTACCTCCGTCACAACCCCTTCCCCGGCAGACAGCACAGGCAGGTCAGCATCCGAAATGATGTCCATACCCCTATGATACACAGGCACTTTGTAGAAAGGATTGATTTTGTCCCCCACCGTTGCTCCCACCTGGGCCGGTGACAGTTTGCCTATAGGGGCTGACATAGGCGGCAAGATGATGCCTCCGGAAAGCTGTTCCATAACGGCACGCAGATTGGCTTCCACGGACGAGGCCTTCTCTTCGAGGGAACGGAGCTTGCCGGCGGAATATTCAGTGACACGGCTGTCTGGAATGGTGTCTATGCCGCCGAGAAAGGCGAAGGACTTCATCACGTCCAGTTTCGGGGCATCGCTGCGGAAAATCGAACGGTAGATGATGCTGTCGCAGTTTGCGAGATAGAGCAGTTCGTCGGCAAGCATATCGGCTTTTTCCTGCAGGCGGGGAATCTGCTCCTGGTAGGCCCTGTTCTGCTCAATCAGAACGGTTTCCTCCTTTGTGTTGAAGAAAAGGGAGAAGAGCAGATAGACTATGAGCGTGAAACTGATGGCGGAAGTCAGGTACATCGCGAGGAAATGCAATACCGTGCCTAAGGTCAGTCCGTCCTTGCGCAGGCTCAGGCTGTCCTTGTCGAATATGTAACCTTTCTTTTCCTTCCTTGCCATAATCAATTCCTGACTACCCTCCTGGGGTCGATTACCACTCTGCCCGCATTCTTCCTGGAGACCTGGGCCATTGTTGCATATTCCTCCACGCTCATATTCAAGTCCATATAGTTTGCCGGATTGGTGGGCCGGCCCTTGTAGATCACCTCGTAGTGCAGGTGAGAGCCGGTGGATTTGCCAGTGTTGCCCACACTGCCTATGCACTCTCCCCTCTGCACTTTCATTCCCTCCACCACGTTCACAAAACTCAGGTGGGCATACCTTGTTTTGTAGCCGAAACCGTGGTTGATGATTATCTGATTGCCGTATCCCCTCAAATCGAAACGCACGGACTCCACGACCCCGTCTCCGGTCACATACACAGGCTCGCCCTTCTTTGCGGCGAAGTCCAGACCCTGATGGAAGGCCGGTCTGCCGGTCTTGGGGTCGGCCCTGCGTCCGAAGGTGCTGGAGATGCGATAGTGCTTCCGGTCAGGGCAGATTGGCGGGATGATGGGCACGCTGGAAGCCATATCACCGGCCTGTCTGGCAAGTCTGAGCACCTCGTCGAAGGATTTGGACTGGATGAAGGCTTTCTTGCTCAGCTGGTCCGTACGCACCACCACGTCCGCAAAGTCGAGGCTGTAACCTCCCTCATAAAGCCATTCGTAACGGTTCACCCCCTGAAATCCCGCATCCCTCACATCGGGAGATATGCGGCTCATACCCAGAACGGTACGATAGATTTCGTCGTCGCGCAAACGGAGGATTTCCAACCTTCTGTCGGCATCCTGCACGAAGGTCCCGAACATTTCTATGCGGGACAGCAGGGCTGCATTGCGCTTTTTAAGGAGGGTGGTTTTGGGAAGCTCCAGATTGAATACCGATGTGAGCAGCCAGAGATTGAAGATTCCGGTGAGCAGACCTCCGACTATGAGAAAAAAATACACGGCGAGCCTTCTTTTGAAGTCGCTCCCCTGCTCCTCATAAAGCAGGGTTTGGGGATTGAATATGTATTTTTTAAGGTCTGGCATCGTGCAAATATACTGTTTTTTATAAAAAAGTTGTAATTTCGCGGGATATTTTGCCCTCATCCTCGCGGTTTGGAGGGGGAAGCCCTGCGGAAGGGAGTATTTTGATGAAAAATTGAAAATTAAACATATATGATGACATCAAAGGAAATCAGAAAAGCCTATCTTGACTTTTTTGCATCAAAGGGGCACACAATCGTGCCTTCAGCACCTATGGTCGTAAAGAACGACCCTACACTTATGTTCACCAACGCCGGTATGAACCAGTTCAAGGACTGGCTCCTGGGCAACAGCCCTGCTCCGTTCCCGAGAGCGACGGACAGCCAGAAGTGTCTGAGGGTGAGCGGAAAACACAATGACCTTGAAGAAGTGGGGCACGACACCTACCACCACACCATGTTCGAGATGCTCGGCAACTGGAGCTTTGGGGACTATTTCAAGAACGAAGCCATCGACTGGGCGTGGGAACTGCTCACCGAGGTGTACAAGATAGACAAGGACAGGCTTTATGCAACCGTGTTCGAGGGTTCTGCAGAAGACGGCACGGCTCTCGATTCCGAAGCGCGCGACCGCTGGCTCACACACCTGCCTGCTGACAGGGTGCTGCTCGGAAACAAGCACGACAACTTCTGGGAAATGGGCGACACGGGTCCCTGCGGTCCCTGCTCCGAAATCCACGTGGACCTGCGCGATGACGCTGAGAGACAGGCAATTCCGGGTGCAGAACTGGTGAACAAGGGACATCATCTGGTAATCGAAATATGGAACCTCGTGTTTATGCAGTACAACCGCAAGGCTGACGGGTCGCTGGAGTTGTTGCCTCATCGGAATGTGGACACGGGAATGGGCTTCGAGAGGCTCTGTATGACCCTTCAGGGCAAGAAGAGCAATTATGACACCGACGTCTTCACCGGAATGATAGGCAAAATCGAAGAACTTTCGGGCAAGAAATACGGCTCGGATGAGAATGTGGACGTGGCAATGAGGGTTATTGCAGACCACATACGCGCCATATCATTCTCCATTGCGGACGGCCAGCTGCCATCCAATGTGAAAGCGGGTTATGTAATCCGGCGAATCCTTCGCAGGGCCGTGCGCTACGGCTACACCTTCCTCGGCTTCAATGAGCCTTTCCTCTGCCGTCTCGTGGGACAGCTCGTGGACGATATGGGCGAGTTCTATCCTGAAATCGCAAAACAGCAGACTCTCATAGAAAAGGTAATCCGGGAAGAGGAAATGGCCTTCCTGCGCACTCTGGACAGGGGAATCAAGCTCATAGAGAGCATAATGGAGAAGAGCTCCGACACCAAGGTCATCAAGGGCGAGGATGCTTTCACGCTCTACGACACCTTCGGTTTCCCTATAGACCTGAGCGAGCTCATAGCATCCGAAAGAGGCTTCAGCATAGACCTCAAGGGCTTCGAAATTGAACTTCAGAAGCAGAAGGAAAGGGCACGCAACGCCACTGCAAACGAATTCGGAGACTGGGTAGAATTCCACCACTGCGACGAAGTGGAGTTCCTTGGATATGATTTCACGGAGGTGGAAGGAGCCCTGCTCGCACGTCACAGAAAGGTGAAACAGAAGAACCGCGAGATGATTCAGCTGGTGTTTGACCGCACTCCTTTCTACGGAGAAATGGGAGGAGAAGTCGGAGATTCAGGATGGATTGAGTCCGAGAACGGCGAGAGAATCAGGATTCTGGACACCGTGAAGGAAAACAACCTCACCATACACATCGCAGAGAAACTGCCTTCGGACTGCTCCTGCCCGTTCAAGCTGACTGTGGATGCACAGAGGAGGCAGAACATAGCCAACAACCACAGTTGCACTCACCTTCTTCATCAGGCACTGCGCGAAATTCTGGGCAGCCATGTGGAGCAGAAAGGCTCTTATGTGACCCCGGACTATTTCCGCTTCGACTTCTCGCATTTCGAGAAACTCTCCGACGAGCAGATCGACAGGGTGGAAAAGAGGGTGAACGAGCTCATACGCCAGAACAATCCGCTTTGCGAAAAGAGGGACGGGACTATGGAAGAGGCCAACAGGATGGGTGCAATGGCCCTGTTCGGTGAGAAATACGGTGACAAGGTGAGGATAGTCAAATTCGGCGAGTCCGTGGAACTTTGCGGAGGATGCCACACATCTGCAACCGGCAACATAGGCTTCTTCAAGATTGTGTCCGAAAGCGCCATCGCAGCAGGCATAAGGAGAATCGAAGCCAAGACTGGACTTGAGGCGGAAAATGCGGTTGACGTGATGGAACACGCCCTGCGCAGCGCCAAGGCTCTGTTCAACAATGCACCGGACCTTGCTGCGGCCATAGGCAAACTCATAGCGGAAAACGATGCCTTCAAGAAGGAAATCGAGGCTGTGGCCAAGGAAAAGGCGGCATCCCTCAAGCAGATACTTGTGGACAGCGCAAAGGACATCAACGGAGTGAGCGTGGTGGTGGTCCGTACGGATTCAGACCCGAACCTGCTCCGCAACGCAGCGTTTATGCTTCAGAAGGAGGCCAGCAATTTTGCGATGATCGCGGCATTTGCCCACGAAGGCAAGCCTCAGCTTATGGTTATGTACTCCGCCGACCTGGTGGCAAAGGGACATAATGCGGGAGCTGACGTGAAAGAAGCTGCCAAAGCCATACTCGGAGGAGGTGGCGGACAGCCGGGACTTGCAACCGCAGGAGGGAAGAATGTGGACGGTCTGGACGAGGCTGCACGAGTGCTCCTTTCAAAACTGGGTTGATAAGCCTTCGGGACAACAGGCGAGATGAAGAAACTGGACAAGTTCATACTGAAATCCTTCGTGGGGCCGTTTATCGCAATCCTGCTGATTGTGATATTCATCCTTATGATGCAGTTCCTGTGGCTCTACATAGATGAACTTGTGGGTAAAGGCCTGGGCTTCAAGGTGATAATGGAATTTATGATGTGGGGAGCGTGCACTCTTCTGCCGCTCTCCCTTCCGCTTGCCACCCTGCTTGCCTCGATGATGACCCTGGGCAATTTTGCGGAAAGCAATGAACTTCTGGCTATGAAATCGGCCGGCATATCGCTTTCCCGCATACTTTTGCCGATTGGAGCCGTCTGCCTTGCGGTGAGCATAGGGGCCTTTTTCATAGCCAACGACCTCATCCCGGTGGCCTACAACGAAATTTACACCCTGCGTGACGACATAGGCCGCACCAAGGAGGAAATCAAGATCCCGACCGGCACCTTCTACGACGGTATCGAGGGATATATCCTGCGCATTGAGGACCGGAACGACAAGACCGGGATGATGTACAAGACTATGGTCTATAACCATACGGACAAAAAGGGCAACACCAGCCTGACCGTCGCCGATTCCGCGATGATGACTATGTCCAAGGATAAGTCCTACTTGTATTTCACCCTCTTCGACGGTTCCAATTTCGAGGAAACCAACACCAGAAAATACAGGGATACCACCCTTCAGCTTCAGGAAATTGAATTCAGGAAGCAGCAGATAATCATTCCTCTGGAGAACTACGCTTTCCAGAAATCCGACTCCGCAAGGTACAGCGACCAGGTGAAGTCAATGAGCCTCAAGGACTTGAATCACGGGAAGGACTCCATCGGAGGCATCAACAACGCCGCCTGGGAGGAGAACTCGAGGAATGTGAAGGGACAGAGGTCCGGGTTGAGGTATCACAGGCAGATGGACTCGAGCTTCATTGCCCAGCGGCATACCCCTCTCACTGCGGAAAACATTGGGGAATGGAAGGACCTGGATGCTGAAATCCGCGCCGTGGAAAGGGCCAAGAACAAGGCGGAGGAACTGCAGAGCACGCTTTCGATGTATGCCAATGACGTGAGCTACCACACGAGGGTGCTCAGGGGCATAGACATTGAGATATTCAGCAAATTTGCTCTTTCCCTTGCCTGCTTCATCTTCTTCCTCATCGGAGCTCCTCTGGGCGCACTAATACACAAAGGTGGACTCGGAACACCGGCAATCATCTCCGTGCTCTTCTTCGTATTCTATTGGGTTATAGATATTTCCGGAAAGAAACTTGCAAGGGACGGGGCCGTGTCCCCGGAGTTGGGCGTATTCATATCCAGCGTTGTGTTGGGGCCTATAGGCATCTGGCTCACCTGGAAAGCCGTTCACGATGCTTCCCTTTTCAATGCAGACAACATAAAAGCAAAATTCAGAAAAATCAAAGCCAAATTTATGGGATTGTTCAAAAAGACTCGTATTGTGTTTATGGGTACGCCGGAATTCTCGGTGGCAGCCCTCGACAGACTTGTGCAGAAGGGGTATGATGTGGTGGGAGTGGTGACTGCCGTGGACAAGCCATGCGGAAGGGGGATGAAGGTAAGCTGCAGCGCAGTCAAGGAATATGCGCTTGCCCACAATCTGCCTCTGCTCCAGCCGGTTTCCCTCAAGGATGAAGCCTTCCTGGAAGAACTCAGAAGCTGGAAACCGGACCTTTTCGTGGTGGTGGCATTCAGACTTCTGCCGGAAGCGGTGTTCAGCATACCGAAACTCGGAACCTTCAATCTTCACGCCGCCCTCCTGCCTCAGTACAGAGGTGCCGCCCCGATCAACTGGGCCATTATAAACGGAGAGAATATGACCGGAGTGACCACCTTTATGATTGACGCGGGCGTGGACACCGGAAAGATAATGTACCGGGAACAGTGCCCTATACTTCCGACTGATACGGCCGGCACTCTGCACGACAAGCTGATGGTGATGGGTGCGGACCTTGTGGAGCAGACGGTGGAAGCTCTCATAGAAGGTTCTGTGGAGTTCAGGGTGCAGCGCAGTTTCATCCAGGGAGCGGAGGTGCTCAAGGGAGCTCCGAAAATCACCAAGGAGATGTGCCGCATAGACTGGAACAAGCCTTCCGTGCAGGTCTGCAACTTTGTGCGAGGTATGAGCCCTTATCCTACAGCCTGGACTGAAATCTCCAAAGAAGGGGAAAACCCTCTCACAATGAAGGTGTTCTTTGCAGAGAGACTCTCTACCGAAGATTATGAAAGACTCAGTTCAGGCAGAACAGTTGTTCCGGGACAGATTCTGAGTGACGGCAAGGGCATATTTGCAGTGGCGACAGCAGACGGAGCCGTGGCCCTGACCGACCTCCAGATGGCAGGCAAGAAGAGAATGGACGCGAAGTCCTTCCTTCTCGGCTTCCGGGAACCTGAAAACTATACGGTGAAATGAACAGGATTGCAATAATTGCAAACGGGGAGTTTCCCGGAACTGATTTCCCACGCTATCTCATAGGGACTGCTGATGCGGTGGTATGCTGTGACGGAGCAATAGACAATTATCTCGAATTTTCGGATGGCCGCCTGCCCGATGCCATAGTCGGGGATATGGACTCGATTGTGAATCCGGGAAGATTTGCGGACATTGCCGTGAAGGTTGATGAGCAGGACGATGCCGACATTGCCAAAGCGGTGAAATATGCCTGCGGAAGATGGCCCGAGGCCACTCAGATCCAGATTTTCGGTGCCACGGGCAAATGCGAAGACCACACCATCGGAAACTACGGGCAGCTGATGCAGTTGAGCAAGGACTTGCCGGGTCACAATTTCGAAATCATTTCCGACTATACCACAGCGTTTGTGCTGACCTGGAACGACACCATTGATTGCGGCGAAGGCCGTACAGTATCCGTTTTCACCCCCGACAACAGCCTCAGGCTGAAATCCACGGGCCTGCAATGGCCTCTGGACGGAGTGGTGTTCGACAACTGGTGGAAGGGTGTGCGCAACCGTTCCTGCGCCGACAGAATTTCCATAGAATTCAGCCATCCTTCCGCCGTGCTGGTAATCTTGAATTGACAATACTTATATTTTATGGACCAGAATATCTATTTTCCGACTGTTGCAGACATTGAGAAGGCATCAGCAAAACTTGAGGAAATCATTGAACCCACCCCATATCAGTACAACGCACATTTTTCCGAAAAATACGGATGCAATGTCTTCTTGAAAAGGGAGGACTTGCAGAGGGTGCGTTCCTACAAGATACGTGGTGCCTATAACAAAATCAGCTCCATAGCCCCGGATGTGCTGAGATATGGAATTGTCTGTGCATCAGCAGGCAACCACGCCCAGGGAGTGGCATTCTCGTGCAACAAGCTGAAGATTCTGGGTTCCATATATATGCCCGTCACGACTCCAAGACAGAAAATCGAGGCGGTGAATATGTTCGGAAAACAGTATGTGGACATAGTGCTTACCGGAGACACTTTCGACGAGGCCAATGAAGCAGCACAGAAATATGCGGCACGCTGCGGAAAGACCTTCATCCCGCCTTTTGATGACGAGAAAATCATTGAAGGTCAGGGCACTATAGGATATGAAATAGAACATCAGGCCAAGGACAGACCGGATTTCGTGTTCATTCCCATCGGCGGAGGCGGTCTGGCTTCGGGCTTGGGTGCCTATATCAAGCAGGTCTGGCCGGAGTGCAAGGTCATAGGTGTGGAGCCTGCCGGAGCAGCAAGTATGAAGGCTTCGCTGGAGGCCGGACACGTGGTGGATTTGGAGCATATCAACAAATTCGTGGATGGAGCAGCCGTAAAGAAGCCAGGACGTCTGACCTACGCCATCTGCAAGGAGGTGCTGGACGACATAATCCCCGTTCCTGAAGGGGCTGTCTGCTCGACCATAATCGAGATGTACAACAAGAATGCAACCGTGGTGGAGCCTGCTGGAGCGCTTTCAGTGGCAGCCCTGCGTTTCTGTCAGGATATGATCAAGGGCAAGAATGTGGCCTGCATCATCTCCGGCAGCAACAACGACATCACCCGTATGGAGGAAATCCGCGAACAGTCACTTGTGTATGAAGGACTCAAGCACTACTTCCTGGTAAACTTCCCGCAAAGGTCAGGTGCACTGCTTGCATTCATCAGGGACATAGTGGGCCCTTCCGACAACTTGGTGTACATCCAGTACATCAAAAAGACCAACAAGGAGGAAGGCCCCGCCCTCATCGGCATAGAAGTGGCTGCCAAGGAGGACTATGAGGCCCTGATCCGCCGTATGGAGGCCAACGGAATGTCCTACGAATATATCAATCAGAACAACAAGTTGTTTGAGATGCTGATTTGACCTATGAAAGAGAAATGCGGAATAAAAACCTCGGTTTCCATTCCGCATTTTTCTCAATAAAAAAAACTATCGTGCAGAGAACTTATAGACCGTGTGCTGGGTGTAAGTTTCGCCTGGACGGAGTATGGTGTTCGGGAAGGACGGGTGGTGCACTGCATCCGGGAACTTCTGAGTCTCGAGAGCCAGAGCCTCGCGATAGCCTATGATTTGACCTTTCTTGCCGGCATAGCTTCCGTCAAAGAAATTGCCGCAATAGAACTGCAGACCCGGCTGGTCGGAATAGACCTCCATCACGCGGCCGCTTTCAGGCTCACTGAGTTCGCATACCTTGTGCAACTGTCCGTCGGCAGGGGTGTCCAGCACCCAGTTGTGGTCGTAACCGCCTCCGAAAGCAAGCTGCTGATGTGCAGCCCCCACTCTCTCCCCTATCGCGTGCGGCTCGCGGAAATCGAAAGGAGTGCCCTCCACCGGCATAATCTCTCCGGTCGGGATGAGATACTGGTCCACAGGTGTGATGCCCGAAGCCGGGATGGTGAGGATGTGGTCGAGGATTGTGCCTCCCTTGCTGCCTCGGAGATTGTAGAAGGCGTGGTTGGAAAGGTTCACCGGAGTGGCCTTGTCCGTGGTTGCCTCATACTTGATGTCAAGGGCATTGTCCGGGGTCAGTGTGTAGGTGAGCAGGATGGTGAGATTGCCCGGGAAACCGTCGGAACCGTCAGGAGAAACGAGTTTCAGAGTTATTGAAGAAGGGGTGCGGGAAACGACGCTCCATTTCACCATATCCACTCCCTTGAGTCCTCCGTGCAGAGTCTGGCCGTTGTTGTTCTTCGGCAGATTGTAAGTCTTGCCGTCCAGTTCGAACTTGCCTCCGCCAATACGGTTTGCTACCCGGCCCACAGTTGCTCCAAGAAAGCGCTCTCCCTTGTTGTCCAGATATCTGAATATGTCATCATAACCCACCACGACATCATCCACAACTCCCTCACGGTCCGGAGCGAAGAGGGAAATAACCCTTGCACCGAAATCCGTCACCTGCATTGTGAGGTCGCCGCACTGGAGTTTGTAGAGATTGGTGTGACCGTAGCTGTCAATAGGGAATTCACCGTGGAAGCTGTATGGAGAAACTATCGGCAATTCCGGAACATTCGCTGCCTCTATCACCCTGCGGTTTGCTTCCCGCACACGTTCCGCGTTCATTTTCAGCACCTTGCGGTCGTAGGTATAGAAACCGTTAACCTCGATTTCCACATCCGTGGTCTGGGTATAGACCGCAGCCGCACATTTGTCATTCTGCTTGATATCCAAGAGGTCGTTGGCATAGGTCACATACATGTCGGTCACTGCCTCGGTGTCCTCAAACTGGATATATCCCCAGTTACGTCCTGTTTCCCAAAGATGACCCTCAAGAGGATAACCTATGCCGCCGTACTCGCCCAAGACATTCACCATCCTGTCGTCCAGAATACGCATCTGAGGGTGAGGATAGTTATGTGTGTCGAGTATATCTCCGGCTCCTTCAATCCAGTTTCCGCCGGATGCTGCATTCACCAGACGGGAAGGGTCGAGAGCCTTGGTGTAGTCTGCCACTGCCTTGGTGTCGAACTGGCCCCAGGCCTCATTGAACGGCACCCACACCACTATGCACTGGAACTTCTTCACCTGGTTGATGATTTCTGTCCATTCCTTATAATAGTTGGCCTTAATATTATCATTGATTGCCCAATAATCAGCACCGGACCCGTAATAATCCTTGCCCTGGCCCCAGTCTTCGCGCTTTGCATAACAGCCGATGCTAGGCATATCCTGCCAAACCAACATTCCGAGACGGTCGCAGTCGTAGAACCATCTGGATGGCTCAACCTTGATATGCTTGCGTATCATATTGAAACCCAGCTCCTTGGTCTTTTCGATGTCGAAAGCCATTGCCTCGGCAGTCGGAGCGGTATAGAGTCCGTCAGGCCACCAGCCCTGGTCCAGAGGGCCGAACTGGAAGAGGATTTCGTCGTTGAGGGCAAGTCTCTTCACTCCCGCCTCGTCCGCTTTTTCGGAAATCTTGCGCATTGCGGTATAACCCTGAACGCTGTCTATGACCTTGCCGTCACGAAGAAGGGAAATCTTGAGACCGTAGAGATATGGGCTGTCCACACTCCAGAGTTTAGGTTCTGCAATTCTGTTTATCACTTCTCCGTCTGCAGGTGCCTGAGCCTTGGCAACGGCAAAAATGCTACAGCCGGGCTTCTCGGGATTATAGCCTATTTTCGGACGGAGTACCTCAACCGCAATCTCGTCGCCTTCGGCAGCACCTTCGCATATTGCTGTAACCGCTATTTCGCCCGTGGAAATGTCAGTGCGCACATTGTAGTCGGCTATATATCCCGCCTCCGGCACATTTTCCATCCACACGGTCTGCCATATTCCAGTCACAGGGGTGTACCATATTCCGTTCGGATTGCACACCTGCTTACCGCGAGGGATGGACCAGGCAGGATCATCGGTCGGGTCGAAAACTCTCACGGCGATTTCTGCAGGGCCGTTTTTGAGTGCCTCGGTTACATCCAGACTGAAGGCTGTAAATCCTCCGGTATGGCTGAGTGCAAGTTCACCGTTCACATAAACATCCGCAGCCCAGTCCACTGCATCGAAATGCAGGAGGGTCTTCTCCCACGACTGGGGCTTGGAGATGGTGGTCCTGTACCAAAGCACCTCGTCCTTGCCCACTCTGCGGCCCACTCCGGAAAGGGAGGACTCCACGCAGAAAGGCACGAGAATCTGACCGTCAGCCTCCCCCATCATAGGCAGACTTGCAGGAGTGATGGCATAGTCCCAAAGTCCATTGAGATTCTTCCAGTCCTTGCGCACCATCTGCGGACGCGGATATTCCGGACGGGCATTTTCAGGATTCACTTCGGCTGCCCATGGAGTACTGATTTTGTCCCCGGCGGGGGTCCAATCATAAACGGCGGGAGCACTGCAGGAGGCAAGCACCACCGCCAAAATTGACCAAAACTTTTTCATATTGTGTGTCTGTAGTGTGTTCGGAGCGCAAAGATAGCAATTTATGTGGAAAGATTGACCATAGGGATGTGAGTTTACCCACAATCATTGTTTCCCTAAAGTTCACTGAAGTCGGCGTGCAGGACTGACTGCAACCTTTCAATTGTGCTGAAGTTTGCTTTAGCAATGTCCTGCGCTTTTTGTTCATAGGCACGAATCATTCTGAGGGATACTCCGGATATTCGGGACAAGTCCTCCTGAGTCAGTCCGCATCGTTCCCTCGCTTTCTTCAAGGGACTTACGGACGAATTGACTGTTTCCGTTATTATCCTGTCAGCCACTGAGGCGAACTTGTCGAGATCCGCTTCGTGAAGCGGATGGTACAGCGCAATGATTTTTTCTATGTCAAGGCCATTATCATTAATGAGGCGGAAGGATTTTCCTGATTTCCACTGATAGTATGCCAGAACCCAGCCTGCCCAGTATTCAGGAGAGATGCTGAATGTCCCGTCAATTTCCTTCGGTGACTCTCCGGCAACGAGTTCAATGACCCGGCTGGCGAGTTCTGCTCCTGAAAGTCCTGCGAGATAGCGTGGATTACCCTTCTCTATCTGACTGGCGACTCCGCTTGTCAGGAACATCCGATAAAACAGCTGAGGTGGAAAACCGCACTGGTTTATACCACAATCAATCATAGCCGCAAGATTCTCCATCGCATACGGAAGATATGCTTCGTTATAAGCGCGGATCTCCATTCTTTATTCCTCCTCTGATAAGGTCAATGACATAAATTTCATTTGAAGAGAATGTATGCGAGGTAATCGCCTTGTAATTCTCCCTGGCCAAGCGGTCCCTTTTGCAATATCTGGCAAAGTATTCACTCCTGTCTGCCGGAATAATCTCCCCCTTTGTGATAGACTCAAAAGCACGTTTGCTTTTCAGAACCACCTGTTCCCCTAACTTTCCCAGCATCATCGCTCGCTTGAGATCTCTGAGAGACAGGGTGTTGCTGATGAAATCCCTCGCATATGAGAAATAGGAATCATCTGCCCTGTATCCCTTGATGATATCATAGGACTTGTATTCAGGAAGGAAATTGTCCAGAATATAGTGCTTCGCTTCATACGGAAGACCTTCTGCAACTGAGAATCTTCTGTTTTCGAGGAGAATGGCAAGCCAATTCAAGATGTTGTATTGAGGTTCATTCAGATGAAGAATTGTCAGCCCCTCCAAGTTCAGGATGTACTGGTTGGCATACCCGTCAGAGTCTTGTGAACAGGCCCATTCCTTGGCCATTTCAAGATTTTCTGTACAATAAAATCCCTGCCCGTAATCGTTATAGGTCTTCCCTTCTCCGAAAACGGGAGTCACAATATTTGTGGAACCGTGATAAATTGTAATAGTATCCATTTGTAGTCACGTTATAACGTTACCACAAATATAGGGGAATTCTTTGGACTTTATCTCATTTTCGAAATAATTTTTAGTGTATATTTGTAGCCCCAAAACATACCCGGTCTGATCGGGTGCCAAAATTTCAAAACAATATGAAGAAATCCCTTTTAACAACACTAAGCTTATGCCTGGCAATGGTTTCGGGCTTTGCACAGGAAAATTTCAGCATCGACTCCTTGATGGCGAAGATGACTCTGGAGGAGAAAATCGGACAGATGAACCAGTTGGTCAACAATGTTTTCACAGGATCCATTGCAAATTCCGGAATTGAGGCAAAAATTAGTGCAGGACAAGTTGGAAGCATTCTTAACGCAAGAGGAGAGTCTATTGCTGCAATGCAGAAAATTGCAGTCGAACAGACCAGACTCGGAATTCCCCTTGTTTTCGGACTGGATGTGATTCACGGATATGAGACCTGCTTCCCTATACCTTTGGCAATGGCTTCTTCCTGGAACCTTGAGACCATCACTGAGGCTTGTCAGGTTGCCGGTCAGGAAGCAAGCCGGGACGGTATTGCCTGGACCTTCACCCCTATGTGCGACATTGCCCGCGACCCGCGCTGGGGCAGAATTGCGGAAGGAGCCGGTGAGGACCCTTATCTTGGAGGCGAAATTGCAGCTGCCCAGGTGAGAGGTTTTCAGGGCAATCTGGACAAGCCTACTGACATCGCGGCTTGCGTTAAGCATTTCGCACTTTATGGAGCTCCGCAAGCCGGACGTGATTACTATACCGTTGATATGAGCCGTCAGCAGATGTTCAATGAGTATCTGTGGCCTTATCAGGCTGCTGTCAAGGCAGGAGCTTTGACGGCTATGTCGTCCTTCAATGAGTTCGAATCCTTGCCTTTGACCTGTCATAAATATATGCTGCAGACAGTTTTGCGTGACATTATGGGATTTCAGGGTATGCTTGTCACAGACTATGCTGCCATCAGAGAGATTTTGCAACACGGTGCCGCTGCAGATTTGAAAGAAGCTTCTGTGCGCAGTGCAAATGCGGGTGTAGATATGGATATGGTTGCTGAAGGATTCAGCACGACATTGGCCGAGGCAGTAAGGGAAGGCCTTGTGGATGAGGCGATTGTGGACAGGGCTTGCCGCAGGGTGCTGGAACTGAAGAAGAAACTCGGACTTTTTGAAAATCCGTACAAATATAACCGTCCGGAGGAGTTGGAGCTCAACGGAAGTGCACAGAACAGGGCTGTAGCCCGCAAAATGGGAGCGCAGAGCATTGTGATGCTCAAGAATGAGTCCGAGGTGCTGCCTCTTGCCCCGGGAAAGAAGATTGCAGTCGTGGGGCCGCTTGCTGATTTGAGTATGGAGATGATAGGTTGCTGGGCAATAAAGCCGAAAAACCATCGTCCGGTGACTTTGCTCCAGGGTCTGCAGCAGAGGTTCGGGGCTGAGAATGTGAAGTTTGCGAGAGGCTGCCACGTGCTTGAGAATGAGGCGCTTGAGAATCAGATTTCCTTCCACGACAGGAAGGACCGCGGGTGGGACATCCCATCCGACAAACTCCGCAAGGAGGCTCTTGCTATAGCGAAGAAATCGGATGTGATTGTGGCTGCTATGGGTGAACTTGCAGAAATGAGCGGAGAAGGTTCCTCCAGGGCGGACATCACCATTCCGGAGCCTCAAAGAGGACTGCTGAAGGAGCTTGTGGCTACCGGAAAGCCTGTGGTGCTGGTGGTTATGTCCGGAAGACCTCTGGTTCTGGACTGGGAGGATGAAAACGTGGACGGAATCGTATATGCCTGGCATCTTGGTTCCGAGGCCGGAAATGCCATTGCGGATGTGTTGAGCGGGGATGTGAATCCTTCCGGAAGATTGACCGTCAGCTTCCCTCGTTGCGTGGGCCAGATTCCGATTCACTACAACCACAAGAACACCGGACGTCCTGCCGGAGATTTCCAGCCTTACAAGAAGTATATTTCTCTTTATCAAGATGTTGTAAATGCTCCTTTGTATCCTTTCGGATATGGTCTGAGCTATGGCAAAGTGGAGTATTCTGATTTGAAGCTTTCCTCTACCAAGGCTGCGGTCGGAGACAAACTCAGCGTGAGCGTGAAGCTCAAAAACCCGTCTGAGCGGGACATCACCGAGACCGTGCAGCTCTACATCCGAGACAAGGTGGGCAGCATCACCCGTCCTGTCAAGGAGCTCAAGGGTTTCAGACAGGTTTGCGTCAAGGCTGGCAGCGAAATGACAGTCGAGCTCGAACTGGATTCCGCAAAACTCGGTTTCTACAATTCGGAGCTCCAATACGTGGTGGAACCGGGTGAGTTCGATGTGATGGTCGGTCCTTCTTCGGATTCCCGTACTCTGCTTCGCTCTTCGTTTGTACTTGAGTAAAGCTTAAATCCTAACATCCGGACACCTGAAATAACCTGGCGCAATCTCACATTTTTTTTGTGGATTGCGCCAGGTTATATGTTTTGTTCAAAAATCTGTCAGGACTGATACTATGCAAAGAGATTGTCCATAGTGATGACCTTCTGTATCTTTCCGCTGTGCTTTCCCTGATGGAGACCGTAGGAGGTAATAAGCGTCAAATGGGCTTTCTGCTTGGGTGAGAGAGTCTTTTTGAGTGTCTCCACCCGCTGGATCAGTCTTGTTTCCTCATTCTTGTCCACTGAGTATGAAAAACTGCTGAATTTCATTTCACAGAGATTGACAATGTTGTCGTCCCGGAAAATCAACAAATCGACCTGGATGCCCGGCTCGCCGTCTTCTCCTTTTACATTCCATGTGGATATGCTTGTCTTGACACCGGATATTCCGAGTGCAGCCTTTATTTGCGGAATATGGTTCCAGCATACCTGTTCAAATGCGACACCTTTCCACGAATTCATAATGTCCGATGTGAAATTGTCATTGACAAAGGACGCATCCGCCTGATTCGGCTCAACAAACTTCAACCAGAAAAGACAAAAATTGTCAACAAGCTTGTAAAATTCCCCCTGAGACTTCCCGTATGGGTTATATCGGATGATGAAGTCACTTTCCGCCAATGCACTTAAAGTCTGACTGAGACCACCTCCCAGCGGGAGATTTGTTGCTTCTGCGATTTCCTCCCGAGTATAGCCGTAATTGCGAGTTGCAAGGTGGCCTATTATTTTCTTGCAATCCTCCGCATTGTCAAAAATCGCTTTGAAAAGCCTATTGAACTCGTCTTTCAGCCTCGGCTTGTCCCCGAAAAGAATCATATCCGCATTCTGCTCGAAACTGTATCCTTTACGGAAATAACTCAAATAATAAGGAATGCCACCGAAAACCATATAGGATTGCAGGATGTCGTAGCGTGACAGTTCAATGTTCTCATTTTCAAAATATTCCTCGCATTCTTTCAATGTGAATGGGGACAACTTGATTTCACAGGTAAGACGCCCGTACAAGCCGCCCTTGCTCCGGGAAATATTGCGTAGCATCCACGAGGTTGCACTGCCGCAGACGATGAGCATAATATTGTCGTGGTCGCTGCACCATCCGTTCCAGAAGTTCTCAAAAGCGGACAGGAAACGGCTGCGTGGGGTATCCATCCACGGCAATTCATCAAAGAAAATGAGCATTCGCTGTCCATTGTCGAGTTTCTTGAGCAGTTGGGACAGCTGAAAGAATGCTTCCATCCAAGTTTTGGGAGGATTGAACCCCTCAAGCCCATAGTTCAGCAATGAATAATAGAAACTTTCCAGCTGAGTCCTCAACCGGTTCTTGTCATCACTCCGGTCCACAGGAGACACTCCCGTATGCTGAAATGTCAGCCGGTCCTTAAACACCTGCTTGATGAGATATGTTTTGCCCACACGTCTCCTGCCATACAAAGCGACAAACTCGGGCCGGTCACTGGAATAGAGTTTCTCCAACTCTTCAATTTCAGATTTTCTGCCGACAATTACACTCATATCATTCTTATTTTGCCGCAAAGATATAAAAAGAACAGCAATCGGCAAAATAAACTATAGCTTATTCTGCCGATGACGCCTATAATTCGAACAATCGGCAGATTAAAGTAAATTTGAGGCTTGAATCACTCTGCGGTTTGACCTTCCCTGAGAATGGTTGACACTTTTGGGGTGGTTAAACTAAGATTGTTTA
>CAMCFO010000021.1 GCA_945874155.1 uncultured Bacteroidales bacterium
ATCTAATGCTTCATTCTGCAAAGCTATCAAAATTAGTCCGTTTTCCGAACACTTGGACAGAAAATTATTGAATACCCTGCAAAACGAATCCTATTACGCCGAAATTTATTAAATTTGCAGGTTTGAATTTTATAAATGGACAAATATGGCGACAAAAGTTGACTGTCTGATTATCGGTGGCGGACCTGCGGGATACACCGCTGCCATCTATGCTGCCAGAGCAAATATGGCACCTATCCTGTTCGAAGGCATACAGCCTGGCGGCCAGCTCACAACAACCACTGAAATAGAAAATTTCCCCGGCTTTCCTCAGGGTATAGACGGCAACCAGCTTATGGCATCGATGCGGGAGCAGGCTGTGCGTGTGGGGGCAGACGTGCGCAATGGGGCTGTGACGGCAGTGGACCTTTCCGCGAGGCCGTTCAAGCTTACCGTTGACTCTTCGGATGAGTACCTGGCCCGCACCGTCATCATAGCCACAGGTGCTTCAGCAAAGTATCTGGGCCTGCCTTCGGAAGATAAGTACCGCGGAGCCGGAGTTTCTGCCTGTGCCACCTGTGACGGCTTCTTCTACCGCAAGAAGACAGTTGCAGTGGTCGGGGGAGGTGATACGGCCTGCGAGGAAGCCAGCTATCTCGCAGGGCTCTGCAGCAAGGTATATATGATAGTGCGCCGCGATGTGCTCAGGGCCTCCGAGGCTATGCAGAAGAGGGTCCTGGAAACCCAGAATATCGAAGTTCTTTGGAATTGCAGCACTGAGGAAGTGCTGGGTGACGGTTTCGGAGTGACCGGAGTACGTCTCAGACGCAAGGATGGGGAAGTTTTCGAGCTTGCTCTGGACGGCTTTTTCCTGGCCATAGGACATCACCCCAACTCCGAGCTTTTCAGGGAATGGGTTAATGTCGATGCCCAAGGCTATATAATCACTGATGGAAAATCTTCCCGGACCAATGTTGAAGGCGTATTTGCAGCAGGAGACGTGCAGGATCCCGTTTACCGTCAGGCTGTGAATGCCGCAGCATCCGGTTGCCGTGCAGCCCTCGATGCTGAAAAGTACCTCAAATCCCTCTAATCCACCTGAAGATGAAATCTATTTTCAAACTGATGCTTACAGCGGCGATTGCTCTGGTGTTCATACCTTCCTGCAAGTCTCAATACGAACTCCTGCTCAACGGAAGCGATGTGGACGCAAAATACAAGGCCGCCTTCGATTATTTCAACCTTAAGAAATACAACAAGTCCACCGCCCTTTTCGAGTCCCTTTCAATGCTCACGGAAGGTACTGACAGGGATGATACTGTGCGCTATTATTGCGGATTGAGCAACTATATGCAGAAGGATTACTACACTGCCGAGACCCATTTCGAGCGCTTCATTGAGGTGTATCCGCGCAGCCCTTTCGCCTCAGATGCCCGTTTCCTGCGCATCGACTGCCTCTACCGCAACACTCTGCGCTATGAACTGGACCAGTCGCCCACCCACGTTGCCCTGAATGCGATGAACGAGTATATGAGGGAGGAGCCGGACAATACCCATGCGGAAGAAGTCCGGACAATGATGGATGATTTGAACGACAGGCTGGATCGCAAGGCCTATGAAGGCGCAAAGCTCTATTACAAGATGGAGGATTACCTTGCTTCCAGAGTCGCACTCAAGAATGTGCTCAAGGACGATGCAGACAACATCTATCGTGAGGATATACTCTATTACATTGCTATGTCCTCGTACAAATATGCGGAATTGAGTGTGGCCTCAAAACAGAAGGAGCGCTATCTCGTGTTCGTGGACGACTATCTCAATTTCATAGGTGAATATCCTGATTCCAAATATGTGGATGCTCTTGCCTCTCCTTACGCAAAGACCCAGAAATATCTCGAAAAGAGAGGATTTTGACAGAAATTGTGCAACGGAATGGAAAATTTTTGAAACCACGTCCCGGAGCTTGCGTATATAATAGTAGAAAAAATTAAACACAAAATGGCAACCAAGAAAATACCTTTGAACACTGTCACGAGAGATTTGTGTGACCTTGCAGCTCCGACAGGCAATATTTACGAAACCGTAGTAATCCTGTCCAAGAGAGCAAACCAGATTGCAACTGCAGAAAAGAAAGAACTTACAAAGAAACTCGAAGATTTCAAGAACGAAAGGGATACGATGGAGGAGGTTTTCGAAAATCGTGAACAGATTGAAATCTCAAAATATTACGAAAGACAGCCAAAGCCTACCCTCGTGGCAATCTCCGAATTCGAGAACGGCGAGCTTTCATACCGACTGGCTCATCAGGACGAGGAATAAGGCGTTGTGGGGCAATGAACTGCGATGCTTAAGCGACTTGAGATACATAATTATATTCTGATAGACTCTCTGGAGATAGATTTCCCGGAGGGTCTTGTCATCATTTCCGGACAGACAGGAGCCGGCAAATCCATACTCCTCGGAGCTTTGGGACTGCTCGCCGGTGTGAAGGCAGATGCTTCCGTGATTTCAGAAGGAGCCCAAAACTGCACCGTGGAGGCTGTTTTCTGCGGTGTGAGCGAGTCCGTCAGGGAAATGCTCGAGGACTCCGGGGCTGAATGGAACGACGGAGAGCTCATCATACGCAGGGTCGTGGCCCCGTCGGGCAGGTCCAGGACTTTCATCAACGACTGTCCCGTACCTGTTCAGTTGTTGTCTTCAGTTTCCTCATCGCTTTTCGACATTCATTCCCAGCGTGCCACCATGGATTTGCTGGACCCGTTCCGCCAGTTGGACCTTTTGGACCGCTTCGCCGGTAATCTGGATTTGCGGGAAAGCTATACGGCATCCCACTCCAGGCTGCAGAACCTTAAGGAACGCAGTGCCGCTCTTCGCGAGCAACTCGCCCGGCTCAACCGGGAAAAGGAGTACAATCAGGCTCAGTTCCGTCAGCTCGAGTCCGCTGCCGTCAAGGAGGGGGAGTTGGAGGAACTCGACGCTGAGCAGAAGCAACTGGCCAATGCGGAAGACATTCAGACAGGACTGTGCGGTATTCTGGAGGCCCTGAACCCATCAGACGGAGAAAGGACCTCGGCAGATTCCTCCCTCAAGGATGCTGTCAGAGTGCTCAACAAACTTTCGGCCTATATCCCTTCAGCAACTGAGCTTTCTTCCAGACTTGAATCCTTGAGGCTGGAGCTGGAGGATGTGCTCGGCGAAATCGAGTCAATAGTTTCCTCCGTGGACTCATCGCCCGACAGGCTTGCTCGTGTAGAGGAACGTATGTCCTTGATTTACAGTTTGTATCAAAAATTCTCCTGTAGCACGGAAGCTGAACTGACAGCTCTTATGGAAGATTACAGGAGCCGTCTTGTGAACACGGGGCTCATAGAGGAGGAACTTGCTTCTGTGGAAGAGCAGATCAAGAAGGAAACCTCGCTCCACGACAATCTGGCCGCTCGTCTTTCAGAGGCAAGAAAGAAAGCCTCCGGGAATTTCTCGGAGCAGGTTCAGGAAATGATAAGGGGTCTGGAACTCCAGCAGGCGGTATTCTCCGTGGACATCACCCCGGCAGCGTCTGCGGGAAGATACGGAAAGGACAATGTGGTCTTTCTGTTCAGCTCCACGGGACGCAATCCGGTGCCTGTGGCCAAGTGTGCATCCGGAGGAGAAATGTCACGTATAATGCTGTGTCTTAAAGCTTTGATGGCGAGGTTCGTGTCTATGCCGACCTTGATTTTCGACGAAATAGACACGGGTGTCTCAGGCAGTGTCGCAGACAAGATGGGCTCTATGATTTGTGAGATGGGCAAGGATATGCAGGTCTTTGCAATAACTCATCTGCCTCAGGTGGCGGCCAAGGGCAATGCGCATTATCTCGTGGCCAAGGCCATTCAGGACAATGGGCGCACAAGTTCTTCCATCAGCAAACTTTCCGAACAGGAGAGGGTTATGGAAATAGCCCGTATGCTCAGCGGGTCCACCGTTACGGAGGCGGCAGTGGCCAATGCCGTATCACTTCTCCAAGCAAAGTGACGGGACTGCCGTATCATTCTCGAAGTAAAGTGAAGGGACTCTTATTTTACCCTTTCTATTTTGAATCCAGGGCGGTAAACTATGCGCTTCACGCCTCCGTTGTTTCGGCTGCCGTCCTTGAACTCGAAGCTCATCTGTAGCAAATCCTCCTTGTTGTGATTTGCAAACCAGCAAGTTATATCATATCCCTGGAAGCTGAACTGGGTTGGTTCAGTATTCATCAGGGCTCTGTAGGCCTTCACGAAATCGATTACCTGAGGGCTGTCGTAGTCTATCCAGTAGGCGAGGCTCACGTGCAGATTGTTGTCGTGCAGGCTGGATGCTTCGATGTCGTAGCCCCTCACTTTGGAAGGGCAGTAAATCTCCAGACGGTTGTTCTCGTGTGATAGAAGGTTGATGTTCCTCACCACATCGTTCACAAAGGCCTCGCTCTCGGAGGCTATCAAAAAACGGGTCACCCGTCCGTCCGGTTTCCAGACTATGCTTTTCTTCCCGTCGCTGCCAACCACCATTTCGCGGTCGGGACATACTGTCTCCCTGAATTTCTCGATAATATCACGGCCCTCCAGTATGCTGTAGCTCAAAGTCTTATACTCGATGCCGCGAAGGTTGAGCAGTTCCACCATTTCTGCCGTTCCGCTCTCTTTTCTGGCTGTCTTCTCCTTCACCAGCACTATCCTGTCACCTGGGGTATGTTCTTCAATTATCCATTGTATGAGGTCGTTGTATTGGGCGGTATGGGTTGTGGGTGCCTGAATCAGGTTTTCGTACCTGGATGTAAGTGCGGACGCTCTCGGGTCCAGAGGAGAGATAACGGTAACGTCCCCGGCCATTTCGCAGGTCCTCGAGATGTCTTCAGGGGAGATGGGGCCGATGATGAAGTCGCACTTTTTCAGTTCAAGGGGATTGACTGAATCGGATGAATCGGATGAATCGAAAACCTTAAGATTTATGTTGATGCCTTCGCTGCTCAGTTTCTTCACTGCCATCAGCACTCCAGAATAGAAATCCAGTGCAGAAGTGCTCGGGCTTGCGCTTTTTGCCTTGAAAGGGAGTACCAGAGCGATGTCCAGATGTTTTTTCCTGAACATAATCGGAAATCTTTCCTCAGTTTCTTCCGCAGGGCTGAGGCTTTCCTCCGCTTTGTCCTTCACCACAGGTGCAGGTGCATCCACTGTTTCAACTTCCTCCGGTATGACCAGCACATCCCTGGCCTTGATTTTCCCGTCTGAAATGCCGTTTGCCCTTGCCAGACTTTCCGGACTCACTCCGAACTTCTCTGCAATGCCTTCCAGAGTGTCGAACCAGCGGACTACATAGGTCCTTTTCCCGGGTTCCGTCTCCCTTTTGTTCTCATTTTTCTTGGTGACAACTGCAACGGCCGTGTTCTCTTCCCTCACTTCGGGTGCAGCAGCCGTGGCAGGAATGAGAATGATGGAATTCTTTCTCAGACCGCCTTCATCAATTGACGGGTTTGCAGCTTTGATCTCGGCAATGCTCACGCCATAGGCCTTGCTTATGGAATATAGGGTCTGTTTCTCCAGCACCACGTGGGAATAGAAAATTTTCCCGTTCACCTTTACCTTCTCCCTCGAAACCGTCACGGGTGTGGGAGTGTAGGATTGAGCATACGAAGCCGTCCCGGCCAGACACAGGCTCAGGGCCAAACCATATATGATTTTGCGTATCTGCATTCTTAGTTCTTGTTAAGTGATTCAATGAAAGAGACCAGTTGCTTTGCGAAGTTGTTCCACGAAAGTCTTTCTTTCTCTTTTCTTATGGCGGCTATGCAGTTCTCCTTCACCGATGTTTGGGAAAAATAGTGCTCTATGGCCGCTGCAATGGCCTGTGGACTGCACTGCTCCGACACGATTCCCGTGCCTCTGTCGCCGATTGTCTCCTTTAATCCTCCCACATCTGTCACTATCATAGGCACTTCGAAGTGGTAGGAGACAGCGCTGATTCCGCTTTGGGTTGCTGAACGGTATGGCAGAACGGTCACATCGGCTGCTGAGAACCAGAGAGGCACTTCCTCATCGGAAATGTAGTCCAGTTTCTTGAGTATCCGCAGGTCCGAATCCGGAATTTCGTCAATAAGCTGCCGGTATTTGTCAAAACTTCCATATGGCTCCCCGGCGATGGTAAGATGGTATTCCGGCCCCAGAAGTTTGAATGCCTCAAGCAGGATATCAAGTCCCTTGTATTCGCGTATCAGTCCGAAAAACAGGATGTTGCGCTTGTCGGTCGGAATGCCGAGTCTCCGGCAGGCTTCATCCCTGTCCATTTTTTGTCCGAAATGGTCATAAAGAGGATGCTCTATGATGCAGTGAGGCTTGTTCCATCCCAATTCAAGCAGGTCTTGAGCAACCGCACCGCAGAGTGTGACGGCTCCGTCCAGGCCGGACAGGAAGTATTTGGTGAGTGGAGTGTCAAAAAAACGTTGCTCGTGGGGGACAACATTGTCCAAAATGCCCACCACCTTACAATTTTTGCGCAGGTGCCGGCACACATAGCCCAGGGAAGGCCCAAACCAGGACATCCAGTAGCGCACAAGCAATACGTCCGGCCCCCATTCACGTATTTTTTCGGCGGCACGGACGTATGTTATCGGATTTGCCGTGTCCAGAACTGCCTCACTCGGAATCTTCTCCGCGGTGTCTTCCTCCGTGACATACTGTGTCTTGCCCGGGAAGAGCAGTTCAGGATACTGTCTTGAAAAATTGAATGCCTTCACATCGTGCTGCTTCACCAGTTCCTTGTAAAGACAAGCATTGAACTGGGAAATTCCTCCCCTGAAGGGATAGAAGCAGGACAGAATGGCTATCTTCAAAATTATTTCTGGCTTTTGGTTGCGATGTACTCCTCGTTGAGTCCTGCGATGACTGCATCGGTGATGTCGAGGGTGGTGTCGGCGGTGATGACCGGAGCGCCTCCCTGGTTGGTGAGAATCATTGCATAGCCCATATCCTCGTTGTATTTGTCGAGCCAGGTCTTGATTGCGTCAGCAAGCTGGTTCATCATCACAATCTGCTCTTCCTGAATCTCAGCCTGCTTCTGCTGAGCATAAGCGTTGAAGTCTTCCTGAGCCTTCTGGAGTTTCTGGCCGTTGACCTCTGCAACAGATCTGGTCATAAGACCCTTGTTCATCTTGTCCTGATAGTCGGCAATGTCCTTCTCAAGTTTCTTGCCCCTGCGGTTGATTTCAGCCTGAATGTTCTGGACCTTGGTCTCAACTACAGACCTCTTGTCGTTGGCCATATCATATTCCTGAAGAATCCTGTCCAATTCCACATAGACGATTTCTCCGGCGTGGGCCTCTCTCTCCTCGGCAGTTGCCTTTGGTGTTTCGGCAGCTTTTCCGTTCTTGATTGAAATGATGCCGAATGAAACGGCAGCAGCAAGGGCAATAACACTGATAATCAGAGTTATAATGTCGATTTTTTTCATTTGTAATTATTGTTAATTGTTATTGTTCAAACCCAAAACAAGCCTCCGATTACCTATGGAACAATTCCGCAGCAACCGATATGGCCATAATTCTGCAAATATAGGTATTTTTTCTCTATAAATTTGAGCGGATTATGCAACTTCATAAAGTTAACTGCGGGAAAAGTCTTATCTGAGGCAGTCCAGATAGGTGCGTATGGTTTTTTCCAGGCCCCAATAGAGGGCATCGCAGATGATTGCGTGGCCAATTGAGACTTCGTCGGTCCAGGGGATTTGCTGAACGAACCAGCGCAGGTTTTCGGAGTCGAGGTCGTGACCGGCGTTGAGGCCGAGCTTGCATTCGCGGGCTGCAACGGCTGCTTCGTAGTAGGGCTTAATGGCTTTTTCGGGTGAAAGAACATAGTCTTCGGCATATCCTGCCGTGTAGAGTTCCACCCTGTCGCAACCGCAAAGTGCCGCTCCTTCGACCATCTTGGGATTAGGGTCCACGAAAATGGAAGTCCTTATGCCCAGTCTCTTGAACTCGGCGCAGATTTCAGTAAGGAAAGACCTGTGCTCCAATGTGTTCCATCCAGCATTGGAGGTCAGGGCATCCGGGGCGTCCGGTACGAGTGTAACCTGTGCAGGCCGCACTTCCTCCACCAGCGAGATGAAACTCGGGATGGGATTGCCCTCGATGTTCAGTTCTGTCTTTATCAAAGGCTTTATAGCCCTCACATCGGCGTATCTTATATGTCTTTCGTCAGGTCTTGGGTGTACCGTAATGCCTTCTGCTCCAAAGGCTTCGCAATCCAGGGCAGCCTTCAGCACATCCGGTCTGTTTCCCCCGCGGGCATTGCGCAAAGTGGCGATTTTGTTGATGTTGACACTTAATCTTGTCATAATGATATCTCCTTTCAAGCTGCAAAAATATGCATAATTGTCAGAAACTTGTCAACATTTCTAACTTTTAATGTTTCATCAGTTGTTTTTCAGAGCACTCTTTAGTTCAAAATGGGTATGCTTTTCATTTTTCTCTAAAATTCATATTATTTCTTAATCAAAGTTGTGTAACTTTGGAAGTCGGTTATTTGTGAAACATTTAGTTCTCTGTGGAGATGGGTAATATTATTGCTAAAGACAATTGGAAGGAGACAGACTTGAATGTTGATAGTCTGTGGATTATAGGAGAAAGGGATAAAAGCGGTAAACACGCCAATGTTTATCACGGCAATTTTGTGCCGCAAATACCCAATCAGTTGATTAGACGGTATACTCAAGAGGGCGATACCGTAATGGAATTGTTTTCAGGAGGGGGAACCACTTTGTTCGAATGTGAGGCTTTGAGAAGAGACTACATAGGCTTTGATATCAATAGGCAGATAATGGAATATGTGGCTCAAAAAATGGCTGGATGCAACACAATACGCTATACCAATTGCGAATGTGATATTACTGATAAGCAATTATTTACGGAGCAAGTCGAAGAAATATGCCGTGAACGTGGAATTGAAAAAGTGGATTTTCTGATAGCTCATCCGCCATATCTTGATATTGTGAAATTTACGCAAGACAAGAGAGATCTCTCCCAAATTTCCTGCTTGGATAAATTTTTGGAAAAGTTTCTGGCTGCGATGGACAATGGCTTAGCTTACCTGAGAAAAGGAAAATATTTTGCTGTAGTGGGTGGAGACGTGTATAAACAGGGTGAAGTAGTTCCATTGGCCTTCAATATGATGAATGTTATCAAGCAGAACTTCAATGTCAAAATGAAGGGAATTATCATTAAAAATATTGAAGGTAACAAAGGAAAGTTGGGTGTGCAGGATATTTGGAAATACAGAGCTCTTCAAAGCGATTATTTCCTGTTCAAACACGAATACATTTTTGTTTTCAAAAAAATGAATTAGTATGACCAAAATAGAACTGTTTATAGAATTGGCGAAACCTGATGCTCAAGGTGTCAGTAGATGGGTACAATCAACTGAATTCACTGGGCGTTATGCAGATTTGCAGT
This sequence comes from uncultured Bacteroidales bacterium, assembly GCA_945874155.1. Lineage (GTDB taxonomy): Bacteria > Bacteroidota > Bacteroidia > Bacteroidales > UBA932 > Cryptobacteroides. Next base: position 9,437 of record CAMCFO010000021.1, read on the forward strand.
TAGGGAATGGTGGCAGTTGGTGTAGAGCCAGTTCATCACTTGCCAAAAGATATAATGTGGAGTTTGATAAAACACTTACCCCCGGCAATTCAATAGATGCGGTACGCTTGAATGGATTCAGGCAGGATGACACTTTCAGCCAGGCGATAAGAAAAGACATTAAAGATTATTATAGAGATCAACGATGCGTAATGTTGGGAGTCAGAGGCTTTTCTGAGAACACGAAGATAGAAATTGATCATAAGGATGGGCGCAAAGAGGATTGGCGCGTATCAAATCCAGAGACTCAGCAACTTAGTGATTTTCAGCCTCTATGTAAGGCGGCAAATGATGTGAAACGCCAAATTTGCAAGGAATGTAAACTCACCAACGAACGGTGGGATGCGACAAATATCAAAGGAAATCCATATCCCTTTTATGAAGGAGATAAAGAATACACGGAGGATTTGGGATGTGTCGGCTGCTATCAGTATGATCCTGTGGAATATAGAAGGACGTGTGCAAAAAGAATTTCAACGGAAGCATCGAAGCATACGGCAGAATACATTATGAACAAACTTTATCCCGAGGAATGATTTCCATTGATTGCAAACTTTATAATCGTCAGTAGATTCCTTGGCTTTTAATGCATTGATAATGAATTATATAGGTTCGAAATATTCTCTTCTTCCTTTTTTGGACAGTACCATAAAGGATGTTGTAGGAGATGATTTACACGACAAAGTTTTTTGTGATATTTTTGCCGGAACTGGGATCGTGGGCCGTTCATTCAAGCCAAGAGTTCGCAAGGTAATTGCAAATGATTGGGAATATTACAGTTACGTTTTGAATCGAAATTATATCGGCAATCATCTTGAGTTGGATGGGAAAGAGGAATGCCTGGCGCAATTGAATAATTTGAGTGGTGATTGCAATGGATTCATATACAAGAACTATTGCTTGGGGAGCGGGAGCGGAAGGCAATATTTTTCTGACGAAAACGGTAAAAAGATTGATGCAGTCAGGTCTCATATCGAGGAATGGAGAGTAAACGGAAGCATTCCGGAAGATATGTACTTCTTTTTGTTGGCAAGTCTTCTTGAAAGTGCGGACAAACTTGCGAATACAGCATCTGTATATGGTGCTTTTTTGAAGCATCTGAAGAGAACTGCTCAAAAGCCTCTGAAACTAGAACCTGCATCATACACTGTGAATGAGCACGAACACGAAGTTTATTGCACAGATGCCAATGACCTCATAAAACGAATTGAAGGCGATGTTTTATATCTGGATCCTCCATATAACTCCAGGCAATACGGGGCCAATTATCATTTACTCAATACGATAGCAGAGTATAAGCCGTTTTTGCCAAAGGGTAAAACCGGATTGAGAGACTATGAGAAGTCTCTATATTGCGGAAAGAATACCGTATTGTCCTCGTTCGCAGATTTAATCAAGGATGCAAATTTCAAATATATCATCTTGTCCTACAATAATGAAGGGTTGATGTCACTTAGGGATATTGAGAACACGATGGTACAATATGGGCATTATGAAATGTTTTCGAAGGAATATCAAAGATTCAGAGCAGACAAAGAAGAGAAGCGCAATCACCGCGCAAACAAAACCATCGAGTATCTGCACGTCTTGGAAAAGGCATAGTTCCATCAATCTAAGGAATTATGAAACTTGTCAAAAATTCCTAATTTTGTGCGATTGTGTCGATGGGGCCCGTCAGGTGTCGGGATGTATGGACGCAATATGTGAGATTATGACAGCCATTTTATACAGAAACAGGGAACTGGTGCAATCAGAATCCTTTGTGCGTTTTGAAAACAGCCTGAGGGACAGGGGGATGGAACTCAAAGTTCTGCCGCTGGACAAGCTCGCAGCTGAAGGCGGGGTTGAGCTCGAGGGGGTGAAACTCATTCTCAGCGCAGGCGGGGACGGAACCTTCCTTTCTGCAGCCAGATATGCTTCAGTGAGGGGAATACCGGTGCTCGGCGTGAATATGGGCAGAGTGGGCTTCCTGTCGGAGAACCGGCCTGAGGACGTGGTGCAGGCTCTTGAGGAGGGGAATCTGGAAGTGGAGGAATGTCCTATGCTCACGGCTACGGTGCGGCAGAACGGCAAGGAAAAGACTTTTGTCGCCTTGAATGAAATCACCGTGCACCGTCAGGGAGCTGCAATGCTGGGAGTTGAAGTGAAAGTGGGGGAGAATGTTCTTCCGACCTATTGGGCTGACGGACTGATCGTTGCAACATCCCTGGGCTCTACGGCCTATTCACTCAGCGCAGGCGGTCCGATAGTATTTCCGGGGTCTGGGGTGCTTATGCTCACTCCTATTGCTCCGCACAACCTGAACGTGCGCCCGCTCATCATTCCCCTGAACAATTCTGTCCGTATGAAATTCCACTCCAGGGATAGTCAGGTGGTGTTTTCGGCGGATAATGTGAACTTCAATATGGAGGCTGATGCGGAAGTCTCAGTCTCTTTGGCAGGATTTTCGCTCAAGCGGGTCCGCCTCTGCAAATCCAATTTCGTGAATGCTCTCACAAGCAAACTCCATTGGGGCGAGGATATCAGAAACAGTCATTGAATTTTTATGAACCAGGAAAACAGAACACCGGTACACGTGTCCATAATAATGGATGGCAACGGAAGATGGGCCAAGGCCCGTGGTAAGGAACGCATCTACGGACATTTCGAAGGAGTTGAATCTGTCAGGGCCTGCACTGAAGCCAGCGTGGAGGAAGGAGTCAAATATCTTTCGCTATATGCCTTCTCGGAAGAGAACTGGAACCGTCCGGAGGACGAAGTGGTGGGACTTATGTCATTGATGGCCAAATGTATGGCAAATGAACTCCCGACCTTTATGAAAAACGGGGTGAAATTCGTGGTGCTGGGCAATCTGGACCGTCTGGATGCTGAACTCCACGCCGAAATAAACCGTTGTATGGAAATCACGTCGGCAAATGACCGTCTCACACTCATCCTTTTCCTGAGCTATTCCGGCAAATGGGACATACACCAGGCCGCGAAGAGGATGGTTGCAGATGCCCTCGCATCCCCTGAAGCTGCTGAAAAAATCCTGAATTCCGGTCTGTCTGTCTTCGATGAATATCTCGTGACAGCGGGTATCCCGGATCCTGACCTGATCATCCGCACTTCCGGTGAAACCCGTCTGAGCAATTACCTTTTGTGGCAGGCAGCCTATTCAGAATTCCTCTTTGTGGACACTCTGTGGCCCGATTTCCGCAAGCCTGAGTTCCGTCAGGCGCTCAAAGCTTACGCTTCCCGAGACCGACGATATGGTAAAGTGAAATAATTTGTCTATATTTGCAGGTTGCTTTGCCTTTGCAGCGGCTTGGACTGGCGGAAGGCGTGTTAGGAATTCAGAATATTGAACGACAGATGACTATAAGATTGAGAGTTTTCTCCTGTTTGGTGTTGCTGCTGGTTCTGTCAACCATCAAGGCAGTTGCACAGTCCGATGTGATGGTGGATTACAACAACCCGCGAACCTATGTGGTGGGAGGTGTCACCGTCGAAAACAACAACTACATACACAAGGACCAGATAATCCAGGTCAGCGGACTCCGCAAAGGTATGGAAGTGACTGTGCCAGGCGAGTTCTTTTCGCAGATGATTGACAAAATCTGGAGCAGACGCTATTTTGAGGATGTTTCAGTCTCGATTGATTCACTCTGTCCCACAAGAGATACCGCATTTTTCAAAATCCGTGTTCAGGAGCGTCCGAGAGTCTCTGCGTGGACCTTTTCAGGCATAAAGAGCGGTGACCAGAAGGACCTTAAGGAAAGGCTCAACCTCAAGCAGGGTGGAGTTTTTTCGGAATATGTGGCCAAGACTTCCACGGACATCATCAAGCGCTTCTACGACGAAAAGGGTTACAACAACGCGGAGGTTACCATAATGACCAAGAAGGACACCGTCGTAGCAGGAGCCATAAGGGTAAATTTCCACATTGACCGCAAGGAAAGGGTGAGAATAAAGAAGGTGGATTTCGGAGGACCATACGAGAATATCAAGGAATTCAAGCTCGTCAAAAGTATGGACAAAACCAGGGACTGGCGACTCCAGAATTTTTTCAAGTCCAAGAAATTCAATGAAAAAGAATATCAGAACGACAAGCGCGGGCTCATCGAGGCCTTCAACGAGGCCGGTTATAGGGATGCCCGTCTGCTCAGCGATACTGTCTATTTCATCGAGCCCGGCAAACTGAAGGTCGAACTCAAGGTGGACCAGGGTCAGAGATACTATTTCAGAAATATCACCTGGACCGGAAATTCCGTCTATACCGCCGAAACCCTGAACGAGATACTTCAGATCAAGAAGGGTGATGTCTATGACGTGATTACTATGCAGAAGCGTCTCTTTGGAGGTGGAAAGCAGAATGAATACGATGTGTCGAAGTTGTATAGGGACAACGGTTACCTCTTCTTCAACATCCAGCCCGTGGAACTTGCCGTGGCTGGCGACTCCGTGGATGTGGAAATGAGAGTGGTTGAGGGCAAGCAGGCCATATTGAACAATATCATCATCAACGGAAACGACCTCACCAACGAAAGGGTGGTGCGCCGTCAGGTATTCACCCGTCCGGGCTACCTCTTCTCCCAGTCGGACTTCGAGAGATCCATCAGGGAAATAGCCTCAATGGGACAGTTCGACCCTGAGTCCATCACCGACCCTAACAAGGGCTATTCCATCATCCCCAACCAGATGAACAACACCGTGGACATAGTATATAATGTCACGGAGAAACCATCCAGCCAGCTGGAACTCTCCGGAGGATGGGGAGGAAACACATTCGTGGCTACGGTCGGAGTGAGCTTCAACAACTTCTCCACCCGCCGTTTCTTCGACAAGACCGCGTGGAGGCCTGTGCCGCTTGGAGATGCCCAGAACCTCGCTTTCAGATTCCAGACCAACGGTACCTACTACACCTCGCTTTCTGCCAACTTCTCCGAGCCGTGGCTCTTCGGAAAGAAACCGACTTCGCTCAATCTGAGCCTCTACTACACACGTCAGACCAACTCCTACCTCGCCTTCAACATCCTGAACAACGACCAGTTTATGGAGGTTTACGGTTTCGCGGCAGGTCTGGGTACCCGTCTGAAATGGCCGGACAACTATTTCGTCCTGTACAACCAGCTCAGCTGGCAGACCTACAAGCTTCAGGACTGGCAGTACAACTTCCTGTTCAACACAGGTATATCACACAACTTCAACTGGCTCATAAGCCTTTCGAGAAATTCCACCGACCAGCAGATTTATCCTCGTCAGGGTTCGGATTTCTCCTTCTCCCTGCAGCTCACTCCGCCATACTCCCTCTTCCGCAAGACCGGTCTGAAGGGCTATGACGACGAAGGCAATCCTGTGATGGCATCCAACTGGAAGGAAATCAACTATAACCTCTATTCATCCGAGGACAGATACAAGTGGATTGAGTACCACAAATGGCAGTTCAAGGGTTCCATCTACACCAAGCTGGTGGGCGACCTCGTCCTGATGGCAAGGGTGCAGTTCGGTTACCTCGGCTACTATAACAGAAACTGGGGCTATTCTCCATTTGAGGGCTTCCGCGTGGGTGGTGACGGTATGTCCGGTTACGACACCTACGGTTCCGACATCATTTCCCTCCGAGGATATGAGAACTACTCCCTCACTCCGACCAGCACCTCGCAGTACAACACCTCAGGCAACTATTACTCCGGTAACGTTTACGACAAATTCACTGTCGAGTTGCGTTATCCTGTGGTGCTCCAGCCGCAATCTACCATCTATGTGCTGGGCTTCCTGGAGGCAGGTAACTGCTGGGCCGACATCAGAAATTTCAATCCTTTCCAGGTCAAGAGGTCTGCCGGTGTGGGCGTGAGGGTATTCCTGCCTATGATCGGACTCCTCGGTGTGGACTGGGGATGGGGATTTGACGATCCTGTGAACGGAAAGAGCCAGTTCCACTTCGTAATAGGACAGCAGTTCTGATAGATTGGTTCAATAATTGTTATTAAGCACCCCGCTTTTCATTTATAAGGAAAAAATTAAACTAATGGATATGAAAAAGATTCTAACGATTTGTGCCGCTCTTCTTGTTGCGGCGTCGGCTTTTGCCCAGCCTAAAAATGGTTATGTGAACACCACCGAGCTCATCCAGCTTCTTCCTGCTATGGACACAGTCCGCACCCAGCTCGAAAGCGCTCAGAAAGAGACTTATGAGACTTATCAGGCTATGATTGAGGAGTATCAGACCAAGGCTACGACCTTCCAGCAGAAACAGGCATCCTGGGGTACTGCAATCAGGGAGAGCAAGCAGAAGGAGCTCACGGAAATAGGCAACCGTATCCAGGAATTCGAGCAGTCTGCAAACCAGGATCTCCAGCAGATGCAGCAGACTCTTCAAGCTCCTATCTACCAGAGGGTTAACGAGGAAATTCAGAAGATTGCAAAAGTCAAGAACCTGGCTATGGTATTCGATATCGCTTCCGCTTCCGTGCTTTACGTCGATCCTGCCCAGAGCATCGACCTCACTCCTGAACTCAGGACAATACTCGGCATTCCTGAAGGTCGCACCCTTCAGTCTTTGCAGGAGGAACTTCAGGCAAAGGCAGCAGCCCAGCAGCAATAGCAATAATTTGCAAAAAGGGTGATTTCTGCGTTACGCTCCTTGTCAAAATCCTCACAACCGAAAGGTTGCTCCGGTATTTGCCTGCGTCGCAAGCCTTGAAATCCCTCCTTTTATCAAATTATTGTAACAAGTGGAAATTACCACTTCCACCCACGCCACAATAACACAGACTATATAACACTACATACATAATGCAACACAAAGTAATTGATACTGACGATGTTGTGATTAGATTTGCAGGAGACTCAGGTGACGGTATGCAGCTCACCGGGTCTCTTTTTGCAAACACCTCCGCCAGCATAGGCAACGGTCTCTCGACCTTTCCTGACTATCCGGCAGAAATCAGGGCCCCTCACGGAATTGTTGCGGGCGTGTCAGGATTTCAGGTCCACATAGGCAATACCAAAGTCAATACCCCGGGCGACTACTGCGACCTCCTTGTGGCGATGAACCCGGCGGCTCTGATGGCCAACGCCAAATGGTGCAAGCGCACCGCAATGATTATTCTGGACATAGACTCCTTCCAGCACGATGACATAGTCAAGGCCGGTTTCAAATCAGACGATCCCATCTCCGAGATGTATCTGGACGACAGAACCATAATCGCCGCCCCGATTTCAAAGCTAACTCAGGAAAGCCTCAAGGACAGCGGCCTGGATTTCAAGACTATAAACAAGTGCAAGAATATGTTCACTCTGGGTATGGCCTGTTTTATCTACAGCCGCCCTTTGGACTATATCTACTCCTATCTGGACAGCAAATTCGCAAAGAAGCATCCGGAGCTTATAGCTCCCAACCGCAAGGTGCTTTTCGACGGCTACAATTACGCCTCCAATATACACGCAATCCCCAATACCTACAGAATAAAGCCTGCCAAACTGGAAAGCGGCAAATGGCGCAACATCACCGGCAACCAGGCCACTGCCTGGGGCTTGATGGCAGCAGCTGAGAAATCCGGACTCCAGCTTTTCTGCGGTTCCTATCCGATTACCCCAGCCACGGCCATACTCGAAGAATTGGCCCTTTGGAAGAGCTTGGGAGTCAAGACTATGCAGGCTGAAGACGAGATTGCGGGCATATGTACTGCAATAGGAGCCGCCTTTGCCGGTTCTCTGGCCGTGACCACCACTTCCGGACCCGGACTCTCCCTCAAATCGGAGGCCCTGGGACTTGCTGTGATGACCGAACTGCCTCTGGTTGTGGTGGATGTGCAGAGGGCAGGTCCCTCCACGGGGATTCCGACCAAGACAGAACAGACCGACTTGAATCAGGTGCTCTACGGACGCAACGGGGAATGTCCCCTGGTGGTGATGGCTGCACGCACTCCTTCCGACTGCTTCTATGCCGCCTTCAATGCCGCCAAAATTGCAGTTGAGCATATGACCCCTGTGGTGCTTATGAGCGAGGGCTATCTGGCCAACGGTTCCGAACCCTGGCACATCCCGAGGATGAATGACCTGCCGCAAATTGTGCCTCCTTTTGCCCGTCCGACAGACCAGCCTTTCGAACCTTTTGCCCGCGATACGCAGACCTATGTGCGCAGGTGGGCAGTGCCGGGAATGGCCGGATTTGAACACCGGGTGGGCGGACTGGAGAAAAATACCGCAGGTGTGTTGAGTTCCGACCCTGCAAACCATGAGAAAATGGTCTGGGAGAGGGCCGAGAAGGTGCGTAGGGTGGCAGATGCCATACCTCCACTGAATGTGGAAGGGGCACAGGATGCGGAACTGCTCATTGTGGGCTGGGGAGGTACTTATGGACATCTCCGTTCCGCATTGGACAGCTTGGAAAAGGACTTGCCCGGGAAAGTGGCCCTGGCCCATTTCGACTATATTAACCCTCTTCCGTCCAACACGGCCGAGGTTTTCGCAAAGCATTCCCACATTCTGGTCTGTGAACTCAATTCGGGCCAGTTTGCCGGATGGTTGAGGACAATGTTGCCTCAATTCACCTATCTCCAGTGCAACAAGGTGCAGGGACAGCCTTTCCTTGTGCACGAAATCACCGATGCAGTCAGGAATATTTTGTCAAAGGAGGAATAGCTATGCCAAGATATACTTTTAAGGAATTCAAATCAGACCAGCAGGTGCGCTGGTGTCCCGGTTGCGGTGACCACGCGGTGCTTACGGCCCTGCAGAGATCCCTTCCGGATGTGACCGAAATCCTGGGCTACGGCAAGGAACGCTATGTGGTGGTATCGGGCATAGGCTGCTCTTCCAGATTGCCCTATTATATGAACACCTATGGTTTCCACTCCATCCACGGACGCGCCACAGCCATATCCACCGGCATCAAGGTGGCGAATCCCAACCTCACCGTGTGGCAGGCCTGCGGTGACGGAGATGCCCTTGCCATTGGTGGAAACCATTTCATCCACGCGATACGCAGGAACATAGACATCAATATCATACTTTTCAACAACCAGATTTACGGACTTACCAAAGGGCAGTATTCTCCGACCTCCAAGTTCGGGGCAATCACCAAGACCTCGCCCTACGGCACCGTGGAGCATCCCTTCAATCCGGGCTCACTCGTACTCGGAGCCAAAGGAACCTTCTTTGCCCGCAGCATAGATGTGAATCTGGCACTGAGTCAGGAGATTATGACCGAGGCGGCCAAGCACGACGGATGCTCAGTGATGGAAATGCTCACCAACTGCGTGATTTTCAATAATGGAGCCCATTCTGCCCTGACCGACAGGGAAACTATGGCGGACCGTACCATAGTTCTGCGTCACGGAGAGAAAATGCTTTTCGGCAAGAATCGCGACAAGGGACTGATGCTCGACGGAATGGGGCTTAAGGTCGTGACCATAGGTGAGGACGGAATCACTTTGGACGATATTCTCACCCACGATGCCACGACTGCCAATGCCGGAATACATATGATGCTTGCGGATATGAAATATCCGGACTTTCCCGTGGCACTCGGAGTCATACGCAATGTCGCTGAGCTGACCTATGACGACGGGGTAAGGGACCAGATTGAGCAGGTGAAGGCCCAGTCCCAAATCCGCTGTATGGATGATTTGCTCAACAGCGGCAACACTTGGACAGTTGATTGACAACCACACCGGCACAAAGCCGGAAGACTAATACCAATGTTATGAAAACCAGTAAGATAATGGCCTCATTGGAGGCAAAGTACGGCGAACAGAAGGAGTATCTCCAGGCTGTGCGCGAAGTGCTTGAAACGATTGAAGACACTTACAATCAGCATCCTGAATTTGAGGATGCCAAAATCGTGGAAAGGCTCGTGGAGCCGGACCGCATCTTCACCTTCAAGGTGACCTGGGTGGATGACAGAGGCGAAATCCAGGTGAACACGGGCTACAGGGTGCAGTTCAACTGTGCCATAGGCCCATACAAGGGCGGACTCCGCTTCCATCCTGCTGTGAACGTCTCGATGCTCAAGTTCCTCGGCTTTGAGCAGACTTTCAAGAATGCCCTCACAACCCTGCCTATGGGCGGCGGCAAGGGCGGTTCCGACTTCAATCCTAAGGGCAAGTCTGATGCTGAGATAATGCGTTTCTGTCAGGCATTTATGCTGGAACTCTGGCGCAATATCGGTCCTGATACGGATGTGCCTGCGGGTGACGTTGGAGTGGGCGGAAGAGAAATCGGCTACCTCTTCGGAATGTACAAGAAACTCGCACGCGAACACACAGGAGTGCTCACAGGCAAGGGTATGGACTGGGGCGGTTCGCTCATCCGTCCTGAAGCCACGGGTTTCGGAGCTGTCTATTTCGTGCAGCATATGCTCCACCACGCCGGGGACGACATCAAGGGCAAGAAAGTGGCCATTTCCGGCTTCGGCAACGTGGCCTGGGGAACTGCAAAGAAGGCAACTGAACTGGGCGCACAGGTCATTGCCATCTCAGGACCTGACGGAGTCATCTACGACCCCGAGGGAATGAACGACGAGAAAATCGCCTATATGCTTGAACTCAGGGCTTCCAACAACAATGTGGTGGCTCCTTTTGCTGACAAATTTCCTTCAGCAACCTTCACTCCTGGCAAGAAGGCGTGGAGCATCAAGTGCGACATCGCTATGCCTTGCGCATTCCAGAATGAACTCGAAGAAGCGGATGCAAAGGAGTTGATAGCCAACGGAGTGCAGCTGGTGGCGGAGGTTTCCAATATGGGTTGCACACCTGAGGCTATAGCTGCCTTCCAGAAAGCGGGCATCAACTTCGCTCCGGGCAAGGCTGTGAATGCCGGCGGAGTGGCAACTTCCGGACTGGAGATGACCCAGAACGCAATGCACCTGTCCTGGAGTGCAGAGGAGGTGGATGCAAAACTGCATTGGATAATGAAGAGCATACACGAAACCTGCGTGAAACACGGCACCGAAGCTTCCGGCTATGTGAATTATGTCAAGGGAGCGAATATCGCCGGGTTTATGAAAGTCGCCAGGGCTATGCTTGACCAAGGCGTGATTTAGCCCTATGATTTGATATTTAGTCCGATAACGAGTTATATCGCTTATTCCGATTGCCGTTATCGGATTATTTTGTAAATTTGCGCCGCTTTGCGTCTATGCAGGCAGAATCCTGATAATCAAAAATAAAATATATGTCAGACAAGAAATTTTCAGTCAAGTACTTTGTGCTTCTGCCGCTTGTGATTGCGGTGACACTTTTCCTTTGGTTGGTTCCCATAGACTTCTTCGGGGTTGAAGGCCTGAACGTGGTACAACAGAGGATGATAGCCATTTTTGCCTTCGCCGCACTTATGTGGATGTTTGAGATCATACCTGCCTGGACAACGTCGGTGGTGATTATAGTTCTGATGCTTCTGACGATTTCCAACAAGGGTTTCGGATTATTCATAAACAATGTGAATGACGGAAGCGTTTTCATTGACTATACGGCAGTTATGGCCGCTTTTGCAAATCCTATAATAATGCTCTTCCTCGGAGGCTTCGTCCTTGCGATAGCTGCGACAAAGGTGGGCCTGGATGTGCAACTCGCGAAGATTCTCCTCAAGCCTTTCGGCACCAATCCGAAGACTGTGATGCTCGGCATCCTCTGCGTGGTGGCAATTTTCTCTATGTTTATGAGCAATACGGCCACAGCTGCAATGATGCTTGCCTTCCTCACCCCTGTACTGAAATCCCTGCCTGCAGACGGCAAGGGCCGTATCGGGCTTGCACTTGCGATTCCTGTGGCAGCAAACATCGGAGGAATAGGAACCCCTATCGGAACCCCTCCAAACGCCATCGCCCTTGGTTATCTGAACGATATGGGAATGGGTGTGACTTTTATGGATTGGATGCTTCGTATGGTACCTTTCGTGATTGTGATGATTCTCATCGCGTGGGGGCTCCTTTTGGTTCTTTTCCCGTTCAAGGCCAAGAAAATCGAACTCAAGATTGAAGGCGGAGCAAAGCCTGGGCACCACACAATAGTGGTTTATGTCACTTTTGCTGTGACCATTCTGCTTTGGATTACCGAACAGTGGACCGGCATCAACTCCAATATCGTGGCTCTCATCCCGTTTGCAGTCTTTTCTGCGACCGGTGTCATTGACAAGAAGGATCTTTCCGAAATAGAGTGGTCTGTGCTCTGGATGGTTGCCGGAGGTCTTGCTCTCGGAGTCGGCCTTATGAAGACTGGCCTTGCAAGCACTCTTGTGAACGCAATTCCATTCTCAAGTATGTCTCCTTTCCTCGTAATGGTGGCTGCAGGCGTTATCGGATACCTCATTTCCAACTTCCTTTCACATTCCTCCGCAGCCAATCTGCTTTGCCCGATTATCGCGGTTATCGGAAGCGCACTGTCGGTCGAACTGGAGCCTTTCGGAGGCGTGCGCGCCCTGCTCATAGGTCTTGCAATCTCCACCTCTGTGGCTATGCTCCTGCCTATCTCCACCCCGCCTAATGCCATTGCCAGCTCCACCGGTCTGGTCGAGACCAAGGATATGCTCAAGGTCGGTGTCGTTATGGGTGTCGTAGGACTCGTGCTGGGATATGCCCTGCTTATGATTGTGGGCTTCTAAGTAATCCTCAAAATATTATTTTCATATTACTAAAAGATTGTCGATTTTTCAGGTTACTGAGATGACTAAATTTCAAATAATTGCATTTGCACTTCTGCCGCTGTTGTCCCTGCCGGGGCTGTCAGCGGCAGAAAAGGATAGTGACAGGACCGAGCGTCAGCCGTCCAAAGTGAAGGAACATATTCTCGGCCATTACAAACTCTACGGCTTCGTGCGCAACTATATGTCCTACGACAACCGCGAGTCCCTTGCCGGTACCGGTGACCTCTATTACTATCTGCCCAAGGACCGTAACCTCAATGAAGCAGGGGAGGACCTGAATCAGAAGAACCAGTTCCGTTTCCTTTCCATAACTTCCCGTTTAGGAGTGAACGTGAGCGGTTACAAGGCGGGAAACACAGAATTCGGCGGCAAGATTGAAGCCGATTTCTATGCGGGACTCACCGGAGTGACCGGCACCGCAACCCTGCGTCTGCGTCAGGCATATATGACCATAGGATGGAATGACCTTCCTATGGGCGGGGATGACAAGGCGGCAGTGAACCTGAAGATAGGTCAGGCCTGGCATCCGCTTGCTGCCGATATATGCCCTGTCTTCACACTTGAGTCAGGCGTGCCGTTCGGACCTTTCAGCCGCACTCCCCAGCTGACTATGGATGCCAGCCTCGGAAAGCACTTGATGCTCACGGCTTCGGCTCTGTGGCAGATGCAATACACCTCCACAGGACCTGACGGGGCTTCTGCAAACTATATCAAATATGGCTGCACCCCGGAGATTTATGTTGGTCTCACCGGAAAGACTAAGCATTTTCTGGCAAGGGCCGGAGTGGACATCCTGAGCATCAAGCCCCGCACTACCGGCACCGCATACCTGGAGACTTTCGGCACGGACGAGGTTTCAGGGCTGTTCAAGAGCGGCACAGTGAAGGTTTCGGACCGCATCACCACCTTTTCGCCTTTTGTCTATCTGCAATATGTGAACAAGGGATTCGCCCTGAAGGCAAAGACAGTTCTTTCCCAGGCCGGAGAGCATCTCAATCTCCAGGGAGGCTATGGAATCACCAAGAAATTCACTGCCCAAGGCGAAGACGGTCATTGGGAATATGCCCCTACTAATGCTTCATCCACCTGGGTGACACTCGCTTACGGGACCAAATGGGTGCCTATGATTTTCGTGGGCTATTACAAGAATCTCGGAACCTACACCGACCTCTACAGCATCAACGGGGACGGCAAAGTGCTTGAATCCGACTTCTACTTCGCAAAGAACAGCTTCAAGAACCTGAACCAGATGGTGCGTGTCTGCCCTTCAATAACCTACAATATAGGCAAATTCTTCACAATAGGGCTGGACTATGAACTGACAGGTGCTCAGTACGGTGAGCCTGTCTCCGGCACCTATATTTCCGGCGGCAAACCCAAGGATGGCATCTTCTACAATAGCCGCGGCCTTGCCACCGACAATCTGCACTGGATTTGGAACCACAGGGTGCAGGCTATGTTCAAATTCTCATTCTAAGTTGAGCAACATTCCGGGCATATTGGTTGAGCTTTTCGGCAGTCATTTCGGATTCGCTCCAGAGTCTGCCGTGGCTCTCTGCGGGTCCGGGAGCAACCGGCGCTATTTTCGTATTCGTGGCGGGGAATGCACTGCCATCGGGGTCCTGGGAATGGACAGGGAGGAGAACCGGGCTTTCGTCAGCCTTGCGCGGGATTTCCGGAGAGCAGGTCTGAACGTGCCTAAGGTCTATGCGGTTGCACAGGATTATGCTGCCTATATTCAGGAAGACCTCGGGGATGTGCTGCTTTCAGATATGGTCTCAGGTGCCAGAAAATCAGGAGATTATGCCCCGTTGAAACCGCTGCTGACAGATGTGGTGCGTGCGCTGCCTCATTTCCAGTTTGCAGAAGGAGTGCATCCGGAGGTCTGCTTCGACTCAAGGCGTATTTTCTACGATCTGAACTATTTCAAGTATTGCTTCCTCAAGCCTACGGGGCTGGAATTTGACGAGAATGCCCTTCAGAACGACTTCGAGAGGCTTTGCGACGACCTGCTTGCCTGCGACGATATGGACCCTGCTTTTCTCTATCGGGATTTCCAGTCGAGGAATGTGATGGTGAAGGATGGTAAACCTTGGTTCATAGATTTTCAGGGCGGCAGAAAAGGCCCGGTGTATTACGACATAGTTTCTTTTGTCTATCAGGTGAGGGCTGCCTATCCGAAATCGCTTCGGGAGGAGTTGCTGGATGCCTATTTTGCTGAACTTGAGAACATTGCGGGACATCAGGACAGGGCGCAGTTCAACAACCGCCTGAGGCTTTTCCGCCTTTTCCGCATGTTGCAGGTGCTGGGGGCTTATGGTTTCAGGGGTTTGACCGAACATAAGGCCCCGTTCGTGGTCTGCATTCACGATGCCCTTGACTCCCTTAAGGAACTGCTTGAGGAGGGATTTCCGGAATATCCTTACCTGAAATCCCTACTTTCTCAACTCTCCTCTATGGACAGGTTCCGCAAGAATCCGGGGGACAGACTTGAAGTCAGAATCTACAGTTTTTCATATAAAAAGGGCATACCTGAGGACTATAGCGGCAATGGCGGGGGATATGTCTTCGATTGCCGCGCCATACATAATCCCGGTCGTTATGAGGAGTACAAGAGCCTTACGGGTTTGGATGCCCCGGTCAGGGAATTCCTCGAAAATGACGGTGAAATACTCCAGTATCTCTCTCAGGTTGAGGCACTTGTGGATGCCCACGTGCAGGCCTGGCTCGGGCGTGGATTCACTTCTCTTTCCGTGGCCTTCGGATGTACCGGAGGACAGCACAGGTCGGTCTATTGTGCTCAGGCGCTTGCAGAACACATCGCAGGGAAATATCCGGAGGTGCGGGTGGTGCTGAACCATAGGGAGCGGGGAATAGTCAGGATTTATCAAGACGGGGAGGAAGTGCTATGAAGGCTATGATATTTGCTGCCGGTCTGGGAACGCGTCTCAAGCCTCTGACCGATACTATGCCCAAGGCGCTGGTGACTGTGGACGGCAAACCCCTTATTGAAATCATAGCCCGCAAACTCAGGGACAGCGGTTTCAGGGAGGCAGTGGTGAATGTGCACCATTTTGCGGATATGATTTGCGAATGGGTTGATGTTCAGGATATTATGGATATCCGTGTGAGCGATGAGAGGGCTCGGCTGCTTGAAACAGGAGGCGGTATTCTGCACGCCAGGGAGTTGCTCCAGGGCAGCGGGGCATTTCTGGTGCACAATGTGGACATACTCTCCAATGCAGATTTGAGCTGGCTTTCAGGACAGCACAGGGACGATGCTCTCGCCACTTTGCTGGTCAGTCCAAGAGAGTCTTCCCGGCATTTTCTTTTCAGGAGAAGTGATATGCGACTTGCAGGATGGGAGAATGTCAAAACCGGGGAGAGGCTTATGGCCATTGACGTATCCGTGTCCGATTGCATTTCGTTGTCATTTTCAGGCATCCATATCATAAGCGATGCCGTGTTCCCCATTATGGAAGATTATATTTCCGGACTATGTCCATCCCTGTCCTCCACAGCCCTTGAAACTTCATCCGGCTCTGCTCCGAAATTCTCCATAAGGGACTTCTATCTGTGGGCAGCTTCGCACTACCCCATATACGGAATCAACGACCCCAACCTGCGCCTTTTGGATGTAGGCAAAGTGGGGTCGCTGAATCAGGCTTCGGACTTCCTCGCTACTTGCTGAGTTTCTCTATCGCCTTGCGCAAGATATTGAGTACAATCCGGTCAAAAGGAATGGTTCCCGAAAAACTGTGGATGGCGCTGGCTGTCAGTGAAGCAGGGGAATAGGCGAATTTTACTTTTTTGTATTTCTTCCTGACTTCTTTTCCCTTTCTGACAATCTGTTTGGAAAGCTTTTTCTGAGCCGCCTCAAGTGCCTTCAAGTCTTTGATTTTCAGATAGTCCATACTCAATCCTCCTCCTCTTCATCCTTTTCCTCGAAGAAAATACCAATGAACATCTTGACCAGACCATTGATAAAAAGTTTCTTCCTCAGAAACACCAGAACAATCAGCAGCACAAGGAAAAATGCCGACACCAGGAAAGCTCCCAATGCGTAATTGTGCATCAACTGCCCAATAAGCAAAATACATCCGAAGGCAGCAGTCGTGAGTACAATTCCTCCGAGAGAGAGGAAAAGCACTGCAAGCAATATGCGGTGGAGAGTGACTGAAAGGCCCTTCGCAGTTTTCAGCTTGAGCTCGTCAATTCTGAGGTCGATATACTCGCCGGCGCTTTTCCCGAATTCCTCTACGGGTTGTGTTAATCTGCTGTCCATCAGGCTTCTTCCGCTACTTGTTCTTCAATGTCATCCTCGTAGCCGCTCAGGGCCTTTTCCAGTTTGCGGAGCTGCGCAAGTATGGCGGCCTTGCCCTCTTCCTTGAGCTGTGAGCCTTCCTTTGAGAGCATATCCTTGAGCGTGGCCATTTCCTCACGCAATTTGTCAGCTTCCTCCCTGGCCTTCTCACCGCCTTCTGCAGCCATTTCCTTGAGCTTTTTACGTGTTTCGGAACCTTTGTCCGGTGCCAGCAGTATTCCTGCCGCTACTCCTATCGCCGCTCCGGCGAGCAGAGCAAAAAATGAATTTCCTCTCATAATTTCTGAATTTTAACGCTCAGACTGGCCTGATGCACAGCAAAAGGCCTCAGTCCAAACCCTTCAGCGTTTGCCGCAAAAATCAATCCACAAAGCCCTTGCGTTTGAGGAAGTCCCAGATGCGGTCCAGATGGGTGTAGCTGCCTGTCCCCGGAGAGCATTTGTGCTGGAAGCAGTGATTGCGGGTGGCGAGGGTGTGCAGGTCGCACTGTATGCCCATAGCCCGCATCTTTTCCCAGCATTTGACAGAATTCATCGCAGCCCATCCGTCAGCATCGCCGTGGATGAAAATCATAGGGGCTGTCTTGAGGTCGAAGGAGAATTCAGGTACTAGTATGTCAGCATCCTCGTTGCCTCCGTGAGTGTTGTGATTGTCAATTCCGTCCGTCAAGGCGTAGGCTGGATATATGCCCACTCCCCACTGCACGTTGCAAGGCACTTTCCAATCGAGCTCATCTATAGGCCAATAGGACCTGTGCAGAGATGAGGTCACTCCCATAAGGGTGAGGTGACCGCCTGCTGAACTGCCCATAATGCCTATTTTGTCCGGGTCCAGTCCTCGTGAAGCTGCTTCGCTCCGGACTATGCGTATGGTCCTCTGCAAGTCTTCCCAGGCAGTGGTGTGCTTTGAAAGTCCTTCAGGGCGAGGTGTGCGGTATTTGAGAGTGACCACGGTCATACCCTTCTCATTCAAATAGCGTCTTGCCGGAACCACTTCAAAGCCGTCCGGGTCGTTATTGGTGTATGCTCCTCCGGAGTAAATAATCTGTATGGCCTTGGTTGTGAGGTTCTTCGGGATGTGCCATTCGATATAGGGTTTGCACTGGTGGTCCTGGGCATCAGGCATCTTTCCTTCGGGCCAAACGTCTTCCCGGATTACCTCCGCACGAGCATCGTCGCTGTCATAGACATCCATAAACGGCACTTCGGCTTCTATTTTGCCCAACCAGCCCATCTGGCGGAGGAATTCAACTCCCCGTTCAAAACCTAAAACTGTGTGTCCCGTGTCTGCATAAAGATGGAGTTCTGCCGGTATGTGCATCCTGCGCAATTGCCTGTAAACCAGGGTGGAAGTAGTCGGAGTGTAAGGGTCGAGTCCTCCGTGGTGAAGGCTCATCGGGCAGGTCTTCCCGTCGAATTTGAAGACCTTGCTCAACTGGACATCAGTGCCGTAGCCTTCACGCAGTGCAGGGGTGCCGGTCTCACCGTCGGTGGTGCCGTAAGCCGGAGCATTGACTATTGCGATGTTGATGTGGCAGGGGAGGGAGTCAATCTTGTCTATCGGCTCGTATGCCCTTGTCTGGGAACTTGTTGCAAGCAGCAGGGCAAGGTGGGAACCTGCCGACATCGAAATAGTGCCGATTTTCTCCGGGTCAAAACCTCTTTTGGCGGCTTCCCTGCGCACTAGCCTTATGGCTCTCTGCCCGTCTTCCCAGGCAGTCTGATAAATAGGAAGCCCCTGCGGACGCGGAGTCCTATAGACTAGATTGACGCATTGAAAGCCCAGCTCAGTCAGCTTTTCAGACCAGTTCTTTATGTGGTCCACATCATACAGGCACTCATAAGAGCCCCCTGAAATCAGCACCACACAACCTCCGTTGCGCTTGTCGGCAGATGGAGCCTCAAACCATTCGAGATAGGGAGCACGATGTTTGTCTGCATTGAAATCAGCCTGTCGCGTCGCGTCAATCATAGCCGCAATCTGATGCCCCTGTGCATCCGGCATCTTTCCCTTGGGCCACAAGTTCATTCTTTCGTTGGCCTGCACTGCCAAGCCGGAAGTTAGCAAAACTGTACCGATCAGCAGTGTGTAAAATCTTTTCATATTATTGTCAGTATGTAGGGTTTATTGAGATTTGTTGACTTTGTCCGGATTATTATTGAACTAGAGTTTCGCAAGTCAGTAATCCGCGCCGGAAAACAGTCAGCGGCAAGGCTGGACAAAAATGCTTATTTCAGGCTTCTGTTGGCATAAGAGGCAATGCAGTCCGGGAGCTCGATTGAATATTCAGGATCATCGACCAGTGGGGAGGTGAGCAACATATCCGCTGTGGTCCTGTTTGTTGCAAAGGCAATGTTGTAGAGGGCGGCAAGTCTGGTCAGTGCGGATACGTCATTCTGATGTCCTTGCACAATAAGATTGTCGCAGAAGAATATCAGCATATTTATTTTTTGCTCGGCAATCATAGCGCCTATCTGCTGGTCTCCTCCCAACGGACCGGAGAAAAGCCTTGTGACCTTCTTTTCAAATGGGCGTATCAGTTTCCCTTCCTCCTCGATAACGAGTTCGGAGATGAGTCTTCCTGTGGTACCTGTTGCCCAAATATTGTATTTTGCAAGCATTTTCCAATTGAACTTCACCCAGTCGATAAGTTCTTTCTTTCGTCCGTCGTGAGCGACAAGTGCAATATTGATTTCTTTCATAGTCTTATTGTCTTTATGCTTCGGAATCCTTTTTGTGCCTCAAAAATTGTGCTTCAGGATAATTTATATGATTTCCTCCATACGGACGAGTTCCCAGCCGCAGAACTGCATAATGATTTTGTGGAGTCGGGTGCCCTGACGGAGAACTTCGACGCGAGGTGCTGAGGCATAGCCATTGATTTGCTCGACGGCCTGCTGCCATTGAGCCTCGGCTTTGGCCTCGAAGTCTTTTTTCGGAAGGTATTTTACTTCAAGGATATAGCTATGCTCTGATTTGTAGTGGGTCAGGTTCGGGAGGAGGAAGAAGTCGCAGTAGCCGTGCTGGACTTCGACTTCGGGAGCGGTGAGATAGTAGTCGTTGAGGTTGAGGTAGGCGAGGAAGAAACCCTGGATGTTGCGCTCTCCCTCGATGCTGTCACGCACTGACGACTGGTTTCTGTAGCAGTCGGCCATATATTGCAGGGCTTCACGCCAGTTGCCGTCAAAGGCCATTTTGGTGAAGTATGTTTTCAGTTTAGACTGGCGCACGTCGCAAGCGTTTTCGTAATTCTCTATGAGGTAGGAATAGTACTGTTTTCGGACGTTGTTGTTCGGAATCCCAAGAATCAACTGTGAACCATAGGTGCCGGTGATGGTCAGCATACCATAGTAGAACAGCAGGCTCGGGAATACCTCCGGGTCAGTCATATCCATAGCCGAGAAGGAAGTCCTCAGATCGGCGACAATCTGCCCCTCCTCAATCACCTTCATCAGCACTCCCTTGCGGTTGCCGTCCAGTTTGTCCAACTGAATGAGTTTCTTGAGTTTGCTGTAATCGGTGCGGGTGTTGTTGTCCAGCATTTCCTCGGGAGCGTGACCGGAATTGACATAATGTCTCAGGTAGTAAAGCACCATATCGCAGTTGAAGACCGTGTTGCCGTCTCCGAGACATTGCTTTGCGAAACAATAGTTGTCGTACCAAGGCCTCATATCCTCAATCATATCCTCTATGTCGCAGTTAGCAGGGAGCATCCCCACGCTCTTGTAGTACAGGAACATATCCCGCACATCCGCGGTGGAGAACCCGAGCATCTTGTCCAGTTCAGGCTGGGTGGAAGCGTTCCAGCCGATGTTGAAACCGCTGGTGAGGTCGTCGAGTGTGACGGGGCTTACTCCGGTGAGGAAGATGCGCTCGAAATTGCCCTTGAACTTCTTGAAAAGGTCCCGGTAGAATCCGTCGGCGTGGGTGATGGCGTGATAGACTTCTTCGCCCTGTTCGTTCAGAACCACGTTGGTGAAGTTGTCGTATTCGTCGATTATCAGGTATAAGGGAATCTGGAATTCTTTGGCCATCCGTGTGATGTACACCAACTTGTCGTTGGAATCGCTTTGCTTGAAATATTCGTCAAGAAAATAGTCAGGATAATCCGCGGCGTATTTATGCGCAAATCCATCCAGGCACACGGTAAGATACGAATTGAATTTCTCTTCCAATTGTTTGATGTTTCCCCCAATCTGCGAGAAGTCAAGAGAAAGCACCTGATAGTGATTCCTGAGCGGAGTGGGATGCTGCCCGATGTACAGGCCACCGAAGAGCCGCTCGAAATCCCCCGCAGCAGCCTTGTCGTAATAGAGCCGCATCATATTGAGGAACAGACTCTTGCCGAACCTGCGCGGGCGGATGAATATCAGAGTGCGGGACTGTCTTTCAAGTTCATCAATATACATTGACTTGTCCACATAGTACAAGTTCTGCTCAATCACCGACCTGAAATCGGAGACCCCATAAGGTATTTGCTTAATCTGTTCCATAGTACATCAGCTTGCCTTTCAAACAGGCACATCTGCAAATGTACGAAAATATAATGTGATTATGATTATTTATGTTTCGTAAATGCGAAACATCTAAAAGCTGAGGTGGGGCAGATTTACAAGGACTTTTGCTCCTGGATAAATTTAGCGATAAATTTACTGTTCGGCCAGAAACCGGAACACATAAGGCATTACCACGTCGTCCTTTTCCCCGCCTACTAATGAGGCCATCCCGTTGAGATTTGCGTTGTTGAATCCGTGGCTGGCGCCCTGAATAGGATACAGGACCGCTGACGGATATTTTACAACAGCTTGTTCGGAATACTTGATGTCAACAATAAAATCGTTGGTTCCGTGCAGAATGATGACGTCGTTGGGGTATGTGCCTATATTTGCATAGACATCGTAGTCCTTGATTGAGTCAACAAACGCTTCGCTCATTCCCATAGAGCCAAATCCGCCGCTCAGGTTGCCTAAACTGCCGGAATCTCCTCCGCCGGAGATGGAACTGAATTTGGAAACCAGTTCAGGTATGTTGAACGCAGGATAGAAAAGAATCATTCCCTTGATGTCCGCTGCGTGTTTCTCCGCGACCAGAGCCGTAACAAGACCTCCCTGACTTGATCCGAGCACGAATAACTTTCCAGGGTCAATATTGTCAAGGGTCCTGATTTTTGCGAGTACCACCTCAAGGTCTTCCATTTCGGTAAAGACTGTCATTTCCTCGGTAGTCCTTCCCTTGCTCCTGCTCTCCTCGCAGGCCCCACAGAAGTCAAAGCAATATGCAGCATAGCCTTGTTCGGCAAGATATTGCGCGTAAGGAGCCATAGCTGCGTGAGTAAGGGACGAACTGTGTGACAGCACGATTGCCGGCAACGGACCTTCTTTCCCTTCGGGCGCATATAGAAGGCCATAGATGTCGATGTCTCCGGACGTGCAATGCAATTCCTCGATGACGGTTTTGTATGCTGTCTGGGGTTCTTCTTCCGAATTCTCAGTATCTTCCGGGTTTTTTGTCGTACACGATGACATCGAAGTCATCGCAACTGAGCAGCATAGCATCGCTGCAAAGATTTTAATTATGATTTTCATAATGTCCCGAGCGTTTTCATAATTCACTCTTCGGAACTGCAAATATATGAATTTCTACGGGAAAGTGTGCCGAATAATATGGACATTCACTCGTCACGAAAATCAAGTCAAAAATGATGGAACTGCTCGTCTGGGACATCAGCGAGCGCAGCCAGTTTGCCCTCGACAGCTATTTTAAATAACTTCCTCCATACGGGCGAGTTCCCAGCCGCAGAACTGCAAAATGATTTTGTGGAGGCGGGTTCCTTGGCGGAGAATTTCCACCCTTGGGGCTGCCGCATAGGCTTGGATTTGCTCCACAGCCTGCTGCCATTGAGCCTCGGCTTTGGCCTCGAAGTCTTTTTTCGGAAGGTATTTTACTTCAAGGATATAGCTATGCTCTGATTTGTAGTGGGTCAGGTTCGGGAGGAGGAAGAAGTCGCAGTAGCCGTGCTGGACTTCGACTTCGGGAGCCGTGAGATAGTAGTCGTTGAGGTTGAGGTAAGCGAGGAAGAAGCCCTGAATGTTGCGCTCGCCCTCGATGCTGTCACGCACTGACGAAAGCCTCTGGTAGCAGTCGGCCATATACTGCAGACCGTCCCTCCACTGCCCGTCGAAGGCCATTGCATCGAAAGCGTCACGCAGATTGCTGATGTTCACATTGCAATGGTTATAATTCTCAAGGAGATAGCCGTAGTACTGCTTGCGGACATTGTTGTTCGGGATGCCGAGTATCAGACGGCTGCCCCGTGTGCCAGTGATTGTCAGCATACCATAGTAGAACAGCAGGCTCGGAAATACCTCCGGGTCAGTCATATCCATAGCCGAGAAGGAAGTCCTCAGGTCAGCGACAATCTGCCCCTCCTCAATCACCTTCATCAGCACTCCCTTGCGGTTGCCGTCCAGCTTGTCCATCTGAATGAGTTTCTTGAGTTTGCTGTAGTCGGTCCTGGTGTTGTTGTCCAGCATTTCCTCAGGAGCGTGTCCAAGATTGACGTAATGCCGTAGATAATAGAGTACCATATCGCAGTTGAAGACCGTGTTGCCGTCACCGAGACATTGCTTTGCGAAACAATAGTTGTCGTACCAAGGTCTCATATCCTCAATCATATCCTCTATGTCGCAGTTTGCGGGGAGCATCCCCACGCTCTTGTAGTACAGGAACATATCCCGCACATCCGCGGTGGAGAACCCGAGCATCTTGTCCAGTTCAGGCTGGGTGGAAGCGTTCCAGCCGATGTTGAAACCGCTGGTGAGGTCGTCGAGTGTGACGGGGCTTACTCCGGTGAGGAAGATGCGCTCGAAATTGCCCTTGAACTTCTTGAAAAGGTCCCGGTAGAATCCGTCGGCGTGGGTGATGGCGTGATAGACTTCTTCGCCCTGTTCGTTCAGAACCACGTTGGTGAAGTTGTCGTATTCGTCGATTATCAGGTATAAGGGAATCTGGAATTCTTTGGCCATCCGTGTGATGTACACCAACTTGTCGTTGGAATCGCTTTGCTTGAAATATTCGTCAAGAAAATAGTCAGGATAATCCGCGGCGTATTTATGCGCAAATCCATCCAGGCACACGGTAAGATACGAATTGAATTTCTCTTCCAATTGTTTGATGTTTCCCCCAATCTGCGAGAAGTCAAGAGAAAGCACCTGATAGTGATTCCTGAGCGGAGTGGGATGCTGCCCGATGTACAGGCCACCGAAGAGCCGCTCGAAATCCCCCGCAGCAGCCTTGTCGTAATAGAGCCGCATCATATTGAGGAACAGACTCTTGCCGAACCTGCGCGGGCGGATGAATATCAGAGTGCGGGACTGTCTTTCAAGTTCATCAATATACATTGACTTGTCCACATAGTACAAGTTCTGCTCAATCACCGACCTGAAATCGGAGACCCCATAAGGTATTTGCTTAATCTGTTCCATAGTACATCAGCTTGCCTTTCAAACAGGCACATCTGCAAATGTACGAAAATATATCAGTTTTGCATTCGCATAACCCGCAATCCCACACCCCAATTTCGCCACAACAGCGGTCCCGTTAGCCACAAAACTGTGGACCATTCGGCACAAAAACGCCCCGGAAGACCTTCTGGGGCATATTCCTGGCTTAACTTTGCCGTGAACAAATTTTTAACACGACAAAGCAAATGAACTCATTCATCAATCTTTTCAATTCCTCTGTGGCGGAGTGCTGGGACTGCAAGGGCCTTTCGCAATTCCGCGTGAAGGAATTGAAGTATTCAGAACTGGCCAGGGAGATTGCCGTGCTGCAGGATATGTGGCAGGAGGCCGGCCTTGAAAGGGGAGACAAGATTTCCATCAATGCCGAAAGCGGTGTTAATTGGATAACGGTATTTATGGCATCAGTCAGCGGTGGCTATGTGAGCGTGCAGCTTTTCAACGGCTTTCTGCCTTCCGATACGGTCAGCTGCAGGTTTTTGCCACTGGAGGTGCAGCCATTCCGCCTGCCATAGGTGTAAGGACTGATATTTGTAGATTACCACCTTGCTCAATGTCATTATGGAGATTGCGATGGCGTAGAAAACAAGCGTGAAACCGAAATTGCGCCAAGAGTTGAATCCCAGCCAGATGGTGTCAGAATAATACCCGTAGATCAGAAGCAGGGGAATGGAAAACAGGAATATCGTGAGCACGGAAAGTGTCAGAAAACGTTTCGAAAACAAGTATTTGTGCATTTCCATATTCAGTGGCATTGAGTCAAAATCGGCGCAAGGTGCAAAAAAACTTGCGAACCATAAAAATACAACAGATGAACAAAGATAGACGTGTCGTAGTGACAGGAATGGGGGTTATCTCCCCGATAGGTAACAATATTGAAGATTTCAAGGCGGCTCTTTTTGCCGGGAAGTGCGGCATTTCGCCCCTTGATTTCGGAGATGAAAGGGATGCTGACGGCATCAATGTGAAGGTGGCCGGTCAGGTCAGGGACTTTAATCCGGCAGATTTCGGGCTCACTCCTCAGGAAATCCGAAAGACGGACAAATTCAGCCAATTTGCAGTTGCAGCTGCGCTCCAGGCTCTCAAGGACAGCGGACTTGTGCCGGGAGAGAACGTCAGCGAGGATATGTTGGGCGTATATATGGGGTCCGGTATCGGAGGTCTCGACACATTTGTACGCCAGACCAAGAATATGACTGAGAACGGTGGCGGAAGGGTGTCTCCGATGTTCATACCTATGATGATAGGCAATATAGCCGGGGCCAATATAGCCATAAAGGTGGGTGCCCAAGGACCTTGTCTTACCCACGTGAGCGCTTGTGCCACAGGTACCAATGCCATAGGTGAGGCCTTTTATGCCATTCAGAGGGGAGATGCCGAGGCCATCATAGCCGGAGGCAGCGAATCAGCAATCAATCCCATAGCCTTAGGAGGTTTCCAGAATGCCCGTGCACTTTCACTTGAAGAAGACCCGCTCAAGGCCTGCCTGCCTTTCGATGCCCGCAGAAAGGGATTCGTGATGGGCGAGGGAGCCGGTGCGCTGGTGCTTGAGGAATATGAACACGCAAGGCTCAGGGGTGCAAAGATACTGGCTGAAATCTGCGGCTACGGCAACACCTGCGATGCACATCACGTAACTGCTCCCTCTCCGGACGGAAAACCTGCATCCAGGGCTATCGCAAAGGCTCTTGAACAGGCGGGTTTCAAAGCTGGAGAGTCGCTCTATATCAATGCCCACGGCACCGGAACCCATCTCAACGATTCCTGTGAAACCTTGGCAATCAAGCTTGCACTTGGAGAGGACCTGGCCCGAAAGGCGGCCATAAGTTCGACCAAGTCAATGACCGGACATCTGCTCGGGGCAGCCGGGGCAGTCGAAGCCATTGCCTGCGTGCTTGCCATAAACGATAGTCTTGTTCCTCCGACCATAGGTCTCGAGCAGAGGGACCCGGAGTGTGACCTGGACTATGTGCCTCTGCAGGCCCGCAAGATGGACATTGACCTTGCATTGAGCAACTCACTGGGTTTCGGCGGACACAATGCCGCGATAGTTTTCAGAAAAGTTAAATAAACACATTGATGGAAAAGGAAGAAATAAAAACACTGCTGCCCCACAGGGAACCTATGTTGTTGGTTGACAGGATGGAAATGGATGGGGAATATTGCGTGTCCGAGTACAAGGTGAGGGGAGATGAGTATTTCCTTCAGGGACATTTCCCCGGAATGCCTGTGGTGCCCGGGGTCATACTTTGCGAAATGATGGGACAGGGTTCATCCTTGCTCTTGCGCGAGAGATTGGACGGAAAGATTGTCCCTATGTTCATCGGAATGGAAAATGTGCGTTTCAAGCATCCGGTACATCCCGGTGATGTGGTACAGTCCCGTGCCAAAATCCTGCAAATCAGGGGAAATTTGATTTTTATTGAATCCAAGGCCACCGTGAACGGACAAATTTGCTGTACCGCCCACCTGAGTGTGGCATTGGTGAATCCACAAGTAAAACCGGAATGATATGGGAATACTGCAAGGAAAAAAAGGTATCATTTTCGGAGCACTGAATGATATGTCCATAGCCTGGAAAACCGCTCAGGCTGCCGTGCGTGAAGGCGCGGAAATAGTGCTCACAAACACTGCCCTGGCACTCCGTCTGGGTACCATCAATGATTTGGCTCGGGAATGCAACGCCCCTGTAATCGTGGCCGACGCAACCAGTGTCGCTGACCTGGAAAAACTCGTGGACGGGACTATGGAGCATTTCGGAGGCAAGTTCGACTTCGTTCTCCATTCAGTGGGAATGTCCCCGAACATCCGGAAGAACATCCCATATGAGAAGCTCAACTACGATTTTCTCGGCAAGACTCTGGACATCTCGGCAATATCCTTCCACAAACTGCTGAAGGTGCTGTATTCCAAAGATGCCCTCAATCCGGGCGGTTCCGTGGTGGCCCTGACCTATATTGCAGGTGACCGTGCAGTGGCCGGCTATTCCGATATGTCGGATGCAAAGGCACTGCTGCAGTCCATCACCAGGACTTTCGGGAATATCTATGCAAGGCATAACGGGGTGAGGGTCAATACCGTATCCCAGTCTCCGACCAAGACATCAGCAGGTCAGGGAATTGCCGGAATGGACAAGATGTTCGACTACGCGGACAGAATGTCGCCCCTGGGCAATGCCGACGCACAGGATTGTGCCGATTATATAACCACCCTTTTCAGTGACTATACGAGGAAGGTGACAATGCAGAATCTGTATCACGACGGAGGATTCTCAAGTATGGTCTGCACGCCCGAAGTGCTATGATAAAGAAAGTATTGATAGCCAACCGCGGAGAAATCGCCGTGAGAGTGATGCGTTCCTGCTATGAGATGGGAATCCGCACCGTTGCCGTGTTCAGCGAGGCGGACCGCAGCAGCCGGCACGTGATGTATGCCGACGAGGCCGAGTGCATTGGTCCTGCTTCATCTTCAGACAGTTACCTATGCATAGACAATATCATAGCGGCTGCAAAGAAGCACAAGGCTGATGCCATACATCCGGGCTACGGCTTTCTTTCCGAGAATCCCGCTTTTGCAAGACGCTGCGCAAAGGAGGGCATCATATTCATAGGTCCTTCGCCCGAAACAATGGAGAGGATGGGAGACAAGATTCAGGCGCGCCGCACTATGATTGAGGCTGGGGTTCCGGTGGTTCCTGGGACCTGCGAGATGCTTCCTTCTGCTGAAGAGGCAGTCCGGGTATGCTCCGAAATCGGCTATCCCGTGATGATTAAGGCTTCAATGGGAGGCGGCGGCAAGGGTATGCGTGTGGCGAGGTCTGCGGATGAAGTGCCTCTTATGTATGAGGCTGCCCGTTCCGAGGCCATTTCTTCTTTCGGGGACGGTACCGTGTACATCGAGAAATTCGTTGAGTCTCCGCATCATATTGAGATACAGATACTTGGCGATAAACACGGCAATGTGGTACACCTTTTCGACAGGGAGTGTTCGGTTCAGCGCCGGCATCAGAAAATCGTGGAGGAGAGTCCGAGTCCGTTCATAGACGATTCCACCCGCAAGGCTATGGGAGAGGCGGCAGTGGCAGCGGCAAGGCACGTGGGCTATGTGGGAGCCGGTACCATAGAATTCCTCGTGGACGGAAGGCAGAATTTCTATTTTCTCGAAATGAACACCCGCCTCCAGGTGGAACATCCTGTCACAGAGGAAGTTTGCGGTATAGACCTGGTGAAACAGCAGATACGCATAGCTTCGGGTGAGGCCCTTTCCTTCCGCCAGGAGGACATACGCCAGAGGGGACACGCAATCGAGTGCCGTATCTGTGCAGAGGATGCCGACAACGGTTTCAGACCTTCTCCGGGACTGATTAAGCAACTTATTGAGCCTCAGGGAAATGGTGTAAGGATAGACTCCTATATTTACGAGGGTTATGAAATTCCCGTGCACTACGACCCTATGGTAGGCAAACTCATAGTCCACGCCTCCAGACGCGACTATGCCATAGAGAGAATGCGGAGGGCTCTGTATGAGTACAAGATAACAGGGCTGACAACCAATATGGGTTACCTCCGGCGCATAATCGACGTGCCGCAGTTCAAGAACGGATGTTATGACACATCTTTCGTGGAGGCCAATGCAGACAGGCTTGCAGCACGCAAGGGCTATCACAATGATGCCGAGGATATGGCCCTGATTGCAGCATATCTGGATTATCTTATGAATTACGAAGAGAATACCTCTGACACCCGGGACGATTCGGCCCTCAGCCGCTGGCGTTCATTCGGGTTGCAGAAGGGTGTGCTCAGAATTTGACGGAATTATGGAAATAAAGATAGGTGACAGACTGGCGGAGGTGACTCTCCTGTCCAAGGACGGCAACAAGGTGAGCGTGGACGTGGACGGCAGGATTTTCAACGTGGATATCTGCATATTCTCCAACGGCCAGTGTTCCATTTTGCATAACGGACTGTCCTACAACCCTTTCATAGTGCACGAGGAAGGCAGCAAGCACTATGCTGTGAGCCTGAACTATTCCCGCTACGAGATTGATATGCTCGATTCCCAGGCCAAATATATGAGGATGAGAAAGCGCAGCGGTCTGGAGAATGCGGATAACAGGGTGACGGCTCCTATGCCATCGAAGGTCATCAAAGTGCTGGTGAAAGAGGGCCAGAGCGTAAAGAAGGACGAGGTGCTGATGGTGCTTGAGGCTATGAAGATGCAGTCTATGGTCAAGGCCCCCAAGGATTGCAGGGTGATGAAGGTCAGTTGTGCGGACAATGACAGCGTGATGGCCAACCAGGAACTTATGCTTCTTGAATTTGAGGAATAATATGGGAAAGAAACTTACTGTATATGAGAGAATAGAGACTCTGCTCGACAAGGGCAGTTTCACCGAAGTGGACAAATATGTGAAGCACCGTTGCACAGATTTCGGAATGGAGAACAAGAGAGTGGCCGGGGACGGAGTGGTCTGCGGCTACGGAAAGATCGACGGCAGGACTGTCTATGTCTATGCCTTCGATTTCAGCGTGCTGGGCGGTTCCCTGAGTGCGGCCAATTCCAGGAAAATAGCCAAGATGCAGGATATGGCCCTCAAGTGCGGTGCTCCGATAATCGGTCTGAATGACTCAGGTGGCGCACGCATTCAGGAAGGTGTGGAGAGTCTCACCGGGTTTGCGGAGATTTTCCGCCGCAATGTGATGTCTTCCGGAGTCATTCCGCAAATCAGCGCCATTATGGGGCCTTGTGCCGGAGGGTCCTGCTATTCTCCCGCCTTGACCGATTTTATACTTATGGTGGAAGGGGAGAGTCAGATGTTCATCACTGGGCCCAATGTCATCAGGCAGACCACCAACGAAGAGTGCGACAAGGAAACTCTCGGCGGGGCCAAGGTGCACGCGATGACCTCCGGAGTATGCAGTCTTGTGTGCAGGGACGATGAGGAATGCCTGATGACCATACGTGAACTCCTGGGCTTCATACCTTCCAACAATATGGAAGACGCTCCGGTGCATCCGGCCACTGATGATGTGGACCGCGTTTGCCACGAACTGGACAATGTGGTGCCGGCCAATCCAAACATCCCATATAATATCAAGGACATCATCGAGCCGATTTGCGACCAGCAGTATTTCTTTGAAATCCAGCCTGATTTCGCCAAAAACATAGTGGTGGGATTCGGAAGGATGGCCGGGCGTTCAGTGGGTTTCGTGGCAAATCAGCCGAACTATCTTGCCGGTGCCATAGACATTGATGCCAGCGACAAGGCGGCACGATTCATCCAGTTCTGCGACTCTTTCAACATTCCCATTGTGGCAATCGAGGACGTTCCGGGCTTCCTGCCGGGCATACAGCAGGAACACGCCGGAATCATACGTCACGGTGCCAAAATCGTCTATGCTTTTGCAGAAGCCACCGTCCCGAAAATCACCCTCATCACCCGCAAGGCTTATGGCGGAGCATATATCGTGATGAATTCCAAGCAGATAGGTGCGGACATCAACCTTGCATATCCAAGCGCTGAGATTGCCGTAATGGGTGCCAAGGGAGCCGTGAGCATACTTTACCGCAAGGAGGAGCCCGAAAACATTCCCGCACGTATCAAGGAATACGAGGACAAATTCGCAAACCCTTACTTTGCTGCCGAATTGGGCTATATAGATGACATCATCCAGCCCGCTGACACCCGCAGAGCCATAATCCGAGCCCTGGACTGCTGCCGCAACAAGAGCGTAAGCAACCCTCCGAAGAAGCACGGCAATATGCCTATGTGATTGTTCAATATTGCACGCCGTTACCTCGTTACCCGTATAGGCTTCCGACTTCCGGGTGAATCATCCGAGAATCTGTGCAGCGTGGTCCTTTGTGTCCACCTTCTCGATAATCCTCTCCAGCACTCCTTCCTCGTTGAAGATGAAGGTGCGTCTGAGAGTACCCACGCAAGTCTTGCCGCACATTTTCTTCTCTCCCCAGGCACCGAAATCCTGAAGCATCTGAGTGCTCTTGTCTGAAAGAAGAGTAAAAGGCAGGTCGAACTTGTCGATGAATTTGCGGTGTGAGGCAGCGCTGTCCTTGCTCACTCCCACCACATTGTAGCCCTGAGCCTTCAGAGCCTCATAATTGTCCCTGAGATTGCAGGCTTCCGCCGTACATCCCGGAGTATTGTCCTTCGGATAGAAATAAACAATGGTCTTCTTCCCGATAAAATCCTTGGAACTCACAACGTTCCCGTCCTGGTCCACAACCTCGAACTCAGGCATCTTGTCTCCGATTTTCAACATAGTTTCCTTCAATTATTTGTCCTTGCAGCAAAAGTAAGAAAAAATAATGAAAACGGTGGCCTGGCTTCCTGTCAGCGGGCCGAGAAATGCCACCGTGTCTTTCTGCTATGGTACTTCTGACATCTGCTGTTTAAGGCCTTGGATTCCTTTCGTTCAATCGTTTGATGGTTTCCACTTCCTCAATTTTGTACGGGCTGCCGTCTGAGTGGAGGATGTCGTGGAACCACAGTTTCGGTTCGCTTCCGTCCGAGAGAACCTCCTCCCAGGAATATTTGGTGTTTGTTTTGCCGTCCACCAGGCCCCAGTTGATGGCTCCGACATTGTTCTTCTTCAGAAGCGGCATAATCGTCTGGAATGTGCTGCCTTTGGTGCGGGCCATATATTCCGTACAGAACATCGGACGGTTGAATACCTGAAGGTGCTTGATTTCTGCTGCGTGGACATCTTCAGGGGCATAGCAATGATAACTTATGACATCCGAATGTTGCAGCTGGAAAGAATTCAGAGGCGCATAGGCCTGATTGAGCATCCAGATGCCGCTGGTCAGTGGCTGGCTCGGGAGGCATTTGCGTGCAATTTCAAACACTTTTTTGACCAAAGGAAGGCTCAGGGTTCCGAGCTGATTGCCACCTGGTTCATTATATAGGTCCCACATCAGAATGCGGTCATCCCTGCCGAATGTTGTCAGAATATCTGTCAAGTACGACTCAACCATCTTGTACAGGCTCTCCTTGTCTTTTCGCAAAGACATTGACGGGTCTCTCACCCAACCTGAATTGTGTACTCCTGTCTTAGGTTCTGGCTGACGCCCATAAGAGGATTCCGCTTCCCAGCAGTCGTCGAAGAAGACAAAGAACGGACGTATGCCGTGTATCTTGCAAATATCCAGAAATACCGACATACGTTCTTTCAGTCCGCAAGGATCTCTCTGCCATACCACACTGCTGAGAAATACTCTCAAAGTATTGAAACCCAGGTCCTCAGCCCAAGCTAATTCTTCGTCAATCCGCTGAGGGTCAAAGGTCTCGGCACTCCACATTTCAATCTGGTTGATTGCATTGGCTGGAATGTAATTGACTCCAGAGAACCAGGGCTGTGCCGCACTCCAGGCATTTGCCTGTTCCTCGGTCCAACGCTCGGCTGCATCATATATGCGGATAACTGTGCCGGGTGAGGAAATGTCTCCCGGAGTTGCAGCCATCGTGCCTATGCGGTTCAACACTGCTCCCGGAATGACTATTCCATTTTCGGATACTGTCACTGCCTTGGAAATATCCACAGCCTTCTCTCCGGCCAGGTCTTGCGCAAATACTGAATGGCGCATAATGCCCATAGTGCAGCCCAGTCTAGCCGCCACATAAACTTCATCTTAGCAATTCACAAGTCCTTTCACACCGTCTTCAGCCTTGAGAGCAAGCATTCTGGAAACGCGGTCAATTGTCAACGGTACAGAAATCACGTCATCCACATCGTAGGTGCGGTACACGTAGCTGAAGGTGACATAGGGACGGAGATTTTCCGTCGGGGTGGGCCTATTGCATAACCTCCTATCGTTTTGGGATAACTATGTCTTTGTAGTATTTCTTGAGAATCTTCAGAATAGGCTTTTCAATGGATTCTTCCCACAATGAGTAGCCGTGGTCGTTGGGATGCACTCCGTCGGCAGTTGAGGACTCGCCATTGTGGAGAGCGGCATCGGGCTTGATGTAATAGACATCCTTGTACTCCTTGCAAATCTCTCTCATAAGGCTGTCGGACAGGGCTCTGCGACCTTCGAACTCCTTCTGTGCCCCGGTGTCGAAATTCTCCATCTCCCAGTAGATGGTGCGCTGGACTATGATGGGCTTGCCCGGATGTGCCTTAACCATTCTTTCGATGAATGGCCTGAGACGCTCTTTTATCATAGGTATGTTTGGATTGGAGAACGGGTCAAAGACATAGGCATCCGCCTCCACTTGCTCAAGTACATCCGCGAAATATGGCTGCATCTTGCAATTGCCGTTGAATCCGAGAGTTATGGGTTGCAATCCGGTGCGGCGCATAAACTGCACAGGATAGCTCATTCCCGCACGTGTGGTGCTTATGCCGTGGGTGAAACTGCTGCCGTGGAAGACAATCTTGTGGCGGAAAGGGGATTCCATAGGCTCGATGTGGGTGGCTCCGGCAACACAAACCTTGCAGGATTTGATTTCAGTGCAGATCGGGAGATAGAGAAGACATTCCTTTTCCCCGGGAGCCATATCTTTGACAATCCTGTGGATGGCTTCCTTGTTTTTGTGGTTGCCTGGAAAATCTGTCATTCCTGCCCAGAGCCATTTCCCGTCCTTTCTGATGTAGAGGTCGAATCCTCTGTAGGAACGATAGGAATCCGTGTTGGCATTGTCAAAGTCCATTTTCACACCAATGGCTTCAGCGTCGGTTGTGAACAGCACAGCGAGACCGGCTGCGTAGCGGCATTGCATATTCTCCAACCAGGTGAAACCTTTGAAACGGCAAGTGTCGATTCTATGGTAAGGGTTGGGGGTGTCGTAGAATGCCTTTCCCACGAGGTTGAGTTCCGATGCCTCAACTTCAAGATTCTTATTCCAGTTTTGTGCGGAAAGCGGAAGCGCCAGCATCAGAATGGTGGCAATGATTATCAGTTTCTTCATATTAAATATTGATTTGTAAAAGTCCTGTTATTATGAAAACCATAAGGTAGTCTTTCAAAGCTATGTTACAAAATCCGGCATAAGGGCTCCGGGCGGCAAAGATACTAATTTTTTAATGTTTGCCAGTTTTTGAGGGTAGATTTTGTTGAACCCATAAATTCTGTATCTCGAGGTAACGATGTAAAAGTAAGTTAGAAACCTACTTCATTAATTCGATAACATCCTCAGGAGTAATAGTAAGGCTCGATTCGGATTTGTTGGTTATATTTTTTGCAAAGATCACAGGTACGACTTCCTTGCCCTTGGCAAATGGTAACATAGAAGCTTTCCAACGAAGTTCATTTTCGAGTGCTACAGCGTCTTCACCTGAAGTCCATTTGCATTCGCCTATAAGAATCTTCTTCTTGTCGAGAGATTCTGCAACTACATCCAATTCGATCTGGTGAGGCTTTTTCTCCTTATCCAGAACCGTTCCCCACCATCTTTTGGCAACTCCGTACAATGTGCCGTCAATCATATTGCCTGTTACAGCATCACGACATATAACTTCCCACCATTTGCTTGTATGCTCATTAAAGTGCTGCTGGAGTTCCATTTCAATCGGAGCCTTTCTACCAAGTTCTATGAATGAACGCATAGGGACGACAAATCTATAATGGAAATCAACAAAAGGATCTGCAATTTTATAAAGAGTCTTTTTGTTTTTTTCTTCATCAGCATCAAATGGGATATCCTTGCCAAGGAAGCCGAGGTCGATGAGCTTTTTTAACGGGCGAGACAGATTGGTGGCAGGCTCATTGCTTCTTGAAGCGATTTCCGACATCCTGTTGGCTCCGACTCCCACAAATGACATAATTGTAGCAGTCTTGACAATGTCCTGAACATCGTCCTTGAATAACTTCACGGGTTCATCATATAGTGTTCCATTAACTGAAAGAGCCTCAGTCCAGATAGCCTCATCCAATGAGTTGTGCATTTCTCTGAGCTCCCAATACCGCGGAACACCACCCCAGACAGAGTATTCTTCAATTGCTTGAATTGCAGTCAGGTCAAGTGCTTCCTGGAGATAAGGCAACTTGATAGAAGTGAACTTCATTACGACATCTGCCCTACCATATAACGGAGAACTTTCATCCAAGATAAGACCATACATCATATTCTGTGATGACCCGCATATTACAAGATTGTACTTGAGTCCTTTTTCGTCAATTAGTTTCTGTATAACAGAAGGCAATTCAGGAGATTGTCTTACCATATAAGGTAACTCATCCAAAACCAGGGTGAATTTCTCTTCTGTTCTATAATTGACACTTCTGAACAAAGTCTCCCAGTCGGGGTATGTAACTTTATCAAAACCGGCAAATTTCTGAGCAATAACTTTTGATAGAAGTATTCGCTGAGCGGAAGCCTCAGATTCATCTGCCAGATAATAGATGTCATTATCAGTTATGACTCTTGTAATCAATGCGGACTTACCCAATCTTCTTCTCCCATATATGGCAGTAAAGGTCGGTCTGTCCATATTCAGAATCTTCGTTAGTCGCTCTTTTTCCTGTGTTCTATCAACAAATTTCATAGTCCAAAATTATTATGCTCTGCAAACATAATGTTTTTAGAGCATAATTCCAATATTATGATAGAATTTCAAGTGTTATTATGTTTTGAGAACATAATGTTTCGTAGATTCGGCGGAAAAGCAAGATATTCACCGATAAAAGTTCGGCGAATATTGGCTTTAATCTTCACTGCTAGGTCGCGGTGGCTCTCCCAGAAGCGCGCTTTGGGCGCCTCAAGAAATCAGATGTTATTGCGGAATTACGCGCCTTGTAACGGTCTTGGATTCCATTACTCGTAAGGAAGAAATTGTGTTGCAAAAGACATAATTTTGTTAAATTTGCAGTAAATACGAAAAGTAGTACGGCGGCAAATACGAGGATTTCCACACCGGCAAATACGAAATTAGGCACATAAACAAATACGAATATGGCAACACCTAGTGAGAAGTTAGCGGAGTCTTTGCAGGTTCTGAAAGAATTGCAGGATAAGGATAACAGTCTGGTGATATACGGAACAACTCAATTGAGCAGAACTCATCTGGACCGACTTAAGTTGAACGGTTGGCTTCAGGAAGTCCTGAAGGGTTGGTATATAGTGAGCAAGCCGGGTACGGAGGGAGATACTACCGTGTGGTATTCGTCTTTCTGGAGTTTCATAAAGGCATATTGCAACAGAAAATACGGAGATCAGTGGGTCTTGAGCCCAGAGTTGTCATTGGACAGATGGTCAGGAAGCACGGTAATCGCAAAACAATGCATTGTCAAGACTCCGGAGGGGGCGAATAATGTTACAAATCTCCTTTATGGTACTTCGATATTCCCGATGAGAGGTAAGCTTCCGGAGAACATAGTCAAGGATCCGGTGACTGGAGCCAATGTCTATACTCTTGAAGAAGCGTTGATAAATGTATCACCTTCCTTTTTTGCCCTGAATGAACTGACTGCAAAGATATGTCTTGCACTCGTTCAGGATTCTTCTGCCATACTTCGGCTTCTTGCTGACAATGGCGCTTCTGTGCGTGCAGGACGAATGGTCGGTGCGTTCCGTCATATCGGAAAGGATGATATTGCTGATGATATTCTCAGGACTATGCGAGGCTTCGGATATGATGTGAGGGAGACTGATCCTTTTGAGAAAACTGCAGGTGAAGCTCTGACATTCAGTTCACCATACGAAGCCAGAATCACTCTGATGTGGAAAGAAATGAGAGAGCAGATACTTCCTCTCATTGATAAATCGGAAAGGAAGATTGACGACGTCAAAGGTTATATGAGTTCTTTGGATGTGAAGTATAAGGATGATGCCTACCATTCATTGTCGATTGAAGGTTACAAGATTTCAGCTGAACTCATAGAAAAAGTGAGAAGCGGTAACTGGAAGCCCGATGCGGAAGACAAAGAGAATAAGAATGCGTTGGTTGCCAGAGGGTACTATCTTGCATTCCAGACTGTAAAGGAAAGTGTTAAAGAAGTCCTTGAGGGGGCTGATGCCGGTATGGTCGTTAAAAAGAATCACCAGCAGTGGTATCTTCAGATGTGGTCTCCGTTCGTCGGTGTAGGGTTACTTAAAGCATCTGATCTTATCGGATATAGAAACAATCAGGTCTATATCAGAGGCTCATTGCATACTCCGTTAAGCCCGGACAATGTACGTGCAGCAATGCCAGTACTGTTTGATCTGCTGAAAAATGAGCCTAATGCTGTAGTCAGGGCGGTTCTCGGCCATTTCTTCTTCGGATACATCCATCCATATATGGACGGAAATGGCAGAATGTGCCGTTTCCTGATGAATGTGA
>CAMCFO010000022.1 GCA_945874155.1 uncultured Bacteroidales bacterium
TGTGGTTCAAATAAACTGAAAAATTTGGATGTTAGTATGAATACAAGTCTGACAACACTATCTTGCTACGAAAACCAACTAATAAATTTGAATGTCAGTAAGAATACAAATTTAACAGAACTATGGTTCCAATATAATCCAGGTAACGGAAGTGTATTCTCGGTAAAAGCATGGTTTGACA
Source organism: uncultured Bacteroidales bacterium (assembly GCA_945874155.1). Taxonomy (GTDB): domain Bacteria; phylum Bacteroidota; class Bacteroidia; order Bacteroidales; family UBA932; genus Cryptobacteroides. The sequence goes on from CAMCFO010000022.1 coordinate 182, forward strand.
ACAACAGCATTCCTAACTCATTAAATACAAATTCACCGTCAGGAACATGGCTATATGATGGTAATAGAATTAGCGTTAACTTTTACAAAGCGAAATGAGAATAATGAAAAGAATCAAATATTTTCTGCTGACGTGCGCAGCAGCCGTTGCGTTCGCTGCGTGTGGCGGTGAACTGAATCCGGGAATGGATGATAACGGGAACGGTAAGCCGGACAACGGGGAGACGAGCGGATCTGATGAGGAAAAGCCGTCTCCGGAGGAATGTTGCATCGAGTACACGACATTGGCGGAGGAGATATTAGTATTTGAGAAGGAGGCGTTTGACTCCCCTGTCGCCAGCCACACATTCGAGGGCGGGCATGGCAAGATTGTCTTTGAAAGTCCCGTTTCGGAAATAGGGAAGAGGGCGTTCCGGAGCAAGAGACTGACAGCGGTGACGATACCGGAAAGCGTGAGGACAATAGGCGAACGGGCGTTTGACGACAATTCAATCGATGAGATCATCATCCCGGGCAATGTCAGCATTGTCGGCCCGTCATCATTCTGCGGACAGCTTTCCTCACTGACAATCCGCAGCGGAGTGGACTCCATCGCGGACTATGCCTTCACAAAGAATCTGCTCAAGGAAGTCTTTATTCCGGGCAGCGTGCGCGGAATAGGTGAGCAGGCATTTGACGACAGCCTCTTGGAGAAAGTAACCGTAGGCGACGGGGTGAAATATATCCGCTACGGGGCATTCCAGAATTGCAGCATAGGCGAGCTGGTGCTTCCTGATTCTGTGGAGGAGATCGGGCAATTTGCCTTTGCCGACAACGGTATTGCGTCTGTAGACATTCCGGCAGGTCTGAAGGTGCTTGAAAATTCTGTGTTCAAGAACAATGCGCTCGTCTCCGTCACACTGCCGGAGGGGATAGAACGGGTCTGCATATTCTCGTTTTACGGGAACAGGATTGCAGAACTGAAATGCAAGTCGGCTGTGCCTCCCGTTCTTGAAGAAAGGGCTTTTGATCCGCTTCCTGAAAGGGTTTTTGTCCCTGCCGCAAGTCTTGACACCTACAAGGCGGCTCCAGTCTGGAAAACATTCGCCGACCGTATGCAGGCTTTGTAACCTTACATAAAGGCTGAATAAATTTCGGGGCTGGCGGATATTTTAATCGAAAACGCTTATATAACAACGATACGGTGTTTTCTTTTCCGAGGATATTTTCTATCTTCCTATCTTTGACACTTGTATTTAGTGTAATATGTCATATTTCGAGGCTACAGAACGCTGTAATTGCGATTTGTAGCCTCAAGATTTTTTCGGGATATGTAATATATGTGTACCCTTCCCTATGGTCCATATAGTTTTTGCCATAGTGATTGAATTTTTGGGATGCAAAATTCGGAATATTTGTGGAATATTTTCTGAAAAAATTTGGAGAATAAGAAAAATTGCGTACCTTTGCGTCATCATGTTTGGTCAATTTATTGGCTCACGAAATAGGCACTTCAGCCCCAACTGAGGTGCTTTTTTCTTTCTCAACGAGATTAATCCGGAGAGTAGCTGATTGAAACCTCCGAAAGTTCTTTCACAGAGTTAATTAGATCAAACATGAAAAAACAGAAAGAACATTTCTATGATGGTATCAGGATGCTCATTGAGGTCAGAATACCAATCCTTATCAAGGTCAAGGGTTATACCAGGATTCGTTATGGTAAGGTTGAAAAGGTTCATTCATATTACAGACGCGTTTGGGGACGCTGAGTAATATATGATGTAACCAGAACTCAGTACTGAGTTGCCTTTTGCTCCGGATGGGAGTCGCCTTCGGGCGGCTCCTTTGTTGAAACCATATAGTTTTGTCTTATCTGCAAAATTATTCGGTTAAATGTGCAGAAAAAATTTGGAGAATAAGAAAAATTGCGTACCTTTGCAATCCCAAATAAATGCTGGGTTCGTATAACGGTTAGTACTCAAGATTCTCAATCTTGCAATAGGAGTTCGATTCTCCTACCCAGTACAAAAAAGAGTCAATCAATCGATTGGCTCTTTTTGTTGTTCGGAAACGCCGAGCCTTCATTACATTCACTCAAGTACAAACGAAGAGCAAAGCAGCGAACGGGAGTCTGATGAAGGGCCGACCATTATCTCGAATTCATCCGGCTCCACAACATATTTCAGGTCCGAATTGTAGAAACCGAGTTTGGCGGAATTCAACACTGCCTTGAAGAGGGATTGTGATGCTTCAGCAAAAGAGTCCTATCTGTGGCTGCAAGCAGAGGCGCGAAAGTACAATACCTATATTTCCGCCCATATCAATTTGAATGATGCATATGAAGACAGTCCATTATATATGTACTATCTCAACAACGATATGCTTTTGCGCTGGAACGACGGTACGTTAGTGACATCGGAATCAGGCGGACACAAAATCCTTATGACCAAGGAGTGGAATGCCGGATGGCTTCAGAAGCGAATAGATGATGTGATAGAACTCTTGAATCTGAAGGATAGTCCAAGTGTGCATCTGGATGTATTCCTGCCTGTTGCCAGCCCTTTTCACGGGATTTCTGCTGACCAGGAACTGGAGACTTTGCGCAAAGTTGCCCGTTATTGGAGGGAAAGAGGAGTGGATATAACAGTGGAGACTTGGCACAATCTTGGGCAAAGGCCAGACCCTATGTTCGGACTCATACCCGCAGTATGGTGGAATGATATGAGCAAGGATGAACTGGCATCAATCCCGCCTTCATTGGCGACGGGGAGCAGAATTTTCCCTGGTTGGGACTATTATGACACTTATCCCGGCCCTAAGGAGATTCAGGATATGGTTTTCCTTTTTGGAGAGAATGTCCACGGGGAGGATATTGTGGGAAAAAGTACGGATTTTGACGTTTTCAAATACAGATTCTGCATAAGTGCTCTCCCTTATGTGTATTTTTCAGCGCATTCTGTCCTGGACTATGACAAGGTTCAGAATATTGTGACCTATTCAGATGGACTTGTGGCTGATGCGGGAAATAGACTTGTAACTGAAAATGGCAGGTTGCTCAGAGATGGGAACGATATGCTCTTCCCGGCAATATGGAGGAGTGACAGAAAAGAATTGATTGCTTATTCGGAATCCGGGTACAACAGCCGTGAGTGGACATTGCCGGATGATTGGGCAGGGGTCTCAATGGTGAAACATTCATTTTTTGTCTACACTGTCGTCATGCCCGGCCTCGACCGGGCATCTCAAAGGAAGGGGACTCAGAACAAAGAATCCATATCGATTTTGGCAATAATCTGATCGCTGTACATTCCTTCCTTCATACCGAATGTGGTAATCATAGTCGGGATGATACTGCTCCGGGTTCCCGTAACTGTCCTGAAAACGCCTATGCGATTCTGTATTTTCAGAAACTCCTCTTTGTCAAGACTGTACAAGCCTTCGCAATATTTAACCTCGCAAAGGTTTATGGTGTTGTCAGCGCGGTCTAGTATGATATCGATTTGAGCTCCGCTTTCTATCTTATCTGTCTTCCATGCGTAGAATTCAGTTGATACACTTGCTATCCCCAAAGCAGCTTTAATCTGTTGGATATGTGCCTTGCAAATGCGCTCAAAAGCGAGACCATACCAGGCTGTTATTTCAGGAGTATTTATATTCCTGGTCCAGAAATGCTCTTCCACGATGTTCTTGCTTGCGAAGCAGTTGTAGAAAATTGTGTAGAAATCAACGAGCTGGAATATCGCCGAATTCTCCTTGATTTTTTTCTCGCGGACATTGTACTTGCGCAAGAAGTCGCAATATACAAGGTCGGTCAGCATATCTCCCAGTTTTCCGTTATTTGAGGTTTTCATTTTTACGCTCAACTCCTCTCTGGTGAGTCCTTTAGGGTGTTTGGCCAGCAGTGAAATTATTTCGATGTAGGGTTGCGGATTCTTGAACAGGGAAGAGAACAATCTGCGATATTCCTTCTTCAATTCTGCATTTTCACTGAAAAACAGTCTGTCCAATCCGGTTGCGGGGCTGTCAGTCTTTTCAAACAGACTCATATAATATGGAATACCGCCAATTGCCATATATGTCTGAAGGATACTGAGACGGTTCCAGACAAAGCCGTTTTTTGCGAAAAATTCTTCCGCTTCACCGAGTGTGAATGGATGCAGGTGGATTTTGTGAGTGATACGGTCGTGAAGCCCTCCGTGATTGTCTATGACATTCCGTACCATCCACGATGTGGCAGAGCCGCAGACAATGAGCATAATTTCCGGCTGCCAATTGGCCCAATTGTTCCAGAAATGTCCCAGAGCATTTACAAACCCTGCCTTGGGAGTATCAAGACAAGGCAATTCGTCGAGAAAGATTACGCACCGCCTGCCGTGTTCTATCTTCGATTCCAACAGTTGCCGAAGTGCGAAGAATGCGTCAATCCAGTTCTGATTCTTCCTGCCTTTATAGCCATAAGTTTTCAAGGCAGTATGGAATGCAGTCATCTGTTCGGACTTGCTGCCCTCCATAACACCAGTCATATCAAAAGAAAATTGATTTTTGAAGTGTTGGCGGATGAGATATGTCTTGCCGACCCGTCTTCTGCCATAGACGGCTATAAATTCAGACTTCCCAGAATTGTAATATTGATCAATCAGTGCCAATTCTTTTTTTCTTCCGACTATAATCTGTTCCATACGACCGGTTTTGAGTATGGCAACAAAATTAGTGATAATTTTCAAGAAAGTGTCGATAGTCTGCGAAAGTTGTAAGAAAATAGTAACTTTCGCAGACTATCGACACCTGTGTCATCAAGGAAATGGACACCCGGTCAGTCAGGGTGTGAAGAAGATGGTCAATTCAAAACTTTTGCGTAAGTTTGCAGAATGATTGTCAAAACGGCTTGATTATGCTTTATCCTATAGGAATACAGAACTTTGAAAAGGTTCGCGAAGGTGACTATGTCTATGTGGACAAAACGGCTACGATATACCAATTGGTCACTACGGGAACCTATTATTTCCTGTCCCGTCCCCGCAGATTCGGCAAGAGCCTGCTGGTGAGTACCCTGGAGGCATATTTCCAAGGCCGGAAGGAACTGTTCAAGGGATTGGCAATCGAGAATCTGGAAAAGGACTGGCTGGAATATCCGGTGCTGCATTTGGATTTGAATACCAAGAAATATGATTCGCATGAAGCATTGAGCAGCATTTTGGATATTGCGCTTTCCGGGTGGGAGAATATTTATGGTACTTGGGAAAAAGAAACAGACTTCTCTTCCCGTTTTGAGGGCATCATCCGCCGTGCGAAGGAAAAGACAGGCCGGAATGTGGTGATACTCGTTGACGAATACGACAAGCCGATGCTGCAGGCAATAGGCAATGAAGAGCTCGGGAAAGAGTACCGCAACACTCTCAAGAGTTTCTACGGGGCATTGAAAAGTTGTGACGGCTACATCAAGTTTGCCCTTCTCACGGGAGTCACCAAGTTCGGTAAGGTAAGCGTATTCAGCGACCTCAATAACCTGAACGACATTTCGATGGACCATCGCTATTATGACCTGTGCGGCATATCCGAGGCGGAACTGTACAAGTATTTTGAAGAGTCCATCCGGGGTCTTGCCCAGGCCAACGGTCAAACTTATGAGCAGGCTTGTGCGCAATTGAAACAGGATTATGACGGTTATCATTTCACTTATGACACCCCGGGGATGTACAATCCTTTCAGTCTTCTGAACACCTTCGACAAGCAGCGTTACGGCAGCTACTGGTTTGAGACCGGCACTCCGACCTTCCTTGTGGAGCTGCTTCAGAAATACGACTACAACCTTGAGGAGATGGCGGGTATAGAAACAGATTCGGATGTCTTGGGAAGTATCTTCACAGACGATGACCCTATCCCAGTCATCTACCAAAGCGGTTATTTGACAATTAAGGACTACGACAGGGAGTTCGACTTGTATAAGTTGGGATTCCCGAACAGGGAAGTGGAAAACGGATTTATGAAATTTTTGCTTCCATATTACACTTCCACAAATAAATCCAGCGCCCCTTTTGAAATCAGAGAATTCGTGAAGGATATCAAATGCGGCAATGCCGAAGGTTTTATGCAGCGTCTCCAGTCCTTCTTTTCCGGAACGAAATTCGACCAGATTGCAAAAGACACAGAGAACTGGTTTCAGAATGTGGTGTTCATAGTCACAAGCCTTTGCGGCCTGTACATTGAAGCCGAGCACCAGACCAGCAACGGTCGCATAGACCTGCTTCTGAAGACCGACAAGTACATCTATGTGATGGAGTTGAAATATGACGGTTCTGCCGAAGATGCTCTCAGGCAAATTGACGACAAGTCCTACGCCCTGCCGTGGCAGCAGGATGGGCGGACGGTCATCAAAGTCGGAGCAAATTTCAGTTCCTCTCTCCGCAGGCTTGACGGGTGGATTATAGCTTAGCATCGGACATTATTTCAATAATGAAATATCATTGTCAAAAAACATAGGTGCAACAGTTCCGGCAAAACATATCTTTGCAAAAAGGAACACTGAAACTGATGGCACATCAAAGAAAATTACTTGCAGCAGCTTTTTTTGTCGTAGCACTTAATCTCGCTGCCCAGCCGGATTCCGTCCGTGAACATATACGCAGGCAGATGCCTATGTCCACCCGCACACGTGAGGTCGACTCTGCCGGACACCTTGCCCTGCCATATCCTTACAGCGTGCCGCAAGCCAAAGGTACCACATTTATGAATATGTTCTACTGGGACACATACTTCACCAATCTTGGGCTCCTGTCCATAGGTGATGTGCAGCAGGCTAAAAACAATGTGGACAATATAGTATATTTGATAGAGAAGTTCGGTTATATGCCCAATGCTTCAAATGTCTCTCTTCTGAACCGTTCCCAGCCTCCATATGCCAGTATGATGGCCAGGGATGTGTATGAGAAGACGGGGGACAAGGAGTGGCTTCTGAAAGTGCTCCGGACCCTCGAGAAGGAATATGCCTGGTGGATGAGCGAAAGGGTTGCTCCCAACGGTCTTAACAGGCACGGCAACAGCGCGACTGAAGAGGAACTGACAGAGTTTTTCATCTATCTGCGTGCAGAGCGTTTCCCTTTCCTGCGTGACCGGGATTTCAGCCGCGAAGATATACTCAGAATTGCTTCCGGCTACCTTTCCGAAGCAGAGAGCGGCTGGGACTTCAATCCTCGTTTCGAAGGCAGATGTGAAGACTTCAATCCTCTGGACCTGAATGCCAACCTCTATCTCTACGAAAAGAACTTCGCCTGGTTCTATAGGGAATTGGGGCTAAAGGGGGCTTCTGTCTGGGAGAAAAAGGCTGCAGCCCGCCGCAAGCTGATGCTCAAGCTGTTTGTGGACCCCAAGACCGGTCTTATGTATGATTATGACTATGTGAACGGCAGGTTGTCAAAGGTATATAGCGCTGCTGTGTTCAATGCCCTATGGGCTGGAATACCTTCCCGGGCCCGTGCGGCTGCTATAGTCAGGGAACTTGGACGGCTGGAATGCGAGCACGCCGTGTCAGCGTGCGAGGAAAATGATGCTCCTGTTGTATATCAGTGGGACAGGCCAAATGCGTGGGCCAGTTTCAATACTCTTGCCGTGGCCGGTCTGGACCGTTACGGCTACAAGGCTGAGGCCCGCCGCATAGCTTCAAAATATGTGGAGTCGGTTTCCGCCATCTTCGGGCGCACTCAACAGCTGTGGGAAAAATTCAATGCAGTCACCGGAGATATCGATGTCAAGGACGAATATGCGATGCCCGGCGATTTTATGGGCTGGACAGCTGGAGCCTTCATTTATTGTCAGGACTATCTGGCTGAAAACTAAGTTCGGACAGTACATTCCTGCACCTGCATAATGATATGGAGCGAAAAATCTCAATAATGAAATATCTTTGTCAAAAAACATAGTATGGCAGATTGATTTATCCTGTACTTTTGCCCACGAAGATAATGACACAAGACTGATATGACCACCTGCAGAAATATATTCACCACTTCTGTATTCCCGTCCGTAATCTGGGGGGGGACTTGGTAATCTTATTGCAATTCTCTGATTCACTATCATTTATAAATAATACCTCTGGTATATGCATCGCTGACGGACTATTCCGTCGGCTTTTCTGTCGTGTATCCCGCCTTGCCCTGCGGCCTTTCATCCGGACCGCAGCGCAATCTTATGCCGCATAATTCAAAAACCAAATAACATTCCCAAGATTATGAAAAGAACATTTATGACTATGGCGCTCAGTGCAGCCCTTGTTTTGGCATTTGTTCCTTCCTGCAAAAAGGAAGATATCAAACCTGGTGGACAGGACAAGCCTATCGTAGATCCGGGTGACGATCCGGAAGAACCCGAGGCAGGCAAAGCGGCCATCCTGTCTTTCTCTCCGGCTGAAGGCCCTGCCGGCACAGAATTGAAAATCGTCGGCAAGAACCTCGGCAGTTCAGTTGACGATATAGTTGTAATCATCAACGGCCGCAGAGTCGATGCTACAGACCTTCAGGACCTTGAAAATGAACAGCAGCAGGTCAGCTGCAAGGTTCCGCGCGGCACCACTGACGGAGTGGATGTGGAAGCGGAAGTGAAGCTCAGCATCAAGAGAGACGGCAAGCGTGAAAACGTTACGGCCAAGAGCAAGTTCAAGATTCTGATCAAATCTGTTGTAGAGACATTGTGCGGTTACGGTTCGCTCCAGAACGGTACAATAGAATGCAAGGTGCAGGACGGAAGTTTCGGAAAGACCATTAATGATGCGGGCTTCGGCGAAAATATGCAGGACCTGTTCTTTGACCCGGTGAATCCTAACATAATATGGTGCCTTGAGGCCTGGGGCAATCTCAGGAAGATTGACCTGAATGCCGAATATGTTTCAACAGTTGCAAAATCAAGCCTGTTTTCCGGTGAAGACAACTTCTATTCTATGGCCTGGATGGATCAGAATACTCTTCTTCTTGGTGTGTATCAGGACAAAAGCGAAGACAATACAGGGATTCTCAAATGTACGCGTGATGGAGATTCTTTTGTTACCGAGCCTCTTTTGAATGATAAACTCGTCCGTGCAGTTGCTGTTCATCCTATCAACAAGGAAGTTTATTATCTTCAGGACCAGAACGCCGGCAACAATGTCAAGAGGTTTGACCCGGAAACCAAGGAGACTAAGACTTTGTTCCAGTATGAAGGTGTGCCTCAGCAGGGTCAGGAGGATTGGAATTCATACACGGGCGTCAAGATGGTATTCCATCCTACAGGCAAGTATGCATATATCATCCACGCAAAGTCTTGTCTGATTGAAAGGGTGGAATATGACGAGGTGAACAAAACTCTTCAGCCGACCTTCGAGAAAGTTGTAGGAAACGGCTCAGGAGAGTGGGTGGACGGCATAGGAACATCTGCACAGCTTTTCAGACCTTATCAGGGTGTCTTCGTAAAGAATCAGCGCTATGTTGAAGAAGGGCTTGAGGATCAGTACGACTTCTATCTCTGCGACTCCTGGAGCGGCTCAATCAGAAAGATTACTCCTGACTATGTGGTGTCCACTTTTGCTGGTCGCGGAAGCGAGCAGCTTGGCGGAAACCTCGGAGTCGGCGACCAGGACGGACATCCGAGACTCGAGGCGAGATTCACCCACATTCAGGGTATAACCTATGATGAAGCAACTGAAACATTCTATGTTGCAGATGCATACTATCGCAAAATCCGTAAAATACATTACATTGACTGATGAAAAGAATCCTTCTTGTCATTCTTCTGCTGTGCGGCATCACATCTGCGGTGTCGGCACAGCAGAAAATTACCCTGAAAGGACACGTTGAGGATTCCAACGGAGAACCTCTGATTGGAGCCGGAGTCATTGTAAAGGGTAAGATAGGTATGGGTGCCGTCACCAATTATGACGGAGACTTTTATCTTGAAATGGAACCTTACAACCGTATCGAGGTTTCATTCCTCGGCTGCAAGACAGTCGAAGTGCTCATAAAAGAGGAAGAGTTTGTAAGCATCGTCCTCGAACCTGAAACCAACCTTGTCATAGACGAAGTCGTTGTGACAGCCAGCGGTTCGCAGCGTAAACTCACCCAGACCGGTGCAGTTACCCCTGTGAGCGTGGATGCGTTGAAAACAAGCGTGACCGGTAGCCTCACAAACTCTCTTGCGGGAAATGCTCCGGGAATTATCGCCAGACAGACCAGCGGCCAGCCGGGTTACAACAATTCAGAATTCTGGATCCGAGGCATTTCCACTTTCGGAGCAGGTTCCAGTGCCCTTGTGCTCGTGGACGGGTTTGAACGCGACATCAACCAGCTCAATGTGGAGGATATCGAATCATTCTCTGTCCTCAAGGATGCTTCCGAAACCGCCATCTATGGTTCCAGAGGTGCAAACGGTGTCGTTCTCATCACCACGAAGCGCGGCAAGGAAGGCAAAATCAATATAGATGTCAAGATAGAAGGTGTATATAATACAAGAACATACACCCCGGAATTTGTGGACGGCTACACCTACGCCAATATGGCCAACGAAGCCCGTATCACCAGAAACGAGAAAGCTTACTATACGGCTGCGGAACTTCGGACCATAGCGGACGGTTCCGACCCTGACCGTCTTCCGAATGTGGACTGGATGGACAAGCTGATGAAAAAGGGAGCGTTCAATGGTCGTGCAGCAATCAATATCGATGGCGGTGGTGAAAAGGTAAGATACTATATATCCGCAAGTTATCTCAATGAGGGCGGTATGTACAAAGTCGATGACGAACTCAAGAGCAAGTACAGCACCAATGCCAACAATGAGAAGTGGAACTACCGTATGAATGCCGATGTCAACATCACCCCGACCACTCTTCTCCAGATGGGTGTGGGCGGTATGTACCAGAAACTTGATGAGTCGGGTTCCACCTCAAGCGAAATATGGAATTCCGTAATACGCCAGAATCCGGTATCGGTTCCGGCAGTATATTCCAATGGTCTCTTCCCTGCCACCAAAATTGACGAAAACAATTATTTCGTCAACCCTTGGGTGCGTTCAACTCAGACCGGTTACACCCAGCAGTGGTGGAACAGGATCCAGACCAACTTCACTCTCAACCAGGATCTGGACTTCATAACCAAAGGTCTCAAATTTGTGGGCCGTTTCGGCTACGACACCAACAGCTACAGCCAGATACGCCGTTACAAGATGCCTGAACTCTATCAGGCCAAGCGTGTGAGGGAACTTGACGGATCCCTTGTCTATGAGCACGTTGCAAATCCGGTTGAAATGACCCAGACATCCTACAGCACAGGAGACAGAAAGGTCAACCTGGAGGCTGAACTCCGTTACGACCGCATATTCAACAATGCCCATAATGTGAGCGGTCTGCTCAAATACCTTCAGGACTCCTGCACTGAATCCACTTCTGTGGACGGTTCGGATATGAAGAAGGTGCTTGCAAAAAGACATATGGGAGTTGTAGGCCGTGCAGCATACAACTGGAAATACCGCTACTTCATTAACTTCAACTTCGGTTATACGGGTTCCGAGAACTTCGCCACGGGAAAGAAATTCGGTTTCTTCCCGGCAGTGTCAGTGGCCTGGAACCTTGCAGAAGAGCCGTGGATACAGAAAGCAATGCCTTGGATGAGTATGACCAAGTTCCGTTATTCCTGGGGCCGTGTCGGTAACGACCAGCTTATGGACTCCTACGGAAATGCCTTGAGGTTCCCTTATATGTACACTATGGGTGAACTCAATGGCTACTACTGGTCTGACCACAAGATGTCAAATGCTTACGAGGGAAACGGTCTGGGCTTCGTAGGGGTTGCTCCTGTGCCTGGTGTTACCTGGGAAATTGCTGTCAAGCACGACGTGGGAGTTGACCTCGCCTGGTTCCAGGACAAATTCACTCTCACTCTGGACTGGTTCCACGAGACCAGAAGCGGAATTTTCCTCCAGAGGAAGTATCTCCCGGGCTCGGTCGGAGTCGATACCGAAGTTTATGGCAATGTCGGAAAATCTCTCTCCACCGGTTTTGACGGCAACTTCGCCTACAAGCAGATGCTCGGTCCTGTGCAGATGACAATCCGCGGCAACATCACCTACTCCTACAACGAGGTGCTTGAAAAGGACGATGAGTACAGCGCATATCCATATCAGATGGAAAAGGGCTACCGTATCAATCAGGCCAAAGGTCTCATAGCATTGGGACTCTTCAAAGACTATGATGACATACGCCAGAGTCCGAAGCAGACTTTCGGAACTTACCAGCCCGGTGATATCAAATACAAGGATGTAAACGGAGACGGTGTCATCGACGAGGGAGACTATGTGGCAATTGGTGCCACCACTGTACCTTCCCTCATCTACGGCGCGGGTATAGCCTTCAACTGGAAGGGGCTTGAACTCAATCTTCACTTCCAGGGAGCCGGCAAATCATCCTTCTTCATCAATGGCCCGAGTGTCTATGCGTTCAGCAACGGGGCGCAGGGCAACATCCTCAAGGCCATAGCTGAATCGGACAGGTGGATAGACGAGTCAATTTCCGGCACCTCTGCCACTATGAATCCCGATGCGGAATATCCGAGGCTTTCTTTCGGAGGCAATGAGAACAATTACCGCCCTTCCACATTCTGGCTCAGGGACGGTTCGTATCTCAGGCTCAAGACTCTCGAGCTTGCCTACACCCTGCCTAAGAAATATTCCAACGCAGCCAAGATGTCAGATGTGAGATTCTTCCTTATGGGAAGCAACCTTCTCACATTCTCCAAATTCAAACTCTGGGACCCTGAGCTTGGCAGTTCCGACGGTGCGGCATATCCGCTTTCAAAATCCGTTACCCTCGGTGTAAACATTAAATTCTAAAGTAAAGATGAAGAACAGAGTATTCATATTTTTGCTTGCTTCGTCCGGACTGCTCGCCTCCTGCAATTTCCTTGAGGTGGACAAGTATTTCGATGAGCAGCTCACTCTTGAAAAGGTGTTCAGCAGCAAGACCTACACTGAGCAGTGGCTGCGGAATACATATTCATATATGAACTATGTCGTGGATGTGTCGAGCCGTGAGGGTACAATCGAGAATTTTGCCGATGACCTGTGCTTCAACGATTTCGGAGAGACGAGCATTCTGGGCGATGCTGAGGAATACGGTACATTTCTCACCGTTGCTTATGACGAAAGCTACCGTCAGACAACCTGGACATATTGCTGGCAGGGCATAAACAAGGCCTGTACCTTCCTTCAGCATATCGACTCCAACGGAGCCTATTCAGACGCAGACAGAGCCGACCTCAAGGCTCAGGCAAGGTTTGTCCGGGCATATTACTATTGGGCTCTTCTGAAGAAGTACGGTCCCATTCCTCTTCTTCCCGAAGAAGGTCCGGATTATGGACTGTCTTATGACGAACTCTCCATTCCGAGACGCCCATACTGGGAATGTGCCGACTACATTGCCGATGAATTCGCAAAAGCTGCAGTGGACCTTCCTCTCAAGCGTGACGGAACCAACATTGCACGTCCGACCAGAGGCGCTGCATTGGGTTACAGGGCCAAGGTTCTGCTCTATGCCGCATCTCCGCTTATGAACGGAAACAATGATTCCTATGCGGCCAGACTTGTGGATGACCAGGGAAACCGGCTCATCAGCGCGGAATATGACGAGAGACGCTGGGCTCTTGCCGCTGCGGCTGCCCTCGATGTTATGGACCTCAATGTCTATGAACTCGTACACTCTCCGGTAAGGACCGTGTCCATGGGCAGGAAATATCCCAAGACAGTAAAACCTTTTGCTGACGGGGAATTTTCCACCATGAACTGGCCTGACGGTTATGCAGATATCGACCCTTTCGAGTCATACAGGTCCGTATTCAACGGTTCTGAGTCTGCAAGCACCAATTCTGAACTCCTTTTCACAAGAGGCAAGAACGGCAACAACGGCTGGGACGCTTCAGAGCAGTATGACAAGAACTTCTCCATTGAAAAAATGGTTGCAGACCTGCTTCCGAAGTCGGCTCAGGGCCGCAACCGCATCTCGATGACCCAGAAACAGTGCGATGCCTACTATATGTATGACGGGAAAGATGTTCCGGGAAAAGACAGCGAAATTGGAGGAGGTGACGGTTCCGTCCGTCCGGGCATCATATCAGATTCTGAAGCCTCCGACCTCAGTTTCGCTCCGGCTCTCGGAGAGGATGCATCAGTCAGAAAGGGCATCTCGAAGCAGTACGCCAACAGGGAACCGAGGTTCTATGCATCCGTGGCATACAATGGCAGAGTTTGGGGCAGGGGAAGTGAGGTCTATACCGAGTCCAAGCCTATAACATATTACCAGAGCTGGTACTACAGGAATTCGGACAACGGCAAAAAGAACGGTTACGAATTTCCTCTCACGGGCATAGGATTTATGAAGTATGTGCATCCGGATGATTCCCAGCAGGGTGATGCATCCGCGATTGTGGCCAAGGTGGAACCTGCTCTGCGTTATGCCGACATCCTCCTGTGCTATGCTGAAGCCTTGAATGAGCTCCAGACTTCATACACTGTTCCTTCCTATGACGGCAGGAAGATGCATCAGCTCAGCAGAAGTCAGGACGAACTCGAAAGAGGTGTGCACCCTGTGCGCATACGTGCCGGCCTGCCTGACTGGCCTGACGCCGCCTATGAAAACAGGGACCTGTTCCGGGAGAAGCTCAAGAGGGAGCGTCAGATTGAATTTGTTGGTGAGTGTCAGCGTTATTATGATCTACGCCGCTGGAAAGATGCCGAAAAGGAATACACCAAGCCTATTTACGGTTGCAATATGAATATTCCCCTGAGCGGCTCTTCAGAAACTGAAAAGGAAAAGTACAGAATCCTTTTCCATACTCCGGTCGAGGTGCCTAATGTGCCTGCAGTCTTCGTGGACAAATCCTATTTCTGGCCGTTCTCCAAGACTGAACTCAAGAGAAACAAGAGACTTACCCAGAATCCGGGATGGAACATATACGATTAAGCAGAAAGAATATGAAAAAGCATATTATTCACTACTTGGGACTTGCGTCAGTCCTGTTCGCTCTCACCGCCTGCAACAAAGACTGGAAAGAGGAACAGTATGAGCACTATGTCTCATTTGCCACCACTCTGGACTACACTACCGGAGTCACTACCGTCTATGTGCCTTACCGGGAAGACGGCAAGACCACTTATGAGATTCCTCTTGTCGTCAGCGGTTCAACCGTTCCGGACGTGGATTTCGATGTGAAGGTCAGGGTGGACAAAGACACTCTCGCCCTCATAAATGACGACCATTTCAAACAGCGTACTGACCTGTATTACAAGGTGTTGCCTGAGTCCATATACAGCCTTGGAGAATCAGTTGCCCATTTCACGGCAGGAAGCTATCAGACCACACTCACCGTCAATTTCGATTTCAACGGAATTGATATGAGTGAGAAATGGGTGCTTCCTCTCGCGATTGACGACACAGACTCTCCGTTCAGGGCCCACCCGAGAAAGGACTATGACAAGGCCATACTCCGCATCATTCCTTTCAACGATTACACGGGCACCTACAATGCCACCCCGATGAAGGTCGCCATCGGTGACATTCCGATTAATCAGGGCGTGTCCGTGGAAAAGAGAACCGCGTATCTTGTGGATGAAAACACTCTCTTCTTCTATGCCGGCCTGACAGAGGAGGCAAACAAGACGGAAATCCGCAACAAGTACAAAGTTTTCGTAGAATTCGGTGAGGATGAATTCGGTGACGGCAGCGGCAAACTCAGGCTTTATTCCGATGAGCCGAATCTTCATTTCCAGGCAAACAGCGCCGTCCAGAAATACACCATCACTGATGTTCAGGATGCAGTGCACCCGTACCTTATCCGGCGCACCATCACCCTCAATATGGATTATTACTACGACGACTTTACCACATATCCGGGTCAGGTGCTGAGGTATCACGCCCAGGGCAGTATGACTATGGAACGCAGAATCAACACCCAGATTCCGGATGAAGATCAGGCAATTGAATGGTAATATGAGAAAACTGATTTACATACTGTCCGCGGTTTCGCTGCTGCTGCTTTCCTGTTCCAATGTCAATCCTGAAGACAAAAAGGACGAGAAGCCGCAGGAGACGCCGGATCCGAAGCCGGAACTCGTGCTCGAATCTCCTTCCGGTTCTGTCAAGGCGGAAATCCTTGTGGACAATACCATAAGATACAGAGTGTTCAAGAACGGAACCGCAATAACCCAGCTTCAGCCTCTTTCCATCTCTCTTGAAGATGGAAGAGTGCTGGGCCGTTACTGCAAGCTTCTGGACACAAAGCTGTCTTCTGTCAGCGGGACAATCGAATCTCCTTTCTATGTTAGGGAGACGGTCCGGGAGTCCTACCGTGCAGCCAGATACATTTTCGAAGAAGGTTTCGAGGTTGAATTCCGCGTGTATGACGATGCCTGTGCCTACCGTTTCCGCAAGACTTCAGACGAGGGCTTCACGGTCCGCAGTGAGGAGGTGAGGTTCAATTTCACCGATGTCATTGCAATGACGGCTGCCCCAAGTCCCGGCTCTACAGACAGTGACCGGATTAATGCAAGTACCTGTTTCGAAGGCTATTATTTCACCGGTATCGACCAGTTCCCGGACAGACGGCTCGGAATGATGCCCCTTTATGTGAAGACCTCCGGAATCACCGTTTGCATTGCCGAGGCTGATGTGAAGAACTATCCCGGAATGTTTCTCAAGAGAGGCTCCGGCAATATTCTTTACGGCTATCACAGTCCCCGTGTGAAATCCTCCCAGAGGAACGAGTACACGACCAAGGTGCCCACTTCGTGGTATGACGACATAGCGGTATGTCAGGGAAAGATGGATTTCCCTTGGCGTGTGATGCTGCTGCCGGATGAGGATACGGACCTGCTCTGCAACGACATCATCTACCGTCTGGGCCGCGAAAGGCAGCTTAAGGACATATCCTGGATAAAGCCCGGAATGAGCACCTGGGATTGGGAGACCTCCTTCACCCTCGACGGAGTCAGCTTCTCTTCGGGACGCAATCTGCAGACATACAAATACCATATAGATTATGCCCAAAAGATGGGTATCCCGTATATCACCATTGATGCAGGCTGCATTTCCGCCTACGGAAAATCAATCACCTATGCTCCCTGGCTGAAAGAGGTCGTGGACTATGCGAAATTCTGCAAAGTAGGTGTAATGATATGGATAGAGGCAGCCTGGTTCTCGGATTTGATGGAGGTCGGGGATGAAGCCTCTATGGATGCTGCACTTGACAAACTCTCTTCCGACGGCATTGCCGGAATCAAGGTCGATTTCTTTGAGCGTGCAGACCAGGATTTCATCAACCTCCAGTGGAAAATTGCGGAGTTGTGTGCCAGAAACCGTCTGGTGCTCAACCTGCACTCCACTCCGATTCCTACCGGCTTGAACAGAGCCTGGCCGAATGTGCTGTCTTTCGAGGCGGTCAGGGGACTCGAACATCTCAAGTATGGCAATACTGATCCTGTGAGCGGAGCTTCTCCTGCAGACCAGGTGGTCTATGATGTCACCTTCCCATATCTGCGCGGCTTTGCCGGTCCGGCGGACTACACGCCCGGTCTTATGCGCAATGCAGACCGTTCATCCTGGTATGCCGATGACCCGCGTCCGATATCTCTCGGGACACGCTGCCGCCAGCTCGCTGCCTTTGTCCTCTATCATTCAGGCATAGGCACTATGGCGGACAACATAACCACTTATGAGAAAGAGTCCGAGTGTGCAGAGTTCATTGCTTCTGTTCCTTGCGAATGGGACGAAAGCATCGCTCTTGACGGCAGAATAGGGGAATATATCATTGTGGCACGCCGTCGCGGTGATGAGTGGTTCCTTGCCGGAATGACCGACTGGACTCCGCGCAATGTGGTGGTGGATTTGGATTTTCTGGATGCATCCGACTGGAAGATAGAGATTTTTGAAGACTCCACCTCGCCTCAGGCATACCGGAAGTCGGTCAAAGAATACTATGGAGAGCCTTTGAGAGTCACAATGAAGTCAGGTGGTGCATTTGCTGCCAGAATTACAAAATAACTGAACTGTTAAAACTTTATAATTATGAAAAAGAAATTCTTATCATTGATTTTTTTTGCCGCTTCCTTGGCCGCTGTTTCCTGCAACAAGGAAACCAATAACCCGAATCCGAAGCCGGAGCCGGATGATCCGCAGGTTGTTGACGACAAGTTCGAAGTAAGTGCAAGCATACAGCAGACCAAGACTGCTATGTCCGCAAATGTTACAAGCTGGACAGAAAACGATGCCCTTCTTGTCAGCCACAACGGCATTTCAGACGGTAAATTCGACCTCAAGGATGCGGAAAAAGGTATCTTCCAGGGCGAACTTGCTGCAGAACTCACCCAGGCAAGCAATGACTGGACTGCTGTGTATCCTTATGCAGCCGATGCGTCTTTGTCAGAATATCCTGTAACCATCACCAAGGAACAGGCTCAGAGCGGTGTGAATTCAATGTCCCACCTCTGCGGCAGCAATGCTCCTCTTTATGCTGTGGCTGCTGCTGTGGCAAAGGATGAGACTCCGGCTTTCGAGATGAATCACCTTGCTTCATTCCTGAAGGTTACTGTCAAGAACGGACAAGACTTCCCTTACAGCGTTAATCAGGTTGAGTTCTGGAACTGGATCGGTGACGGCAGCCAGAATGCGATTCTTACAGGTGCATTCACTGCAGATCTCACTGCACAGGCTCCGGTTCTTGCAAAAGTGAGCGGTGAGCCTTGTGTAAGCCTTTCTGTCGAAAATGCAGTCATCGAGGCCGGTGCATCCGCAGATTTCTTTATGGCTGTGGCTCCTTGCACTCTTCCTTCCGGTGCATCCTTCACTGTATATGTAAACGGCGGTCCGGACCACGGCGGTTTCCAGCAGGCTGTTACTTTCTCTGACCTTGAGTTGAAGGCAGGAGAAATCAAGGCTGTTGAAGTCGAGGTCAGCACAAACAAGGTTCAGATTGCCGGAGATGCTGTAGGCGGTTGGGATCTCAACAAACAGCCTGCAATGACCCCGGTTGCCCAGGGACAATACACCTGGACAGGTAAAATCGGAAAAAATTCATTCCGCTTCGTTCTGAATAATGATTGGGAAAAACAATTCATTCCTGCTGACGGAGACCACGAACTGAGCTATGCCGAGCAGAAACTTGCACTCAATTTCTCTTCTAAGCCAGGTGACCATCTTTATTGGAACAGCATAGCGGGTGTGTACAAAGTGGATATTGATGTTATTGCCGGCACTATGAAAGTCACCAAGGTCAGCTTCGACAAACCGATAAATACTGTGTCTGAAATTTATCTTACAGGAGATTTCAACTCCTGGGGAGAAAAAGGTGCCGATTCCGCAGAAAAAACTCCGGCCCAGTTCACTAAGGACGGCGATGTATATACCCTCACCATTGAACTGGCAGGCGGAATCAAGAATGAGGAAAAAGGAGAGTATTATAATACCAACCTGCTCCTCTATGGGGATGAAATCACCGATAACTGGACAGGTGTGGCAGGTTCAGCTGTCTATATGTCCAAGGACAACGCCGTGGTCAAGAAATACATTCAGGGCGCAGGAGTGGACGGATTCAACGGCATCAATGTGCAGGATAGCGGCAAATACAAGATTACCGTAGATATGGCAGTTCAATGTGTGTCAATTGAAGCTGTAGCAGAATAATAATGACAAACAAAAATATTATGGAAATGACAAACAAAAGGGGGAGGGCAGAATATAACTCCCCGGTATTCAACTCGATAGCTGTGGCCCAGCAGTTCAATATCTGCTATTCTGAACAGCAGAACTCAAATGCGTATTCTTTTGATGCCTTCAGCGATGAGGATTCTTCACAGCAATTGAAATTTTAAATTTTTTAGACTTATGAAAAAGACATTTTATATAGCTTCGGCAGTTGTTGCTGCTTTGTCTGTGCTTTCCTGCAACAAGGAAACAGTTCAGCCTGTAGAGAAGCCTGTTGGAACTGTGGAGGGCGATTTCGTGGTCAATGCCTCAGTTGCTCCGACTCAGGATACCAGAACCTCAATAGACAACTATCAAACTTCCTGGTCAGAAGGAGATGCCATCACAATATTCCACAACGGAAATTCCGACGGCAGGTTCATTCTGAAAGAACCCTATACGACGGGCGAATTCACCGGAACATTGAAATCCGAATTGAACCAGACCAACAGTTGGGTGGCAGTCTATCCCTATGCCGCAGGGGCAGGACTCAATGCCTATCCTCTGAATTTTGTAACGGTGCAGACTCAGAAAGGTGCCAATTCAACGGCCCATATCTGTGGAGAAGGTGTACCGTTCTATTCAAGCTTGGCTGATGTTGCAAAGGATGATATTCCGACATTCACTATGCACCATATGGCAGCAATGCTCAAGGTCAATATCACCAATCCAAACTCATTCCCTGTGTCTGTCAGAAATGTGGACTTCTGGAACTGGATTGGTGACGGAAGCCGCAATGCGGCGCTTTCCGGTGCTTTCAATGCTGATTTGACAGCAGGGCAGCCGTCTCTTACAAAAGTATCAGGGGAATCCCATGTCCGTCTCAATGTGGAAGGTGGTGTTCAAATTGAGGCCGGAAAATCAGCTGCTTTCTATCTTGCCACTGCTCCCTGCACCATTCCTTCCGGGGCCGGCCTTACTCTCTACATCAATGACCACTATAATTATGAAGGAGGTATTAACAAGACTATCAAGCTTGCAGAGGAACTCCCACTGGTTGCAGGCAAGGTAAAGACTTTGAACATTGACCTGGAGTATCCTGTTCTTTATGTTCTCGGCGATGCAGCAGGTTCCTGGAATTTCGATGACAATTTGAGAATGTCCAATGATGAGGATCCTGACATTTACACCTGGACCGGTCATTTGAGTAATGATACCTTCCGTCTGGTCTTCGCCAATGACTATGACAGGGCATACATCCCTAATGATGGTGATCACGAAATCAGTTATGCAAATCAGGCCCTTGGATATCAGTTTTCAACCGCCCCGGGAGAAAATCTGTATTGGAACTCTGTGGCAGGTACTTATACACTTGAGTTTAACCGTAAGGAGCAGAGACTTTATGTAAAAGCTAACAGTCTTGATAAGGAAATTCCGCTTGCAACTGAGGTTTATCTTACCGGAGACTTCAACAGTTGGGGTACGAAGGATGGAGGTACTGCTCCTCTTCAATTCACTAGTGCGGGCAATAATATGTTTACCCTTACTGCTGACCTGGAAGGAGAAAACAAGCAAACCCAACTTCTGCTTTATGGAGATGGAATCAAAGATAACTGGGCAGGTGTAGCAGGCACAGAGGTTTATATATCCCGTGGCAATTCTGTTACCGGTAAATACATCCGGGGCGCAGGCACGGACAGCTTCAAAGGCATCTATGTGCAGGATAGCGGCAAATACAAGATTACCGTGGATTTGACCCCTCCGGCCACTATCTCAATAGAACCTGTAAAGTAATAACAACTGAATGAACATCAAATCTTTTATCGTGACAGCGGCTGTGTTTTCGGCCGCTGTCATAAGTTGCCGGGATGTCCCCGTCGGAAAGCTGACAGATGCTCTTGATTGCAGTCTGTGGGAATGCTCGCAGTGGATATCCGCTGCAGATGCCCCGGTGGTGACCGGTCCGGTCGATGACCTGTCAAAGGCTGCGGACGGAGCAAGCTGGTTCGTTTGCCGGTTCACTAATGAAAAGCGGCTTGTCAGTGCCGTATGGATGACAAGCGGACTTGGAGTCTATGATCTCTATGTGAACGGCAGACTTGTCGGTGCCGAGGTTCTCAAACCCGGTTTCACACATCCGCGGAAGACTAAAATATCCTACACCTACGATGTTACCGAAGCCCTCGACCGGGGCCAAGGACGTGAGAATGTCTTTGCTGCCCAGGTGACTCCGGGATGGTGGGCGGACAAAATCGTCACCCCTACAGGAAGTGAAGGTATGGCAGGAAAGAAGTGTGCATTCCGTTCTGTGCTTCAGCTCCGCTATTCAGACGGCAGTACCTGCGTAACAGGCACGGACACTGTCAATTGGAAGGCAGGAGTTCTCGGCCCGGTAAAGCACGCGGCTATATTCGACGGTGAAAGTTATGATGCCCGCGAGTTGCCCGGCTACGACTGTCCTGACAGACTCGGTACGCCTGAAATCAATGATGAGTTCCACGGGGAAATATTCCCGACTTGCGGAGCTGAAATCTATATGCGTGAAGACCTTGCACTTGCGCCGAAGGAGGCCTATGTGTGGAAGGATGTGGAAGGGGCGTGTGAGGGAGAATTCGGCAGGGTTGTCAAGCTTCGCAGCTGGTCAGACGGCGACAGGATGGTGCTCAACCCGGGAGAGACTCTTGTGGTGGATTTCGGCCAGAACTGTGCCGGCGTTCCTTCGTTTGTCTTCCGTTCAGAAGAAGGTGTAAGGCTGACCTGCCTTCCTTCGGAAATTCTGAATGACGGAAACGGTGCGGTGAGCAGGGGAATGGACGGCCCTGAAGGAAGCTGCCACAGGAAGAACCTCAGGATAGGCGACAATTTTATGCGTCTTGAATATGTCTTCGGCCCTGAGAAGGGATTTGTGGAATACCGTCCCCGTTTCACCTTCTTCGGCTACCGGCTCATCTCGCTTACTGCCACCGGCAAGGTGGAAATCCGGAGCATAAGGTCAGTCCCGGTCACTTCGGTTTCTGCTTCTATGGAAACCGGTACTTTGCTAACCGGCAACGAGTCTATAAACCGGCTTGTCTCAAATGCAGTGTGGGGACAGAGGTCCAACTATCTTTCTGTTCCAACCGATTGTCCCCAGAGGAATGAGAGGGTGGGCTGGACTGCAGATGCCCAGGTGTTTTCCGCCACAGGTTCATTCTTTGCCGACACCCGTGCTTTCTTCCGCAAGTGGATGCGGGATATGCGTGACACGCGCAGTCCGCGCGGCAGTTTCCCGGCTGTGGCTCCTCTTGCCCATTGCGGAGGTGACCCTGGTGCCGATATGATGCGTGTCGGTTGGGCCGATGCCGGAATCATTGTGCCGTGGACTGTCTGGAAGCAGTTCGGAGACACTGAAATAGTCAACGAAAACTGGGACGCGATGGAGAAGTTTATAGGCTATGTCAATGCATCGAAATATGACCACTCGGCCCTGACTGCGGACAATGCCAATTTTCAATGGGCCGACTGGCTCAGCTATGAAGCACTTGAGAGTTGCAGCGGGAGATACCTTCAGGACTGGCCTTCAACTCTGGAGTACTGGAACTATCTCGGGGCATCCTACTGGATTATAGATGCCGGAATGATGCTGGATATGGCCCGGGATACAGGCAGGGACACGGCCAAATACGAGAGAATGGTCCGGGAAGCGAAGTCCTATGTTAGGGAAACATTCCTCAATGATGACGGAAGTTTCAAAAACGGCGTGCTCAACACTATGCAGACACCTGCTCTGTTCGCTCTCAAGAACGGAATAGTCGAAGGCAGTGCAAGGCAGAATATGATTGAACGCCTGAAAGCGAATTTTGCAGAGCACGACGGCTGCCTCCAGACAGGTTTCCTCGGCACTTCCATCCTCCTGAACACCCTGTCTGACAACGGAATGGAGGATTTGGCCTGCGACCTGCTTTTCCAACGCAAATGTCCCGGATGGCTCTATTCAGTGGACAACGGGGCGACAACCATCTGGGAGCGCTGGAACAGCTACACCATAGAAAGCGGAATGGGGCCCCAGAGTATGAACTCTTTCAACCATTATGCATACGGATGTGTGTGTCAATGGATTTGGGAAAGAGCTGCGGGTATTTGTGCGGATCCTGCCGCACCGGGTTTCAGACATATACTGATGCGGCCTGTTCCGGACAGGAGAATGGGAAAACTCAAGGCCGAACTCAAGGTTGTCTCAGGAGTGATACGCAGCGAATGGGAGTTCGAAGGGGATATCTGGAAATGGGATTTCAGTATTCCCGAGGGTTCAACAGCCAGTGTGAAGCTTCCCGGGGAATCCACTTATGCAGAATATGGTCCGGGAACATACAGCCTAGCCGTATCACTCCCTCAGTCCCGATAAGTAATCCTCAAAAAATAAGTTGCATCCGCCATTTCAATAATGAAATATCATTGTCAAAAAACATAGGTACATCAGGTTCATTAAGGCATATATTTGCAAAAATATACACTGAGACTGATGGCGCTGCACAATTTCTTCACGGTTGACCTCGGGGCTACGAGCGGCCGTACCATCCTGGCTTCATTCGATGGAGCGAAAATGGAACTTGTTGAACTGACGAGGTTTGAAAACCCCATTCTGCCTCTTGGAGGACATCTGTTCTGGAATCTTCCGCATCTCTACAACGAAATACTCAAGGGACTGAAAAAAGTCGCATCTCAGGGAGTCAGCATAGACTCCATAGGCATTGACACCTGGGGATGCGACTTTGCATTTTTCTCAGATGACGGCCAGTTGCTCGGCCTTCCTTATTGCTACCGAGACCCGCATACGGACGGTGCACAGGAGAAATTCTTTGCAAAAATGCCTTCCGGGGAGCTCTACCGCCGCACTGGAATACAGTTTATGAACTTCAACTCCGTCTTCCAGCTGGACACATTGCTGCGAAACGGCTGTTCTGCGCTCAAGGCTGCGGACAAAGTGCTCTTCATCCCGGATGCCCTCTCGTATATGCTTACAGCTGAGGCGGTTTGCGAATACACCGTTGCCACCACATCTCAGATTCTCAATGCACAGACCGGTGACCTCGACCCTGAAATACTGAATGCCCTCGGCTTGGAACGGTCCCGCTTCGGCAGGATGGTCCGGCCGGGAGAGAAAATCGGCGTGCTTACGGAGCAGGTTCAGAAAGCAGTAGGTATGGGGCCTGTGCCAGTAATTGCAGTAGCCGGTCACGACACCGGTTCAGCCGTTGCAGCCGTCCCTGCTGAAAGTGCTGACTTCGCATATCTTAGTTGCGGCACCTGGTCCCTGCTTGGAGTCGAGGCTCCAGCTCCTATCATTTCCGACGACAGCTTCAGGGAGAACTTCACCAACGAAGGGGGAGTGGACGGGACCATACGCTTTCTCAAGAATATTTGCGGAATGTGGATATTCGAACAGTGCCGCAAGGACTTCAGGGATGCTCCGGAAAATGTGGGGGAACTCGTCGCTTTGGCCGGGACCACGGATTTCGCCTCCCTCATAGACCCGGATGCGGAATGTTTCGCCCATCCTGCTTCAATGACCTCTGCCATAGATGATTATTGTCGTGCCACGGCTCAGGCTGTTCCTTCCTCCCCGGCTGAATACTGCCGTCTAATTTTCAGGTCTCTTGCTTTCCGCTGCCGTCAGGTCGTGGGACTGCTCGGCGAACTCACTCCGGTCAGGATAGCTGCCCTGAATGTCATCGGAGGGGGCTCCCGCAATGCTTTCCTTATGCAATGCCTTGCGGATGCGCTTGGTCTGAAGGTCATCTGCGGTCCGGTGGAGGGTACTGCGATGGGCAATGCTCTGGTGCAGGCAAAAGCTGCCGGACTTTGTGACAGCCTCTCCTCAATGCGCAGGATATCAAAGGCTTCGGTGGAACTTGCTGAATATTTTCCAAAGCGGAATATGGACAGCGAATACAGCCGTTTCCTTCAAATTCAGAAACAATACAATAACACATTATAACAATGAAAGACACAGCAATCAATCAGGCTTACGAGCTTGCAAAAGAAAGATATGCCTCCATAGGCATAGACACCGAAAAGGTACTCTCCCAGCTTCAGGACTTCCACCTCAGTATGCACTGCTGGCAGGCTGATGACGTGAAAGGTTTTGAGGTTCAGGCTGGAGCACTTTCCGGCGGAATCCAGAGCACAGGCAACTATCCGGGTGCCGCACGCAACATCGACGAACTCCGCGCGGACATACTCAAGGCAAAGAGCCTCATTCCGGGCAGCCACAGGCTCAATCTCCACGAAATCTACGGCGATTTCCAGGGCAAGGTCGTGGACAGGGACGAGGTGACAGTGGAGCACTTCCAAAGCTGGATGGACTGGGCAAAGGATAACAACACCCTGCTGGATTTCAATTCCTCATCCTTCTCCCATCCAAAGAGTGGCAGTCTCACGCTCTCAAACCCTGACAAGGGCATACGCGACTTCTGGATTGAGCACACCAAGCGTTGCCGCGACATAGCCGATGCAATGGGCAAGGCTCAGGGGGATCCTTGCATTATGAACCTCTGGGTACACGACGGATGCAAGGACGTTTCCGTGAACCACTATCTCTACCGCAGCCTCCTGAAAGACTCTCTGGACCAGATTTTTGCGGAGTCCAAGACCGATATGAAGGACTGCATCGAGGGCAAGGTCTTCGGCATAGGACTGGAGAGTTTCACAGTGGGCTCCCACGATTTCTACACTGCCTATGCAGCACAGAACGGCAAGATTCCGACCATTGACACAGGCCACTATCACCCTACCGAAAGCCCTGCGGACAAGGTTTCCGCCCTGCTCTGCTATGTGCCAGAGCTTATGCTTCACGTGAGCCGTCCTATACGTTGGGATTCCGACCACGTGACCATTATGGACGACCCGACCCAGGAACTCTTCAGCGAAATCGTGCGTGCGGATGCCCTCGGCCGCGTACATTACGGGCTCGACTTCTTCGACGGTTCCATCAACCGCATCGGTGCATATATCATAGGCACCCGTTCAGCTCAGAAATGTATGCTTCGCGCCCTTCTCGAGCCGAAGGAACTGATTTCCAAATATGAACTTGAGGACCGCCACTTCGAGGTGCTTGCCCTTATGGAAGAGGCAAAGGCACTTCCTTGGAATGCCGTCTATGACGAGTTCTGTCTGCGCAATTCAGTGCCTGTGGGCAGCGATTTCATTGCTGAGGTGCAGGCTTACGAAAAGGATGTACTGTCCAAAAGATAGACTATGGAAATTCTATTTGGTTTATTGATTATCGCGGTGGGAGCATTCTGCCAGTCAAGCAGTTATGTTCCCATCCGCAAAATCAGGTCCTGGAGCTGGGAGACTTTCTGGCTGGTGCAGGGCCTCTTTGCGTGGCTTATTTTCCCTTTCGCCGGAGCAATGCTTGCCGTTCCGTCCGACGCCAGTCTTTTCGGCCTCTACGCCTGCTATCCGCGAGAGACAGCCTTGACAGTGGTCTTCGGTATGCTCTGGGGCGTGGGCGGACTGACTTTCGGCCTTTCGATGCGTTATCTCGGAGTGGCTTTGGGACAGTCTATAGCCCTGGGAACCTGTGCGGGACTCGGGACCATACTCACACCTCTCTTCCTGGGCCGTCCGGGAGACCTGACCGCTTCGGTGATTTGCGGAGTGGTTGCCACTCTCATCGGCATTGCCATCATAGGAGTGGCGGGACATCTGAAATCCAAGGGCCTGTCCGACGAAGCTAAAAAGGAGGCAGTCAAGGACTTCAACTTCCCTAAAGGAATACTGGTGGCTCTGTCTGCCGGATTTATGAGTGCCTGCTTCAACATAGGCCTCGGCTTCGGTGAGCCACTGAATTTCGGGGATGCGACCGCGGACATATTCAAGACCCTTCCTGCCACCTTCCTCGTGACTTTCGGAGGCTTCCTGACCAATGCCGCCTATTGTCTCTTCCAGAATGCCCGCAACAAAACCTTCGGGGACTATGCCAACGGAAAGGTCTGGGCCGGGAACCTGCTTTTCTGCGCACTCGCGGGCCTGCTCTGGTACAGCCAGTTCTTCGGTCTGAGCCTGGGCAAGGGTTTCCTCACCTCCTCCGAGTCTCTGATGACTTTCAGCTGGTGCATACTCATGGCCCTGAATGTGACTTTCTCCAATGTCTGGGGCATAATACTTAAAGAATGGAAGGGCTGTTCCCGCAAGACCGTGGCTGTGCTCCTGACCGGCATTGCGGTGCTGATAATCAGTTCTTTCCTGCCGGAATTGTTAAAGTAGTAGTGTTAAATATATGTCTATTCTTGATTCCAGACCTGCCCTCAAAGCCGCCGTATGGCAGGTTGCAGAAACAGCCGGCTACCTTTGGACCAAAGGTTGGGCCGAGCGCAACGGCGGAAATATCACAGTGAACGTCACCGAGTATGTGGATGACGGAATGCGTGAACTCCCGGCAATCTCGGAGGCCTTCCCGATAGGGGTGGAACTGCCCCAACTGAAAGGCTGCTGGTTCTATTGTAAGGGTACCCAGAAGAGGATGCGCGACCTTGCCCGTGACCCTATGGCAAACGGCAGCATCATCCGCATCACCGACGACTGCGCACATTACGAAATCGTGGCCGACAATCTTGTGATGCCGACCTCCGAACTTCCGTCTCACCTGAGCGTGCACAACTATCTGCTTGCCAAGGGTTCCCCGTACAGGGCTTCACTCCACACCCATCCCATTGAGCTTGTAGCACTTACCCATAGCAAAAAGTATATGGAGAAGGATGTGGCGACCAAGCTCCTCTGGTCTATGATTCCGGAGACCAAGGCTTTCTGTCCGCGCGGACTGGGTATGGTGCCGTATATGCTTCCGAGCAGTGTGGAACTGGCTAATGCCACCATCTCCGCAATCGACGACGACTACGACGTGGTGATGTGGGAGAAACACGGGGTCTTTGCTGTGGACACGGACATCATGTCTGCATTCGACCAGGTGGACGTGCTGAACAAGGCTGCCCAGATTTACATCAGCGCCCGCAATATGGGTTTTGTTCCGGACGGTATGACCGAAGAGCAGATGCAGGAGCTGTCCGATGTTTTCGGGTTGCCTAAGTAACCATTGCCCTGCTTGCGAAATAAAGATTAACTTTACGAAAAATTGTCAAGAAGAATGAAGTATTCCCATATTGTGAACTCAGTGGCAGCACTTGCCCTTTTGTCTTTAAGTCTGAATGCCTCCAATGTTCCCGGAGAGTCTGCCCGAAAGTGCGGAAACAATGCACCTGAGGCTGTAAGCGGAATCAAGATCGGCGGTTACATCGGGTCCCGTATAGACCTGTGCAACAGCGGAATGATAATGCAGGAGAACGTGGACGAGCTGGTGGAACCCTTCCGCCACAAGAACGACACCTGGTCCTGGAGCACGGAGTTCATAGGCAAATGGATGCTCGGGGCTATGGATATGTACCGCTACAACGGCGACCCGGCTTTGCTGGAGAAGATTTCTAAGGGCATCCACGATTTGACGGCCACTCAGGAGCCTGACGGATACATAGGCAATTATGCCCCCGATAAAAGGCTTAAGGCTTGGGATATCTGGGGCAGGAAATACACGGCCCTTGCTCTGATTTCCTACTATCGTCTCACCGGAGAAAAGCCTGTGCTTGAGGCTGCCGCAAAGTCCATCGACTGCCTTATCAACGACTTGAATGAGAGGAATACTGACATCGCGAAGACCGGAAACTATTTCGGAATGGCAAGTTGTTCGGTGCTGGAGCCTGTTGTCTATCTATATAAGGAGACCGGCTGCCGTAAATATCTGGATTTCGCGCTGAGCATTGTGGAAAGCATAGAGCGTGAGGGCTCCTCTCAATTGATTACCAAGGCTTTGAATGGGGTGCCCGTGTCGCAGAGATCGGCTTTCCCGAAGCAATGGTGGTCTTTCTCTAACGGAATGAAGGCATACGAGATGATGTCCTGCTATGAGGGACTGGTGGAATTGGCATCGGTTACGGGCAATCAGGAATATATTACAGCGGCTGAAAAAACAGTCGAGAGCATAGTCCGGGATGAAATCAATATCGCCGGTTCGGGTGCGGCATTCGAATGCTGGTATATGGGCAGGGAACGCCAGACCATCCCGACCTACCATACAATGGAGACTTGCGTGACTTTCACCTGGATGCAGTTCTGCGCAAGGCTGCTGGATAAAACGGGCAATTCTTTTTACGCTGACCAATTTGAGAGGACTATGTACAACGCCCTTATGGCGGCAATGAAAGATGACGGCACACAGATTTCAAAGTACAGTCCTCTTGAAGGTCACCGTTCTCAGGGAGAAGAGCAGTGCGGAATGTGCATCAACTGCTGCAATGCAAATGGCCCGAGGGGTTATGCGCTCATTCCGAAAACTGCCTTGACTTTCAAGGACAACTGCCTGTCAGTCAATCTCTATCTGCCTATGGAGGCATCTTTGTCCATTGGCCGCAAATCTGTGCAGGTGAAGGTGGAGACAGGCTATCCCGTGGATGGAAAGGTACGCTTGAGTCTCGATGCCCGCAAAGCTTCGGAGTTCAGCCTCGCCCTGAGGGTTCCGTCCTGGTCTGAAGGCAGCTTTGCCGTGACTGTGAACGGGGAGACCTGCGCTTGTGCAGCCGAAAACGGCTTCGTGAAGATTTCCCGCAAATGGCAGAGCGGTGATGTGGTGGAAATAGATATGGAAATGAAGACCAAGGTGGTCGAACTGAACAATATGCAGGCTGTAGTCCGCGGCCCGCTGGTGTTTGCAAGGGACAGCCGTTTCTCAGACGGATTTGTGGACGAAAGTGCTGTAATACAGACGGATGAGAATGGTTGTGTCGCTGCAGTGCCGGCTTTTGCCCAAGACTCCTTCTGCTGGCTGGACCTTCAGGTGCCTATGATTCTCGGAGCCAATCTGGAAGACGACAGGGAAAAGGCCGTGCGCCTGATTCATTTCTGCGATTTCGCATCCGCCGGCAACGACTGGGACCCGCACGGACGCTACCGTGTATGGATTCCTCGCACACTCCACGTTATGTCTGAGCCTTATCACAGGTATTGATTCATATCTTTTTACTAAATTTGCACCGGTTTTGGATATAGGTGCTTGTGACTGTGTGGAAAAGCGGTTTTCCATCGCCATATAGTCGCCGGCCTTGACCGGCAATCCGAATATGAATATGAATTGATAAACTGTAATAATAATATGAAGAGATTATCCCTGCTACTAACCGCATTCTGCCTCACAGCAGCCCTCCTGTCCGCAAATGACACCAACCCCAAGGCCGATCCGAAGGCCGAAGTCGTATGCGGCAACGCCCGTTTCACAGTTCTGACCGACCGTCTGATAAGGATGGAATGGTCCGAAGACGGAAAGTTCGAAGACCGTGCCTCCCTTGCCATAATCAACCGCCGTCTGGATGTGCCGTCATTCACCGTTTCCCGCAAGGCCGAGTCCGTGACCGTCAAGACCTCCGTCCTCACTTTGAACTATAGCGGCAAAGGCAAGTTTGCTCAGGACAACCTCAGCGTAAGTTTCCGCCTGAACGGCAAGAACGTCAAGTGGACCCCGGGCACAGCTTCCACAGGCAACCTGAAAGGCACCACCAGAACCTTGGATGAAATCGAAGGCCTCGTGAAGCCGGGAGTTCTGAACAGATGGAGCCGCAGCAGCAGGACCAATCTGGACCTGGAACTTGAAGACGGAATAATCTCCCGCGACGGCTGGGCAATAGTGGACGAAAGCAAGCGCCATCTGCTCGAAAAGAACAGCTCCGACTGGGGTGAATGGGTGGTGGAACGTCCGGAAGGAGACAGGCAGGACCTCTACATCTTCGCTTATGGACACGACTACACAGCAGCCCTTGCGGATTTTACCAAAGTTGCAGGCCGGATTCCCCTTCCTCCGAAATACACCTTCGGCTATTGGTGGAGCCGCTATTTTGCCTACACCGATGATCAGCTGCTGGAAATCGCCAACGAACTCCGAAGCCACGAAGTACCTGCAGACGTTTTCATAGTGGATATGGACTGGCACCTCACCTGGCACGAAATGGAAAAGCGCAAAGGCCGGGATGAATTCGGAGAGGGACGCGGATGGACAGGCTATTCCTGGAACCACGACCTTATCCCTGACCCGGAAGGCTTCCTCAAGGAACTTCACTCCCTCGGCTACAAGACTTCCCTGAATCTGCATCCGGCTTCCGGAATACGCCCTTATGAGGATTGCTACGAGGCTTTCCGGGAGGATTATCTCAGCCGTGCCGGAGAGGATTACGACGGTCCGAAAGAATATGTCTATGGTGAGGAACAATATAAGTATCAGGGAGTTGACAAACCGGCCGGCAAACCGGGCTACAATGCTCCAGTACCTTTCCGTATGAGTCAGCAGGCTTGGGCCGATGCCTATTTCAACAGCGTCATCCATCCTCTCGAGAAGCAGGGCGTGGATTTCTGGTGGCTCGACTGGCAGCAGTGGATGGAAAGCAGGTACGTCAAGGACCTGAGCAATACCTTCTGGCTCAACTGGACCTTCTTCAACGACAAGGTGCGCCAGTCCGCATACAAGGGCAAGGAGGCCGACCGTCCGTTCATCTACCACAGATGGGGAGGACTGGGCAGCCACCGCTATCAGCTCGGATTCTCCGGCGACACCTTCGACGAGTGGAGCGCACTCGCAATGCTTCCGTATTTCACTTCCACGGCTTCCAACGTGGGCTACGGCTACTGGGGCCACGACATAGGAGGCCACATGCAGAAGTCCTATCACGACGCAAACCCGGAGATGTACACCAGGTGGCTGCAATATGGAGTCTTCACTCCGATTTTCAAGACGCACTCTTCCCCGTCCCCGAGCCAGGAAAGGAAAATCTGGGCCTATCCGACCCATTACGAGTATATGAAGGAGGCAATCCGGCTCAGGTACAGTCTCACTCCTTATATCTATGATGCTGCTCGTCAGGCATTCGACACCGGAGTTTCCATCTGCCGCCCTCTCTATTACTACTATCCTGAGGAGCAGAAGGCCTACGATTGCCACGAGGAGTATTTCTTCGGGGACAATATTCTCGCAACTGTGCTCTGTCAGCCGCTTGATCCGGAGACCGGCAAGACTGAAAGGAAGATGTGGTTCCCGTCCGGCAACGACTGGTACGATATGGCCCACCATTGTATGCACAAGGGAGGCTCTGTCAAGACTTTGTACTATGCAATCGACGAAAATCCCTGGTACGTGCGTTCCGGTGCCATAATTCCACTTGCTTCCGAGGATATATGCAATCTTCAGCAGCAGGATAACCGTCTGCGTCTGCTCATAGTTCCGGGCTCATCTAGGGCAAGTTACACACATTATGAAGATGACGGTGTGAGCCAGGCCTACGACACCGACTATGCCACCACCTTGATTGAGAAGACCGTCAAGGGCAAGACACTGCGTGTGGTAATAAATCCGCGCCAGGGCTCATATCACTCAGCCCCTGCGACAAGGCTCTACTCCATAGTTCTGGAAGGAATGGCAGCCTCTACTGTCAAAGTTGACGGTCAGCCTTGCGATTTCGAGAACAAGGACACCGCCGCCCTGATTTCCCTCCCGGAAACCTCGGCAGACAGCAAAACCATCGTGGAAATCGTCCTGAAATAGTTTTCAGTTGACCCAAGGATGCTCTGTATTTCTTAAAAAGGATAAATATTGCTAAGTTTGCGCATTATTGTAACGGTGGTTACAGTAATGCGCGTTTCATTCTCCGAAACAATCCCTTGCCTCTTCCCTCAGCAGCCTCAGTTACTCTTGCTCACCGAAAGCATATCCGCCAATCTCTCCTTTGGAACATCCAAAAGGGCAAGATAAACTCTCCTCTGGAACTCAGTAATTCCTGGAGCACTACGTACCATATCCTTTATCTCTTCAACAGTCATTTCAATGAAATTGCATGATGCCAACCTTTTTTTAAATATTTCCAAAGGTCACTATGCCAAAGGCTCTTTCTGGTGAACTCATCCCGATTGCAAGCACTCTTGACCCGGAGAAAATCTGGAAGTCACAAAATAAGAAAGGAGACCGGGGTACTATTTCTTCTACCGGTTGCGGAACTCGGTGGGGGAGATGCCTGTTTTCTTTTTGAATTGCGTTGCGAAATATTCCGGGTTCTCGAACTGGAGTATGATGGATATTTCCTTGATGGAAGCTGAGGTGCTGCGGAGCATTTCCTTGGCCCTGTGTATTTTCAGGTTTATGAAATACTGGGCAGGGGAGAGACCGGTGTATTGCTTGAAAAGGTTCCTGAAGCTCGTGTAGTTCACCCCAACGTGTTCTGCCACTTCAGGCATTCTCAAATCTGTTTCCACGCTCGCCTGCATAAACGCCCTGGCTCTGTTCACTATCCTCCTGCCTTCCTCGTCGGGTTGCATACGGTTGTTGCGGTCAGTCATAAACATAAGCCCCAGCAGATGGTTCACTATTCCTGCGAGCAACTGCTGAAAATATGTCTCCTGACGTTGTGCGGTCCTTATGGCCTCTCTGTACAGTTCTATGACATTTTCATTGTAACCTATGAAATACACGGGTTTGAGTGGTGAAAAGAAACCCTCGTTTGTCCTGCTGTCCACATTGCTCCCGTTGAAGCCTATCCAATACTCGCTCCACCCCGTCTCCGGGTCGGGGAAGTAGCTGTGCTTCTCGCCTGGGAAAATCAGGAACATATTTCCGGCCTTGATTTCAAACTTGCCCCCGTGTTCCGTGACCAGCCTGCCTTTGCCCTCGGTTATATAAAGAAGCTGGTATTCTGAAAGCACTCTGCCGACTGAAGGATTGAACATATATTCCGGATTGTGCTTCTGCGGCGGATAGTCCTCTCCCGGATTCACCTTCTGGAACCCCAGGGAGCATACCGTCAGCCCCCATTTCCTATCCTGCTTGTTTTCAGGTATGTAGCTGATATTGTTTTCCATATTTTGAGGTTAAAGGATGTACCGGAAATGATAGATTACTCAACCCTTGCAAGGATAATCGAGATATTGTCGCAGCCTCCGTTTTCGCAGGCCCTGCGCATAAGGTCCACAATATTGCCGCCATCTCCGATTATGCTCTCGATTTCTTCATCCGGCACCATATCGCTCAGACCGTCGGAACAGATGAGTATCTTGTCTCCTTCCAGAATCTTACCGTCCAGGTCTTCTATCCTCAGATGTCCTTCCGCCCCACCTCCTATGCAGTTGAGCAGGAGTTTGCTGTCTTCCGGGTTTCCGCTCATTCCCCTTTCCGTCTCGTCAGTGGTGAGCTGGCGCAATATCCCTTCCCGGAAGCGGTAGGTGCGGCTGTCTCCGGCATTTATGAGCCAAATCCTGCCGTAATGCCACACAATGCCGGTCAGGGTGCATCCCATAGGGCGTGACTGGCCGCTCAGGGCTGCCTGTTCGTTGAGTTTTCGGCTGATTTCATAAACGCAGTCACGCAGGTCGTCCACGAAATTTTCGGCGCCGATTTCCCCGCTGTTGAATTTATCGGCAAGAGTGTCAAGTGTAAACCTGCTTGCCTGCTCCCCATTCTCGTGTCCGCCCATTCCGTCCGAAACCAGCAGATAGAAGAAACCGTCCTCCGGAGTCGTGAGCGCGATTTCCGTACTGTCGTCCCTCAGGAAGAGACCTCCTATGCTCAGGGCGTCCTCATTGTTTTCTCGGACCAGACCCTTGTGGCAGATTGCCTGAATATCGAGTTTCATTCCACAGTAAATTCCAAGGTTGCTATTCTGATGATGTCTCCGGTTTTGATTGCAGCGGCTTTTCCGGGTTCGAGTTTCACTCCGTTTACCTTCGTGCCGTTGGTGGAGCCGGAATCGGTGATGGTCCATCCGGAAGGTCCGCCGCCGATGACTCCGTGATTGCCGGAGACATAGATGCAACTGGCGAGTTCCGGCCATATTCCTCCACGGCGGCCGAAGGCTCCTGCCCGCAGGATGAGTCTCATTCCGTTTCCGCTGAGGGCTACTGCCGGTTTGACATCGGTGGCCGTCTTTTTCGCAGCAGAATACCTGGTGCCGGGAACAAGGTCACTGCCGCAAACAGGACATTCCATACCCCTTTTCGGCCTCTTGCACTCAGGGCACCATTTCAATTCCTTCCCGCACTGGTCGCAGAAAGCGCTGTCGTCGGGAATCATATTCCTGCATTCGGGACATTGAATCATAACACATCCTCCATCTTGATAAGTTTGCGTTCTTCCGGAGAAACCTCTCCTCCTTCCTCGGCAAGTCTCGCAGCAAGGTTGCCCTTAACCTCGTCGAAGAGATTGCGTGCATCACGGCCGTTGCCGAAAGACCGTCCGCGATTATTGTAAAGCACTGTGAGTCTGCCTCGTACCGCATTCTCGGCCATTGGGTCAAGACTGTATCCTCCCTTCCGGGCGTGAATCATAAAGATGCGGAAAAGTTCATCCGGATTGTAATCTTCGAACACAATGCGGTTCCGCTGCGGGAAGCGGGACTCAAATCCGCTGTTCTCGGAAATGAATTCCTGCATCTCGT
Source organism: uncultured Bacteroidales bacterium (assembly GCA_945874155.1). GTDB lineage: Bacteria > Bacteroidota > Bacteroidia > Bacteroidales > UBA932 > Cryptobacteroides. The sequence goes on from CAMCFO010000022.1 coordinate 36,334, forward strand.
GAGAATATCCCGCCGCGATGCACACGAACTTGCCCCTGTCGTTCTCCAGTCTGTCCACAAGGGTCTGAAGCGCTGTCTTTCCGTATTGGTCCATAGCCAGCTGATAGGCTTCGTCAATGAAAAGTATGCCACCCATTGCCGAATTGATTACATTGGTCGTAACCGCCTCGGTGTCACCCAAATACCTTCCCACAAGATTATGTTTTACCACTTCCACCACCTTAGGGCTCGGCAGGGCTCCCATAGAATGGAGAATTTTCCCCATCAACCTCGCCACCGTGGTCTTGCCCGTTCCAGGATTGCCCAGGAACAGATAGTGCCCGAGCGGAATCACCGGAGTGCGGTTCTCCACCTTAGCCAGTTCGATTTCGTTGTTGATGGTATGTGCCAGCTTGGTAAGGGCTGTCTTCACACCTTCGAGTCCGATTAGGGCATTGAGTTCGGCAAGGCAGTCTTCAACTGAAACTTTCGCGGCCTCTTCAAAAGGAATGTCATCCAGATATGCTGTGTGCAGGAACTCCGGAGTCCACTGCTCATAAGGAGTCGCAGAGATGCGGTTGTTGATATTGGTCTTGGTCTGCTTGACCTTCGTCACCGCTTCCCGGGCGTTTCCGAACTTGTCGTCCTTCATAGCCACCATATTCTGGAACATATTCAGAGCCTTCATACGCACACTCTCGTCCGCAAGGGAGAAATTGTATTTCTTGGCCTTCGCCGCATTTTCGTAAATCTGCAGCAGTTCCTCTGCGGTGTAGTCCTCGATGTGGATAGTGTGCGAGAAACGGCTCTTCAGGCCGGGATTGGAATTGAGCATAGTCTCCATCTGCTTGCGGTAGCCTGCACAAATCACCACGAATTTGCCGGCATCGTCCAGCATCCTGTTCATAAGCGTGCGTATCGCCTTCTTGCCCTCCGAACTGGTGCTTTGCCCCGCAGAGTCCATTGGCTCAAGGTCGTAGGCTTCGTCGAGGAAGAGCACCCCGCCCATAGCTTCGTTGATGGCGGCATCCATATTCTTGTCGGACTCATTGACATACTTGCTTATGATGTCATTCGGCATCTTGGTCACGACATTGTCGGTCGAAGTGACCCCGAGTGCCTTGAAAATCTTGCCCAAGGTCTTTGCCACCGTGCTTTTTCCTGTGCCCGGATTGCCGGTGATGATGATATTGTAAGGGCTCAGACCTTCTTCGGCCTCTCCCATTTCGACGAGCCGGCGTTGCACTGCAATATCGTTTGCAATGGTCCTGATTTCCTTTTTGACACTGCCCATTCCCACGAAAGCGTCCAGTTCCTTCATCACGTCTTCTACGGATATCTCCTTCGTTCCTTCTTCTCCCGCTATGTCATTCCAGCTGAGCACATTGTCTTCCGCATTGCGGGTGTTGTGCCTTTTTACGGCCTCGTCGAAGAGATTGCGCACTTCGCGTGCGTTTCCGAAGGTGTCCGTACGTTTGAGGTACATTTTGTCGAAGATGCCGGGAAGCATTTCATCCGCCTTGGCATCCAGAGTGAATGTGGTGTTCTCATTGTTGCGGGAGAGCATACGGCGGAATATTTCTTCAAGCTCACGAGGCTTATAGTCAGGGAATTCTATGGTTACGTTGAATCGGGAAGGAGTGCCCGGGTTGATTCTGATGAATTCCCCCATTTCCTTGGTGTAGCCGGCCATTATGCAGACGAATTCGCCTTTGCGGTTCTCAGCAATGTTGAGCAGGGTGTTCACGGCATCTGTTCCGTATCCTCCTCTCTGGTCACCGCCGGCAAGAGCATAGGCCTCATCAATGAAGAGGATTCCTCCCATAGCCTTGTCCACGTATTTCTTGACATTGGCTTCCGTATCTCCCTGGAACTGGCCTATGAAATCCTTGCCGGATATTTCCACAAACTGTCCTGTTGGCAGGGCTCCTATGGCGTTGAGCACCTCTCCGAACTTGCGTGCAAAGGTGGTCTTTCCGGTGCCGGGGTTGCCGGTGAATATATAATGGTCCCGCAGCAACTTGCCGGTGATGCCGTTTTCCTTCTTTTTCTTGACATTCCGGATGATGGCTTTGATTTCGTCTTTCACGCTCTGAAGGCCCACAAACTGGTCAAGTTCGGACAGGATTTCCTCTTCCGTCTTGGGTGTAAAACAGCGGGAGGTATCGATATCCGTCTCACATATGCTTTTGCCCGAGCGCATTGCCGCCTTGACCGCCAGGTCCTCTGCAGTTTTTTCCGCAAGATGTCCGTTCACATAGCCCATTTCCTTCTGTCTCATACACCAGGCAAAATGGCTCTTGAGTTTCTTGACGGCTCCGTCTTCCATCCCGAGCTTGTATCTTTCCTTCAGCATTGAACTTGTGAGAATGCAGAGGTCGTTGTTTGAGAAAGGTTCGAGCCTGAACTCAAAACCGAACAGACGGCGCACATCCTTGTTGTTTTCCAAAAATCCGCTCAGGTCGTTCATATGACCGCAAAGCAGCACAATCGGAGCACCTTCCACCGTCCTCATTCTTGCAAACAGTTTGTCCAGCTGGTTCACATCCGAGGACTTGGAGGTGGGCAGCAGTTTCTGGGCATTGGTTATCAGAAGTATGCCGTCCTTCAGGGAGGAGATGTTCTTGTCGAAGTCCGAGCTGAACTGATCCCAGTCTGCGGCATCCACTTCCCTTATGCCCTGCTTCGCCACGCCTGCGGCAATGATCTTTGAGGCTATGGTCTTGGCTATGAAATGCTTTCCCGAACCTGCGTCTCCGAGTATGAGACAGTCAAGGTCTATGCGGGTGCCTCCCTGTGCCAAGATTTTTGCCACCTTGAGCTTCTGTTCCAGTTTCTCAAGTTCCGGCTCTATGTTCTGCTTGCCTATGAGACTCGTTTCCGAAATCTGAACCTCAAACTTTTCACCGCAGAAACGGCAGTATTTCGCTTCTGTACGGTTGTCTTTTCCACATTTTGTGCAAGTTGCCATAAATTACTTATTTTCTTTCGCTGCCAGTTCGTTGATTTTTCTGATGGTTCTTTTGTCGGCTTTGCCGGTGACCTTGATTCCGTTAGCCCTCTGGAAAGTTCTCACGGCAAGCCTGGTGTTTGTGCCATAGTCACCGTCAGCGGCGCTCTTGAGATAGCCTTTGCGTATGAGGAACTGCTGCATCTTGCGCACATTCTCGCCCTTGTCTCCGGGATTGAGGGACTGAACAGTAATGAGGTCCTTGATTTCCTCCTGGGCTGCTGGAGTCTCCGTCTGCTCCATCACCGGAGCCACCACTTTGTCGTATATCCAACTGTTAGGAACAAATGAACTCAGTCCAACCAGAATCCATACTGAGGCTATGAACACAAGGATATATCTGCGCCTCTTTTTCAGGTCGTCTTTCCAACCGTTTAGGGCACTCTCGTCCAAATCGATGCTCAAGGAGGAGTCGAATTCGTCTTCATCGCTGAAGGCATAGTAGAGAGGTTCCAGCACAAGCTCGTCAAAGCCCGGTTTCGTCAGTTTGCGCATCTGTTTTCTATGGGAGCTGGGATTCAGCAGGGTCTTCCAGGTCAGATATCCTCCCACTCCCAGCACCACGGCGAGGAAGATGTAGAGTATGAATTTGCCGAGAAGCCACACCACAAATGACAACGCTGCGGCAACTATGCCACCGGCGATGATGGGGATAATGCATCCGCTGCTGTCATCGTCTGTGAAAAAGACAATTGCAGCAACCACCAGACCCACCGGCCAGAAGAATTTTTCCAGCGAGACTCCGGAAGTGTCCACCAGAGGAGACTGCACTATGGCCATTATCAGCATAATCACGAGCTGAATTGCGGGAAGAATGGCGAGTACGACAGTGCTGGCCAGTTGCAGAGTATTGCGCGTGTTCAGTGCGAGTATCCTTTTCTTGGCCGAGGAAACCATCGTGTCCACCTGCTGCCTTGCACTGTCGAAGCGGGTGACATAAGTGTTTTTGTCATCTATGCGCCTAAGGTCTTCAAGATAGTCCTTGAGCAGGTTTTCGTAGGTGAATTGTTGGGAAAGGTCAGCATCGGGGTTTTCGTGATGCTGGACTGCCAGCCAGCCGCCCAGACCGTTGTTTTCGTATTCATTCCTGAGCACGGACTTGGACTCGCGGAACAATTCGGAGACGGTGGTGACGGTCTTGCCGCCGTTTTCCAGCCTGTATTGGGGAGTGTGCCCGAAGCCTTTTATGATTTTCATCCAGGCCGTCTGAGCCAGGTATTTTTCGTCTTTCGGACCGGCCTTCTTCTGATTGTCAGCGCTTTCGTAGTCTGTGCAATAGTCTATCCAGGAAATCTGGGATGTAAAGCGGTCTCCCTTGGTCTTCAATGAATCGCTCAGATATGTACTGTAATCGGGATGCAGGATTGAAGCGGCCACACAAAAGACGGTTGTAGGTATAATCCTGAGCGAGAGAGGGTCGTTGATGTAATTCTCGGACATCTCGGAGAGGTCTCCGTGGAATTTGTTCCAGACGACTGTGTAGATTTCATTCAACAGTCTGCCCAGGCTTTCCCCTGTCATAGCATACAGCTCGTCAGACGGGTCGTTTATGAGGTTGAGGTCGGACAGCGGGTCCAGAATCTGCACCCTGACCATAGCCACCTCGACGTCATCTTTCGATGCAGGGAGTCTGTCGGCCAATGCCTTGTCCTTGCATCTTACCCATTCCAGGAATATGTCCGATGAGAGCAAATCCCAGGTGGGCCCATCTGGAATGGCATCGTTGCAGAAATTGCCCACATCCTTGAAGTTGAAAATTTTTCTGCTGCAGGCTTCTCCCCCTTTGCGGGAAGAACCCTTAAATGAGAGTGGCAAGGTGGGGTTGAGAGCGTAGATTGCAGCCAGAGCTCCGGTGTTCTGGTCTTTCGGATAGCGTTTTTCGACTATCTCCTGCATTTCCAGAGCAAGTTCGGGATAGGGCTTGAGCCATTTTTCCAATTGTCCCCGATAGAGGTATCTCTTAGCCAGCTCGATGTCCTCAATCATACAGTCGGAAAGTTCCTCCGGCGAATGGGCCACCAGGTGTTTGGATGCGCTGAAAGTGATGTTGAGGTCTTCTATGATTTCGTCTTCCTCCACCGGTACATCCTCTCCGTTGAGCGTGCGCTCGATTTCAGGATAGTCCCAGCGCTTTGCGGGATTTTTGATGAGCAGTCCCCGGCAAATCCTGGCGAGGGGGTCGGGCATATCGGAAGGTACACGTATGCGGCCCTTGACCTTGTCCATTGCCATCTGGCTTTCCTGGCTGCGGAAGGCCTTTTCGCCCATCCACATAGACAGGATGCTCATACCGAGGGAATAGAAGTCGGACTTGGTGCTGAGTTCTACGAATACTCCTGAGGGGAGGGTGATGGTGGCGGTGTATATTTCCGGGGCGGCGTAAATGGGGGTGCGGCCCTGAACTGTGGTGCATTTCCCGTCAATGTCGAGGATTTCGGATATGCCGAAGTCGCACAGTACGCTGTCCCAGGTGGTCCTGCTCTTTATCAGTATGTTGGCAGGCTTGATGTCCTTATGGAGTATGTTCAGCTTGTGGAGCCGGTCCAGAGCTGCTGCGGTCTTGACTGTTATCGCGAGTATGGCTTGGGCGTTGCCCTTGATTCCGGTGTCGGCTGCGTTGCCTTCAGGGATGTATTCAGTCAGTTCGAAATCTTCACCGAAGTCTATGATATCGGCTATGAAGCCCTTGCCGTTGAGTTTCTGCAGAGGGGACAGGATTTGGCTCTTGGTCCGGCAGCCCGGGTGGTAGAGTTTGAGGGCGTATTCTTTCCTGGAGTCGGTGACCAGATAGAGTTCTCCTTCACCGCCCGAGGAGAGGTGCTTGCGAACTGTCAGCTTACGGCTTCCGGCGTTTATGCTCTGGCCAGGGGCCAATATTCCAGACTTTGGGGACTGAGGGTCCGGGGCTGCCTTTTCCTGGGCTTTGGCAGTTTTTTCAGGTGCAGTTGCGGTTTTTTCTGGTGCAGTTGCGGTCTTTTCTGGTGCCACTGCTGTTTTTTCAGGTGCCGTCGCAGTCTTTTCTGGTGCTACTGCGGTTTTTTGAGGCGCAGCGGCCGTTTTCTGCGGAGCCGTCGCCGTTTTCTGCGGATTGTTTAATCCGGCAAAATTCGTGTTCTTGAAAACATCCCCCAGTATTTTCTCGATTTCCTCGCTGCTGAGGCCAGGCTGTTTTTTCAGGTCTGCTGGGTCTGCCATATTTACAATCGTTTATACACTTTCTTTTCAATTCGGTTGGTGTACATCTGAGCCCCCGGAGTGCCCTCGTCCACCACCTGACATTCCGTGCAGGTAATCCATTTCCCGCCATATTCCTTCACTGCACATTCGGAAGGGTCCTTGTGCAGTACGTGACATTGATTGCACTCCCATCCCATAGTCTTGGTAACAGGAATCCCATACCATCTCTCTTCCATCACTTCCATCATCGCCACCTTTCGGGCTGTGGCATAGTTTCTCTGCTCCTGCGGGGTCATTCCTGCCGGAGGGAGCATTGTTTCCATAGCCTTGTTGGCCTCCTCCACGGTCTTGCGGTACTCCTGGAGCACTTCTTCCCGGCTGCGTCCCATCCTTCGCCTTGTGGCTTTGGGTGCCTCGGCAGGCGTGAATCCCACCTTTGCCATCAGCTCCTTCAGCAGAAGTTCCCCCTCGGTGGGTCCGGTCTGCTCCTCTTCTTCCTCCCCTTGCTCCGCGCTGCCCTGAAGTTCGGCCTCCAGTTCAGAAAGCTTTACCAGCAGACGGGCGGCTTCGTGAACCTTGGGGTCCTGCTTGGCCTTTTCGACAGCCTTGCGCGCAGCCCGTGAAAGAGGTTGTCCGCATTCCCTACAGAATGCACGGAAATTCCTCGTTCCGCAACACTGGCACACCACTCCTTCCGCCGGCATTCCACATTCAGGACAATCCACATCTTCCGGAGCCATCGCCGCCCCGCAGAAAGTGCAATAGTCCACCAATTTGCCGCCGCAGACAGGGCATAATTCATAATCCTCCCTTTCCAGGCCGGCTCCACAATGCGGACAGATTCCGCCGTCGCTTTTCTGTCTCGCTTCGCTCTTTGTAGCCGATTTCTGCTCTGTGCGTTCCCGTGTTCTATTCTGGTCCATAGCCTTTTAGACAATAGTGTTTTGTTGATTGCCTGCCTGAATCCTTTCCATCAGGTCGGAATAATCCATTCCGGAGTATTTGACTCTGCTGATGCACTCCCCGTTGGAATATTGGCAGACCTGGGCTTCATTGCCGTTTATGTATATGCTTTTCCCGTGGCGCTGGTCGTTGGCATATTCGTCAAAGGAAACTCCTCCGTCCTTATAGAAATATACCCCGAATCCGTTCCTCTGGTCATTGCTCCAACTGCCCCTGTAACGGCTTCCGTCTTTGTAGAAGTATTCCCCGAAGCCCGTAAATTTTCCGTCCTTGAATTCTCCTACATATTTGTCCCCGCTTGGCCAGGTGTAACTGCCCTGGCCGTTGAGTTGTCCGTTCACGAAATTCCCTTCCTTCACGTCTCCGTTGCTGAAAACTATCTTGCCCTTGCCGTTGTACAGTCCGTTCCGGACCTCACCTTCATAATAGCCTCCGTTCTTGAAATTGATTCTTTGGATATGGGAATTGTTCTCGCCCTTATAGATTTCGAGTGCCTCTTCCAAAGTCATCTTACCGAAGCCGAGCCATTCGGGAAATTTGTCCCAAAGAGACTTTTCGTTAGGCCCCAAAGCCCCGTCAGCACAGATGATTGCCCCAACATAGCCGCAGATTTCCCTTTGTTGCTCATCGGACATATTGCTGATGAGCGAAAGGGCATCATTCAGACTGAACTGTTTGGTCTCTTCCAGCAAAGATTCGATATCGTTCTCCACATCAAAGCCCAAATAAGACAGTTCCTGCAGTATCACTTCGAATTCTTCATTGGTTTTTTCCTTGTCTTCAAGATTGGCTACTTCCATTCCCAGTTTGAGGATGGCAGCCAGTTGCAATTTGGAGAATTTCATATCTTGTCGGTTATAGGTGTCAGTCGAAAAATATGATGGTCAGTCGAAATTAAACTGAGTCCCCGACCCATCCTCGCAAATATATGTATTATAGGAATAATATCCAAAACGGCTGCCGGAGTTTCTCCATTTTTGAAACAATGCGGGGCGGACCGAAAAGTTCAACAGTCAGAAATCAGGATTCTCCCGTTCATATTTGTCAAGTGCTTCGGACATCAGTTGCCGGCCGAGTTCCGAGATTTCCTCACCGCGGGCATAATCGGCAATTGAACCGTAGGCATCGAAACTCATAGTTACGAGTATATCGGGCTTGTACATTTCTATCTGCAAGCCGGAGATAGTCCTGAGCATCAGGGAGAATGTTCGCGAAAGAATGGAATAGTAATTATCCTCCCCCGCGAAAGGCATATTCTGTTTTTCAGCCAATTCGGATGCGCTTCTCAGCCTCTGGCCCGCCTCCCTGTTCTTTTCAAGGGCCTTGAGAGTCTCATCTCCAGCAATTTTTACGAAATCAAGTATGGAGTCTGTCTTGTGTTTCCTGATTTCGCCCAAAATGTCGCCAAGGTCCATCCTTCCGTCTTCTTTCCTTACCTTTTGAAGATCTTCGAGATTTTTAGCGATTTTATTGCTGTCCAGACGGTTAACATCGAATGAAACGAGTATGTCGTGACCATTGCGCCGGACTATGCTGAAAGGAGCCGTGTTTACTGCACCGCCGTCTATAAGCTTGTGCCTGCCATTAGTGACGGGACGGAAAAGTGAGGGAATGGAAATGGATGCCCTGATGGCGTCGAAAAGCTTGCCCTCTCGGAACACCACTTCCTCTCCGGTGTAGAGGTCGGTTGCCACTGCTGCGTAAGGTATGCGCAAATCCTCGATATTCACATCCGGCACCACTTCCTTGATGGCCGAAATGACCTTGTCCCCCTTCACCAGATAGCTCTTGCTCAGGGAAACGTCCAGCAGCGACATAAGACGGGAGTTGTCAAGGCGGAAGAGCCATTTCTTGAAATCCTTCAATCCGCCGGCAGCATATATCCCGCCCACAAGCGACCCTATGGAACATCCGGCGACAGAAGTGATGTTGTAGCCCCTGCTTTCAAGTTCTTCAATAGCCCCGATATAGGCAAATCCGCGCGGTCCCCCGCTGGACAGCACAAGCGCAACGTCTTTCGTTTTCATATACAAGGAATATCAATATCTTCGTTAACTGTTTCCTGTCGAGCTCGAATACTCATTGGAATCAAGTCCGAAAGTGGTAATCAGGACGGGTCACTCCTTAAGAGGTAGGTGTTTGGCTGTTGCGAAACTTGAATGTTTAATTTGCTACGAATGTATAAAAAGTACATCTCATAGCAAAATAAAAGGACATTTCATTCATACATCGTCAATCCGCCGAAGAAAATCCTCAGGAGAGATTCACTTGTTCCATATCCTGTCAAATCTTTCATCACCGGTAATCTCGTGGAAAGGCACAATCCCAGAGTATTTCTTAGTTTCCGCTCCCGGTCCCGAACTCAAATCCACTTTGGGAAGGAAACTGGAATTGCGGACGTCGTCCAAAGCCACAGCTCCCAGTGATGGGTCTTGCAATGAATATCCTTTACTCATAACTATTGTTTTAATAGTGCAAAGATAGGTATTTTATGTGTAATATGGGTGAATTTACCCGCTCGGACAACTGGTTCGAATCTTTGAGGTCTATTCAGACAAGTTGTCGGAGCGGAACGAGGGCCTTCGGCCCGACAAAGTGAGGGTGACTAAAAAGTCCTAGTGACTATGAGGTCATCCTCTTTTTATATTATAT
>CAMCFO010000023.1 GCA_945874155.1 uncultured Bacteroidales bacterium
ATATGGGAAAGTCTGCTGGTTGACTCAGATTTAAGGAATTAAATGACTATCCCTAAATATACACGTAGACTTCCGAAGCGTAGATGATTGGGATGTCCTCGCCAGCAGCTGCTTTGCAGCTGTTGGCTGCGAGATCCCTACCTCCGCGGGCCATCATCAAGAGAGCAAAATCTGCCGCAGGACTTTGTCCTGTGGATTTTCGTAAAGGGAAGGCCCTTACGTGAGCTAGCTCACGACGGGTCTTCCCTTTACGAAAATTGCGCACCCTGTCGGGTGCGCAGATTTTGCTTTACTTGTGATTCGGTTGGGATTCGAACCCAAGACCCACAGCTTAGAAGGCTGTTGCTCTATCCAGCTGAGCTACCGAACCAATCCATCCCCTTTGAGCTGCTGCTCATTGGGGATGCAAAGGTAGGAAAAAATTCAGACAATGCAATAAAAAATCTGAGATTGCAGAAAATTGAATGAAATACGTTTTTGAGGATTACTTAGTCTATGTTTGGAGTCTCCCAGATCTTGGTGCCGGTGCATTTTGCGAAGAGGGCCTGGGTGCCGCAGGAGAAACGGAAGTCGCCGCTTTCAATGCGCCACTTGCCGTCTCGGCCTACAAATGCAAGCTCTTTGGCAGGGATGGTGAATTTCACGGTTTTGCTTTCACCGGCTGCAAGTTCCACTTTGGTGAACTCCCTGAGGCGTCTCACATCAGGAACTATGCTTGCCACAAGGTCACTGGAGAAGAGCATCACTGTCTCCTTGCCGGACCTCTTGCCCGTGTTTCTGACTGTCACCTCAAATGTCAGCTCATCATCCCAGGCGAAACTTTCGGAAGAAATCCTGAAGTCTGAATACTCGAACTTCGTGTAGCTCAAACCGGCACCGAATGGCCACTGAACATCCATCACAGCATCGTAGTTGTAGGCTCCGCTCATCGTTGAAACCACCTCGCTCACTTTGTAGTCGTAGGTGTGGAGAGCATTCACGTATTTGCTGTAGGTGAACGGCAGGCGGCCGCTGAAGTTCTCCCGGCCGGAAATAAGTGCTGCAAGTGCATCGCCGCCGTAGTTGCCCGGAAGCATAATGTCAATCACGGCGCTTGCCATAGGCTCGATGTCGTTGATGATTCTCGGACGTCCTTCGTTCAGCACCAGGATGATCGGTTTGCCAGTTTTTGCAAGGGCGCGGACAAGTTCCTTCTGGTTTTCGGAAAGGTTCAGATCGTTGATGTTGCCCGGAGTCTCGCAATAGCTGTTCTCACCCACGCAGGCAATCACAACGTCTGCATTGCGGGCTGCCGCCACCACTCCTGAGAGGTCTTCGATACGGTCTGCCTTCCAGTCGCTTCCGTAGTAGGAGACTCCCGGACGGTAGTTCACATTCTTTGCGCCGAACTCATTAATCAAAGCTTCGAGTATGGTGTTGTACCCGCTTGCGAAGCTTTCTGTCTGTTCGCCCTGCCAGGTGTAGGACCATCCGCCGTTCAAGGTTCTCATAGAATTGGCGTTAGGGCCTGTCACCAATATGCGTTTTCCTTTTGCCAGCGGGAGCAGGTCCGAATCATTCTTCAGCAGGACCATTGATTCGACCGCCGCGTCGTATGAAATCTTGGCGAATTCCCCGCAGGCGAACTTCTCATAGCCGTCCACGCTCCATACCGGATTTTCGAAGAGGCCGAGGCGGGCCTTGAGGCGGAGAACCCTGCGCACTGCATCGTCCAGACGCTCCTGACTGATGCGGCCTTCCTTCACCAGAGTCACGATGTCAGCGCAAACTGCCGGGTCGTAAGGGTCCATAATCATATCCACACCTGCATTGATTCCGATTTCCACGGCTTCGAGCCTGTCGGCGGCAATGTGTTCGCGGGTGTAGAGATTGTTGATGTCGGCCCAGTCGGTCACCACCATCCCGTCCCATCCGAGGTCCTTCTTGCACCACTGAGTGAGGTATTCATAGCTTGAGTGAACCGGAACTCCATTGACGGATGCGGAATTTGCCATAAGGGTGAGCGCTCCTGCCTGGAAACACTCCTTGAAAGGACGGAAATATTTCTCACGCAAATCGCAAGGTGATACCATTCCCGGTGTTCTGTCCTGTCCGGAAACCGGGGTGCCATAAGCCAGGTAGTGCTTGATGCTCACCGCAACGTGTTCCAAGTCTATGTGATTCGGATCTTCGCCCTGTGCCGCAATCGTTTCAGCCACAGACATTTCAGCCTGGAGATAAGGATCTTCTCCCCAACTCTCCCAATGTCTTGGCCATCTCGGGTCACGCCCGAGGTCCATCACAGGGGAGAAAATCCACGGCACCATTGCGGCTCTGGTTTCATACGCCATCACTTCGCCCATCTTGGATGCATAGCCCCTGTCGAATGTGGCTGCAAGGTTGATTTCCTGAGGGAAGAAGGTGGCATCCGAGAGGTAGCTTGCACCGTGAATCATATCCAGACCGAAGACCGTTGGTATGCCCAACTCCTCCAACGAGATGTCCTGAATCAGTTTCATATCCCTGGCGGTACCTTCGCGCGAATCGGAATGTCCCCCGAATACGTTCAGGAATGAACCGACCTTCCAGTCTCTTACACAGGCCCTGACTTTTGCAGTGTCGAGCTTCCCGTCTGTGGATATTACGTCCGAGGTAATCTGGACGAGCTGTCCGGCTTTCTCTTCAAGGGTCATTTTGCCGAGTACCTCTTCCACCTTCCTTTCTATTTTTGAGTCTGCCGGGATGACCGGGCTTACGCTGTTGCAGCAGGCCGATGCCATTGTGGCTGCTGAAAGAATTCCGAATATCAGTTTATTAGCCATAGTTATATTATTGGTTTTCATTATTTTCCCCATCAAGAAGCAACCCAGTGATGTCCCTGCAGGTCTGAGTGTTGATATTTGATGCCTGGGCGGAGATCATTGCATCCCTGCAGGACTCATCAAAGCAGAGCCTTCCTGCAGCCCGCACCTGCTCGGGAATGTCGGTGGTTGCGTAAGACATTCCGTGATAGTGGAAAAACAACGCATTGCAGGTCTCGCAGCCCGGTATTGGAGAGGTGTGTACTATAGGTATATGTTTGGCAGCAGCTTCCGTGCTTGACAATCCGCCCGGCTTGGTGAAAAGCACATCGCAGGCATCCATCAGCATTGCCACCTTGTCCGTGAATCCCAAAGCCATGACATTGGAGTGTCCCCCGAAATTCTTCATCAGCTTCGTGCGCAACTCAGTGTTGTTACCGCACACCATAATCACTTCGACCCTGTCTCCGAACTGCTTGAGAATTTCCTTAACCGTGTCCTGCAGATGCCCGAATCCCATACTCCCGGACATCATCAGGAACCATTTCTTCTGAGGGTCCATATAGCCGAACTCCAGTATGCACTGGTTCCTCACCTCCGTTCTGTCAGCCTTAGGATTGTGGAAAATGGACTTCACCGGGATGCCATAAGGACGTAGTTTCTCTCTCGGAATACCCTTCTTCACACACTCTTCAATCAGATGTGAATGGGGCACGATGTAATAGTCCAGTTCAGTCTCCTTTATGAAAGGGATGCAGGTGTAGTCGGTCATAAGGAATATGGAAGTCGCATTGAGCTTACCCTTGCGCTTGAGTGCGGTGATGGCCTCGGCCGGAAAAATATGGGCACAGACCACTGCAGTGAAGCCGTTCTCCTCGATATAGTCGTGAAGTCTCTCGCAATAGAGTTTGTTTGCATAGTAAACCGGCGACTTGGACGAGTCCATAGCCTCGCTTATGGCTGCCCCGGCTTTGTAAACCATACCGAAGAGTTTCGTTCTTGTGGAAAAAAGATATATTTCCGAAGCTTTGTTTGTGGCACTTTGACCGACAAGTGACATAGTGTCTTTCACTTCTGCCTCCACACCTATCGAGTGCAGGTATTCCATATAGGCCTTCGATGCGGAATTATGCCCTTCTCCCGTTGAACAGGACAGTATCAGAACTTTCATTTTTGAATCTTTTTACGTTTGGACAAATATTCGATTCCGAACACAAGGGCAAGTCCGGCAGCTGCAGTGGCTATGCACAGGCCCACCTGCATCCAATCCAGTTCCACCCCGACTCCCGGAAGCGCAGGCCAACCGGATTCAGCGTGCCAGGGCCATACCTTCAGCAAGGACCCGATAATGAAACCTGCAAGCACCAGAGTGGTCTCCCTGTTGCGCCGTGCAAGCAGCCAGTGCAGGAACTTGGAAAACGACACAATGCCTATCACCGCTCCGCAGGCAAACACCAGCATCACAGTCAGGCACTGTCCCCAGGTCATAGAACCCGTAGCCAGTCCCGCCGTCACTTCCTCAGCCCTACCCAGCGACACCAGTCCCGAAACTGCGGCGAGCACATAGTCATACTTCCCCATTATCAGGAGAATGAACGACCCCGAAATCCCGGGCAGTATCATAGCACAGATTGCAATGGCCCCGCAGATAAAAATGAACCACAGTCCGTCGGGAGTCGTGGAAGGGGAGAGAGTGCAGACTACAGCGCCCAGAACCACTCCTGCAAGGGTGCAGACATAGTCTTTCCATTTCCAGAAATGGACTCCCTTGAGGATGAAGATGGACGAGGCCACAATCAGTCCGAAAAAGAAAGCCCAGGTCGGAGCAGGCTGGTTTTCCAGCAGCCAGGTCATCAGTTTTGCAAGGGAAAAGACGCTGAACAGTATTCCCACAAGCACACTGATGAGGAAATTGCCGTTTATGTGTTTCCAGAATTCGCGGAACCGACCGGTGAAGAAAAGCTTCAGGGCAGTCCCGTCAATATTGTGAATGGAATCGATAAGTTCAGAGTAAATGCCTGTCATAAAGGCTATTGTGCCGCCGCTCACGCCTGGAATCACATCCGAGGCTCCCATACAGGCACCTTTAATTGCCACAAGTCCGTATTTTTTCAGATTTTCTTTCATACAACCATTTCGAGATAATTCACGATGCTCTCCAGTCTCTTGGCGCTGTCGTGGAAATTGACTTGAATCTGTTCCTCCTCAGAACCTTTGAAAACCATTGAAAAGGGAGAGCAGGCATAGTCTTTCAGACCCACGCAGAAAGGAGCCGGGACTATGGCATTGAAACAGCGTGTCACCGGCAGGCTGTTGTCCACCAGGCATAGGTACAAATCGGCAGGCTCAGACTTCAGCTCTGCCACCATTTCTTCAGGCAGTGTGCCGAAAATGGACAGGTTTCTTTTGAGAATGGTCGTTTTTACAGCCGTGGTGATGATGTCGTCCTTGGCGTGCTTGCCCATATCCAGGAAAAAAGGCTTCAATTCTATTCCTCTGCCTCCGAAATATGTCTTGGCAAACTTGAGGCAGGCATCCGATTCCGCGTCTTCCACGTCCAGCAGCACTATGCACCTGCGAACCGAGACAAGAGGGACGGAATGCCTTTCCTCCCTGAAGCAGGATGCCTTGATCTGCCGCTTGACGAAGAAGTTTTTCAGGAATCCCATCAGTTCTTGCCCTCTTTGGTTGCCTTGATAAGTTCCTTGATTTCTTTCTTGGCGGCTTTCCAACGAGGTATGTCGATTTTGGTGCCGATGACTTCCACCACCTTTGCCGCGATGATTGAACCCACCTCTCCGCAGACTCTCAGAGGCATTCCCAGAGAGTGGGCATAGAGGAAACCTGCGGCATAGGTGTCTCCAGCCCCCGTTGCATCGATGGTATCGGCCGGCCAGGCTTCTATATAATGGTATTCGTCCCCTTGTTTGACCATTGAACCGTGTTTGCCTATTTTCACTACGGCAATGTCGCAGTGACGTGCAATCTCATCCAGCGCATCCTTCTGCTCCAGCCCCGTGAACGCCCTTGCCTCAGTTTCATTTGCAAAGACTATATCCACGTAGTTCTTCACTATGTCCTGAAGGAATTCCCTGTTGGCCTCCACCACATTGTAGGATGCCATATCAATTGAAATGATGCATCCGGCAGCCTTTGCCATTTCCACTGCCTTGCGGATAAGCGCTTGGTTCTGAACAAGATAACCCTCAATGTGGAAATAGTCATAACCTTTGAAATACTCCGGCTTCAAGTCTTCGGGAACCAGTTCCAGAGCCGCCCCCATATAATCCGCAAAAGTCCTTTCGGCATTCGGAGCGGTAATCAGCACCACGGCCCTGCCTGAAGGATTCTTGCCCTTGAGGAGTATGGATTTGATGCCGTACTGGGCCTGGTCGCTCTTGAATAGGTGGCCCAGGTCGTCGTCACCGGTCTTGCCTATGAAGGCTGATTTCATCCCGAAAATCGCTGTGCAGGTGATGGTGTTGGCAGCTGAACCACCAGCTACGTACTGCACTCCGAGAGGCTTCAGCCTTTCGAGAATTTTGTCTCCTGTTTCTTTGTCCACGTGCTGCATACTTCCCTTGGGGATATTGTATTCCTCCAGAAATGAGTCGTCAGGAAGGATGGCAAGAATGTCTGTCAAGGCGTTGCCGATGCCGAGTATGGTTTTCATATATATTTTTTTTCGAACATTTGGTGCAAAGATAACATTTCTTTGTGAGGCATTATAATCAAATCCCAGAAATTTGTAATTTTGCCGTCCGTTTATGAAGAAGAATATTAGGAACATATTGAAATACACCTTGTCGCTTGTGCTTGCGGCGGTGCTGCTGTGGTTCTGTTTCCGCGAAGTCAACTGGCAGGAATTCCTTGAGAGCCTGAAAGGATGCCGTTGGGAATGGGTGATGCTGAGCATATTGGCCGGGGTGCTGTCCAACTGGTTCAGGGCGGAACGATGGAGGGAGATATTGCTGCCCATAGACGGAGCAACTTCCCGCGTGACAGTCTTCAATGCCGTGAACATCGGCTATCTTGCAAATTTCGTCTTTCCGAGAATAGGGGAGCTGGTGCGTTGCGGTGTGGTGTCCCGGGATTCGGCAGTGCAGGAGCGCAAAAGAGGCGGAAAGGGGCTGGGCTATGAGCAAGTCCTGGGCACGGTCGTGACGGAAAGGAGCATAGACCTGCTGATGATGTTCGGCATACTCGTGGCTTTCCTCTGCCTGAAATGGAATCAATTCGGGGCCTTCTTCATCGACAATATCTGGCTGCCGGCATCCGGGAGGCTGAATCTGAGCCTGTGGTGGATTGCCTTGATTATGCTCGCGGCTGTGGGAATCTGCGTGGCCTTTGTCGTGTTTTTCAGGGACAGGAATGTCCTCGCCTCAAAGCTCTGGTCCTTGCTGAAGGGTGTGGCGGACGGCCTGGTCAGCTGTTTCAGGATGAAGAATGCGTGGAAGTTCATCCTCCATTCCGTACTCATCTGGGGTATGTATTTTCTTATGAGCTACACCTCCCTGCGAGCTGTTCCCCTGCTGGATGCCCTCGGACTTGCAGATGCGATGTTCCTTATGCTCGTGGGCAGTCTGGGATGGCTGGTGCCGGTGCCGGGAGGGTTCGGAGCCTTCCATTACGTGGTGGCCCTTGCCTTGAGCACGGTCTATTCCCTGCCATTCGAGCTGGGGATTATTTTTGCCACCATTTCCCACGAGTCCCAGTCGCTTATGATGGCTGTTACGGGATTGGGCTCCTATGCAAGTGAATTCATTCGCAACAGATAGCCCTTGTCTCAAAAGGCAGAGGTCCGTGGTCTTCCGGAAGTATGATGACCTTCGTGCCCACCTGCGCATAATTCTCCTTCAGATGGATGATGTCTTCGTCCAGCAGTCTGATGCAACCTTCGCTTCCTCGCCCGATTTTGATGGACTCGCGGTTGTTGGTGCTGCCGTGTATGCCTATGCCAGAGAAACCGGGAGTCTCAAGCCTTAGGAACCAGTGCCCGTAGGCCGGGATTGAACCTCTTCCGTCCCCGAAATCGTGGTGCCAGGAGGAGGCATCCTGAATTTGGGTGATGCGGAAAGGCTCTCCGGGATAGGATTCGGGGGTCTTGTTGTCTCCACTCCTTTCTTTCTGACCGCGGTTTATGGCCACGCAGGCCGGATAGCTTGCCCTCAGGACAGTGTCCACGTCTCGTACCTCGTACACGTTCAGGTGGACAGGCTGCACTTTGGAAATCACGAAGAAGCAGTTAGCCCTATTGTCTGCAGGGGCATAGACCCGCCTTTGGGGCTGGTCGTCAACTGGAGTTTGGGCTTGGGCGGCGCCCATTGACAGGAAAAGGGCAACTGCCAGAGATGGTATGATTTTCATTTTGGTAGGGGTTGATGTCAGCGTCTTTTCAGGGCCGGGGTGTCTTCAAGGTCGGCGATACTGGTCTTGTCATCCACGAGCAATACCGGCTTGGGACCCTTGCAGAAATCTGCCGAGCACTTGGCCTCAGTGTTGTTGAATCCGATTTTCAGACTTCTCTGGTCCTGGGGTGTCTCCGGAACATCCTCATTCATAGGCACATACTCATAATCCGGATTGATGACTATAAGGTTGCCGTTGTCGTCGGCCAGTCCGTCCCAGTCCATCTTGAAGCCGGTGGCGATGGCTGTAATGTTGATTCTGTCTCCGAAATCTTCGGAAAACTCCCAGACTATACCTTTTTTGAAGCGGTTGGCCTTGCCTATGTAGTCGGTGATGAGGTTGTCGATATTGTCCAGCTCCTCCATCGTGACTCCGTTCTGGTTGTATCCCACGGTGATATTCAGCAGCACGTCCTTGGCCGTCTTCAGGTCGTGGTCGTTCAGCAGCGGAGACTCGAATGCTCCCTTCACCGCATCCTTGATCCTGTTGTCTCCGGTTCCGGTTCCGCAGCCCATCAGAGCCATTCCGCTATTGGTCATCATCCTCTTCACATCCCTGAAGTCCACATTGATGTAGCCTTCCTTCTTGATGATTTCTATGATGCCCTTCACGGCAGTGCAAAGTACCTCGTTGGACATAGGATAGGCATCCTGCACCAGCACTTTGCCATAGTACTTGTAGAGTTTCTCATTGTCTATGACCAGCAGGCTGTCCACATTCTTCTCCATCTCCATTATCCCGTCCAGTGCCTTGGTCATAGCCTCGTTGCCTTCGCTGCGGGTGGGGATTGTAACCACTCCCACAGTCAGTATGCCCTTTTTCTTGGCCATAGCCGCAATCACCGGAGCCGCTCCTGTGCCCGTACCTCCGCCCATTCCGGCCGTGATGAAGAGCATATCAGTCTTGGAGCCGAAAACGCTGTTCTCGATTTCAGCCTCCGATTCAAGCGCAGCATTTCTTCCTGCCACAGGGTCGCAACCTGCCCCAAGGCCCTCTCCAAGCTGGATTTTTACCGGTACACTGCAGCTGTTCAGAGACTGGGAGTCAGTGTTGCAGACTATGAATATGCAACCTTCGATATGCTGCTCAAACATATAGTTCACAGCATTGCAACCTCCGCCACCCACTCCGATGACCTTGATGGTGGAAATGCGTTTCTCCCAATCTGTCGGGATTACATTGAAATCAGTCAGGTTTTCCATAATCATTCCTCCTTATTCTCTTTTTCATCTTCCAGGAAGTCCAGCATACTGTCGCATCCGGCGTTGAACTTGTTCGTGATTTTCCTTGTCCATCTGGCGAGCTTGCTGCTTCCCGATGGTTTCTTCTTCTTGTCGCTGTCCTCCTTGCGGGTGATTTCATCTTCGGTAATCAGGCCCGGAATGGTCCCCGTCTTGTGCTCGCTCTCGGTTGGGGATTGAGTAACGGATTCCTCAACCACCTCCTCATCTGTTTTCTCCACGAAATCCTCCGCTATGCAGGCGCAGGAGCCGACCCCGTCGTTGATTGCAGCCTTTATCATTCCGATTACCGCGCTCGCTGCAGGTGTGGTGGCCCCGGTGCAGGCATTGATGATTCCGTTCAGGCGCGGACGCCCTATTCTCACCTTGTAGCCGGAAAGCTCGGAAATGAAGTTGCCCAGATTGGTCATCAGGGCCCCTCCTCCGGTAATCACCACTCCGCTCTGAAGCTTGTCCGCAAAGCCGCTTGCCCCAATCTCGTAGAGCATAGCCCGGATAATCTCCTCCTCTCGGGCCGAGATGATTTCAGAAAGGTATTTGACGGCCAGCCTTCTGTCCATATCCCCGTTGCCGCTCTTGATGAGCAGCTGCTTTTCGCTCATATTCTGCAACTTGTCCGGTATGCAGGCTCCATAGGCGAGTTTCAGGCTCTCCGCAAGTCCAAGGCTGATGTTGCTCTCCGTCTGTATGTCCTTGGTTACGCTCATACCCCCGAAAGGAATGGATGCGTAATGGCGCAGAATGCTTTTGTAGAACACGGAAACGGAGGTGCAGCCGCCACCGAAATCAATCAGGGCCACTCCGTTGTCGATTTCAGAGGAATAGAGTACGGCGGAAGCAGTGAATTGCGGCTGAAAATATTTCTTCACAGGAACCAGCTCCACTGACCTCATCACCTTGTCAATCCTCTTGAGCGCCGCTTTTGCACCTATGAATATCTTGAAGTTGCCTTCCAGCACCCTGCCGGACATTCCCACTATGTCGTCTTCCACAAGCTGGAACTCCTCATCGGTTGAGAAAGACTGGGCTATGGCCCCATAAACCGCGTCCGTGCTCTGATTCTCCGGAGCTATGGGGTAACTGTCCTGCGCAAAGGACTTGAGTTCGTTGATTTCAGCCGCGGTAATGTAGCTGTCGCTGTCGCGGTCGTCGATGCGGGCTTCGTTCTCCTCGGTCTTGATGTAGAAACGCGGCATACCCACCACCGCCCCGGTGATCTTGATGCCCAGAATGTCCTCGGCATCCCTGATTGCCTGCTTGAGCTGCCCCACCACCCTGAGTTCAGTGAGTATGCGGCTGCTCTTCATTCCGCTGGCCGGAGTTTCCTTGTAGTAAATCAGTCTCGTGTCTGTACCATCCTGCAGAGCCACTGCAAGTGAGATCTTGAATGTGCCAAGGTCTATGGCAACTATGTATTTATCGTCCATAAAACTATGCTTTATTTCTCTTTTCGCTGCAAACTATCTGTGAATCGTACCTCAGGTCCACCTTCGCGTATCCTCTGTCCAAGGGAGCAATCATCCTGTAGTATTTCTCCATCTTGCGGAACTTGTCCGGGAACCGGTCCGGCTGTCCGAAAAGGAAGGTTTCACATCCCCGGGCCGGAACCAGAGTGATTTCCCCGTTGCGGTCCACGTGAATCTGGGTGATGCGTTTGTCCCAGCCGGTCTTTTCCATATATTCCACCAGGGAGACCACCCGTTTCATCCAGTCCTTTTCCTTCCAGTCCTCCAGCATACCCTTGAAGCCTCTTCCTGGATTCATCGGAAATTCCCCGTCCACAATAGGCACCAGGCAGGTGTAACTCCTCTGAAGCGGAAAAATGAACCCGTCAGCATCGGCATACCATCCGTTGGATGCGGTCTGGAAACGTACCTTCGGTCTGCGCTGGGTCACATCCAGATTCAGCACTCCGTCCGGGGTGATGTAGGCCTCGCAATTGAGCACAGCGCTCTTGCCGGTCACCACTTCCTCAATCCTGTCCAGCTTCAACTCCCTCACAGCCGTGCCCACGACCTTGCCGTAGCCTGTCCTTATGTATTCCTGCACATCCCGCCCGGTTACAAAGTGGTTGTCGGCGCTGTCCTTCACGGTCACCACTATGCCCGAGCACTCGATCCTGCTGCGTCTCTCCTGTCCGAGAATCAGGAACGCGACTGTGCTCGACAGCGCAAGCACTGCCAGAGCTGACAACAGAATCTTGTAAATGAGCTGCTTCATCTTGCCTCGAGCATTTTTGTGATTTCTCCAGTGTATCTGTCTATATTGCCCGCACCGAAGGTGATGAGAGTGTCAATCTTCTCGTTGTGCAGATAATCCATAAGTTCCTCCTTCTTGAGCAGCACCTTTTCCGGCGCGGTGACCTTGTCGAAAATGATTTCCGAGCTCACTCCCGGAATCGGTTCCTCGCGTGCCGGATAGATGTCCAGCAGAATTAGCTTGTCCACAGCACTGAGAGCCCGGGCGAATTCCTCAGCAAAATCCCTCGTGCGGGTGTAGAGGTGGGGCTGGAAAATGGCAGTGAGCTTCCTTCCGGGGAAGATGTCCCTCATCGAACTGATGGCAGTGCTGATTTCTTTAGGATGGTGGGCGTAGTCGTCGATATAGGCCAGGCCGGGACGGTTGACGTGTATGTCGAAGCGGCGTTTCACCCCCTTGAAGGTGCCCAGGGCGGTTTTGATTTTCATCGGGTCGATACCATAACAAAGGGCCATTGCAGATGCAGCCACGGCGTTCTCGACATTCACCCAGCCCGGCACACCCACACGGCAGTCCATAATCACTCCGCCCGGATGATGCAGGTTGAAGGTAAAATATCCGCATTCGTCCACCTTGATGTCCTCCGCGTGAAAATCGGCTGAGACATCGTCATAGGAATAGCTCAGGATTCTTGCATCCGTGTCCTTTGCCGAAACCGGAAGGCCCTGCTTGATGATGACGGTGCCCGTAGTGAGGGAAGCAAATTTGCGGAAAGCCTCCTGAACGTGTTCAAGGTCTCCGTAAATGTCCAGATGGTCTGCATCCATAGCCGTAATGACCGCAATCTCAGGCGTGAGCTGATGGAAGGAACGGTCGAACTCGTCTGCCTCCACCACGACAGCAGGGGAGTGGCTCATAAGCAGATTGCTGTCGTAATTCTTTGAAATCCCGCCCAGGAAGGCCGAACAACCTTCCCCGCTGGCAGTGAAGATATGTGCCAGAAGGGTACTGGTGGTGGTTTTTCCGTGGGTACCTGAAACTGCAAGGCAACGCTGCGAGCCCATACGGGTGAGTTCCCCAAGCACCTGGGCCCTCTTCATAAGGGTGTAGCCGTTTTCCCTCACGTACACCAGTTCCTGAAGATCCTGAGGTATGGCAGGAGTGTACACCACGAGAGTATTTTCCACATCGGAGGGGATGAGGTCAGGACGGTCTTCGTAATGCACGTCTATGCCTTCCTTCTGCAAGGCTTCCGTGAGTTCCGATGGGGTCCTGTCATAGCCTCCCACTCCAAATCCCTTGAATTTGAAATACCTGGCGATGGCCGACATACCTATGCCGCCTATGCCTATGAAATATATGTTTCTGTACCTCATTTGCCTGTAATTGAGTAAATTTCCCTGACTATTGCCCCTGCCGCATCAGGCAGAGCGAGTTTCAGGCTGTTTCTTTCCATTTCCATTATCCTGGCCTCGTCGCGCAGACATTCCACCGCCTTGGACATAAGTTGCCTAGGAGCATCAGCGTCCTTCACGATTTCCCCGGCCTTGCGGTTTACCAGAGCCATCGCATTGTGGGTCTGATGGTCCTCGGTCACATTAGGCGAAGGCACGAAAATGGCCGCTTTGCCACAAGCGCAGATTTCCGACACCGAACTTGCTCCGGAGCGGGAAATCAGCAGATCTGCAGCAGCATAAGCGAGGTCCATCCTGCCTATGAAATCGGTGTGGTGCACGAAGGCTGCCGCATCCCTGTGTTCTGCCATAAACTCGTCCACAGTCTTCTTGTAATAGCGTCCGCACTGCCAGAGCACGTCGAAATCCCCTCCGCCGGGACAGCCCTCCGATATCCATTTCATTACGGACTTGTTCAAAGTGCCGCTTCCCAGGCTGCCTCCCATTATGAGCAGATGTTTTTTTGTGGGGTCAAGTCCATAATATGCAACTCCTTCCGCCTTGATCTGGGGCGTGGCTGGCTGCATTCCGCCTCTTATGGGATTTCCGGTCATCACAATCCTGTCCGCCGGGAAGAACCTTTCCATTCCGCTGTAGGCCACGCAGATTCTGCCGGCATTGCGTCCCAGAATCCTGTTCGTCAGTCCCGCAAACCCGTTCTGCTCCTGAATCAGAGTGGGCACTCCGCTTCTTTCAGCCGCCCAGAGCAGGGGAGCGCTTGCATATCCGCCCACACCCACAGCTATGTCCGGCTTGAATTCCCTGATAATCCTTCTTGCCATCCTGATGCTGCGGACCACTTTGAAAGGCAGGGCAAGGTTGTCCAGTGAAAGGCTGCGCTTGAGCCCGGCTATGGGCAGTGCCAGAATCTTGTATCCGGCAGCAGGCACCTTCTCCATTTCCATCCTGCCCTCAGCACCCACGAAAAGAATTTCCGTATCCGGATTTGCCTTCTTCAGCGCATCTGCAATGGAAAGGGCCGGAAAGATATGTCCTCCCGTGCCTCCGCCGCTTATCAGTACTCTGAGTTTCTTATTCATAATAGTCTCAATTTTTATTCATTCTGTCCGACCTCTGCCTCCTGAGCCGCCTCCTCAAGTGGTTCCCCGCTCGTCCTGCCTCTTGCAAGGTCTGCCTGACGTTCCTCCTCGGATGTGGCCTCCCAGGACATCTTGCTCATCGAGAGTATGATTCCGAATGCCCCGCAGAAACAGAGATAGGCGCTGGTTCCGTGGCTCACCACAGGCAGGGTCTGACCTGTGAGCGGACCCATATCCAGATTGATGGCCATATGCATAAAGGCCTGGCTGGTTATGAGTATTATCAGTCCCGCAACGCTGGTTTGCGCAAAGGTGTCGTGGCAGTTCTGTACGATCTTCACTCCTCTGGCAATCAGGCTCAGGTAGAGTATGATAATCAGGATTCCTCCGAACAGTCCGGTCTCCTCCAGTATGTAACAGTAGATGAAGTCCCCGTACATTACAGGCACCACGTATTTCTGGGTGCTCCCGCCCACTCCCTTGCGGAAAAGGCCCCCTTCGTGAACGGCAATTTTGGCAGAATATGGCTGCTGAACCTTCATCATTTTCTTCTTGTACTCTGTGGTTCCCTCCAGACCTTTGTCCTTCATCTGCAGGATTTCCTCAACGGTAGGCTTTTCCGACACCCTTTCGATTCCGGTTCCGATGCGGGTCATCATCTTTCCGTCAGAAATCTTGTAGATGCCGAAACAGGCTGCGAGGCAGAGTATTCCCGCCACAGCCAGAAACATAATCTTTTTCGAGTCCACTCCTCCCACAAAGGCCGTGATTATCATCACTCCCAATATGAAGATTGCACTGGAATTGCCTCCGGGGAGCACCAGCACGGTAATGGTCAGGATGGGCACGAAAACATAGTACGACACTATTCCCCATTCAGAATCCAGCCATGCGAAAGGTTTTTTGCCTGCCTTCCCGAACTGCATATTGGAGAAAAACCTCAGGGTTTTGAGCTCGTCCTGCTTGATGGCCTTGCTGGCCCAGGCTATGTACATGACCATAGCCACCTTCACTATTTCGAAGATATGGACCTGGAACCCCTTTATGCTGATTGCCCTATAGACTCCGTTGAACTCGACTGCACGGAAATTCCGGCCCAGGTCTATGTGTGCGTCCAGAGCAATCAACAGTATGAGCGAGATAATGAAACAGCAGCGCGAAACAATCTCGAAAGGCTTGCTCTTGGGAATTATGTAGCAGAGGAAAATCGCAAGGAAGCCTACCAGAGTGAACAGCACCTGCTTTCCGATGATGTCCAGCCGGGTACCCTTGTTCTGTAGCGCAAGTAGGGATGTGGAGCCGGATATGGTAATCATAGAAATCATAATCAGCAGCAGGACGACAATCCATACCACCTTGTCGCCCTTGACCATATTCAGGAATCCCTTGTTTTCCATAGACCTCTTGCGGGAGTTACAATTTTCTTACTTCAGCCTTGAACTGTTCGCCCCTGTCCTCATAGTTCCTGAACAGGTCGAAACTTGCACAGCAAGGGGAGAGGAGCACCACGTCGCCCTTCTTCGCAAGACGGCTCGCCAACTGCACAGCCTCGTGGGCAGAACTGGCCTCCACTATTTCAGGCACCACTCCGTCGAAACTCTCGTGGAACTTGTGGTTGTCCACGCCCATACACACCATCGCCCTGACCTTTTCCCTTGCCAGCGGCACGAGAGAGGAATAGTCGTTGCCCTTGTCGGTGCCTCCCACTATCCACACCACAGGCTGCTTCTGGCACTCCAGAGCATACCAGGCCGCATCCACATTGGTCGCCTTGGAATCGTTGACATAGAGCACACCGCCCACGCTTGCCACCTTTTCCAGACGATGCTCCACCGGCTGGAAGGATGAGAGGGCCTCGCGTATGGTGCCGTTGTCTATGTCCATTACTTTTGCCGCAATTGCCGCAGCCATTGAATTATAGACATTGTGTCTGCCGCCCAGGGCAAGTTCGCGTATGTACATATCGCACTCGCTGTCCTGGTAGCGTATGACTATCTTGTCGTCCTTCACGAAGGCTCCCTGCGCCACCTCGGTCTTCTGGGTGAAAGGCAGCTGCTTGGCCTTTACCACAATCTTGTTGAGGTGGTTGATGGTGATCTCGTCATCGGAGCAGAAAATGAAGCAGTCCTCAGAGCTCATATTGCGGGTTATGCGGAACTTTGCCTTCACATACTCCTCCATATCGTGGTTGTAGCGGTCCAGATGGTCCGGAGTAATGTTGGTTATGATGGCTATGTCAGCCTTGAAGTCGTACATATTGTCCAGCTGGAAACTGCTGATTTCCAACACGTAGATGTCGTGGTCGGAGGTTGCCACCTGGTAGGCGTAGCTCTTGCCTATATTGCCGCCCAAGCCCACGTTCAACCCGGCCTGGGAGAGGAGGTGGTAAATCAGGCTGGTGGTCGTGGTCTTGCCGTTGCTGCCCGTGATGCAGATGCGGCGTGCCCGGTCATACCTGCCAGCAAATTCTATCTCCGAGATGATATGCGTCCCCTGGGAGGTGAGTTTCTGAATCAATGGAGCGCTGTTGGGTATTCCGGGACTCTTGATGACCTCGTCAGCGTTGAGTATGAGCTCTTCGCTGTGGCCTCCTTCCTCAAATGGTATGTCCCATTTACGCAGCATCTCTGCATAATCCTTTCCCAGTTTTCCCTTGTCTGAAAGAAAAACATCAAAACCCTGTTTCTTCGCGAGAACAGCGGCACCCGTACCGCTTTCGCCTCCGCCCAAAATTACTATCCTTGACATATTCTTATCTTACTTTCAGCAATGCGATTGAAAGCACTGCCAATATGATTCCTACTATCCAAAATCTTGTGGTGATCTTCACCTCGTGCATTGCCCCGTAAGGCTTCTTGATAACCGAAACTATCCCCTCCTTCTGGAAATGGTGGTGCAGGGGAGCCATCTTGAAGATACGTTTGCCCGTGCCCGTGCGTTTTTTCGTGTATTTGAAATAGAACCTCTGCACCAGCACCGAAAGGCTTTCCACGAAAAAGATTCCGCAGAGCACCGGCAGCAGCAGTTCCTTGCGTATGAGTACGGCGCAGACTCCTATCACTCCTCCTATCATCAGGCTTCCCGTGTCGCCCATAAAGACCTGTGCCGGATAGGAATTGTACCACAGGAAGGCGATGAGAGCCCCTACGAATGCGGCCATATATACTGCAATCTCGCCGCTTTCGGGTATGTACATTATGTTGAGGTAGTGCGAATTGATGACGTTACCTCCCAAATAAGCGAAAATGCCGAGGACCACGCCCACTATTGCCGAGTTGCCGCCTGCAAGACCGTCAATGCCGTCGCTGAGGTTGGTGCCGTTGGAGCAGGCCACCACCACTATGGTAATCATAACCATATAGATGGCCCATTTCGTGTACCATTCCCAGGCACCTGTGAACGGGGTGAGCCATTTGTAGTCGAACTCGTTGTTCTTCACGAAAGGAATGGTGGTGGTTGTGCCGAGCTCGCTGTCGCTGTACCATACTGCCAGGGCCACACCAAGTCCCAGAAGGGTCTGGAGTATGAGTTTCTTCTTCTCGCTGAGTCCCTGCTTATCGTGTTTGTGGACCTTGATGTAATCGTCCAGAAAACCTATGCCTGAACACCATATTGCACTGAGAATCAGAATGATGATGAAGCGGTTGGTGAGGTCGCACCAGAGCAGTACGCCAGTCAGCAGGGAAAGCAGTATGATCAGACCACCCATAGTCGGGGTGCCCTTCTTCTCCATCTGACCCTGCAGTCCGAGGTCGCGTATGTCTTCGCCGATCTGGAGCTTGCGCAGGCGTCTTATTATCCTTTCTCCTCCGAAAATGCCCACGAGCAAGGCTGTCACGCAGGACATCACTGCTCTGAAGGATATGTAGTCCATCAGGCC
The DNA here is from genome assembly GCA_945874155.1 of uncultured Bacteroidales bacterium. Lineage (GTDB taxonomy): Bacteria > Bacteroidota > Bacteroidia > Bacteroidales > UBA932 > Cryptobacteroides. The sequence continues at coordinate 18,004 of CAMCFO010000023.1, forward strand.
CTGTCCGGGGATGTTGTAGTCTTTGAGTGCTTCAAAAATATGATAAATCATAGGCTCAATTCATTTGTGAAAAGATCTCCGTCACGATTTCCCTTTCGTCGAAGTGTTCCTTTCCGTTTGCATTAATCTGATATGTCTCGTGACCCTTGCCTGCGAGCAGCACCACGTCCGAGTCTCCTGCAGTGAGGATTGCGGTCCTTATGGCCTGGGCCCTGTCGGCTATGAAAAGGGCCTTGCGCAGTCCCGAGGCATCGAATCCTGACTTTATTTCATCCATAATGTCCTCGGTTCTCTCGCTGCGGCTATTGTCCGAAGTCACAATTATCCTGTCTGCATATTTCTGGGCCACAGCAGCCATTTCCGGTCTCTTGGTCCTGTCCCTGTCGCCTCCGCAACCGAAGAGGCAGATGATTTTGCCTCCATTGCAGTTCACATCCCTCAGGGTGGTGAGCACATTCTCAAGAGCATCCGGAGTGTGGGCGTAATCTATCATCACGGTGAGTCCGGAGCCGGCCCTGAGCGTTTCCAGCCTTCCGGGGGCTGCCTTCAGGGAACTCAAGGCTACGAGTGCCTCCTCCCTGTCCGCACCCAGCGCGAGGGCAGTGCAATAGGCCGCCAGAAGATTGTAGGCATTGTGCCTTCCCACAAGCGGGGTCCAGCATTCGGTGCCGTCGATTCTGAGCATCATACCCGCAAAGGACTCCTCCAGTATGCGGCAGTTGTGGTCCGCAGCCCCCCTGAGCGAATAGCTCATCTTCTTTGCCCTGCAGTTCTGGAGCATCACAGGCCCGTTCTTGTCGTCCACATTCACTATTGCCGTAGCCTGTGCAGGAAGATTGTCGAAGAGCAGTTTCTTGCAGCGAAGGTACTCGGCGAAGGTCTTGTGGTAGTCCAGATGGTCGTGGGTGAGGTTGGAGAAAATCGCAACCTGAAATTCCAGTCCCGCAATCCTGTCCTGCTCGATGCCTATGGAACTGGCCTCCATAAAGCAGTACTCGCAACCGCATTCCACCATTTCTGCAAGCAGGCTGTTGACAGTCAGCGGGTCAGAGGTGGTGTTGGCGGTTTCGCTGCGGCGGCTGCCCACATAGTTCGCTATGGTGGAAAGCATACCGCAATTGTAGCCTAAGGCGGTGAAAAGTCTGTAGAGCAGAGTGACAGTGGTGGTCTTCCCGTTGGTGCCTGTGATTGCCACGAGCTTGAGTTTGCGGGAAGGGTTGTCATAGAAATTTGCACTCAGGTATGCCAGAGCCTTTCTCGTGGACTGGACCTTCACCATTGCAGCAGGCACATCTTCCGGATTGTAGCCTTCTGCCCTCAGGGATGCCAGGGCCGCTTCCTCATTTTCATAGACCACTGCCACAGCTCCCTGTCTTACAGCCTTGCCGATGAATGTGTGACCGTCGAAGGATGCGCCCGCTATGGCCACGAAAAGGCTACCGGCAGTAATCTTGCGCGAATCGAAGCACAGACTGTCCACGCAGACATCCTCCTGTGCAAAGCTGATGTTCTGCACTTGGCACTCGCCGCTCAATATTTCATTCAACTTCTTCATCATTCAAGTCTTATGCTTATGGTGCCACCTTTTTTCAAATCCTTTCCAGAGGCAGGGGACTGTTCCTTGACGTGTCCCACACCGCTGAATCGGCATTGGTAGCCGCTGTTTTCAATCTTGTATATGGCCTCGTTCAGTCCCAGTCCCATCACGTCCGGAACTATCTCCGGGTCGCTCTTGTCCACTGCGCTCAGACTGGCCCTGAACTGTGGCATACTTTCTTGTCTGTCAATCGTTTCCCTCCATTGCGGATTCATAGCGTAGAGCTCGTTCACCACTTCCTTGAAGGCTTCCGCAGGTCTGGTTCCGCCATAGTAGGACTGTTTTGAAAGCCCTGAATATAGCACCACAATCGCTGAATACACAGGGTCTTCGGCCGGGAAAAAGCCCACGAACGACCCCTGGTTCTTCCTTCTGCCATCCTTGCTCAGATAAGGGTCGCCGGGAACACTGATTTCCTTCGGAAGACTTGAACGGGCGGTGCCGGTCTTACCTGCCACCTCGCACCTTGCCGACTTGAGCCTGTAGCCCGTTCCGTTTGTCACGACGGCCCTCAGGGCTCTCACCAGACTGTCCCTGGTCGCATTGCTGCAGATGGACCTGTTCAGATATTCGGTCTGGAAAGTCTTCACGGGTTCTCCTAATTCAAGCACCTGATCCACGATTCTCGGCTTCACCAATGCCCCGTTGTTGGCAATGGCATTATAGAACGCGAGGGTATGAAGCGGTGTCACTTCTCCGGCATAACCGTAGGCCAGAGAGCCCAGGTCGGTGAGTGTGAAGTGCTGCTTGTCGTCCGGATTAGGGATGCGGCAGCCTGCAAGTCCCTTTATGTCGAATTCCCAGTTGGAACCGAAGCCGTAATCGTAGTATCGGCCGGTGAATTCCTTCGGGCAGTTCGAGTAGTGTTCCAGAGCCAGATAAGAGAACACATAGTTGGACGACATTTCCAGACCCTCAAGCACCGAAATCGTGCTTCTCTTCTTCGCCCTCTCGTAGTCCAGTATGTGCTGGTCTCTCCGGAAATTCTTGAGTTCTCCGTGATTGGTCGGGATTCGGGTGCTGAGTTTCACTTTTCTGTCTTCCAGCAGTGTCATCAGTCCAACTGTCTTGAACACAGATCCCGGCTCTGTGGAACGGGTGAGGACCAGGTTGAGGCTTTCCTCCACCTCGCCTCTGCTGTTCCTGTGCAGATTAACCATAGCCTTCACGGCTCCCGTCTTCACGTCCATCACCACCATACAGGCGTCCTCAATATTATCGTCAGGGAGGACCTGTCTTCTCAGTGCCCTGTCCGCAATATCCTGAATGTCAATGTCCAAGGTCAATTTTATATCTCTTCCGTTCACTGGCTCCACGGAAGTGCTGTCGGTGTCCTTCACCCATTTGTTGTCGTCCACCAGCTTCTTCCACTCTATGCCCTCGGTGCCGTGCAGTTCGTAATTGAAGCTTCCCTCGATGCCCCTGGCCTTGTTGCCGTCGTCGTTGGTCTTCACATAGCCCAGGACCCTTCTGGCGAGTTCACCATAGGGGTACTGCCTTTCATATCTGACGAGGAACTTCACGCCGCCCTTGGACTGAGGCCTGTTGGCAAGAGGCAACTCCTTGATTTTGAGCATCTTCTTGTAGTCCACCCCGGAAGCCACTTTGATGGTCTTGGCTTCCTTTGGATTGGTGCTCGCCCTCCTGCGCAGAATGTCCTTTTCCAGAGCTTCTGCAGACCTGCCGTCGTTGAGTATTTTCACCAGGCCCCTTGTGAAACCCTTGAGGTCCTTCTTCCAGTTCTCCTCGTTCACCACCCCGACAGGCTTCCCGGTCTTCTTGTCCGGAGTGGTCTGGCCCTGGAAGGTCTTCCACTGCACCTTGCAGTCGATTTCAATGTCATATTTCGGGATGCTGGTAGCCAGCACCTTGCCGTTGCAGTCGAGAATGTCCCCTCTTTGAGGAGCAAGCTTTGCAGAAACGGTCTGCACCTTGAAATCCTTCATCTTGAGGGCTCTCGGATTGGGCTCCCAGAAATACTGTATATATATGATGCGCCCTATGAGCACAATTCCGGCAAGGGTAAAGGCTATGGTCAGCATCAGCAGTGTCCTGGATGCCGTATTGTATTTGTATTCCCTATCCTTTGCCATTTCTACTTCTTCAAAACTTTTGCAGGCTCCTCGGGGGCAGTCACCTTGGAGTCCATCTTTTTCAATGTTTCCTCAACCGAGGTCATTCTCCACAGCGAAATCATCTCCCCGTTCTTGATGTTGTAGATGATTTTTGCATCTTCCAACTCCTTCATCTTGCTGCTCCTCCGGGAAAGAGTATTGTCTGCAAGGTAGCTCAGTATGATGCTGAGAGTGCAGAACAGAAAGGCCACCACGATATGAGGCAGGTAACGGTGTACGCCCAGCTTAATCAATATGTCGCCCCTTCCTATGGACAGGAACGCATCGGCAATCCAACGCAAGACCTTTTTCATCTTTCCTCCCTCCCTGTTTTCTCAGCTATCCTGAGCTTTGCGCTCCTGGCCCTGGTGTTTCCCGAAATTTCCTCCTCTGTGGGCAGTATCGGTTTACGGTTCACTGCCTTGAGCGGAGTTTCGCACCTGCCGTAGATGTCTTTGCGTATATCTCCTCCGACATTTCCCGACTTGATGAAATTCTTCACCATACGGTCCTCAAGGGAGTGGTAGGTGATGACCACGAGTCTTCCTCCCGGCTTAAGGGATGCAGCGGCACCTTCCAGAAATTTCTCAAGAGAGCGCATTTCCTGGTTCACCTCTATCCTCAAAGCCTGATAAACTCGCGCAAGTTCCTTGTGCTCTGCAAATTTCGGCAGGCAGGGGGCTATGGCTGCGTTGAGCTGAGTTGTGGTGTCAATTCTGGCGTTGTTGCGGGCTTTGCAAATCAGTGATGCCATCTTGCGGCTCTGGGCCACTTCGCCATAGACCCGGAGCAATTTCTCAATTTCAGCCTCTTCCAGTCCGTTCACAAGGTCGGCAGCGGTCACGGCAGCCCCGGTGTTCATCCTCATATCCAGCGGCGCGTCGTAGCGGAAAGAAAAACCGCGCTCGGCTGTGTCAAATTGATGTGATGAAACACCCAGGTCTGCCATAATACCGTCAATGCCCTCCCTGTAGCCTTCCAGGAGGATAAAATTGTGTATGAATCTGAAATTGTTGCGGATGAGACTGAATCTTTCGTCGTCGATGGCGTTGAACATTGCATCGGCATCCCTGTCGAAGGCTATGAGCCGCCCTTCAGGTCCGATGGCTTCCATAATGCCGCGCGAGTGGCCTCCGCCTCCGAAGGTCGCATCTGCGTATATACCTGATTTATTGGTGATTAGTGCTTCAAGGCACTCCCTGAGCATTACAGGGTTGTGATATTCCGACATCTTCCGGGCCTCCTATCCTAAATTGGACAGTGCCCCGGCTATCTTGAGATAAACTTCATCTGAAATCTCCGAATCGACAAATTTCTCCTTTGCCCAGAGTTCGATTTTGTAGTCATTGCCAGAGAACACCACTTCCTTGGTTACACCGATTTTCTCAAGAAGATTTCTGGGAACAGCAAAGCGGCCTATGCGGGCATCCAGTATCACTTCCGCACAGTCTCGCATATACTTTCTCCAGAACGCAGCGTGGTCCTTGTTGAGGAAATTGAGCTTGGATTTCAATTCCTCAGACTGACGCTCCCATTCTTTTCCGGTGTACATCTCAAGACAATCTTCGAAGATGTTCTTTTTGATGACCAGTCGCGGCAGTTCACCCTCGGGCAGAAGCGCCTTGAAGGCGGCAGGGAACACCAAGCGCCCCTTGTCGTCAACCTTAGCTTCGTATTGTCCGATGAATGATGCCATATAGTTTTCTTTCCTTTTTACGCTACGTGGCACAAAGGTATTAAATCTTTTCCATTTTGTTCCATTTTATTCCAAAATTTTCCACAAACTTTTCAACAATTTTAGTAAGTTTGCCGTTGAAAACAATTATGACTGTCTCGTATTATGAGGAAAAAACGTTTCTGGCTGATGTCTATGGCCGTTTTGTCGGCTTTCATGACTTTTTCTTGCCGCAATGCTTCCGTTTCTGACACTCCGGTGGAAGACACCCCGGTTTTCCCACTGGGCTTCAATCCCTCCGCTTTTGAGGCCGACACATTCAGAGTGAAAAGCGGGGAAACACTTTCCCTGCTGTTTGCCAAGCTCGGTCTCAGTCAGAAAGATGCCTACGACCTTGTGCAGGCCGCAGATTCGGTTTTCCCGGCCAGAAACCTGCGCAGCGGGAAGACTTGTGTGGCCTTCAGGGACAGTTCTCAACTGCAATATCTTGTGTATGAACAGGATAAGATTAGCTCAGTGGTCTTCAGATGCACTCCTCCCTTCGAAGCCTGGGCGTGCGAAAAGGAAGTGGTTACCAGCCAGAGGTTTGCGGATGTGACCATCAATACATCTCTGTGGGTGGATATGCAGAATGCCGGGGTGTCTCCTCTGCTCATCCTCTCGCTTTCGGATGTATATGCCTGGACAGTCGATTTCTTCGGCTTGCAGAAGGGAGACAGGTTCAGAGTGGTCTATGATGAGAAATCGGTTGAGGATGAAGTAATTGCCGTGGACACAATCCGCACAGCCCAGTTCATACGCGGGGCTGACACCTTGTCCTGCTATATGTTCAATCAGGGCGACGGGGGAAATATCTACTGGAACGGCAAGGGCGAGAGTATGCGCAAGGCTTTCCTGAAGGCTCCGCTGCATTTCAGCCGCATCAGTTCAGGTTTTTCTTATGCCCGCAAGCATCCGATTACCCGCAAGGTACAGCCTCATACGGGTGTGGATTATGCTGCTCCTGCAGGCACTCCGGTGGTGAGCATAGGCGATGGTACTGTGATAGCTGTGGGTTATAAGGGTGCTGGCGGCAACACTGTGAAAATCAGGCACAATAGTGTTTATACGACTGCATATATGCACCTTAAGGGCTATGCCAAGGGAGTGAAGACCGGAGCCCGTGTGCGTCAGGGACAGACCATCGGCTATGTCGGGTCCACAGGGCGTTCCACCGGGCCGCATCTGGATTTCCGTGTGTGGAAGAACGGCAGCCCGATAAATCCGCTGAAAATGCAGTCACCGCCCGCCGAGCCTGTCCGCGCTGGCCTCCGCCCCCAGTTCGAGGCGCAGAAATCCCATCTCGACAGCCTGATGCTCAGCTACAACTGACCCGCATCTCATAGGAAGTCGTTAGCTGCCTTTCCCATAGCCTCGTACTTCAAAATACCTCTTTCCAATCTCCGCAGGGAACCTTTACGGTGCGGAGCTTCTCACCGCGGCCTTCAATTTTTCTCGCGATTTTGGATTTGGGGCATATCCTCCTTCAGACCTTGAGCACTTGAGAAATGTAAAATATTACAAGAAAAATGTGATTTTTTCCTAACTTAGTTGATTTTTGAATTTTGTGAAAATATTTTATAATGAAAAAAGAGAATAAACTTATATTGTTCACGGACGATGATGGCAAAGTCTCTATAAATGTGTGCTTTGCCGATGAGGATGTGTGGTTGACGCAAGAACAGTTGGCGCAAATATATGCAACTACACAACAGAATGTCAGTCAGCATGTTAAGTGCATATATGCGGATGGGGAACTTTCAGATGAAGCAACTCACAAGAAATTCTTGTTAGTTCGTCAAGAGGGATCTCGTCAGGTGAAACGTGAGATTGACCATTATAATCTCGACATGATAATCGCTCTGGGCTATAGAGTACAGTCACCGGTGGCGGTACATTTTCGCAGATGGGCTACGGAGCGGCTGCATGAATATATACAGAAAGGATTCGCATTGGATGATGAGAGATTGAAACAGGGAGGTAACCGTTATTTTCGCGAGTTGTTACAGAGAATTCGTGATATTCGTAGCAGTGAACGTAACTTCTACCAACAGGTGACGGATATTTATGCGACATCGGTGGATTATGACCCACGTGCGAAGATGACCAAATTATTTTTTGCTACAGTGCAGAACAAGATGCACTATGCTGTACATGAGCATACTGCGGCAGAATTGATTTATGAGCGGGTGGATAACGAGAAGCCATTTGTAGGCATGACAAATTTCAAGGGCAACTATGTGACTCGTGATGATGTAAAGATTGCCAAAAATTATCTGACAGAACAGGAATTGCAACGTTTGAATCTTTTGACTTCACAATTTCTCGACTATGCGGAATTTCAAGCATTGGAACAAAACCCGATGCGGATGGAGGATTGGATTACAGCACTTGACGAACAAATTCTGCGCCTTCGCAGGAATATCTTGGAAGGTAACGGAGGCATCTCACATAAGGAGGCCATTGAAAAGGCTGAACATGAGTTTGAGATTTACCGGGAGAGGGAAATGCGTATCTTAGAAAGCGATTTTGACAAGGCAATTAAAGGCTTGATAGATAACAATAGTATGAATTTTTAGTGATGCAATAATCTTGTTCAGAAAATCAGGCAGACTCCAATAAACGAAGTCTGCCTGATTTTCCTCCTACCTACCCTATGAAATTCTAAGAACTTTTTGAAGGTTTCTAACCTACAAGATGATAGAGGTTGAAAAACAACAGCATAGGCAAATAGTCCTCGAGGCTCACGCGGAGTTCCTTCAGGGCTTTGGACATATGATATTCGACTGTTTTCTCGGAAATCCCCAGTTCAGCGGCTATTTCCCTGTTGGTTAAGCCTTCGAAGCGGCTGAGGCGAAAGATAGTTTCCGTTCGTTCTCCAAGATGTTTCAGAGTGTCGTCTATAATTTCCTGTATGTCGGCTTGATAGAGTTTGGAAGGGTTGCATTCGTTCAGTGAACAAAGCCGCAGTTGAATTTCGCGGTCGCGGTCCGAACCCATCCCTTCCCGAGCATGTATGTCGGCCTGCTTGTGGATTACTAAATCCACAAGCAGAGCCCCTAGGCATATAAAAAAATATCGGCGGAGACCCGCCGATATTTCAGGGCACTGTAATGCCTGGAAGGCATTACAGTGCCCTCTTGATTTCAACAATCTGGTAAGCCTCCACAATGTCGCCCACCTTGATGTCATTATAATTTGCGATGTTAAGTCCGCAATCCTGTCCGGAAAGCACCTCCTTGACATCATCCTTGAACCTCTTGAGTGAACCGAGCTCGCCGGTATAGACCACGATTCCGTCGCGAATCACACGCACCTTCGCAGTCTTGGTCAGTTTGCCCTCGCGAACGATACATCCTGCGATGGTTCCCACCTTGGAAATCTTGAATGTTTCCATAACCTCCGCAGTGGCAGAGACTTCCTCCTTCTTCTCCGGCTCAAGCATACCTTCGATACCGCTCTTGAGCTCGTTGATGCAGTCGTAGATGACAGAGTAGAGACGAATCTCGATTTCCTCCTTCTCAGCCAACTTGCGCGCGGATGGCACAGGACGCACCTGGAAACCTATGATAATCGCATCGGAAGCCGCAGCCAGCAGAATATCCGATTCTGAAATGGCTCCCACAGCCTTGTGAATCACATTCACGCGCACCTCCTCTGTGGAAAGTTTGATGATGGAATCTGAAAGCGCCTCCACAGAACCGTCCACGTCTCCCTTGACGATGACATTCAGTTCCTTGAAGTTGCCGATAGCAATACGGCGTCCGATTTCCTCCAGAGTCATATGTTTCTGAGTCTTGATGCCCTGGATGCGGATGAGCTGCTCCCTCTTGTTGGCGATATCCCTGGCTTCCTTCTCGTCTGCCATAATGTTGAAGGTCTCACCTGCTGTAGGCGCACCGTTGAGTCCGAGCACAGAAACCGGGGTGGAAGGTCCTGCCACGTCCACTTTCTGTCCTCTCTCATTGAACATTGCCTTGATGCGTCCCGTAAAGCAGCCTGAAAGCATCACGTCACCCACCTTCATCGAACCGTTCTGCACCAGCACCGTTGCCAGATATCCGCGGCCCTTGTCGAGTGAAGATTCAATCACAGCTCCTGTAGCCCTGCGTTTAGGGTTGGCCTTGAGGTCGAGCAAATCAGCCTCAAGCAGCACCTTGTCCAGCAGCAGGTCCACATTGATACCCTTCTTTGCGGAAATCTCCTGGCACTGGTATTTTCCGCCCCAGTCCTCCACGAGAATGTTCATATTGGAAAGCTGCTCGCGAATCTTGTCCGGATTTGCGCCCGGCTTGTCTATTTTGTTGATGGCAAACACCATAGGCACACCTGCAGCCTGCGCGTGGCTGATTGCCTCCACAGTCTGAGGCATTATCGCGTCGTCAGCCGCAATGATGATGATTGCAAGGTCAGTCATCTTCGCACCACGGGCACGCATAGCCGTGAAGGCTTCGTGACCAGGAGTGTCGAGGAAGGTAATGCGGCGTCCATTAGGCAGTTTCACATTGTAGGCACCGATATGCTGGGTGATACCACCTGCCTCTCCTGCAATCACATTGGACTTTCTGATGTAGTCCAGCAGGGAAGTCTTACCGTGGTCCACGTGGCCCATCACCGTAATCACAGGCGGCCTTGGCACGAGATCCTCCTCAGTGTCGGCATCTTCCGCTTCAATGGCCTCCGTAAGGTTGGCGGTCACGAACTCAACTTCATAGCCGAACTCCTCTGCCACAAGCACGAGAGTCTCGGCATCCAGCCTCTGGTTGATGGACACCATAAGTCCCAAGCTCATACAAGCAGCAATCACCTTGGTAACAGGGGTATTGTCCATAAGGGTGGCAAGGTCGTTCACGGTCACGAATTCAGTGACCTTGAGCACCTTCTTGTCCATCTCCATCTGCTCCATCTCCTCCTGCATCCTGTCTGCGATGGCCTCTCTCTTCTCCCTTCTCCTCTTGGCTCCGAAACTGCTCTTCTGCTTGTTCTCGTTCATCCTGGCGTAGGTCTCCTTGATCTGCTTCTGGATTTCCTTCTGCATCTCCTCTGCTTCAGCCTCGGTCATAGCCGGACGGAACTTCTCCTTGTTGCGGTTGCGTCCGCCCTTTCCTGCGTTGTCAGCATTGCGTGAGGCATTTCTGCCCTGCTGGTTTTGGTTCTGGTTCCGGCGGTCCTGCTTGTCCTTGTTGTTCTTGTCTTTCTTGCCGCCCTGGTTCTGGGAGTCAATCTTGGTGATGTCCACCTTCTGGCTCTGTCCAGGCTTGATTCTTTCCCTCTTTCCCTTCTTTTTGGAGGTCTCGAAACGGCTCAGGTCAATCTTGCCCGTCACCTTCGGACCAGCAAGTCTCTGAACTTCAATCACTGCCTCCTGAGGTTCCCTGACGGCAGGTCCCTCCTTTTCTTCAGATTCTTTCTCGGCAGGGTTGTACACGGTTTGAGGCTCTTCCTCCTTTTCGGAAACACCCCCGTCTTCCTCAGGTTTATCCGCAACCGGAGTTTCCGGTTCTGCCTCCACAAGGGGCTCCGGTTCCACAACGGACTCCGGCTCCGCAACGGGCTCCGGCACCACAATCTCAGGCTCCGGCTCCGCAACAGGTTCCGGTTCCACTGCCTCAGGCTCAGGTTGCGCAACCTCCGGCTCCACTACGGGCTCGGCAGCTTTAACGGCAGGCTTGTCGGACTGCGAATTGATTACATTGGTCTTGATTAGGATTTCCTTTTCTGCAGGATCCTCCTCCTCGGCCGTAGGATTTTTCTTCTTGGAACTGTCAATCATCTCCTTGAGCTTGGTCGCCACCTTTTCCGAATCCTGCTTCATAGCCTGGTCGCCGCCGAATTTTGCCTGCAACACAGGGAGAAATTCGTCTGAAACCTTGAAATTCGGGTCATTGGAAGAGATGCCGGCCCCTTTCTCATTGAGGAACTCGATAAGGGTGCCCAAACCGATGTTGAACTGTCTTGTAAGTTTGCTTAATCTGATTTCTGCCATATATAAACTGTCCAAATAATACCTTTAGAATTGTTTTGCAAATGCAAACCATGATGCGGCGAAAGTCCGATGCCCGGTCGCCTATTCAAACTCTGCGCTGAGAATCTTGCGTATATCCTCCACGGTTTCGTCCTCAAGGTCAGCCCTGCGTGCCAGGTCGTCCGGTGCGATGGCGAGAACACTCTTTGCGGTGTCGCATCCTATGGACTTGAGTTTGTCGATAATCCACTGGTCAATCTCGTTGTCGAATTCGTCGAGAAGTACGTCTTCCTCGTCTGCATCAGCCGTGTCAGTCTTAGGAGTATCTCTCCAGACTTCGATTTCCTTGTCCACGAGCATACCGGCCAGCTTGATGTTCACACCACCGCGACCGATGCCCTTGGTAACCTCCTCAGGCAGCATATAAACCTTGAGTTTGCCGTCCTCGCCGGTGCTGATGGACGATATCTTGGCTGGACTGAGGGCTCTGGTGATGAGCAGCTGGGTGTTGGAAGTCCAAGGAATCACATCGATATTCTCGTTTCTGAGCTCTCTCACGATCCCTATGATACGAGAACCCTTCACACCTATGCAGGCTCCGATCGGGTCAATTCTGTCGTCATAGGACTCCACGGCCACCTTTGCCCTCTGTCCCGGGATGCGTACAACCTTCTTGATGGTGATTAGTCCGTCGTAGATCTCAGGCACTTCGGCTTCGAAAAGTTTTGCAAGGAACTCGTTTGTGACACGCGAAAGGGTGATGACAGGAGTGGTGTTCTTCATTTCCACAGACTTGATGATGGCCTTCACGGAGTCGCCTTTCTTGAAGTGCTCGCCCGGAATCTGCTCGGCCTTCGGCAACTTGAGTTCGTTGCCGTCCTCGTCGAGTATGATGACTTCCTTGGACCACGGCTGGTGTACCTCTCCGCTGAAGAGCTGTCCGACCTTCTCCTTGTATTTGTTGTAGAGATTGGCCTTTTCCAAATCCATTATGCGGCCCTGGAGGTTCTGGCGGATGTTGAGTATTCCTCTGCGTCCGAAGTCCTTCATCTCAATCCTCTTGGCGAAGGTCTCTCCGATTTCGTAGTCGTCTCCGTCAGCATTGACCTCCTCAATTGAAATCTGGGTGTTGGGGTCCTCGACTTCTTCGACAACCTCCCTGTTCCAATAGATTTCGCAGTCTCCCTTGTCGATGTTGATGATGACGTCGAAATTGTCGGCACTGCCGTAAACCTTTGCAATCTGGGTTCTGAACACGTCCTCGAGCACACCCATCATTGTAGGGCGGTCGATGTTCTTCTGATTCTTGAATTCCGCAAAAGCGTCCTTAAGTTCAATCTTTTCCATATAATTAGTTACTGTTAAAATTCAATGTGGGGACGGACTGCATTCACCCGGTCCATAGGGAAAGTCTCCGTGAGCATAAGCGTTTCCTTCTTCTTGCTGCCTTCGACCTTGCGTACCGCCTTGTGTTCCAAAGTGATGCCGGCCTCGTCCACTGCCTTGAGCAGCGCCTGGAACCTGTGGCCTCCCTTGAGACTCACCTCCACCTGCGTGCCTATGGCCTTGATGTACTGGCGCAGAACCTTGAAAGGCTGGTCCAGTCCGGCTGAGGTGACTGTGAGTGAATAATCCTCGACCTCCCTGTCGAAATGTTCCTCGAAAGCGCGGCTGAGTTCCACACAGTCATCCAGAACTACAGTTCCTTCCTCCGACTCGATTGTGAGGACAATGTCGTTGTCTGCCGAAACATTTATATCGACAATAAAACATTTCCGTGCAACGACAGCAGGCAAAATAGCATCTTGTATCTCCGAAACCTTCATTGTACAAATCCCTTTGATAGTTTCTCGAGAGATGGCGCCGTCCAGACTTTTCTATGGTCGTTTGCGGGCACAAAATAAGGGGACAACCGTCCCCTTCATCTCTCACGGTGCAAAGGTATGAAAAAAGTATTACCTTTGCAAATAATTTGAAAGAAGCAGGCATATTGAGTGTCAATCAGGCACATTGAGTGTCAATATATAAAAGGTATTATGGAACTGACAGCAGGACAAATTGCAGAAGTGCTCAATGGCGAAGTCGAAGGCGACCGCGAGGCGAAAGTGACCACATTTGCAAGAATTGAAAGCGGCAAGCCGGGAAGCATCTCTTTTTACGCCAATCCCAAATATGAAAAATATGTCTATTCGAGCAAGGCGACAATAATCATAGTGAACAAGAGTTTCGAGCCGATGGAAAGCGTGACGGCTACTCTGGTGAGGGTGGATGATGCGTATTCGGCAGTTGCAGCCTTGCTGGATTATGTGACAGCAGAGAGGAAAAAGTACTGCCGTCATCGTGGAAGACATTGTCACATAGCGTTTTCATCCAAGATTGGCAAAAAAGTCTATGTGGGCGACTGCAGCTTCATAGGCAAAAAGGCAAAAGTGGGCGATTTCACGAAAATCTACGAACAGGTCTATATCGGCGAGGGAGTCGAGATAGGCAGCAGATGCATCATTTATCCGGGAGTGAAAATATATCCGGGAATGAAAATCGGCAACAATGTCATCATCCACGCCAATGCTGTAATAGGTGCGGACGGTTTCGGATTTGCTCCGCTTGAGGACGGGACTTACCGCAAAATCCAGCACACCGGCAATGTCATAATAGGCAACGACGTGGAAATTGGGGCCAACACCTGCATAGACAAGTCCCAGATCGGGTCCACCATCATCAATGACGGTGTGAAAATTGACAATCTCTGCCAGATTGCTCATAATGTCGAGGTGGGCAGGAATACCGTAATGAGCGCAATGGTGGGCATAGCCGGGTCCACGAAGGTGGGTGAGCACTGCATTTTCGCTGGGCAGGTGGGCATTGCTAACGGGCTCACCGTGGCATCCAACACCACCGTAGGGGCTCAATCCGGAATCATCAGCAGCATCAAGACTGAAGGCGAGGTGCTGTTCGGAACTCCTGCACTCAAACATAGGGAATTCTTGAGGGCTTATGCTGTATTCAGACGCAACGGAAGGAGCGGCGGCAAACAGGACTGAAAAAGAAATTCCATTTTTCATTAATTATTATTATCTTTGCGCCCCAATGTGCCGACGCATAGACGAAATGCTTCTGCAAGGCCCTGAAAATTAAGACTATGACATATCAGACAACTATAAAGAAAGAATATACATTCGAGGGGAAAGGCCTGCATAGCGGCAAGATTTCGAAGATGAAACTCAAACCCGCAGCGGCCGGAACCGGCATACGTTTCGTGCGTGTGGACATTGGCCCGGATGCCTTGGTTGAGGCTCTTGCAACGAATGTATCATCCACAGCCCGCAGCACCACTCTTTCCCAGGGTGAGGCCAGCATTCAAACCATAGAGCATCTTCTTTCGGCTCTGACAGGTCTGGGTGTGGACAATGTGGAGGTGGAAATTGACAATGTGGAGGCACCGATACTGGACGGTAGCGCAAAGCCTTATACGGATGCGATTTGTGCGGACGGACTCCAGATTCTTGACGAACCTCGGAAATTTATCGAAATCGACAGGGTATTCGAATGGACCAACCCGGAAACTGGAGCATATCTCCGTCTGGAGCCTTCTGAGACCACTGAATACAATCTCAAGATAGATTTCAATTCCAAGGTTATGGGCGTTCAGCAGGCTCACTGGAATCCTTCGGTTGACTTTGCCACTGAAATAGCACCTTGCAGGACATTCTGCTTTTTCCACGAAATCGAATATCTCCTCGCGCACAACCTAATCAAGGGAGGGGATGTGGACAATGCTCTCGTGATAGTGGAGCACCCGGTGCCTGAAGAACGCATAAAGCAGCTTGGAGCGATGATAGGCAGGCCTGAAATCAAGGTCAAGGATGGCTATCTTGTGGACTCCCTGCATTTCAGCAATGAGTGTTCAAGACACAAGATGCTGGACCTCATCGGCGACCTCAGGCTCACCGGAGGTTTCCTCAAGGCAAATGTAACAGCCTTCAAATCAGGACATACAATCAACACCAAGGTAGCCCGCATGGTCTGCGAGGCCCTCGCAACAAAATAAACGAATATGAGTACAAAGATTCATCCGCTTGCCTGCGTCCACCCGAATGCCAAACTCGGCGAAAATGTGGAAGTGGGCCCATACGCTTATATTGACGAATTTGTCGAAATCGGAGACAACTGCAAAATCCTTCCCCACGCCACCATTTTCAACTATGTGAAGATGGGCAAAAACTGTAGCATTTTCCCGGGGGCCGTTGTGGGAGCCATTCCTCAGGACCTCAAATTCGACGGAGAAGTGACCTATGTGGAACTGGGAGACAATGTGACAGTGCGTGAATGTGCCACCATCAACCGAGGCACCAAAGCCAGCGGCAAGGGGGTTACAAAGGTCGGCAGCAACACCCTGCTTATGTCCTACACCCACGTGGCTCACGATTGCACAGTGGGAAATCACTGTATTCTCGTTAGTTACGTTGGTATCGCTGGTGAAACCGACGTGGACGACTGGGCAATACTCGGCGGCAGCACCGTGGCGCACCAGTTCTCAAAAATCGGCAAGCACGCTATGGTCGGCGGCGGCTCCAAAATCAACAAGGACATTCCGCCTTACGTGCTCTGCGGACGTGAGCCTCTCACTTATGCCGGAGTGAACTTGGTGGGACTTCGCAGGAGGGGTTTCACTTCGGAGCAGATTCGCAACATCAAGGATATGTATGATGTGATTTATAATTCCGGAATGAATGTGAGCGATGCCCTCGACAAGATTGAGATCGGATTCCCGGACTGCGAGGAGAAACAGACTATTGTTAGTTTTATTCGCAATTCGCATCGGGGGATTATTAAGGGGCCTGTCAATACTGTCAAAGGCGAAGTGGATTGATTTTGTTTAAAATCATTCATTTCTGCGTTACGCTTCCTCGGCTAAATCCTCACAACCGGAAATGATTCTGCTAAGTACGGCATATTTGCCACCGATTGAATATCTGGCTGCAATAGCCACGCAATACAGCTTCCGTCCGGGCTCGTCCGACACGGAGGCTGCTCGCGTTTCAATCGAAGCCTGCGAACATTATCAGAAACAGTCCTGGCGCAACCGTTGCCGCATACTCGCCGGGGACGGTCCCCAAGACCTGAACATACCTGTAGTCCACGATGATTTCGGCAAGCCGATTTCGCAGATGCGCATAGACTGGACCACGGACTGGCTCACGAGGCACAAGCGGGCCATAGTCTCAGCCTACGGCACCTCACCCTATTTCGAATATTACCGGGATGAGCTTTTCGAGATTATGGATGCGAGACCTTCCCTGTTGCTGGACTTCAACACTTCCATACTGAAATTTCTGTTGCGTAAGACCGGCATCAAGGCTGAGACAGAATATACCCTTGACTTTTGCCGTCCGGGTTCATTCGGGGAGGAGTCTTGTTACGGGCATAATCCTTCACTTGACCTTAGGGATGCCATTCATCCCAAACGTCCTAATACCATACTTTCGGATCTGGGGCTGGACAAGCCTTACTGGCAGGTTTTCTCGGACCGTTTCGGCTTTGTCAAAGGGCTGTCAGTCATAGACTTGCTCTTCAATGAAGGGCCAGACAGCATACTTTGGCTGAAGGGACTGTCCTGAGGAAAGCCCCTTCAGAAATCTGATTTGATGCGGAAAGGCTGGTCGTCGTAGAGCAGGTACTTCTTGGCCTTGCGTATCCATTTCTGCTCTTCGGTTTTCACGTGCTGCACCAGGTCTTGAGAACCAGCCTCTCCCATAATATAAGCCTCCATCACAGGGTCTGAAAGTTTCAGGCTAAACTCCTGGTCCAGAGCGAAATCGGCTGTCGTGCTCTTCAGATGGCGCATCAGGCGCAGAGTGTGAACCAGGGAATGGTATTCTGGATTGGGCCTGAGCAAAATCTGATATCCGAAGCATTTTGTGCCTTCGTAACGTCCGCAGGCAGGGGTGAAGGAGCAGGGACGCATCAGCACGTTGTCATCGGAAGGGGGCAGGGGAGTGCCGGAGCCGGTTTTGATGAAAGGAGCCCCTATATACTCGTAAGGTCTGGCCGTGCCTATCCCGGGGGAGACATTGGTATTGTTCCACAGACCGCCTCCGCTGTAGAGCTCACAGGTGAACATACCCGGTATGTCGGAGCAGGGAGCAATGGCCCAGGGCAGCAGGTCGCGGGTGGCTTCCGAGGCGTTTGCAGATATGACGTGAAGGGCGAATTTAGCTCCCAACTCGCTATGGTACAGAAGACAAAGTTCTCCGAGAGACAGTCCGTGACGGTGCGGAACCTTTGGCACCCAGGCTTCGCAGGCCCCCTGTGGCATAGAGCCTTCCACCACTCTTCCAGCCGGGTTCACGTGGTCCACAATGTAGAGCGATGGTGCTTCCTCCATTTTGGAAAGCACTTCCATCAGGTGCATCACGTCTCGGGTGTAGTTGAAATAGCGCACTCCCACGTCCTGAATCTCCACCACTACGGCATTGAGCCCCTCAAGTTCTTCCGGGGTGAACTCGATGTGGTTGGTGAGCGGAGTGAGTTCAGTGTCCCTCGGGGAAAAGACAGTGGCGAGATTGCCCCTTTCCCGGAACAGTTCATACATATAATTGCCCCTTGCGGTGTCCCAGCAGTTCTGGGTGCAGAAACAAGCAACCCTGCCTTCAAGCAGGGCCTTGTCCAACTGGTCTTCCAGTGGTGTTGTTCTGAATGAAAACATCAGCCAATGATTTTCTTTGCAATGTCTATTACTTCAGCAGCAAGTGCGTTTGCGGCCTCCTCTGTTGCTGCTTCGGCATAGATGCGGATAATCGGTTCGGTGTTGGAACGTCGCAGATGCACCCATTCCTTCCTGTCTTCGAATGAAACCTTCACACCGTCGATGGTGTTGACATTCTCATTGGCATAGACTGCCTTCACCTCATTCAGAATTTTGTCTATGAGGCTGCTGTCTGAAAGGTCTATCCTGTTCTTTGTGATGATGTATCGCGGGTAGGTTTTCCTGAGTTCGGACACGCTCATCTTCTTGTGTGCGAGATTGCTCAGGAAAAGGGCAACGCCCACCATAGCATCGCGTCCATAGTGAAGGGCAGGATAGATTACGCCTCCGTTGCCTTCTCCGCCTATGAGGGCTCCGCATTCCTTCATCTTGGTGGTTACATTCACTTCTCCCACTGCCGCAGCGAAATACTCTCCTCCGAATTTCTCGGTCACGTCCCTCAGGGCCCTTGATGATGAGAGGTTGGAGGAAGTTGCAAGGCAATATGGAGAGCAGACCTCATCGAGAGACTTGCCCGTTTCAAGAGCCTCATTATAAGCCCTTTCCAACAGATAGTCTGCCACGCTTACGAGGGTGTATTCCTCTCCGAATGGCTTGCCGTCTTCGCAAATGAGGGCGAGACGGTCCACGTCAGGATCCACTGATATTCCGAAATCGGCTTTCTCCCTTACCACTGCTTCGCTCAGTCCGATGAGGTTGGCCGGAAGCGGTTCCGGATTGTGGGCGAATTCACCTGTCGGTTCGCAATTGAGTTCAACACATTCCACACCTAATCTCTTGAGAAGGCGCGGCATTATGATGCCTCCGACTGAATTGACTGCATCCAGCACCACCTTGAATCCCGCTGCCTTAATCGCTTCGGTGTCCACAGCCGGAAGGGCAAGCACCGCGTCGAGGTGTTCGTCTGTGAAATCGTGTTCCTCTACAACTCCGAGCTCTTCCACGGGAGCAAAGTCAAACGCTTCGTTCTCAGCACATTCGAGTATGGCTGCACCTTCTGCGGCATTCAGGAATTCACCCTTTTCGTTGAGGAGTTTGAGCGCGTTCCACTGGCGGGGGTTATGGGAGGCGGTGATGATGATACCGCCGTCGGCCCCTGCGAAAGTCACTGCCATTTCTGTTGTCGGAGTGGAGGCAAAGCCGGCTTTGACCACATCCACACCGTAGGAAATGAGTGTTCCACAGACTATGTTCTCAACCATTTCTCCGCTGAGACGGGCATCCTTGCCGACAACCACCTTGTAGCGTTCCCCTTCAGCTTTTGGGCGTCTTTCACGCAGCTTGCTGCAATAGGCGTAGGTGAATTTTACGATGTCAACAGGGGTGAGGGCATCACCGGGTGCTCCTCCTATGGTTCCGCGTATTCCGGAAATGGATTTTATGAGTGTCATAAGTATGTTTTTTATTCGTCCCTGCCTTCCGGTGTTGACTTCCGTCAGGCCAATTTCTGCAAATTTAGCTATTTATTTCAGAAATACGAAGAAGACAGCGAGGATAAGGCAGAGAAAAGCCACGAAATGATTCCATTGCAGTGCCTGTCCCTTGAAGAAGACTGTCACCATCACAGTGAACACGGTCAGCGAAATGACTTCCTGAATAACCTTGAGCTGCATAAGCGAAAACGGCCCTCCGTTGCCTTGAAAGCCAATGCGGTTGGCCGGAACCTGTGCGCAGTATTCAAAAAACGCCACTCCCCAGGAAAAGAGGATGACAAGAATGAGCGGCCATCCGGTCGAAATTTTCATTTCCTGCAGTTTCAGATGCCCGTACCAGGCAAAGGTCATAAAGACATTGGAGCAAATCAGCAGGAGTATGGTCCATATAGTTTTTGCCATAGTGATTGAATTTTTTGGGCTGCAAAATTAGGAATATTTGTGGAATATTTTCTGAAAAAATTTGTTTCTCACGAAAGTGTCAGACTCCCGAACCTTTCAGGCCGTTGATGGCCGCATAATGACGCTCGGTGCTAAAGCAATGACTCTGGTACACGACAAAAAGCCATGAATTAAGTTACACCGTTTGAAGAATGAAGAAGAACAATGACATGGTAGTCATAGCCGGCTGCTAAAAAGTTGTAGAAATTAAATATTTGCCTCAACTTTGACATTCAATACTCCAAGAGTGCTGTCCGTTTTGCGAAAATATTTTATAACTTTGCCGGGTCGAGCAATCGGCGTACATATTATATGAAAGTGTTTTCGCACTGTCCTTAACAGAAAATGTGGAAGTTTTCAAAATCGGAAGGACTACGGACGGCACTCTTTCATTCGTTTAGACTGTGCCGCAGGGGGATATTGCATCCACTGCCATCACATATCTATCCGAGTGTGGGGTATTGGACATCGTTTATTTCCGATCAGGTTCTTCCACAACCTTCTGTTAGATAGACGAAATCGACTCCACACTTTTCTTTTTACATACCAAACACCAGGGTAAGGGGTCTCCTGAAATTTAAACCAAAATTTTATGAAAAGATTTCTGATTATCCTGGCTATGGCAGCCATTTCAGCCTCAGCATTTGCCCAGAGCAAGACAAGCATCGACTACAAAGAGTCTTCAGCCCGAAACCTCGAACCAATGCACAGCGTGATGGTCGCACCTCTGATTGCCGACCTGAATGTTGTCGGCGACCAGGTCACCTACACAGAAAAGGATGCATTCGCGAACTATACCGTAGACGCCAATGTAGTCAAATACATTCCTGACTTCAAGAAAGTTGCGCTGAGCCGTGCTGCAAGGGCACACAAGGCGGACGCTATCATAGGAGCCACTGTGGATGTGGTAACCAACGCTTCCGGACACCTCGAAATCACCATCACGGGCTACCCTGCCAGATACACCAATTTCAGAAATGCCACATCGGAAGACATCGTCCTCGTGCAGAAAGGGCTTGAGACCATGGCGAAAGGTGCCCAGGCGAATATGCTGGCATTGCCGGAAAGTATAATCAAGAGAGAAGTGGAAAAATAAACTTGGCAGACTATGAAAAAGACAGTCATACTATTCCTTCTGCTTGCCCTCCCGCTTACATCCTTCGCGCAGCTGGTGTCAAGTTCATCCCTCGTAGTCACAAAACAGAAACTGCCGCCTGTCAAAGCCGGGCTGCAGCACTCCGTTGAATTGGGCTACGCTTACGGATCCCCTTCCAATATAGCAGCCAGCTATGTCATAGGCTACCGGTTCAACAACACATTCTTCCTCGGAGGAGGTGTCGGAGTCGGCTATAATACGGGTGATACATCAAATGAAACATACTTGTACGTAGACGAGACTTTGAATATCAAGGCAATTGAATTTCCGGTATTCGTGAATATGAAAGTATATTTCCTCAAAACCCGTTGCACACCGTTTTTCGGATTGTCGGCGGGAGCCGCCTTTTCCGCGAAGAACACTGCGACTCTTGAATTCGGTGACGTCAAATACAGCACAATCGGAGCCATTGTTGTCCCTTCACTTGGAGTCAATTACAGGATAAGTGCAAAACATAGTCTCTATGTTGCCGGCAAAGTCAGGATGAGGACAACACCCACGGTAAAAAGTGTCAACTCCACCGACCTCACGACCGGAACAGCAGCCGAATTCTCATACGGAGCAAGCATAGGTTTCACATTCTAACGACTGCAACATAATGAAACGGACACAGTTAAAACAATTTGCTGTCTGCCTGTTGACAACTGCTTTATCCATATCCTGTACGGGAGAATTATCCATTGAAGTGCAGGATTGGATAAAACTGCCGGACGAGGAGATCGAACTCGATATAAAGAACAGAGTCGAGACTGTCACTGTCAGTTCAAAGGTAGCCTGGACTGCCGTTTCCGACGTCGACTGGCTTGCCATTGAGCCGTCAAGAGGATATGCCGGTGAGACGGAAGTCACGATAACATCGACATTTGAAGAGGATAAGGAAACTTCCGGAGCGATAGTCTTCAACAGCAGCCAGGAGGGAAATTTCAAAGAGACACGATTGCCGGTAAAGCACGAGACTCTTGTCGCTGATTGGATTACGCTGCCGGGAAAAGCGGTGGAACTCGACATAAAGAACAACAGCAAGACGGTTGTTGTCAGTTCAAAGGTAAATTGGACTGCCGTTTCAGATGCAGATTGGCTTGTCTTTGAACCGTCAAGCGGGAAAGCAGGCGAGACAGAAGTAAAGATAACTTCGACGCTGAATGAAGATAAGGAAAATTCAGGAACTATAATGTTCAGCAGCAGCGATGCGGGAAACCTCAAGGATATACAGTTGACCGTAACGCAAACGACCCTCATTACCGACTGGATAACACTTCCGGAAGAAGCGGTGGAACTTGACATAAAGAACAACAGCAGTACAGTTACCATTATATCCGAAACAGCATGGACAGCCACGTCAGGTGTCGATTGGCTCACTCTTGAACCGTCAAGCGGGAACGCGGGCACAACGGAAGTGAAAATATCATCGACATTGAATAAAGATGTGGGAAGTTCCGGAAGCATAACTTTCAACAGCAGCGAGGAAGGTCATTTCAAGGAGAAACAATTGCAAGTAAAGCAAGTGGCTCTCAAGACAGACTGGATAACGCTGCCGGGAGGAGCTGTGGAACTCGATATAAAGAACAATGTCAAGACTGTCACCGTCAGTTCAACGGTAGGCTGGACCGCAACTTCTGATGACAATTGGATTGTCATAGAACCGTCAAGAGGAAATGCAGGCACAACAAAAGTAAGAATAACATCAACTCTGAATGAAGATAAAATAGCTTCCGGAACAATAACCTTCGACAGCAGCGAGGAAGGACATTTCAAAGAGAAAAAGTTGACGGTTAAAACGGTATTGTCCACTACATTACCGGATGTGGATCTATTATTATCAATCAAGTCTCCAACAAGCTCCATAACTTTAACGACTGCCTATGGTTGGAAAATCGAATCCTGTCCCGAATGGCTCACGGCAACCCCGTCACAAGGTTCGAGAACGACTAATATTAAATTGTCATTAAAATCATCACGATATGATTGTCATGAAGAAGGTGAAATAGTCATCGTTGATGATAATTCAGACAGAGTATCTGTCAATGTGTCTCAAATAAAATATTTTGATGCGGCTTTCGCTCAAGTCCTTCAAGACAAAGGTTATATTCCGAACGCATATAAAATTGACCTTGACATTATCAAAGGAATAGAAGTTTTAACAATAAATAGTTCAAAATTAACGAATCTGACAGGCATTGAATTTTTCAAGTCATTAAAAGAACTTGATTGCAGTGACAATAAATTGACAAGTTTGGATTTAAGCAACAATACAAGCTTGACATCATTGGATTGCAGTCACAATGCGCTTGAAGACTTGAATATAAGCAAGAACATAAATCTGATAAGTCTGAATGTCAATGCTAGCTATTACCTGACAAACCTAGACATCAGCAAGAACACAAATTTGACATACCTTTATTGTAATAATAATCATTTCCTGACAAACCTAGACATCAGTAAGAATGTAAATCTGACATTTATAGATTGCTTTTCGTGCAAACTGGCGAGTTTAGATGTCAGCAAGAACACACGTTTGACAGAGTTACAATGTGGTTTGAATCAACTTACAAACTTGGATGTTAGCAAGAGCACGAATTTGACAAAATTACAATGTGGTTGGAATCAACTTACAAACTTGGATGTCAGCAAGAATACAAATTTAACAGAACTATCTTGTCCCTACAATAAACTGACAAATCTTGACATCGTGAACAATGTAAAATTGGTACAACTTATATGCAAATACAACCAACTGACAAACCTGAATGTACGCAAAAACACTAAATTAAGATCTGTCAGTTGCGAAAACAACCAATTGTCAAACTTGGATATAAGTAGTAACACCGAAATGGAATTTCTGCACTGCGACAACAACCCCGGCAATGGAAGCAAATTTCCTGTAAAAGTATGGTTTAACACCAGCAACTGGCCACCAAACTTCCGGAGACCTGAGATAAGTTCCTGGGAATATAACGGCAACACCATTACCATTGACTTTTACAAATAGAAACGAGCGGCATACGAATGATTCCAAGGATAGTTTTCACATTCTAAAAAACAACAATGAAACGGATACAATTAACGCAATTTGCAATCTGCCTGTTGACAACTATTTTATCCATATCCTGCACACATAATCTATCCATTGATGTTCAGGATTGGATAAACTTGTCAGACGACGAGATTGAACTTGACCTAAAGAACAACATCAAAATTGTCACCGTCAGTTCAAAGGTAGCCTGGACGGCAACTTCCGATGCCGACTGGATTGCCATCGAGCCGTCAACAGGAAATGCAGGAGAAACTGAAGTCCAAATAACATCAACGTTAAAAGAAAACAAAGAAGCGACAGGAACAATAAATTTCAACAGCAGTCAAGGGGGAAATCTTAAAGAAAAATCATTAACAATAAAGACAACCCTCATCGCTGATTGGATTACCATATCAGACGAGGAGATTGAACTTAACTTAAAAGACAATAGCAAGACTGTCATAATCAACTCAAAAGTAGCCTGGACGGCTACTTCAGATGTTGATTGGCTTGCCATTGAACCATCAAAAGGAAATGCAGGCGAGACTGAAGTTATAATAACGTCAACGCTAAATGAAAATAAAGAAACATCTGGCACAATAACTTTCAACAGTAGTCAAGATGGAAACTTTAAAGAAAAAACGTTAACAGTAAAGACAACTCTCATTGCTGATTGGATAACCATATCAGACGAAGAGATTGAACTTGACATAAAAGACAACAGCAAGACCGTCACAATTGACTCAAAAGTAGCCTGGAAGGCAAATTCAGATGTTGATTGGTTTGTCATTGAACCGTCAAACGGAAATGCTGGAAAAACGGAAATAGAAATCAGGTCAACTCTAAACGAGGATAAAGAGGCTTCAGGAACAATAACTTTCAATAGTAGTCAAGAAGGAAGTTATAAAGAAAAATTGTTAACAGTAAAACAGGCAGCTCTTATTACTGATTGGATAACACTTCCTAATGAGATGGTAGAACTTGACATAAAAAACAATAGTAAGACTATTACAATAAACTCAGAAGTTGCATGGACTGCCACTCCTAATGTCAATTGGCTTGTCATTGAACCGTCAACAGGGAATGCGGGTGAAACAGAAGTTAAAATAACATCTACACTAAATTTTGATAAAGAGACTTCAGGAACAATAATTTTTAACAGTAAACAAGCGGGGCATTTCAAGGAACAACAATTAATGGTAAATACCATATTATCTACAAGCGTATCAAATTCCAATATTGAACTATCTGTTTTACTCCCTTCTGCGACAATAAATGTATATACTGATTGCCAATGGCAAATTAAGTCACATCCAGAATGGTTAACAATAACACCGATACGAGGTTCAGGGACATCTGAATTGTTCATTGAGACGTCAGAGAGATACGATTTTAAAGAAGAAGGAGAAATAATCATAGTTGATGATAAATCAAGAACTGTGACAGTACATGTCTCTCGTATAAAATATTTTGACAACCGTTTTGCTCAAGCGCTTCAAAATAAAGGCTATATCACAAATGCCTCAAAAATTGACCTTGAAACAATCAAAGAAATAGAATCATTATACATAAATGAAAGCAGACTAACAAAACTAACAGGTATTGAACTTTTTGAGTCATTAAAAGAATTGGTGTGCTACTCAAACCAATTGACAAGTCTGAACATTAGCAAGAATATAAATTTGACAGTATTAAACTGCGAGGAAAATCAACTGACGAGTTTAAATGTAAGCAAAAACACAAATTTAACAGAACTAAAGTGCTGTAAAAACCAACTGACAAACTTGGATGTCAGCAAGAATATAAATCTAACATACCTAAACTGTATTCACAACCAACTTACATACCTGAATGTCAACAATAACATAAATTTAACAAAACTATATTGCGGTTCAAATCAACTGACAAGCTTAAACATCAGCAAAAATAAAAATTTAACAGAGCTATATTGTGGTTACAACCGATTAACAAACTTGGATGTCAGCAAAAATACTAATTTAACTTATTTACATTGTGGTTC
>CAMCFO010000024.1 GCA_945874155.1 uncultured Bacteroidales bacterium
AGATACAAAACCTAAAAGTCCTGCGTGTCTACCTATTCCACCACCAGAGCGAACCGGGTGCAAAGATAGTAAAAAATTTAATACCGATTTCAATTGATGGCAAGGATGATCCCCGGGTCTATGTCCATTTTCATCGCTATTGTCCTTGCCTGCTCATAGGTGGGGGATTTCTTGCCGGAAATTATTTCTGAGAGTCTTGCACTGGAAATCCCCAAAAATACAGACAAATCCTTTTGGTTGAAGTTCATATCCTTCATCTTTTCAACCAAAATCTCCTTGAGAGTTGGCGGCATAATCGGGTAATTCTCTTTCTCGTATTCTTCCACCATTTCGGTAAGCAGATCCAATTCCACCATACGCGTGTCAGACACAGGAGTGGATTCATCTGTTGCAAACATCAGTTCGTCCACTCTTTTCATTATTGCGTCGTATTGCATCTCATTCATTATTCTTGCCATAAATCAAATGTTTTTTGCCTCAATGTTGTCGTACTCTTGATGCGTTCCCACGAATCTGATATAAAGTATCTGGATTTGAAATTTGATAGCGGCAACTATCCGATATTTATTGCCTTTGATATTGAACACATAACGTTGGTTGCCCACATAATCAGTTGAATTGAATGTCCTTTTTATGTCATCAAATTTCGTCCAACTCGCCTTGGAGACTTTTACATACCATTCCCGCAAAGCAATTTCCGCATCAGGATGTATTTCCCAAAAACTTTCAAGAGTCTTTATCTTAATAATTCTCATCGCACAAAATTAACAAAAATTTCAAAATATGAAAAATAATTTCAGAATATGAAACTCTAAATATAAATTTAACCGTATTGTTTATACGCAACCGGTCAATTCCTTGCAAAGAACATAACAATTAGCGGTTGAATGAAATTTTCAGCGGATAATTTTCAAAATCGGCCTCCAGATACCTCCGAAAGCCTATTTTACCTTGGCTACCGGATCTCAAGATACGCATTGTACGCGCACCGAACTCACTAACAGGTTGCACGGTTCTTCTGGGTTCCGTACCGACTATCAGATAACGACCAAGAGGATGATGAGCACTATAATCGCACAAACGAAGAACACAAAAGTAGAGAAGTAACCGTCATATTGCCACGAATATCGTGAAAACGGCGAGGTCCCAGAATCGCCATCACAACTATCTGAGACCTCTGTATAAACCTTATTTTTTTGTTTGACAAGTGTCAAACTTGAGATTTTTCTTTACGAACAACACTCACAGAGGTGCAATAGCATGATAAAAACCGATTGGATTATTGGTATTTATACCTACCTTAGAGGAACTAAAAATATTGACATGAACATACCTCAGGGAAATAGTAGAGAGGAAGTCAAGATGAGAGATCAAATCATCAAGGACTTTTACGCAGGGTGGATAGCTGAGCACCCTGAAAAGAAGATGTGGAACGATGACTTGCAGGATTATATCCTCGTAAAGTATCTTTCAATAACAGAGACAGCGGAAAAGGCTGCCCGTCAGTATGGATCCACGTTGGCCGTCATGAGATTATCTGAATTGTTGACTAAATCCAAGAAAGTCGGCGAAGTTCCAGTCAAGAAAGGGACAAAGAATCAGAAGCCATTTCTGAAGATGTACATAATGCAATTGGACAACATCAAGATGACCGTCGGATTGCAGAAGTCAACCGGGGACAAGGTCCAATACTGCATTACATCCATATAAGCAAAAAGCCACTCCGAAGAGTGGCTGATATACTTTGGGGCTCGAAACTGAAGAGATGTTGAATTCTCATTCAGAAAGGGTTGTCATCCCTTACGCGAAATCCCCTTGACACCGCAAAAGTATATATTTTTTGTCAATCTGCAAAATCTTATCCAAATCTCAGTTGTTGCAAAATATGCAACAACTGGCGAACATAGTGCTGAACTAATCAATACACTTAGGTTGCACGGTTCTTCTGGGTTCCGTACGGACTATCAGATAACTACCAAGAGGATGATGAACACTATAATCTTCACGCTATTGTCCTTAACTGGTCATAGGTGGGATTACCTGACAGCAAAAGTGAAACGGGGCTTGTCGGAGAGATCATTGACGGTTTCGCAGCGGCTGAATCCGGAAAATAAGGCGGCGGTTTCGGCCGGGAGGGCTTCGTTCTGCTCCACAAGCAGCAGGCCACCGGGGCGGAGAAGTTCCAGGGCCCAGTCGGAAATAGCTTTGTAAAATAGAAGAGGGTTGCAGTCGGGGACGAAAAGAGCAAGGTCCGGCTCGTGTTCGAGGACATTTCTTCTCATCAGAACGCGCTCTTTTTCAAGGATATAAGGCGGGTTGGAAATGATTGCATCCAAAGGTTCTGCGAAAAAATCTGCAAGTGAGGCTCCGTCTTTCCAGTCCTTAAGCCCACCAGTGGCAGAGGGTCCCCGAAGGATGTCACATTGGGCGAAACGGGGTGCGGAAACGGACATTCGGGACTGCGGTCTATCCGTTGAAAACTGCCCGGAGGCTATGTCCAGGGCACCCGCCGACACATCCAACCCCACCACATCCGCCTGGGGAATATCCAACGCCATAGTCCAGGCAATGCATCCGGAACCCGTACACAAATCCAGTATCCTCAATTTGCCCCCGCCATAAGAAATCCGGTCGCCTTGCTGCATCTGACGGATTTTCCCGACAGCAATACGGCAGAGATATTCCGTCTCAGGACGCGGAATCAGCACTCCCGGGGCCACCGAAAACACTCTCCCGCCAAACTCGCACCAGCCTGTGATATACTGATAAGGCTCACCTGCGGACAATCTTCCCGCACAATCCAGAAACGCCGACGCCGCAGACTCCGGGATATCAGCAAAAGGCTCTGTCACAATGGCATAGCCCGGAAGATGAAGAAAATCCCGGACCATAGCAGACACAAGTGCATCCCGCTCCCGCCGGTCCGGATATTCATCTTGCAGGATTATGCGTGCATTGTCTGTGAGATCCTTTAATCTCATATCGGCAAAATTATTTCTGCTGCGGCTTGTTGCAAGGAAAACCTCATCTTCCTGCAGCCGTACTGTCAATCACAGTGTTGAGGAAATCAGTCACAGAGAGCCCCGCAGTCCTGACCATCTTCGGCACAAGGGAGGCCGCAGTCATCCCCGGAATAGTGTTCATTTCCAGGAAATAGAGTTCGTCTCCCGAAAGAATATAATCCACTCTCACAAGCCCCTTGCAGCCGAGCTGATTGTAGATTTTGCGGGAAGTCTCCTGCACCCTTGCAGTCATCCGGGCATCGAGCGGAGCCGGGCAGATTTCCTCGCTGAAACCATTGTACTTGGCCTCATAGTCGAAGAACTCATGGTCCGTAACTATTTCTATTACAGGCAGAGCCACATCCACGTCCCCGTCCTGATAGACCGCACAGGTGATTTCCCTTCCGCTCACTCCCGCCTCAATCATAACCGTAGCCGTATCCTCAAATGCAAATTCTATTGCCGCACGCAGGTCCTCAGCCTTCTTCACCTTGGTCACTCCGAAACTGGACCCGCCGTCAGTAGGCTTTACGAACACAGGATAACCGAGCTGGGCTGTGACCTTCTCCTCAATGCCCTCCAGAGTATCCCCTTTGCGCAGGAAAATATCCTTGGCACAACGCACGAAATCCACGTCTTTCAGATAGGATTTGCAGGAGAATTTGTCGAAAATAATCGTCGAGACAAATGAATTGCAGCTGCTGAAAGGCACCCGGAGCATCTGCAGATAGCCCTGAAGCTGTCCGTTCTCACCCGGTATGCCGTGCTGCATTATATAGGCATAGTCGAATTTCACCTTCACTCCGTTCACGAGGGCCGAAAAGTCGGTCTTGTCCACCTGCGGGGCCGGTTCCAGTTCCACACGCTCACCTCCCAGGGGCCTTACCGCCACCACTTTCCAATCGCCGAAACGGGCAAAAATTTCATACACGTCGAAGCGGCTGCCGTCAATCTGCGACGCCGTAAAAAGACCGCTTTTGCAGGAGATTTCCCACTCTGAGGAATCACTTCCGTAGATTACAGCGAGACTCCTGCCATTGAAATGTTCCATAGTTTATTTCCTTGTTCTTCGTTTGCCGGATGGTTTGGTGGAGGCTATGATGTCCCGGCAATCCTGCTCGGTCAGTGCCTTGGCATCCTTTCCTGCAGGAATCTTGTAATTGCCTCCGTCGTATTTGATATAAGGTCCGTAATTTCCGTCGATTACCTGGATGTTCCCGAACTCGGCGAGCACCTCCTTTGTCTTTGCAGTCCCGGCTGCTTCAATCACTTCAACACACTCCGCCAAAGTAATGGCAAGAGGATTGGCTTTGCGGGGCAGCGAAACATTGCGGTCGCCATATTTGATATATGGTCCAAACCGGCCCGAAGTGCAAACCACTGGAATGCCCTGATATTCTCCCACTGTTCTTGGCAGCGAGAACAATTTGAGTGCATCCTCAAGCGTGAGACTCTCGATAATCTGTCCCGGAGCAAGGTTGGCAAATTTCCGGTTTTCGCCTTCGCCCTTCTGGACATAAGGTCCATATTGTCCGAATTTTGCCACAATCATCTGACCGTCAGCAGGGTCCACTCCCAGTTCGCGGCTCACGTGGCTGTATTCGCGGTTGCTCAGACTGTCTTCTACCGTCTTGTGGAAAGGAGAATAGAAGTCCGCAATGACCTTGTTCCAGGCGAGCTGGCCCTCTGCGATGGAGTCGAATTCCTTCTCCACATTGGCAGTGAAGTCATAGCTCAGGATGTCCGAGAAGTTCTTCACGAGGAAGTCGGTCACAATAATGCCTATGTCCTGAGGAAGCAGTTTTCCTTTCTCCGCACCCACAATTTCAGACCTCGCTTCGGTCCGGATACCGTCGCGGGTAAGGACGAGGTCGGTGACATTCTCCGCACTTCCGGCCTTGTCGCCTTTGACGACATAACCCCTTGCCTTGGTCAGAGTTGTGATGGTAGGAGCATAGGTGGAAGGCCTTCCGATACCGAGCTCTTCCAGTTTCTTGACCAGAGTGGCTTCGGAATAGCGCGGAGGAGCTGCGGTAAAACGGCATTCAGCCTTCATCTGCTCCCAATCCAGTTTCATCCCCGATGCAATTCCCGGAAGGATTGCCTCCTCCTCGTCCTGGGTTTCGTCATCGCGGCCCTCGGAATAGAGACGGAGAAAACCGTCAAACAAGACTTCGCTGGATTGGGCCACGAATTGCCCCTCAATGCCTTCTGCCCCAATCCGGATGTCTGTGCGCAGAACTTTGGCATCAGCCATCTGAGAAGCCACGGTCCTGCGCCATATCAACTCATAGAGCCTCTGTTCCTGCGGAGTCCCGCTGATTGCAGTCCTGTCGATATAGGTAGGGCGAATGGCTTCGTGAGCCTCCTGCGCTCCTGCCGTCCGGGTCTTGTAGTTGCGGGTCTTGGAATATTCCGCGCCGTACTCTGCCGTCACAAAATCCCTGGAAGCCGCAAGGGCGAGGGTCGAGAGATTGGTTGAGTCCGTACGCATATAGGTAATGAGTCCGCTTTCGTAGAGTTTCTGGGCAACGCTCATAGTGGTGCTCACAGACAGATGCAACTTGCGGGAAGCCTCCTGCTGGAGTGTGGAAGTGGTAAACGGTGCCGCCGGAACCCTCGTTCCCTCTTTCTTGTCCACTGAGAGCACGGAGAACCGGGCCCCCGAGCAACTGCGGAGAAAGGCCTCTGCGGAATCCCTGTCGGCAAACTTCTTGTCCAGCACAGCCTTCAAATAGGCCCCTGCCGGGAAATTCTCGGGATGGAACAGTGCCTCAATCCTGTAGAAAGAGCTCCTTTTGAATGAGAGTATTTCTCTTTCCCTATCCACAATCAGCCTCAGAGCCACAGACTGCACCCTTCCTGCAGACAATTTCGGCTGCACCTTTCTCCAGAGCACAGGCGAGAGTTCAAATCCCACCAGACGGTCCAGAACCCTGCGGGCCTGCTGCGCATCCACCAGATTCATATCTATGTCGCGGGGAGTATCAATTGCGTGAAGGATGGCGTTTTTGGTGATTTCGTGAAATACGATTCTTCGGGTATTGTCCTTTTTCAGACCCAAAGTCTCGTACAGATGCCAGGAAATGGCCTCTCCTTCACGGTCTTCATCGGATGCCAGCCATACGGTCTTGGCCGCCGATGCAAGTTTCTTCAATTCCGACACCACTTTCTTCTTGTCCGCCGGGACTTCATAACGGGGCGTGAAGTTTTTTTCTATATCAATGCTCAAATCCCTCTCGTGCAGGTCCCTGATGTGCCCGAAACTGGGTTTTACAACAAAGGAGTCGCCCAGAAATTTCTGTATGGTCCCCGCTTTTGCCGGAGACTCGACTATCACCAGATTCTCTGCTTTTTCCGTTTTCTTCTCTGCCATATTCAATTGTCATTTTCAAATGAAACTGCAAAGTAAAACACAATCACCTCAATTATCCAAATTTATTCCGTATTTTTGCAAATTCGGCGTTGCGAAGATTGGCAACATCTCCGGGCCGCCGGCAAGGTTTACAAGTATTTTTTGATACCATTTATTATATGAAGGACGAGACAAGGAAAAAAATCACCAAATGGTTCTGGATATTGTTTATGACCCCATTTGTGCTGCTGACGGTGCTGCTTCTGGCAGTGTGGGCATTTGCAGACATACCCTCATTCCGTGAACTTGAGAATCCGGACAGCAAGCTCGCCACGCAAATCATATCTTCCAACGGTGAAATTCTGACGACCATCCACGATGAGAACCGTCTCTTTGCGTCCTACAACGAATTGTCGCCCTATCTGGTTCAGGCCGCCGTCGCCACCGAAGATGCCCGTTTCTACAAACACTCAGGCATTGATTTCCAAAGCCTTGGACGAGTGCTGGTCAAGACTCTCATAGGCGGGGACTCCAGCCAGGGAGGTGGAAGCACCATCACCCAGCAGCTGGCCAAGACCCTCTATCCGCGCGAGGACGTAAGCAGCAGAATCCCCGGATGGTCGAAGGTGAAAATGGTCTGGGTCAAGCTCAAGGAATGGATTACCGCGGTGAAACTCGAGCGCAACTACACCAAGGACGAGATTATGGATATGTATATGAATGCCATCTTCTTCGGCAGCAACGCTTACGGCATCAAATCCGCATCCAGAACCTTCTTCGCCAAGAACCCGTCCGAACTCACCATCGAGGAAAGCGCAACCCTGGTGGGAATGGTGAACAAACCGACCCGTTACAATCCGGTCATCAACCCCGAAAAGTCGCTTCAGAGGAGGAATTTTGTCATTTCGCAGATGGAAAAGGCAGGGTATATAACTGAGGCTCAAAGAGATTCCATACAGCAGATTCCAATCAATGTGTCTTCGCATCAGGTGCAGGACCACAATGCCGGCCTCGGTCCATACTTCAAGGATATGCTCCTGCGCACGATGAAAGCCAAGGAGCCGAAGCGCAGGAATTATGAATATGTCGAGGATTATCAGTATGATTCATTGAGGTGGGAAAATGATGGTCTGTACGGATGGCTCGAAAAGAACCGCAAGGCGGACGGGTCCAAATATGACCTTTACCGAGACGGTCTCCGCATCTATTCCACCATCGACTCCGATATGCAGAGATATGCGGAAGAGGCTGTGGCAGAGCATCTTGGCAAGGACCTCCAAAAGTCCTTCGACCGCGAGCAGAGGCGAAACAGCAAGGCTCCTTTCTACCGCGAGGTGGACCAGGAAACCATTGACCGTCTGATGGGCCAGGCCCGCAGGTGGAGCGACAGGTACAGGAGTATGAAAAAGGAAGGGGCATCGGAGAACGAAATCCGCCAGGCTTTCAAGGAAAAGACAAAAATGCGCGTATTCGCTTGGAACAGCAAGGGTTATGTGGACACTCTGATGTCTCCGGACGATTCCATACGCTACTACAAAGGTTTCCTCCGTGCTGCATTCGTGGCCATAGAGCCGCTCACCGGGCACGTCAAAGCCTATGTGGGAGGGCCCAATTACCGCTGGTTCAAATACGACAACTGCCGTCAGGGCCGCAGGCAGGTGGGTTCCACAATCAAACCTTTCCTCTATTCCCTCGCGATGCAGGACGGTCTCACCCCTTGCACCGAGGTTGTGAATGTGCCCCAGACCTTCATCATCGGCGACGACACCTGGACCCCGCGAAGCACCGACAAGGACGAGTGGATAGGCCTGACCGTGAACCTGAAATGGGGCCTGACTAAGAGTTCCAACAACATCTCGGCCTATCTGATGAAGCAGTTCGGGCCGAAAGCTATGGCGGAAATGATGCACAAGATGGGCATACACGGCCATATCGAGGAAGTGGAGTCTCTGTGCGTGGGTTCCACTGACCAGATGCCTTTCGATATGGTCGCAGCCTACAACACCTTCCCTTCCAGAGGTATGGCAATCGAACCCCTTTTCGTAACCCGCATCGAGGACAGCAACGGCAACAGACTCAGCGAGTTCATCAACCACAGGTCAGTGGCAATAAGTGAATATGCCGCCTATGAAATGGTGGATATGATGCAGTCTGTGGTCAATCACGGCACCGGAATCAGGCTCCGTGCCAAATATGGGCTGAAGGGCGAAATTGCCGGAAAGACCGGAACCACCAATGACAACTCAGACGGCTGGTTCATAGGCTACACACCGAAAATCACAGCCGGAATCTGGGTCGGCGGCGAGGACCGTCAAATCCACTTCGGCTCCACTGCCCTGGGAGGAGGTTCGAATATGGCCCTGCCTATCTGGGGGCTGTTTATGAAAAAGGTCCTCAAGAACGGTAATCTCGGGATAAGCGAAGCGGACCGTTTCACTCCGCCGGCAGGAATACCTATGAACATTGCCTGCGAAGCTGAAGCCTACGGAGACCGCAGGCCTGTTGTCCCGGACCAGGTTACGGCAGGTCACGAGGCTGAAAGTGAAGACGAAGGCTTTTATTTCGAATAGCCGTTTCAGCCGCTTCGGGCACAAAATCGGCCTCTCAGGCAAGCCAATTCAGGCATTTGCGGTCAGAGGATTTGAAAAGTTCGTATCTGAGGCTTTGTGTCCCTTACGAAAATCGGCTTCCTGAAGTGCCGGATGCCTGTTTTTGAATATTATTCGTTGAAAATTTCATTCAACCGCTAATTGTCAGTCTCTTTGCAGCAGAAATATTTTTTGCTATGAAAACTGACAAATTGCTGTTTCTTTTACTTTTGCTTTCCTGCAACAGAATCCCGGAGCCCGTGGAGGACAGGGATAATGCGGCATTGCCTTTGGACCAGGTGGCTCAGATGCTTTCCGAACTGCCTATGGAGCCGGTGCATTTCAGGGAAGTCCACAGGGCTGTTTCATCTTCTTCCGGTAACGGGTATGACGAGGAATATATGATGAGAGACTTGTTCGCAAGCCCCGGGAGGGGAGTGGGAGAAGAAGATTCCGGAAAATCCGGCAACTCCGTGGCAGAACAGTCCAAATCCTTGTCGGACATACTTCCGTTGAGGGATCTGATAATACAATATGCCGAGAACCGGGCCGCCACGAAGGCCTCCGGTTTCGA
The DNA here is from genome assembly GCA_945874155.1 of uncultured Bacteroidales bacterium. GTDB lineage: Bacteria > Bacteroidota > Bacteroidia > Bacteroidales > UBA932 > Cryptobacteroides. The sequence goes on from CAMCFO010000024.1 coordinate 9,520, forward strand.
CCCCGGCCTTTGGCTGGAAAGTCTGAGTTCTTCGGATATACAGATATATTGGCCATACTCGGAGGATTGGGACGGGGAAACACAACCGGTGTTTACCTACGACCCGGGTGACGGTTCGCAAGTCGGCGTGGGATGGAAAGTCGATACGGATGAGCGGGGAGCACGAACGGTCAGAAAGATTGAGGTGGATGAAAAGTACGCAGCGGCATATCCGGTGTGGGTTGTCAATCGCAACAGTGACAGCGGTTACACCTCTCTGGATGTGATGAGGCGTGAGCATCCGGAGTGGGACAACGGGGGAGGTGCTCTGATTATAGGAGGTCCGGTCTCTTCCCGGGCCCCCGTCGTGCCACTTTCTGAGGAGGGAACAAAGGCTGCCTCTTCTGTGAAAACCCTGATTCTGAAAGACTTCACTATGAGGCGCCACTACGACACCTGGCTTGCGGGCGGCTCAGAGTTTTTCATCAAAGCCGGTTCTGTCAATGATTTCGTGGCATCCACAGAGGCTGAACTCCAGCTCTATGTACCCGCGGTCACCGATTTTATGGTGGTGGTCAAACGCAAGCAGCTCGGACAGGCTCTCCCTTTCAATACCGTTCTTGTGTCCGACTGGACTTCCCAGCTGACCCAGGTGGCATTTATGATAGTCGAGGATGACGGAGGCTCTCTCACGCAGTGGAAGTGTTCAGCAGTGGTAAAAGTGGCTTCAAAGAGCTATGGATTCGATATATCCCTCCCATTCAACACCCGGGACGACATAGTATGGAGGGGACAGCTGAGCCGCCGCTACATAGAGGCCACCGACAAAATAGCCGGACATTTCGGCGATGTGGACATCACTTTTGAAGTTGTGGACTATTGATCCCGCTTAGTAATACGAAAATAATAAGTTGCGTCAGATTTGAATTAGATTTTCGAGGTCAGATTTTCACCCGAAGAAGGAGCATAGCCGTAGCTATGTGACTGATGAGGGAGGAAATATGAACCGAAAAGATTTTCAAAGATGATGCAGGTTATTTTTTGAGGATTACTTAGTCGAGGACTGACACGGGCCAATCTTTTTGGCAGCAGCTTCAAGGGCTTCGTAGAATTCTTCACCGAAAAAGTGGATTATGGGGGCTTTGAGGAACTGATAGACTCGAATACCTTCCCTTTGACCCTTGATGTAGGCATCCCGGCAGATGTCCCAGCGGTGAAGTTTCAGGGCTCTCAGACCGTTTGACATTTCGGTGACGCGGATGGGATAGAGGCGGCAGGATATAGGCTTGATGAAGTCTCCCTGCCCCTCGTTCCATTTTTTCTCAATAGCGCAAAGGCAGTTTCCTTCCGCATCCTTGCGACAATATGCGCACTCTTCGCTGCCCGGAACCAGTGGGGTTACCAAATCCCCGTCAATGTCTATCTCGAACAGACCTTTGGCAGCCACAGCCTGCCGCCCGGCTTCGGACATTTCCGGGCAGAATATTTCATAATTCTTTTCCAGAGCAGGAATTTCACATTCCAGCAGAGGGGCCCCGCTGTCCCCGATTACGCAGCAGCAACCCTTGCATCTTGCATAGTCGCAGCAGAAAAATTCAGTGAGTATGTCGGAGTCTATGATGCAGTCTCCAAGCCTTATAATTGAGCAATATCCCTTTCCCATACTATTCTGTAACAATAAGTTCTATCCTGCTTGAGGAAGTGAGCGCTTCCATTGTGCGTATGATTTTCTCCTTCGACACGGCATTCATCTTGTCCATTATCTTCGTGCGCAGGTCGCGGCCGTCGGTGTAGCGGCGGACTATGGTCTCTATCCAATATTCAGGATTCTGCTGCGCAAGGTTGTAGGTGTTGTTGAGCAGTTTCTTGTATGTCTCCACCACGGCATCCACGAAGACATCGTCTTTCGAAATCTGCAGGGCATTCCTCAGTTTCTCCACCAGTTCCAACTCGGAAATGACCGTCAATTGGGATAAGTCATAGCCCTGAGGCGATATTTTGTTCACGGAAATGCTCACGCTGAACCTCTCCCTCGGATACTGGGTGAAGGAATAAATCGCATCGGCAGCATAGCCGGTGCCCACGATGGCTTCCCGGACTTTTTCCTTGAGCAGGGCTGTGGAGAGGAGTGCTGCGCACATATTCTCGGCAGTCATCGGCAGGGCTGTGCTCAGCAGAATTTCCACCCCTGTTTCCCGGCCGTGCCTTTGGGCAGAGATCCACCCGGCAGAAGGCTGGAACATCACCCTCCTGCGTCGGGTAATCTCTCCCGTGGTTTGGAACATTCCTATGGTGCTTTCCAGCATTTTTTTCACCTTTTCCGTTTCCATGTCCCCTGAAATTACGATGAAGGCATCGTCGGCACTCGCGAAGACCTTGCGGAAAAGAGTATCTGCCTTGGAAATGAGTCCGGTGTCGAAGTTGTCGTACATTTTCACTTCGCTGTAGGGGTTGCCGTTGCAAAGCAGGCTGTCAATTGCCGCCAAGCGCATATTTCTGCCCATCCTGTACACGGCGGACTCGGCTGCCATATTCCTTGTGTAGTCCAGTATGGCCTCGGCATCAGGCCTGATGTTGCTGAAATAGCCGGCCAGCAGCTGCATAAGCAAAGTAAGGGACCTGTGGCTCACCACTCCTCCCATATAGGTGGAATAGAGATTGACTTTCGTCTGGCAGCTTATGCCATTGAAGTTGATCAGCTCCTGAAGATCGCCGGCAGGAATTCCGCATACGCTGAACAGGGGAAGCATATCCGATAGAAATGCAGCCTGCCCGGGTTCCAGCCCTTCCACAAGAGAATAGCCCCTGCCGACGCTCAAACCCCAATGCACCTTCTCTGCTCCGGGAACCCTCTTGTAATAGACCTTGAATCCGTTGGGGGCCGTGAAAAGTGTGCCGTCAGTCAGTTTTTCCTTCGATGTCCTGACCCGGCTTTTCTTTTCCGGAAGCCCCGGCAATTTGTCCAGGGCCCTGATGTCCGGACGGTAAACCGGCATACTGGCTGTCCAGGCACTTCTTACAGCAGAATCGGAAGGAGCTTTCACCACTGCCGCGGCAAAATCCTGCATAATGTTCAGACCCAGGGAATCAGCCACCTCTCTGGACCGGCAGAAACGGCGCAGGGCCGAATCACTGACAAGGGGACTGCCATAGACAAAAGCATCCCTGCAGAGGTGTATCAGTTCCGCATTTGTCATTGAGGACTCATTCGCGCTGTGTCCGGAATAATATCTTCTGGATGCAATCCTCAATTCGGGATAGTTCATTTTCGGCAGTGACGACAAAGCCCTTGAGAAAGCCTTTACCGCCGCATCCTTGACCTGGGGAATGGTACAGAAATGTATTTCAAGAGTATTCCAAACATCAGTCTCTCCGTATTTCCTCCTGCTCAGGCTGAAACCAGCATCGGTGTAGGGGACTGAGTCGATGTCCAGGGACCTCTTCGTCAGATCCACAGCCACAGCCCCGAGGGTGGATGCCAACTGGTTCATTACAGCATATTTGGCCGTGTTGCCCGAGCCGACCTCCACTGCCCTGAAAGGGAATTTGCCCGAAATCTTCACATACTCTCCGGAATCTTCCACCACGATTTCCGAATCCGGGTTATCATAAGGCCGGGCAACGGTGGGTCTGCAGTTGCCGCTGTTGTCCTGAATCATCAGGGAGAAAATTTTCATCTTTTCTATCGTTGCGGACCGGTCCAGGTCTCCGGAAACCATTATTGCCAGTTCACCCAGAGGTACACCCTTTCCGGCAAGGAGCTCCGCCGCATCGAAGAGGGCCAGGAAAAGGGAATCCACAAGTTTGGGGTTGCGGCTCAGCATCACTGATGAAAAATGCAGGGCCATACAGTCCTCCGTAAGATGAGCATAGCCGGATTTGTCCGGGGCCACTGAATTGTCCGACAGAAATTTCTGAAAGCTGCGCTGTCTTATTCTGCCCTTGTCGAAAAGCAGGTCTGTTGGATTCAGATCCTTCTCGTCCCGGCGGCGGCATACCAGTGCAAAGTCCGCAAATCCGGTTTCCACGGTATTCTGGACTGCATAGTAATGAAGGCCGTTCTGAAATGTTCCAAAGGCTATCCTCGTATCTTCTTCCGGTCTGTTCTGGGCAAACAGAAATGTGCCAACCAGGACAGCAATCACCGTAATCAGGGCTTTTTTCATCTTTTTGGTTTTGTTTTTGCAAATTTACTACAAATTATTGCTAATTTTGCAATTCGTGTGTCTTTTGGCTTTTGACACGCGGGGCCGGTTTGCACATATTTGGTGCCAAAATGATAATATTAAACATATTAAGATATGAAAAAGATTTTGCTTGTTATTGCAGCAACTTTGACTGCGACATTTGCGCTTAGCGCACAGGACATGGCTCAGGCTACCGAAACTTACAACAACGGAGCGATGGCTCTCCAGGCTGGTAATGACGCAGATGCACTTTCCAAATTTGAAGAGGCCCTGACTATGGCCGAGGCTTGCGGAGAAGAAGGTGCCGAAATGGTCGGAAACTGCAAGGAGTACATCCCGAAGATTATGTTCAGCATAGCAAAGGCTTCCGTGAAGGAGGGAAATTATGACAAGGGTCTTTCTGAAATCGAGGCTGCCGTAGCAAAAGCTCAGGAATATGGCGTAGATTCAGTTGTGGAGGATGCAAAGGAACTTGTGCCTCAGATTAAGATGAACAAGGCCAATGACCTTCTCAACGGTAAGGACTATGCAGGTGCAATCCAGGCCTACAAGGACATCATTGCTGAAAATCCTGACAATGCGACTGCACAGCTCCGCCTCGGTCTCGCTTATTCCAAAATCAACGACCTGACCAATGCCGAGGCAGCCTATCTTGCAGCTGCTGAGAACGGACAGGACAAGGCTGCAAAGAAACAGCTCGGAACAATGTTCCTCAAGGAGGCTCAGGCAGCATTCAAGGCTCAGAAGTTTTCAGTGGCATACGAAAATGCAATCAAGTCCAATGATTATCTGGAGAGCGGCAACGCCCTGTATTTCGCGGGTATGGCTGCCCAGAAAATGGGACAGGATGCAAAATCCATTGAGGCCTTCGAAAAATTCCTCGCTGTGGCTCCGAATGACAAGAAAGCGGACGATATCAAATGTACCCTCGCTGTGAGCGCACAGAAGGCAGGCGACAAGGCAAAGGCTCTCGAATACTACAATCAGATCCTTACCAACCCTAAATACACAGAGGTTGCAAAGGCACAGATTGCTGCATTGAGCAAATAGTCCTATGCGGACGCTTGAACTGCTTGCTCCGGCAAGAAACCTTGAAATCGGCATCGCGGCCATAGACTGCGGTGCCGATGCCGTTTATCTTGCAGGTCCGTCTTTCGGGGCAAGGCAGGCTGCCGGAAACAGTCTGGAAGATGTCAAGGCGCTTTGTGACTATGCCCACCGTTTCGGGGCAAGGGTCTATGTGACTCTCAATACCATTATATACGACTCGGAGCTGGACGCTGCAATAGAACTGGCTCTGAAACTGCAGGAGGCCGGTGCGGACGCTCTGATAGTACAGGATCTGGCCATCGCCCGATACCGCCAGCTGCATCCCGACCTTCTTCGTATCCCCCTGCACGCCTCCACCCAGTGTTCCATACGCACTCCGGAAATTGCGCTCAGGCTTCGGGGGCTCGGTTTTTCCCGTCTGGTGCTGGAAAGGGAACTGGGGATGGAGGAAGTCAAGCGCATATGCTCGTCTGTGGATGCGGAAATCGAAGCCTTCGTGCACGGGGCCCTGTGCGTGTGTTTCAGTGGGCAATGCTATCTTTCGGTCCATCTCAACGGGCGCAGCGCAAACAGGGGAGAATGCATACAGGCCTGCCGTTCGCGCTATGACCTGGTGGACAGGGACGGGAAGCCTGTCAAGGACGGGGGACGGGCTCTGGCTATGGACAAGACTCTGCTGTCTCTCAAGGACCTGAATATGATGGAACACCTCAAGACTATGGCCGATGCCGGGGTTATGTCCTTCAAGATTGAGGGCAGACTTAAGGGAATTTCCTATGTCAGGAATGTGGTGGCGGCCTATTCCGGGGCCTTGGACTCCCTGGTGGATGCCTCCGGTGGACAGTATTGCAGGGCATCCTTCGGGCGTTCCAGACTTGGTTTCACTCCTGATGTGAACAAGAGTTTCAACCGGGGGTTCACTGATTTGGGCGCTTCCGGGGAATGGGCTTGTCTGGATGCCGGGAAGGCAATGGGGCAGTATGTGGGCCGTGTCTCAGGCGTGGGGCTCAGAAGCGGAGCCGGGAATGAAATGGAGATAAGACTGGAGGATTGCAGAACGGCAATTCACAACGGGGACGGCCTTTCGTTCATAGGCACCGACGGCCGGGAAAGCGGTTTCAAGGTTGATATAAGCGAAGGCAACCGCATAATCTGCAAGAATGTCCCGGGCCTGAAACCCGGTGCCCGACTCTGGAGAAATTACGATTCCGCCTTCGAGAAAGAAGTCTCGAAGCCTTCAGTAAGGCTCATTTCAGCCAGCATCACATTCCGGTCAGAAGCACTCTCTGAGACAGTTTTCAGATTGGAAATCAGTGCCGTGACCGAAGACGGCAGAAGTGTCAGCCTCGTACGGGAGGAAAAGTCGGAACTGGCCCGTGACCGGCAGAGGATGCAGGAAATACTCTCCGGGCAGTTGTCCAAGACTACGGGTATTTTTGCCTTCGGAGTGGTCAGCATTGAGGGAGACCTGCCCCTGCTGAAGGCTGCCGTCATAAATGCCCTGCGCAGGGAAGTGGCACAGGAGCTTCAGAGTCAGGAATGTCATTTCCGTCCCATACTCAATCTCCAATCTGAAGGACAGGCGGTCTGTCCCGATGTGGCCGACTACAGGAATGACGTGGCCAACGAAATGGCCGCAGAGGTTTACCGCAGTGGAGGAAGCCGTTATGTCTATCCAGCTTATGAATTGTCCGTCAAGGGAATACACCCGAAGTGGGGAGACCTCCAGACCGCACAAGAGCGTACGGAACTTATGCGCAGCCGCTATTGTCTGCTCAGGGAACTCGGTTATTGCAAGAAAACTCCGGCCTATCGGAGACTTGCCGCTGAGAACCGTATCGGGGAGGGAATTTTCATACGCAACAATTCCCGTATGCTGATGCTGGAATTCGACTGCTCACGCTGCGAAATGACTGTCACTCGCCCCTGAGCCGGTACTCGAATGCGCTGACTATGCGGTTGAGGTCCTTTGCAGGGCCTTCCATCTCCACTCCTCCCAGCACAAAAGTCACGGTAATCCGGTCTTCCCAAAGTCTGGCAATGCGAACAGCCCTGCTGTTGCTGCGCAGGCAGATTTTTCCTTCCTCCTCGCTCTCAATTACATAATCTCCCCTTTCTCTGAAGAATTCCTTGATCTGAGGCTCCACTTCCGCCCATTCTCCCGGAATGGACACCTTCCTTGTCACATATCCGAACTTTGGATAGACAGCGGAGAAAACCACAAAAACTCCTGCAATCTCAGCCACTGATATCCATCCTTTTACAAACATAGTATCGATGTCGGCAGGAACGAATTTTGTCAGGACCAGAACCCCGATGAGCAAAGTGAACAGAATTAAGAACCAGCAGAAATACTTGACTGCGCGGACAAGGTATTTTACAGATGCTTTCATTTGAGTAAAAAGTCAGTTAATAAACCCGGTGCAACAGCACGGGAGTGCAAAAATAGAAAATTATTGTGTATATTCGCAACGGAAAAAATTTTTGATGTTATGGAAAAGCAAACAAACAATTTCAAGACAATTACTTATGTGTTGGTCGCAGTGGCAGTTGTGCTCGCAGGCGTACTGGCATATATCTGGATACAGAAATCCGCCCTTGTGAACGAACTGAATGAGGAAAAGGCCGAGCTCACCCAGCAGATGCTCTCTCTCCAGAGCGACTATGCTGAGCTTTCGTCCGACTACGACACCATCAACTCCCAGCTCGACTCTTCCCGTGAAGAGGTGAACCAGTTGATAGAGAGGCTCAAGAAAACCGAAGCCACCAACCGCCGCAAGATCCGTCAGTACGAAAAGGAACTCGGCACCCTCAGGAGCATAATGAAGAACTACATAGTGCAGATTGACTCCCTGAACACCCTCAACAAGAAGCTCACCGCCGATGCAGCAGCCGCAAGAAGGGATGCAGCAGAAAGCAAGAAGCGTTCAGAGGAGCTCTCCCGCACAGTAGATCAGCTTTCCGAGCAGGTTGCAACCGGTTCCATCCTCAAGGCCCGCGGCCTCTCGATTGCTGCCTACAATTCTTCCGGCAAGCAGACCGACCGCCGTACCAGGGTTTCCCAGTTCCAGGTGCGTCTTTCCCTGGTTGAGAACGATCTGGCACCGAAGGGACCGGTAAGAGTTTACATCAGAGTCAAGGACCCGGAGGGAGTGCTCATCGCAGGACAGGACCAGAGGAGTTTCGAGTTCAATGGAGAAACACTCGTATCGTCGGCTTCCCGTGAAATCGACTACCAGGGCACCGAAACCGATGTCGTAATCTTTGTGAACGGTGTAAGCGACTGTGTGAAAGGTATATACAGTGTTGAGGCCTACACGGACAACAATGCCCTCGGTACAGCTGAAACAATGCTTCGATAACCTGTGCTCTACGTCCACATTCCTTTTTGCAAGTCGTTCTGCACCTACTGCGGTTTCTATTCCGAAACAGCGGTGTGCTATGAAGCTTTTGCAAAGGCCTTGCTGAAGGAAGCGGAGCTCAGACAGGAGGAACTGTCCGGAACCTTTCAGACACGGACATTGTACATAGGCGGCGGCACCCCGACGGTGTTGCCGCTGTCTGTTTTGGAGCATATTGTCTCCCATTTGCGTAATCTGGCAGGCCCGCTTGAAGAATTCACGATTGAAGCCAATCCTGAGGACATAGTGGACAAGGGGGCGGAATATGCCGAGGCCCTGCTCAAGATGGGTGTGAACCGTGTCAGTATGGGGGTGCAGTCTTTCGATGACAGGGTCCTGAAATGGATGAACCGCCGTCACGATGCCGCCACTGCCATTAAGGCCTACCGCATACTCGAAGATGCCGGATTCGACAACATCAGCATAGACCTCATCTTCGGCTTTGCGTCCAAGGATGCTGCCCAATGGACCCGAACCATCTCCCGGGCTCTGGATATTTCCCGGACAGGACGCCCTCCAAGGCATATTTCTGCCTATCAGCTTTCAATTGAGCCGGATTCCGCTTTGGAGAAAATGGTCTCTTCAGGAAAGGTGGTGATGGCAGATGAGGATTCTTGTGCCCGCGAATATGAGCTGCTTTGCGACAGACTGCGCCAGACCGGCTACAATCATTATGAAATATCTAATTTTGCCCTACCCGGCTATGAGGCGGTGCACAATTCCGCATATTGGCATCATCAGCCCTATCTGGGACTCGGCCCCGGTGCACATTCCTTCAGCATTTCGGCTGAAGGGGAATATAGCCGCAGCTGGAATGAGCCTCATTTGAAAGCCTATATTGAAAACCGGCCTTGCCAATCGGAGATTCTTACAGCAGAACAGATTGGTATGGAGGAAGTTATGCTGTCTTTGCGTACCTCTTCCGGCCTGTCCTCCCGCAGAGTTGAGGACCTGTGCGGAGCCACTGCGCTGAAACGGGCTCTGAAGTCCGGCAGCCTCGAAATCATAGAAGGCAGCTCCCTTGTCCGTATTCCCGAGCACAAATTTTTCATATCAGATGGCATTATTGCAGAACTATTTGCATAACTTTGACCCAAATGCGACAATTATGGAAAACATCTATGCAGAAAGAATAGCCCTCTTGAGGGAAATGATGGCCTCCAATGGCTGGGATGTGGTATTGCTGAATGCTTCGGATCCCCACTGCAGCGAATATCCCTCCGCAAGGTGGAAACAGGCGGAATGGCTTACAGGCTTTACAGGAGAGGCGGCCAGTGTTGCTGTAACTCCTTCACACGCAGGTCTATGGACGGATACCCGTTATTTCATCCAGGCTCAGTCCCAACTCAGGGGTACAGGTGTGCAGCTGCACAAGCTCAGGGTCCCGGAGCAGGTTCCGATTCCGCAGTGGCTCTCCTCAGAAGCCGCATCGCTCTCCCGGGACGGTGTGGTGAGAATTGCAGTGGATTCGCTCTGCTGGAGTGTAGAGCAAATGCAGGAAATTAAGCAAGCGTTTGAAGATAAGGATGTTACGGATGGGAATGACTGCGAAATCATTGCGGTTCCGGATATGTTGGACAAGCTGTGGACGGACCGGCCTCAGATTCCTTCAACCCCTGTCATAACCCTTGATCCGGAGGTTTCGGGTTGTGAAACAAGGACGGAGAAAATCAGTTCCCTGCGCAAGTGGATGCTGAGGGAGTTTTGCGACAATCTGCTGCTGACGGCTCTGGACGAAATCGCCTGGGTGCTGAACATAAGGGCTGCGGACATTGAGTACAATCCCTATTGTATATCCAGCCTGCTGTTGTCCCAGGAATCCGTGCAGTGGTTCTGCAGAAAGGGGCTTGATTCGGATCCGGACACGCTGGACAGCTATGACGAACTTGCCGCCGATGAGGTGCAGGTGGAAGACTATGATGCCCTGATTCCTGCATTGGAGTCGTTGAGTCCGGAGGAAAGCATCTTTGTGGACTGTTCCACATTGAACTGGCAGTTCTACGAATCCCTTTTTGAAGCCTATGCCTCATCCGGGAGCAGCCGCATCATCTGTGGCCAGTCTCCTGTGGCCCTTATGAAGGCGGTTAAGAATGAGAGGGAAATGCAGCTTCTGAGGGAGACCTATGTGGAGGACGGACTGGCAGTGGAACGCTTCCTCAGGTGGCTGGAAGGGGAGGTTGGCGCTGCCTCCCGTGGGGAAAGATGCCCGGTGGACGAATGGGAGGCCTCATTGAAACTCAGTTCGCTCAGGGCTCAAATCGACGGCTACAGGGGAGAGAGTTTTGAAAACATTTCGGCCTATGGGCCATCTGCCGCCCTGCCTCATTATGTCACCCCGTCCGAAGGTTCCGGGAAGCTGGAACCGAGAGGCCTGTATCTGGTGGATTCCGGAGGCCAGTATTTGACCGGCACCACGGATATCACCCGCACCGTTCCCCTTGGACCCTGCACTCCGCTTGAAAAGGAGGACTACACTCTAGTGCTCAAGGGTATGATTGAACTCTCCACCGCGGTCTTTCCCAAGGGTACTGCAGGTTGTCAGCTGGATGTGCTTGCCCGCGAGGCCCTCTGGAAAGCCAGGCGTAATTTCGGCCACGGCACTGGCCACGGCGTGGGTTTCTATCTCGGTGTGCACGAAGGCCCCCAGGACATACGCCAGAACTTCAATTCCCAGCCTCTGCTTCCGGGAATGGTGACCTCGAATGAGCCCGGCATATATAGGGAAGGCCAGCACGGCATACGCCACGAGAACATCATTCTTACAGTGCCGTACGGGACCAACGAATTCGGGGAATGGCTGTGCTTCGAGACTCTTACCTGCTGTCACATAGACACATCCGCAGTTCTTGTGGAAATGCTCACTCAGGAGCAGCTCAAATGGTTGAATGACTATAATGCCCGGGTCTATGACCGCCTCTCACCCCTTATGAACGAGGAGGAAAGGCTCTGGCTTGCAGAAAAGACCAGGGCCATATAGAAAGTCCTACCTGAGCAGGGCCACAGCCTCGGCAACATCGTGAACTCTGAGTATGGCAGCCCCCTTGTCCAGGGCAATACGGTGCAGTTCCGAAGTCCTTTCCAGAGTGCGCGGATCTTCGGGCGTTGTGCTCAATGTCTTGTATATCATACTCTTGCGGGAGATACCCACCAGCACCCTGCGGCTCCCTGAGCAGAAATCCTCCAGATGGTCCAGCAGTTCGTAGTTCTGTTCCACCGTCTTTGCGAAACCGAATCCCGGATCGAGTATCCAGTTCCCTATGCCCATAGCCCCGGCTTTTTCTTCGAAAGCCCGGAAATAGTCCTTCACCGCTTCCACCACTCCATATTTGTAGTCGCAGCGGCTCTGCATATCCGCAGGCACTCCCTTTTTGTGCATTGCAATGTATTCCAGAGCGTTTGCTGCCACCCCAGGAAGCATATTCAAGTCGTCTTCACCGGCAGAAATGTCATTTACCGTCACCTCCCCGATTTCGTCAAGAGTTCTGGAAATGATGTCCCAGCGGAAGGTGTCTATGGAAATTTTCACATCTGGGGGCACTGTTTCCCTTATGGGCCTGAGCACAGCCTTAAGCCGTTTCCATTCCCCGGCGGCATCGACACATTCGGCACCGGGACGGGTGGAGCAGGCACCTATGTCAATATAGCCCGCACCTTCCTTCAACATCTTTTCCACTCTCTCCAAAGTCTTGTCCACCAACACATTGCCATCACTGTTCATATTGCGGCTGCCATTGTAGAAGGAATCGGGAGTGATGTTCACAATGCCCATTATCTTCGGCTCAAAGTTCATAATTCATCAAATTTTTGTAAGTTTGCGACCGCGTCTGCTTTTGGCGCGCCCACAAATTTACGAAACTCAAACGAATTCCAGAATGCTGATTGTCATAGAAGGCCTGGACGGGTCCGGCAAATCGACCCAGGTAAAACGTCTTAAAGAATATCTTACACAGACTTACGGTCAGGTAAACTATATACATTTCCCGCGCTACGACTCTCCCGTCTATGGAGACCTCATATCCCGTTTCCTAAGGGGCGATTTCGGAAACATTGACCAGGTACATCCTCAGCTGGTTGCCCTGCTTTTCGCAGAAGACCGCCACGGGGCTGCGCCCGGGATGAAGGCCGCTCTGGAGCGTGGGGAAATTGTGCTGCTGGACCGCTATGTCTATTCCAACATAGCCTATCAGTGTGCCAAGCTGAAAGACAGGTCGGAGGCTGAACGCCTGAGGGACTGGATTCTGGAGACGGAGTATGGACCTTTCGGACTGCCGAGACCAGATTTGAACATTTTCCTCGACGTGCCGGTGGGCTTTGTGCAGGAGAAATTGAATTCCCAGCGTCAGGGAGGCGACAGGGACTATCTGGAAGGGCATCAGGACATACACGAGGCCTCCATAGATTTTCAGAAACAGGTGCGTAGCCTCTATCTGAGCCAGTGCGGAGCAGATGCGGATTTTCTCAGAATCGATTGCTCCTCCGCCGACGGAAAGATGCTCCCTCCGGATGAAATCTCAGCCAAAGTCAGGGAAATCGTGGACAAAAAATTTGCAAGATGAAGCCTTCATACAACAGATTCCGCAGGTTTTGCGCATTCATCTCCGGTGCAGTATTTCTGTTGTCGGGAATATTGAAACTTATGGACCCCACGGGCAGTGCTTTCATAGTCAAGGCCTGGCTGGACTTTCTGTATATGGGCTTTCTCTCGCCCGTTGCAGTGGGGATAGCCGAATGTCTGGCTTTGGTTGAGGCCGTGCTTGGAGCTGCCCTGATGAGCGGAGTGTGGAGGAAGGTCACTGCCATAGCCTCTTCCGTCCTGATGGGATTCTTTACCATTCTCACAGCAGTCCTTGCAATTGCCAATCCGGTGATGGACTGCGGGTGTTTTGGAGAGGCTGTGCATCTGACTCATTTACAGTCACTTGTAAAGAATGTCATACTCTGCGCCCTGCTCTGCGTGGCCTTTTTCCCCTTCCGGGATTTCGGTAGTCCCAAGCCTGTGAAATATGTCTCTTTCGCAATCAGTTCGCTCTCTGTTCTCGTCTTCGCGCTATGGTCTCTGATTGCGCTCCCTATGAAGGATTACACTGAATTTGCCCCCGGGAAAATACTTGAAGCATCTCGCAGTGAGGACTATGTGGACCTGTCGGAGCCTGTTTTTGTGTATGAAAAGGATGGGCAGAGGAAGAATTTCCGTCTGGACAATCTGCCGGACAGCAGTTGGACCTTCATAGACTCTAAGGTGATTCAGGATGAGAACAGCCTCAGGCCGGTGCTGTCCATTTCGGATGCCGGGGGAGAGTACTGCGACTCCCTTGCCGCCCGCGGAAAGGTTATGGTGGTAAGTGTTTTCAGAAAGTTGCATCCCCACAATGCCGCCGGGGTGAGGGAATTCGTAAAACACTGTTCCTCAGCCGGATACACGCCTCTGATTCTGGCTGCTTCGTATGAAAATGTGCCCGAAGACCTGCGAAGCCTGACCCGCATTGCAGATTACAAGACCCTCGCCACCTTCAACCGTTCCAACGGTGGAGTGACATATTGCGCGGATGGTCAGATAGTCCGGAAATGGTCCTGCAATTTCAGGCCCGACAACGAGAAACTTGCTCAGCTGCTTTCCGAGGATGCCACATCGCTTGCCCTTGAGAGCCAGTCCAAAGGCGGGCTTTCCTTACAGGGCTTCCTGCTTTATGTCTTTGCGGTGCTGCTCCTGCTATAGTACCTGGGTACAGAGCAGGGTCGCCGAAGTGCAGTCCTTCACTTCCACGGTCACATAGTCTCCTGCTTGGAGAGGTTGCAGTCCGAGGGCTTTCCTTTCAGCCTCTGCCGCCGGGAAGACGCACATCTTGTTGTTTCCTGCACGTCCGCAAAGGTCTTCTCCGTTGCGTTTCGAAGCCCCTTCCACCAGTACAATGAACCTCTTTCCGAGGTCTCTGCGATTGCTTTCGAGGCTCATTCTTGTCTGAAGCTCAATGATTTCGTTCAGCCGGGCCGTCTTGACCTGGGGAGGCACGTCGTCCGGATATTTCTTCGAAGCCAAGGTCCCCGGCCTTTCGGAATACTGGAACATAAAAGCGGAATCGAAGCAGACTTCCCTGAACAGTGAAAGGGTGTCCTGATGGTCCTGCTCCGTCTCCCCGCTGAACCCGGCGATTACATCCGTACTCAGTCCGCAGTCCGGCATTATTTCGCGGATTTTCGCAACCCTCTCCAGATACCATTCCCGGTCATATTTCCGCCTCATTTTCTCAAGCATAGTGCTTGAACCGCTCTGTACGGGCAGGTGGATGTGGCGGCAGATATTCTCGTGGGCAGCCATAGTCAGGAGCACCTCGTCAGATATGTCCTTGGGATGGGAGGTGGAAAAGCGCACCCTCAATTCAGGGCTCACAGCGGAGACCATTTCCAGAAGCTTCGCGAAATTGACGTTTTCTTCCGCTGATTTCCATAGATAGGAATCCACATTCTGTCCCAGCAGGTTCACCTCTTTGTAACCGTTCCCGAATAGTTCTTCGGCCTCACGGACTATGGAATGGGGGTCACGGCTTCTCTCCGCACCTCGGGTGTAGGGCACCACGCAATACGAGCAGGCATTGTTGCAACCCCTCATAATGGAAATGTAGGCTGAAACCCCGTTCTTGTCCAGACGTACGGGCGAGATGTCAGAATAGGTCTCATCCCTGGAGAGCAGAACATTGATCTGAGGCGAATCCGGTCTCACATCGGCAACCATCCTGGCTATGCTTCTGTAGCTGTCCGGCCCGGCCACCAGGTCCACTTTCTCCAGCAACTTGTCCTTCAGTCTCTCCGCCATACATCCCACGATGCCGATTACCACGGCGGGATTTCTCCTTTTCTGGAGGCGGAACTGTTCGATGCGGCCCCAGATTCTCTGTTCGGCATTGTCCCTGATGGAACAGGTGTTGCAGAGGATTACATCCGCCTTGTTCATATCCTCAGTCAGTGAATATCCATTCTCCTGAAGCACGGAAAGTATTACCTCAGAGTCGTTTACGTTCATCTGACAGCCGTAGGTCTCGATATAGACCCGAGGTTTTTTTTCATCAAATATTGGTTTGAGACTATTCATCGCAATTCATCTTTAGGCCTGCAAAGGTATGATTTTTTTAGGCTTTATGCTATATTTGCACCTATGAACCGAAAACTCTTGCACATATCTTTTGCTTCTGCTGTCCTTCTGGCGCTTTCTTTCCTGGCCGGAGGGTGCAGGGCCATTGAGAAGGCTGCCGTGGATAAAATCAGCCAGATAGAGATAACATCCTTCGAAATCGAGAGCATTGCGCCTGTCGGGCTCAAGGGGTTGGACGGCGAATTTCTGGTCGGAATCAGCAATCCCACGGTAACAGTCACGCTTTCTGACATTACGGCAAATATTTTGTACAAGGGAGAGGAGTTTGGGCGCTTCCAGCTGGACTCCTTCGTCTTGAAAGGCCATTCCAAGGTGATTTATCCCCTCACGGCACACGCCAAGCTCAATTCCATCACCTCTTTCGGCATCCTGATGCAGGCTTTGGCGGGAAAGCGTGACGATTTCTCCGTGCGTGTGGAAGGAACGGGCAAGGCTTTGGGATTTTCCAAGGACATTGTCCTTGATATGAAACTGGCGGAATTGCTTGAACTTATGTCAAAAACCAAGTCTGAGAATGAAAAATAGAATCATCATAACTGTTTTGCTCTCCCTGATTGCAAGCCTTGCCCAGGCCCGTTCCAATCCGGGAGATACGCTTGCGCTGCGCACTGTCCCCGAAGGCTATGAACTCGTAGATTCGATAATTTACAGACCTGTCTCCGCCGTTGATACGGCTTTGGTGGGCAAGAAAATATGGAATATTCTGCCAAGCCGCTCTGCAGGTGACTCCGTGAATGTGAGCATCAGTCAGCCCTCTTCGGTGAAAGCTGCCCTGGATTCCCAGTTGGTGGCCAATCCCGCAAGGAGCATCAGCGGCTATCGCATCCGGGTCTATTTCGACAACAGCCAGACTTCGAGGACGGATTCGGAAGCCATCCTGAAAAAATTCGAGAAAACCTGGCCCGGTGTACCTGTTTACAGGACCTATGCAAACCCCTATTTCAAGGTCACTGCCGGGGATTTCAGGACCAAGTCCGAGGCTATGGCCCTGCTGGTCAAGCTCAGGAACGAATTTCCGCGGGCCCTGCTCGTCAAGGAAAAGATCAATTATCCGGCAGCGGATTCCAAGTGTACCTACATAACAGACACCGTGAAGATTCTGAGGCCGCTTGTTCAACTTCAAAATCTGTAGCCTATGTTGAAACAGTCGCTTGAACAGAAACAGATTCAGAAATTGTCTCCGCAGCAGATAATGACTGCGAAGCTGATAGAACTGCCGATTCAGAGTCTGGAGCAGAGAGTGCGCCAGGAGATTGAGGAAAATCCGGTGCTTGAGGAGGATGACTCGAAGGAGAGGTCCGAAAATTCCAGGGAGGTTTCCCTTTCGGACTACAAGGAGGACGACCCGATTCCTGCCTACCGTCTGCGTTCGGACAACTACAGCAAATACGATGAGCGTCCGCGCCGGGAGACTTTCTCCGTGCAGGAGTCCTTCCCGCAGAACCTCACCGAGCAGCTGCAGTTCAGAAGCCTGAGCGAGCACCAGAACGAGGTGGCCAATTATATAATATACAGTATAGACGATGACGGCTATCTGCGCCGCACCAATGACCGCCTTGTGGATGAAATGGCATTCCGGGCCGGCATCGACACGAATGAGGAAGAGGTGGAGCAGATGATAAAGGTAATCCAGAGTTTTGAGCCTGCTGGTGTGGGTGCAAGGGACCTTAGGGAGTGCCTGCTCATACAGTTGAATGCTCTGACTTCCACTCCTGTCGTCGAGGATGCCAAGCGCATCATAAGTTCCTATTTCCAGGAATTCACCAAAAAGGACTTCAACCGCATAATGTCCCAGACCGGAATGACTTCTGAGAGGCTCAAGGCAGCGATGGCCCGTATCCTGAAACTCAACCCCACCCCGGGAGGACAGGTTGCAGATGCCTATGGCGACCACACTCGCCAAGTGGTTCCGGACTTCGTGCTGGATGTGCAGGACGGCGAATTTGTACTCACTATGCCGAGGTTTTCTGTGCCGGAGGTGAAGGTGAACCACAGATATGCGGACATCCTGATGGAGGCGGCCAACTCTTCCGAAAGGGCCAAGAAGGATGCAGCGTCCTTCGTGAAGAAGAAACTCGAGTCTGCGAAATGGTTCGTGGATGCCCTGCGCCAGAGGCACACCACTCTTATGACCACGATGAAGGCCATACTGGACTATCAGAGGGAATATTTTCTGGACGGAGATGAGACGAAAATCAAACCTATGATACTCAAGGATATAGCCGATGTCACGGGATATGACATATCCACGGTCTCCAGAGTTGCGAACAGCAAGTACATTGAGACCCACTTCGGCATCTTTCCTCTGAAATACTTCTTCTCCGAGTCAATAAAGAACCAGGCCGGCGAGGATGTGTCCACAAGGGAACTCAAGAAGGTGCTTCAGGAAATCGTGGACGGAGAAAACAAGCAGCAGCCGCTCACGGACGACGAAATCGTGGATCTGATGAAGGCCAAGGGTTATAATGTGGCCCGGCGTACCATTGCAAAATACCGCGACCAGCTCGGCATCCCGAAATCCCGTATGAGACGCGAAATCCTCTGAATCAGTAACTTGAGACACAATAACCGATGGTTATGAGAATTTACTATCGGTTTTTTCGATAGCAACCGCGTCAACATTCCATAGCCAATGCTTTGCAGACAGTTGAAACTGCCCTACCTTTGCACCCGTAATAAAAAAAGGTTAGTATATATGAAAACGGCAATTTTTCTTTCTTTAGTAGCGGCTTGTGTGATTGCCTCACTTTACAATGTTTGGTCTGAAACTCACAGAAAAGGCGGAAAACTCCTGTAGGGAATTTTTCCGAATGAAATAATAAAGTTAGTGTAGTGTGTAAATATTGGCCCGTCTTGCCGAGAGGCACGGAAAGGTCAGCAAAAACGGGTTTCTTGGTTTGACGGAGACGTCCTGAGAAACTTTTTTTGTGCCCTGCCATCAGTGTCGGGACAGATATTGCCGGTGATTGCTTATCTTTGCCGGACAAATACCGGGACATCACCGTGACTAATATCGGAACAATGGAACTCAGACATCTTCAAGCATTTGTAAGGCTCACCGAAACCTTGAATTTTTCCTCTGCCGCGAATGATCTTTGCATCACGCAGAGCACTCTTTCTGCAACCATCCGTCAGTTGGAGGACTCTCTCGGAGCGGAACTTTTCATCAGAAACAGTCACGGTGTGGCTATAACTGAGGCCGGGGAACAGTTGCTGCCCATAGCTCTTGAAACGCTCCATCAGGCTGAGAACTGCATCAGCCGCATTCAGGACCTCAACAATCTGAAATGCGGCAAGTTAAGGGTGGGACTCTCGCACTCTTTCACCCGTCTTATGGTGTCGGCTCTCAGGGAATTCAACCGCCGGTATCCGGGTGTGGATGTGCAGATGTACTACAAGACCCTTCCGGAACTTATGGAGTTGCTTATCAGCCACGACCTGGACCTTGTGCTGTCCTACAAACCATCTGTGCCATATCCACAGATAGAGTCTCACGAAATTCTCCGGGATTCGCTTTCGCTTGTGGTCTCCAGGGACAATCCGCTTGCGAGCCTCAAATCTGTGGAGCTGGAGGACCTGAAAAAATTCAAGCTTGCGCTTCCGGCTTCCGGTATGCAAGTCAGGATACTTCTGGACAGGCTGTGCAGGGAAAAGGGTTTCCAACTCAAACCTTCTGCGGAGTTCAATCAGATTACACCTCTGCTTATGTTGCTCCAACACAGTAATTTCGCCACTGTTGTGGCAACAGGTTCAGTGGGACAGCCCGAATTTTTCCGGGAGATTCCCCTCAATGGTACCGAAAATATGCTTACCGGCTCATATCACTTTCTCAAAGGAACATACCGCAAGAAATCGGCAGAGGAGTTCGTGAAGATACTCTGCGAAACAGACAGATAATACAAATATGGAATGGCTTAACAATCTTGTGTCAGGGCAGGGCGTGGCACATTCGATCATCATCATCGCCCTCACCATCACTGCCGGACTCCTGTGCGACCGCATCAAAATCAAAGGCGTGAAACTCGGAGTCACCTGGATACTGTTCCTCGGCATCATTCTGGGACAATTGGGATTCACCCTCGACCCCACCACAGCGCATTTTGTAAAGGAATTCGGTCTCATACTCTTTGTCTATTCAATCGGTCTGGAAGTGGGTCCGCATTTCTTCTCTTCGTTCAAGAAAGGGGGAGTGACTCTCAATCTTCTCGCCACGGGAATAGTGCTTCTGGGCACAGTGACGGCATATCTCATCCACGTGATTACGGGGGAGGACCTGAATGCCATGACAGGAGTTCTCTACGGCTCGGTGACAAACACCCCAGGTCTGGGAGCGGCCCAGCAGACTTTCTCCGACCTCAATGACGGGGCCAACAATTCCCTTTTCGCCTGCGGCTATGCGGTTGCCTATCCTATGGGTGTGCTGGGGATTATGATGAGCATCATCTTCCTGAGGGTTATTTTCAGAATTGACCTCAAGAAGGAGCAGAGACAGACGGTGCAGATCGACCATGATGCAAAGGCAGCAAAGGCCCTCAAGATTGTGGCTCCGGACGTGGGACCGGTATTTCTGGGCATTATGCTGGGAGTGCTCCTGGGTTCCATTCCGATTTTCCTCCCGGGTATGAGCGTGCCTGTGAAACTCGGTCTGGCCGGCGGTCCGCTCATCGTGTCCATCCTGATTTCCTCTTTCAGTGACAAGGTGGGCCTGAAGACCAGCATCAGTCCTTCTGCAAATATGATGATGCGTCAGGTCGGCATCACCCTCTTCATCGCGTCCGTGGGCATTACGGCCGGAAACGGTTTTCTCCAGACCATTATGAACGGAGGCTACTGGTGGATACTCTACGCCTTCATCATTTCCACCCTTCCTATACTGGTGGTGGCGGCTTTTGCCCGTCTGGTACTGAAAATCAACTACTTCTCATTGATAGGAATGATTTCAGGAGCGACCACCGACCCGCCTGCACTGGCCTACAGCAACTCCATCTGCGAGAGTGACGAGGCTGCGGTGGCATATTCGACGGTCTATCCTCTGTCTATGTTCCTGAGAATCATAATGGCTCAGGTGATGGTGCTGCTGTCATAACAGTTCTCCGGAAAATCTCTGTCTTAGGGCCTATGCAGGATATTTTCAACCGAACTGAACGCCTTGTTGGAGAAAGGGTTATGGACGCATTCTCGAATGTGTCCGTGATTCTTTTCGGAGTGGGCGGAGTGGGTAGCTGGTGCGCCGAGGGGCTGGTGCGCAGCGGAATAAGCAAGCTTACCATAGTGGATTCGGACCGGGTGAGCGTTACCAATGTGAACCGTCAGCTGATGGCAACCACCAGAACCATTGGTCAGGTGAAGGTGGAGGCGCTTAAGGCCCGTTTGCTGGAAATCAATCCCGATGCACAGATTACAGCCCTGCAGAAGATTTACTCCGCTGAGACGGCTTCCGAATTCGATTTGGATTCCTATGATTATGTTATCGATGCCGTGGATTCCCTTAAGGATAAAGTGCAGCTGATTTTGAATGCAAGTGCCTCAAAAGCAACTTTTTACTGTTCACTTGGGGCGGCAGTGAAAATCGACCCGACCAATGTCCGTGTGGCTGAATTCTGGAAGGTGAGGGGATGTCCTCTGGGAGCAGCTCTTCGCAAGAGAATGAAGAGGGCCGGAAAGTACCCTGCCAGGAAGTTTCTCTGTGTCTATGACGACGAGGTGCTTCCGAATCTTGGACCTGAACCGCCGCTGTCCTCAGCAACTCAAGCGCCACAGTCTGGTCCGGGAGATCCCGCTCTCATAAACCACGACTGGAGCGATTCCAAAGCCGTAATCAACGGCTCTCTTGCCCATATCACCGCCATCTTCGGAATGACCCTCTGCGGCCTCCTTCTGCAGGATATATACCACCGCAGTGCTCCTCTTCAATAATTTCTTCACATTTTGAAGAAAATGGAGTAAGTTTGCAAAAATTTTTAAGAGTATGACTGACAGACAGTTTTCATATGCCAGGCTGGCAATGATTTTCATATTGGCAATGCTTTCCCTTTGCGGTTTTTCCAAAGAAAAGAACCAGCGTAGGATGTCTTTCGAATACACTCAGGAATATGCTTTCTCCGGGGTGCGTTCAATCGTGGTGAAATCGGAGTCCTCGAAGTTTTATAGTCATAGGGTGACGGGACAGATAGACGTGAAGCTTGTGCAGAGCAAGGATGAGAGAGTGGTGTTTTCTATTGTCAGGGCGTCCGATGTGGACGTGTTCAAAATTGAAAAGATAGGCAATACTCTCAAGATCAACGCAGGAGACAAGAATCTGGACACTACAGGGCATCCGGGCAGGCCCGAAGCGGTGGTGACCGTCTATACAAAAGACATCAACCGCATAGAGATGGGCGGGGCCAATGCCTTGACTGCGACCGGATATTTCACCGGCAGGAGTATGAACCTGAATCTCTATGGAGCTTCGGAGGTGATGGGACTCAGCGGGCGCTGGAATGACCTGAATATCAAACTCTCCGGGGCATCAGACCTGAATATGGTGAAGGTGGAGGCGTCCAATGTGAATCTCGTTTGCGAGGATGCTTCTGATTTCGTCATTTCCGGCAAGGGAAATGTGTTCAAGATTACGGCATCCGGAAGCACAGATGTGGAGGCGGAGAACTTCCCGGTAAAGGATGTTGATGCCAAGCTCAAGGGTGCGGCGGATGTCACCGTCAATGCCAGCGGGACAGTCAAGTACACCGCGACCGGTTCTGCCGATTTTGACTGGGTCGGCGCCCCTCAAATTATCAGAAATTAGTCCGGCAACATCTTCCCCCTCACCCGATTACAAGCGAAACAGGACAGTGGTCCGACCCCATAACCTCCGGAAGGATAGCCGCATCTCTCAGTCTGGAATCCAGATCGCTGCTGGTGAGAAAATAGTCAATACGCCACCCTATGTTCCTGGCCCTTGAGTTCATTCTGTAGGACCACCAGGAATAGGCATCAGTCTTGTCGGGATTGAAAAATCTGTAAGTGTCCGTGAAACCGCTCTCCAGCAGTGCCGTCATCTTCTCCCTTTCCTGCGGGGTGAAACCGGCCGATTTGGTGTTGGTCTTAGGATTTTTCAGGTCTATTTCCTTGTGGGCCACGTTCAGGTCTCCGCAGATAATCACCGGTTTGGGTCCTCCGGCAGCCATCAGTCCGCCATCAGCCCCGTTCCCTGCATATCCTTCCACCATTCCGGACAGTCCCCTGGAGTGGAGTCCGCTGACATATTCCCTGAATGCGTCTTCCCATTCCATCCTGTAGTCCAGCCTTTTGGGCAGTTCCCCCTGCACCTCGGGATTCTGAGAATTGGGAGTGTAGCAGCAGACCAGATAGAATTCCTTGTCTTCCAGAGTAATAATCCTGCCTTCCCTGTCGTGTTCATCCCTGCCTATACCGAGATGCACCGCCAAAGGCTGTCTGCGGGTATAGACCGCCACTCCCGAATAGCCTTTTTTCTCGGCATAGTTCCAGTAGCTTGTGTAACCGGGGAACTCGAGGTCAATCTGTCCCTGCTGAAGTTTCGTTTCCTGCAGACATACATAGTCGGCATCAAAGTCCGCGAATATGTCCGCGAAGCCTTTGCCGCAGACCGCACGCAGACCGTTCACGTTCCAGGATATGAGTTTTGTCTCCATAGTCTATTCAAATGACCATTCTGCACCGTCCTTGGTGTCTTTCACTGCAATTCCCAAAGCTTTCAGATTGTCGCGGATCTTGTCGCTGGTGGCCCAATCCTTTGCCGCCTTTGCCGCCTTTCTCTCTTCGAGAACCATTCCCATCAACCCGTCTATGACTGCCAGGGATTTTCCGCCTTCGGAAGCTTCCTCATCCTTGAGTCCCAAGACTCCGAATACTATGTCATCGAAGAGTCTGAGCAGGGCTTCCAGGTCAGCGGCCTTGGTCTGGCCCGGTTTGGCGGTCTTTGCCGTGTTGATGAATTTCACTGCCTCGAATATGCCGGAAAGAGCCACGGCCGTGTTGAGGTCATCGCAGAGTGCGCTGTAGATGCTCTCCCTGATGGCATTGACCTGTGCGGAGCATCCGTCCTCAAATTTGTCAGGCACTATGTCGGTGATGAACTCTCCGTATTCGAGCGCGGAGGCTTCGTGTCCCCTGTCGCCTTTGACAATATGACCGACTCCTGCCGCCTTGCACAGCGAAAGCAGGTCCTTATAGGCCTGCATCACCTTCTTCAGGGCTTTTTCTGCTGCCTGAAGGGCCTCGTTGCTGAAATCCAGGGTGCTGCGGTAATGGGCCTGGAGTATGAAGAAACGCACCGTCATAGGGCTGTAAGCCTGTTCCAGGAGAGGATGGGTGCCGTTGAACAGCTCGCTCAAGGTGATGAAGTTGCCCAGTGATTTGCCCATCTTCTTGCCGTTGATGGTAATCATATTGTTGTGCATCCAGTATTTCACTCCGGAAGTGCCTCTGGAAGCGGTGTTCTGGGCAATCTCGCATTCGTGGTGAGGGAACATAAGGTCCATTCCGCCTCCGTGTATGTCAAACTGCCGGCCGAGGTATTTCTCGCTCATCACAGAGCATTCGAGATGCCATCCCGGGAAACCTTCGCTCCAGGGTGAAGGCCATTTCATCAGATGCTCGGGAGCCGCCTTTTTCCAGAGCGCGAAGTCGTAGGCAGCCTTCTTGTCGTCCTGTCCGTCGAGTTTGCGTGTGCCTTCGAGAGTATCGTCGAGTGTCCGGCCTGAAAGCACTCCGTAGCGGTGGTCGCGGTTGTATTTCTCCACATCGAAATAGATGGAGCCGTTGCTTTCGTAGGCATAGCCCGCATCCAGAATCTTCTTCACAAGCTCCTCCTGTTCAATGATATGTGCGGATGCCCTTGGCTCGATTGACGGCGGAGCCACATTGAGCGAACGCATAGCCTCGTGGTATGCAAGCGTATATTTCTGCACCACTTCCATAGGCTCCAGCTGCTCCAGTTTTGCCTTCTTGGAAATCTTGTCCTCCCCCTCGTCGGCATCTCCCACAAGGTGTCCCACATCGGTTATGTTCCTGACATATCGCACCTTATATCCCAGATGCTGCATCAGCCTCACAAGTGTGTCGTAAGTGATTCCCGGACGGGCGTGTCCCAGGTGTGCGTCGCCATAGACCGTCGGTCCGCAGACATAAAGTCCCACCTTCCCCGGGTTAATGGGCTCGAAAAGTTCTTTCTTGCGTGAAAGGGTGTCGGTGATATATAGCTCTCTCATAATATTTCCTCAACTGTTCCTAAATTCAAAATCTCGCGAATATAACTATTTTCCGGCATAGAGGACTATTAAAAAGCAAAATTTTCGTAATTTTGCGGCCGTTTTGAATTTACTGAGGCTTCGCAGTTGCGGGGCAGTTTGGATTGGAATATGGAAAATCAGAAATCTTATGCTCTCGTCACCGGCGCTTCGTCAGGTATGGGGCTGGAATATGCCCGTCAGATGGCGGCAAAGGGGTATAATATATTGGTAGTCAGCAACAGAGATGAGGACAATGTGAAGGTCGCAGAGTCTTTGAAGGCGGAGTTCGGGGTGGATGCGCAGCCTTTCTATGCAGACCTTTCCAAAACCGAGGCTTCCCAGGCTGTCTTTGATTGGACTGTCGAGAAAGGATACAGGGTGGATGTGCTCATCAGCAATGCCGGCTTGCTGGTTTTCAACAAACTGGAGAATATTCCGGCGGCCAAGATGGACCTTATCATCGGTGTGCATTGCCTTGCCACTGCCCATCTTTGCAGACTCTTCGGCTCGCAGATGAAGGAGAGGGCCGTGGCTCTTTCCAGGCAGAGGACAGAAGAGGCAATCGCAGCCGGAGCCAAGCCGGGCAGCCGCAAGGCAAAAAGGGCCGGCAAGCTCAGGAAAGGGGAGTGCGGCAGAATCCTCATTATGTCGTCGCTGGCGGCATATCTGCCATATCCTACCATATCCATCTATTCAGCCACCAAGGCATTCTCGAAGGCTTTCGGCACTGCAATATGGGTGGAACTGAGGGACTGGGGCATATCGGTGACTACGGTTTGCCCATCAGCAGTGGACACTCCGCTCATCGGCCTCAAGCCATCCCTGCGCAAACTCGCTCATAATCTTGGCGTTATGATTTATCCGCAGACCCTTGTAAAGAAGGCCCTCAGGGCAATGTTCCACGGCCGCCGCATAGTCGTTCCGACTCTGCTCGCAAAAATAGCAGTAGGTTTCTGCAGCATCCTCCCGATGCACTGCGTAAGCTGGATAGCCCACATCCCCGTCATCAAGAAGAACGTTTACGACGCAGTCTAAAGGCACTGCCCGCCGATGAATTCCCTGATGATGGAGGCAGGCGGAATGACCGCGATTTCTTCCGGACTGAGGGCCACCAGATAGCTCAGGAACTTGAGCAGGCGCACGGCCTCAGAATATGCCGGAGATGTGGGGCTGATGCGTCTGAGCAGCGGCTCCGCATAGAACTTGAGCAGCGGCAATTCGAAAATCAGCGCTGAATTGAACATTATGTCCGCATTCTCCTGGAAAGGGAAGATGTTGCGGTTTTCCCCGCGTCTCACGCTGTCCCAACGCAGTATGGTCTCTTCCGGAGTGATTCCGCGGACTCTGTTGTCCCGCACGATGCGCCTGAGCAGACGGTTGTCCGTGGTTGAAATATTATTGTTCTCGTCTATGGAAAGCGAAGTGAGCGCCGAGGCATAAATCCTTATGATTTTGGACTGGTCCACTCCCGACACCATCTCCGGATTCAGGGCGTGGATGCCCTCCATAATCAGAATGTCGTCTTCCTCAAGCTTCATCCTGTTGCCCTCGAAACTCCTGGAGCCCGTTTTGAAATTGAATTTTGGTATTTCGATTTCCTCACCCCGAAGCAACTGGTTCAGCTGAAGGTTGAGAAAGTCCAGGTCCATAGCGTAGAGCGACTCGAAATCATAGTTCCCGAATTCGTCCTTCGGAGTGTGCTCCCTGTCCACGAAATAATTGTCCAGTTCTATCACTTTCGGGTTCATACCCAGAATCTTGCACTGTTGTGCCAGGCGCAGCGAGGACGAAGTCTTGCCTGAGGACGAAGGCCCTGCAATAAATACTATTTTTGCATCCGGACGACGCTTGATTGCATCCGCCATTTCCACATATTTCCTCTCGTGACGGGCCTCCGCAAGATTGATTATCCGTTTTGCGTGACCTTCAAGTATGCTTTGGTTGAGGGTGCCCACGTTCCAGGTCCCCAAAGTGCGGCACCAGCGGTCGTGGTCCTCAAGCGCAGCTGCAAGTTTGGCCTGCCTGGTCATCATCGGAATCTCATCCTTCCTGCCCTTCTGTGGGTACTGCAGGCAGACTCCCTTGCCGAAAGGACGCAGTTCAAAAGCCTTCAGATAGCCTGTAGAAGGCACCAGAGGGCCGTAGAAGGTGTCTCCGTAACCGTCCAGGAAATAGACGCTGGAGGTGTAACGTCCCAGGCTCTTCATCAGCTCCACTTTTGCCATCTGGCCGTTTGCAGAGAAAATCTTTTCAGCCTCCTCTTCGGTAAGCCTCTCCTTGCGCAGAGGCAGGTCCTCCTTGATTATGTCTTTCATCGCTGCTTTCAGCTGCCTGATTTCCGCACCTGAAAGTATGTGAATGCTGTTGTCAGAGCTGTGAAGTTCGCAATAATGTCCGCTTGGCAGGGCATATTTGATAACCAGTAACTTGTCCGGAAACAAGTCGTGCACGGCTTTCTGCAACACGAAACAGAGCGAACGCACATAAGTCTTGATGCCGTTGGCGTGGTCATAATCAATGAATTGCACCTTGTGGGGACGGCAGATATGGAAATTCAAAGCCTTCAACTGCCCGTCCACAAGGGCTGCCAGGATGTCCCTGTTTCCGGTTTGCTCGGGCAGCAGGGCCTTTGCCGCATCCATCAAAGTGGTACCATAGTCCACTGAATATTCGCTATTGGTGTTTTCGCACCATATTTTCATTTTCTCCATATTTCAACACAAATTCAAGGGAAGGCACCTCTTATCATCAGCCGATGCCGGTCCCGATTTTTCAAACAGCCCCCAAATCTACAAAATTCTTTCCAAGATAAGCCCGATTCGCAAATCAACTCACCCGGATTTTACCGGAATTTAGTAATTTTGCAGTGACATATAGACGATGTTATAGACGATGGTAAATAAATTGGAGATAAGAAACAGTACTGCGGAGTTCCTGACCTTTGTGGCTGCAGGAAAGGAGGACGGCATACAGGTGCTGTATAAAAACGAGACGGTTTGGGCTACGCAGAAGGCTATGGCTATGTTGTTTGACTGCACAACGGACAATATAGGACTGCACTTAAAGAACATTTTCAAAAACGGAGAACTTATTGAGGATTCAGTTACCGAGAAAATCTCGGCAACTGCCGCTGACGGAAAGAACTATCTTACAAAGTTCTACAACCTCGATGCCATCATCTCCGTAGGCTATCGCGTAAATTCTATCCGTGCCACGCAATTCCGTCAGTGGTGTACCTGCGTCATACGCCAGTTTGCCATCCGTGGCTATGTTGTGGATAAGAAGCGTATGGAGAACGGCTCGTTTATCGGAGAAGATTACTTCGAGCATCTGCTTGCTGAAATCAGAGAGATACGTCTGAGCGAACGTCGTTTCTATCAAAAGCTGACCGATATTTATGCCACTGCAATAGATTATAACAAGGATGCTCCCACGACACGTCTTTTTTTTAAGAAAGTGCAGAACAAAATGCACTATGCGGTGCACGGACATACCGCTGCGGAACTTATCGTCGAACGGGCAGATGCAGAGAAAGAGAATATGGGACTCACTTCGTGGGAGAATGCTCCCGCTGGCAAGATTGTGAAAACGGATGTCAGCATAGCCAAAAATTATCTCAAGGGCGAAGAACTGGAAGATATGGGAAGGCTCGTAAACAGTGTGCTGGATATGGCAGAGCGTATGGCTCAACGACATATCCCTATGACAATGGAGGATTGGGCAAAACGCATCGACATCATCCTTGAAGCCGGAGGCGACACCATTCTGAAGGATGCCGGCAAGGTTACGGCAGAATATGCCAAGGAGTATGCCGAATCAGAGTTTGAGAAGTATCGTCTAATCCAAGACCGTCTTTTCCGTTCCGACTTCGACCGGCTCTGTGATGGTGACTGGCCGGAGAAAGACCTTATATGCGACTATGAAAGAAACGAGAAAATATAAGCAGGCGGGACCCGGAGACGGGGAGCGTAATTACATAAAAATTCGTGGTGCAAAAGCCCACAATCTCAAGAACGTTTCCCTGGACATCCCGAGAGACTCCCTCGTTGTGATCACAGGTCTGAGCGGCAGCGGCAAATCCTCCCTCGCATTCGACACCCTCTATGCGGAAGGTCAGCGCCGCTATATGGACACCCTCTCTCCCTATGCCAAGCACTTTATGGGCGTGCTTGAGAAACCTCAGGTTGAGAGCATCGAGGGCTTGAGTCCCGTGATAGCAATCGAGCAGAAGACCACGGGCAAGAATCCCCGTTCCACAGTCGGCACCATAACCGAAATCTACGACTTCCTGCGCCTGCTCTATGCCAGAGCCTCAAAAGCCTATTCCCCTGTGACGGGCAAGGAAATGGTGCGCTACACCGACGAACAGATTGTATCCCTGATTCTCAGCAACTTTGCAGACCGCAAATGCCTTCTGCTCGCTCCTTTGGTGAGAGGCCGTAAGGGGCACTACCGCGAACTCCTGTCCCAGCTCAGACGCAAGGGCTACACCCACGCGCGCATAGATGAGGAAATTGTGGAACTCGCTGAAATTGAATCCCTTGACAGATACAAGGTGCATTTCATAGACCTTGTGGTGGACCGCCTCAAACCCCAGACCAAGGATGAAAAGCGGATAAGGGAATCTGTGGCTTCGGCCCTGGCTCTCGGAAAGGGTTCTGTGGCAGTGATGGATGTGGAAAGCGGACGCATAGACCATTACTCCAAGCATCTGGTCTGCCCGGATAGCGGAATTTCCTTGCAGGAACCAGCTCCCCATTCGTTTTCCTTCAATTCGCCCCAGGGCTATTGTCCTCATTGCAAAGGACTTGGCACCATAGTGAATGTGCAGGTGGACTCCATAATCCCGGACCGTACAGTCTCGATAGCCGACGGAGGAATTGTCCCGCTCGGGCCCTTGCGCCAGACCCGGAAATACGACATAGTCCGCGCAATAGCCCGAAAATATGATTTTTCGCTCTACGACCCCATAGACACCATACCGCCTGAGGCTGTGACCCTGCTGATTTACGGCTCCGACGAGCTTTTCCGTATAGGTGAAGGGGCTATGTCCGAAATGCAGTCCTTTCCGGGTGTGGTGGAGGATATACAGGAGAAAGTGATATGTCCGGAATGTGGGGGTACCCGTCTGCGCAAGGAGGCCGGCTATTTCAAAATCGACGGGAAATGCATCTGGGATGTGTCGGCTATGGAAATATCGGCTCTGGCGAAGTGGCTGGACGAACTGCCTTCAAGATTGGACTCCAGACAGAATGCCATAGCCTCGGAAATCCTCAAGGAACTCAGGGAGAGGACGGCATTCCTGCTCGATGTGGGTCTGGATTATCTTTCCTTGGACAGGGCCACGGCATCGCTTTCGGGCGGGGAGAGCCAGAGAATCCGACTTGCCACGCAAATCGGCTCCAAACTCGTGAATGTGCTCTACATACTTGACGAACCGTCCATAGGCCTGCACCAGAGGGATAATATCAAACTCATCAATTCGCTCAAGGAACTCAGGGACAGCGGCAATTCGGTGATGGTGGTGGAACACGACGAGGAGACAATGAGGGCGGCGGACTGGATAGTGGATGTGGGTCCCGGTGCCGGTCAGGAAGGTGGCAGCATCTGTTTCAACGGTCCGGCTTCGCTTACAGGGGTGGACGGGACCATAGGCGGAGACCCGGATGTAAGGGACCATTGCATAGTCGGAAAATCCATCACTATGGACTATCTCCACGGTCGCCGACGCATAGACATTCCTGCAGAACGTCTCCCCGGAAACGGACATTTCCTGACCATAAGGGGCGCCCGCGGCAACAATCTCAAAAACGTGGACGTAAGTTTCCCTCTGGGCTGTTTCATAGGAGTGGCAGGGGTGAGCGGCAGCGGCAAATCCACCCTTGTCAATGAAACCCTGATGCCCTATCTGAGCAATCTTTTCACGGTGTCCAACCTGCCTGTACTGCCTTTCGACAGCATTGAAGGGGTGGAAAACATAGACAAGGTCATAGAAATCGACCAGTCCCCGATTGGCCGTTCTCCGCGCAGCAATCCTGCCACATTCACTGGAGTTTTCAACGACATACGCAGTCTTTTCGAAGCCACTCCGGATG
Organism: uncultured Bacteroidales bacterium; assembly: GCA_945874155.1. Classification (GTDB taxonomy): domain Bacteria; phylum Bacteroidota; class Bacteroidia; order Bacteroidales; family UBA932; genus Cryptobacteroides. The sequence goes on from CAMCFO010000024.1 coordinate 40,630, forward strand.
CCAAAGTGCGCGGTTTCAAGGCTTCCCGCTTTTCGTTCAACGTCTCGGGAGGCCGTTGCGAGGAGTGCAAGGGTGCCGGCATCAAGGTCATAGAGATGAATTTTCTTCCATCCGTGAATGTGGTCTGTCCGGAATGTGGGGGACACAGGTACAAGGAAGATACGCTTGCGGTACATTATAAAGGCAAGAATATAAATGATGTGCTGGAGATGCAGATAGCCCAGGCCTATGAGTTCTTCAAGCCTGTTCCGAGCATAGCCGCCAAACTCAAAACCCTGCTGGACGTGGGCTTGGGCTACATTACGCTCGGACAGTCATCCGTAACCCTTTCAGGAGGAGAGAGCCAGAGGATGAAACTCTCCGCGGAACTCTCCCGCAAGTCCACCGGCAAGACCCTCTACATCCTCGACGAGCCCACTACCGGCCTGCATTCAGAAGACATTCAGGTCCTGCTCGGGGTGCTCCGCCGGCTTGTGGAAGGCGGCAACACCGTAATCGTGATTGAACACAATCTGGACGTGCTCAAGAGTGTGGACTATCTCATAGATCTCGGCCCTGAAGGTGGAAGACGCGGTGGAATGATAGTCTCGAAGGGCACGCCTGAACAGGTCGCACTTGACCCCGCATCCGTTACGGGACCATATCTGAGGCCGCTTCTGGGACTTTGATTTCAAGGAGTATGAAAAAGATCAATTCCGAAATACTATCCCTTGCCCTTCCGAGCATACTCGCCAATATCACCGTGCCTCTGGTGGGTATGGTGGACATAGCCGTGGCGGGCAATCTCGATTCCGATTCCGCACCTTTGATAGGAGGCATTGCCATAGGCTCGATGCTCTTCGATCTGCTGTATTGGAATTTTGCCTTTCTGCGTGTGAGTACGGGAGGACTTACTGCCCAGGCCTACGGTAAGGCTGATTTTGCGGAAGCAATGAAGGTTTTCGTCAGGGCTGTGGGCATTGCCGCAGTGAGCGCTCTTGCTCTCATTGCCATTCACCGGCTCTTTGTGGGCGCGGCATTTCTGGTCGTGGATTCTTCTGAACAGGTGAGGGACCTCGCCTCCGTGTATTTCAACATACGAATCTGGGCTGCTCCTGCAACTCTGTCCCTGATGGCTTTCAAGGGATGGTTCATAGGTATGCAGGACAGTCTCAGCGCAATGATTACCGATATAGTGGTGAACGGGGTGAACATAGCCGGAAGCATAGTCCTGGCAATGGGCCTTCCGTCCATAGGCTACGAGGGTATGGGATTCAGGGGCATTGCGGCTGGTACAGTGCTGGCCCAGTATTCCGGTCTGCTGACGGCGGTTCTTCTTTGCGCAATACGCTACCGCAGGCAGTTTGCCCTGTTGAGGGGGCTGGATTTGATGGCCATATTCAAGGGAGGGGAGACTCGCAAGTTCTTCGTGATGAATGCGGACCTGATGGTGCGTTCCCTTTGTTTCATAGGCATTTACATAGGCTTTACGACCATTTCGGCAGGTTTCGGGGACCTTCTTCTGGCTACCGGTTCGATTATGATGAAACTCCTGCTGCTGTTCTCCTACTTCACTGACGGTTTTGCTTATGCGGGGGAGGCTATGACTGGCAAATATATCGGGGCGGGGGACAAGGCAGGGCTGCGCGCCACGGTGAACTGGACTTTTATATGGAGTATGGGTATTGCGGTGGCATTTGTTTTCATATATATGGTGGGCGGAAGATGGATGCTCGGGTTGATGACTTCCGACCGGGCTGTACTGGAAGTCGCTTCCGGTTTCCTTCCCTGGCTGCTGCTGATGCCCCTGGTGGGATGCCCGGCCTTCACCTGGGACGGCATCTACATAGGCGCGACGGCTTCCCGCGAAATGCGCAATTCCACCCTCTGGGCCGTCCTCGCCTTTTTCGCCGTCTATTACCTCGGCATCCTAATCCAATCCTCCCTCCCGACCGGGTGCCCCCTCTCCCCCGAAACAATCAAGATGCACATCCTGATGACCGCCTACTTCGCCCACCTCCTAGCCCGCACCCTCTACCTAACCCTCCTCCGCCGCAAAATCCTCTGACACCTATCCCCGCCCGGCAATCCCAAACCCATAAACACAAGAGCGACAGCAACTTCCAATCAGTTGTTGTCACTCTTGTTATTGTAATCCAAAGGATTCAGACACCCGGTCGGGGCTGGGTGTGACGTCGCTGTTGTCAGGGTCGGGCGTGACGTCGGATGCTTACCGTTCTGAAGGTCAAAGCGCAAGAACAGTTTCAATAGGCAGACCTGTGCATTCAGCAATAGTTTCAACGGGGAATCCTTTTGCTTTGAAGTTTCTTGCGGTTTCCTCACGTCCTTCCTCACGCCCTTCGAGCCGTTCCTGTTTGAGCTCCCATCTGTAGTCCAGTTCTGTTCTCATATCTCTAACTTGAGATTAAAGTGCAAGAATCGTTTCAATAGGCAGACCAACGCATCTGGCAATGATTTCAGCAGCGATGCCACTTGCTTTGAAATTCCTCGCAGTTTCCAGCGCTTTTTCTTCGCGTCCTCGTTCAAGCCCCTCTTCAAGCCCTTCATCGCGAGCGCAGTCAAGTCCCCATTCGTAATCCAGTTCAGTTTTCATATCCAGTAAGTAAGTTTCGTATTTTTCATCGGAGAAACCGGCGATGCGACAAGCCTCACCCACTCTTTCCATAAACGGGTCGTCTTTTATCTCTTGCGGCAGAGTCTCATACGTGTCTCCGTACTTGAACCAATAAAGCAGCAAGTCCCGTCTGGTCTTGCACTCCTCCAGCTTGAGATTGAAGCGTCCCAACTGTGCGAAGATACAAATAATTGTCGTTGGAGCAAAAATTTTCGAGGTTTCCTCCTGCATCATATACCTGGTGATGACTTTGTCGGGTTTCTTTCCGTCATTTTTCTCGAAAGACAATTCCCCAGCCAGAAAACTGATGACATAGACAGGCTTGAGGAGTTTGTACTTGTCGCCTTTCGAGAGTTTGCGGTGATAATACCCGGCAGCATAGTAAAAACACCTCTGAAAGAAATATGCGTCTTTCTTCCTTTGGATTTCAATGTCGATGGTTCTTCCGTCATCAGTGAGACAAACAAGGTCAAGCACAGTCTTCTTGCTGTTGACAGTATCCAGCCCCTGTTCCCTGTCGAGGTACTGCACAATATCCGCGATGCGGTCGTGCGGAGGCAAGACTTCATTTAGGAGTCCGATGAGCAGCGGTTTATAGACTTGGTCAGCCATAACTGCCTTAAACCCGGCATCGTCGAGCAATGAGGCGAAAGTGCGGGTTTCAATTGGTAGGTTTGTGTTCAATGTTTCCATATTTCAAGAAATTAAAATTGAACCACAAACATATATACAAAAAATCCTGAAATGCGCAATTGATAAAAAAGTAATGAAGATTTTTATCTTTTATCAATACTTCGGTAAATTTTTACCGTTAAACATACATTTTTAGTTCCGGCATGT
>CAMCFO010000025.1 GCA_945874155.1 uncultured Bacteroidales bacterium
GTTTTATTCACGGCCAGGGCCGCGTAACTTATTGAATTTTTAACGAACTATTGTAGTAAATCACTGCGAGCATTTATAATCAATGAATTTCCTGACAAACAGTTCAAGGGCCTACGATGCTCCATGAAGAATTACATCGACCAAGAATGGATGGAAAACATCCCTCTTTATGCTGTCGGAGGATATTTTGGTGGCAAACATTTTGCATTATAAAACATATCAAACATCTGGTCAAAGACCATAGATACGACTATATTGAAACTGGTTCTCTGATTTCTATCAAGAAAAATACAAATGGTATAGTCATCCCAAGATACTGTTCCATTGAGTGTGTCTGAATAGAGAGAAGAAAAAGTCTACAGATTTTTTAGATTTGTAAAAGAAAAAACAAACAACACTTAAAAATCTATAGACTTATGGATTTCACAAAGGAACAACTTTCTGAGGTAATAAACAAGCACGTCCTCAGAGAAAATGGTCTCCAGGACTTGATGGAGATAATGCCGGAGAGTACGATGATGGCAGAGAGACGCGAGTATCTGTCTGAAGGTCATGATGTTGGCAACAAGGGAGTTGCAACGCTGTACGACACATCTTAAGCGCAACGTGCTGAAGGATGTCAGACACGGAGACAAGAATGAGGTCGCGGAAGACCTTAAAGTCGTGTTCCGTACCGGCGACCCGCACTACACAGTAGAAGCTGCTTATGGGCAAAACAGCCGTGGACAAGAAGTCATACCAGAGACAGGTGCCGAGAATTGATCTTGACAAGTCCCTGTTCCCGGACGAATGAAAATGCGCGGAAGTTGTCAGCCGCGGCTGACAACTTCCGAATAAATTGATATATTTGCAAAACTAAAAGGTCTGAAGACTTACTCCGGACACACAAAATGAAACACTACCAATTTACAATCCACGATTATTAAAAGACTCTAAATATTATAACAAAACTATGAGACAGGCCGTATTGGTTGAACCTGAACATATTGAATTCAGGGAAGTTCCGGATTTGACTCCCGAACAGTTAAGTGATAATGAAATCCTTATAAATGTAAAAAAAATTGGAGTGTGCGGAAGCGAAATCCATTCTTATCATGGAGAGCATCCTGCTACGTTCTATCCTGTGGTACAGGGACATGAATATTCCGGAATTGTAGTCGCAGCCGGAGCAAAGGTGACAAAGTGCAGACCTGGAGACAAAGTAACTGCCCGTCCACAGTTGGTTTGCGGGAAATGCGGCCCTTGCAGACGTGGGCAATATAATGTGTGTGAGGAACTTAGGGTTCAGGCCTTCCAGGCTGACGGAGCTGCGCAGGATTATTTTATAGTGCCGGAAGACAGGCTTGTGAAATTTCCTGATGATTTTTCAATGGAATATGGTGCAATGATTGAACCTGCTGCTGTAGGAGCACATTCTGTTTCACGTGCCGGAGACCTGACCGGAAAAAATGTTGTAGTTTCCGGAGCTGGTGCAATCGGCAATCTCGTAGCTCAGTTTGCCCGGGCTGCCGGTGCAAAGAAGGTGCTGATAACTGATGTGAGCGATCTCCGTCTGGAAACAGCAAAGAAATGCGGCATAGAAAATACTGTAAACGTCCTTAAAACCCCGCTTAAAGAAGCAATTAAAGAAGTGTTCGGAGACGAAGGCTATCAGGTGGGCTTTGAGGTTGCAGGCGTTGAGTCTTCAATCCGTTCATTGATGGAAACAATAGAAAAAGGCAGCACAATAGTAGTAGTAGCAGTATTCGCCAAAGACCCTCAGCTCAGCATGTTCTTCCTCGGAGAACATGAACTTACCCTCGTGGGAACAATGATGTATCTCCACGAGGACTATTTGAGGGCGGTCGAAGATATCGCTGCCGGCAGAATCAACCTCGAACCGCTGGTTACCAACCGTTTCCCGTTTGAGCAATATAACGAGGCATATAAATTCATTGCGGCAAACCGTGACAGGAACATGAAAGTAATCATTGATTTGGAGGCATAATCATGAACGGCAAGTTAAAAATATTGGGTATAGGTGAACTTGTGTGGGATGTGCTGACATAGTTCAAAATGTAGCTTGGGATGCGATAGAGGCGGATGAAAAAACTCTCGGACTGGCGAAGGTTGCGGATGCATGCTCTTGAGCAGTCATGCCTTAAAGTATTCGATATAAATATCCGTCAGAACTGGTACACAAAGGAACTTATAGAGTCTTCTCTTAACAAGGCAGATGTTCTGAAACTCAATGAGGATGAGCTCCCGCTTATAGCGGATATGTTCGGATTCGATCTGGAAACTGCAATAGCCTCCATAATAAAGGAATACTCCCATTAGTGTCCACTAAAAGTTGTGGACATAGTTAAAAGTTAAAAATCAAACAATGTGGGTTCATAGAACCCGTCAAGTTCTTTGTCAATATTGAGGTTAGATTTGTTGAAGAGGTCTTCAAGCGGTGTCGTATCGGTTAGCGAGATTCCCAGCACTTGGAGCGTATTGTACACTGACATCTTGAGTTTCATCTTGTGATGGACAATGGCGACTAGGCAGTAAGATATGATGGCGGTGTAGATCTGGATGCGGACTGCGTTTTCGGAGTCTCCCCAGAACTTCTTGATTTTCAAGTGCTGCTTCACCCATTTGAAGAACAGCTCCACTGACCAGCGGTTCTTATAGAGAAGTGCAACTTCTAAAGCTGTGATATCCATTGCGTTAGTCAAGAAAACGAAGTATCTGTCCTGTTCTTCATCGTAGTATTCAACACGTCGGAGCTGTGCTGGATAATCGTTGTGGCTCTTGTATGTTGTGAGTTCGATGACAGAGTCAGACAACACGTTTTTTGGCATCCTTCTCTTCCATTTGACCGCCTTGTACTGGAGGTTCTTCTTGGCTCTTACCACGAAGAAGGCACCAGCACAATGAAGTCGATAGAGTTGAGCGAAAAAGTTGTACGCACGGTCAAAGATGTAATAGGAACCGGACTCGACCGGTATTTCCTTCATCGCCTGAGAGTCGTGAACGGACGCTGTCGTAATGTGGAAAAACGCCGGCACTTGGGCTTCAACATCATATAGAGTATGGATTTTTATCCCGCCTTTCTTCTTCCGGAACTTCGCCCAGCAGAAGACTGCAAGGCAGAGTTCGATGGTTGTAGAATCGAAGGCATAGACCGTTCCGCCAAGATTGAATATCGTTGTATCATTCAGATTACGAGCTAGTTCCATCATGTAGTAGGCATACTCTTCGAAGATGCGGCAATCCCTGTTCTGGTTAGCTTTTGCCAGGTTGCTTCGAGTCACGGAGTCACCGAATCCGAGGAACTTAGCCTTACCGCTGTGAGCCTCAACCGCTACGATCTAATCGCGCAAACTTTCTCTCCGAGAGAGCTGACCGAACATAAGAACTTTTAGCTGATTCCAGCATGAGAAGTGCTTTATGTAGCTGTCACCCTGATACTTAGCAACGATGCGATTGAACTTGCTGCGGTTAAGATGCAAAGCTAATTGGGAAAAAACAAACGAACCTTCGTGCATAACTATCTGATTTACAGACAAAGTTACGATTCAAAACCGTTCGCCCCTCAAATAACCCCTAACTATCTAACTATCAATATTTTCAAAGACCTATATATAAATTTTTAGTGGACACTAATGGAATACTCCCTTAAATATCTATACTGTCGGAGCTGACCACAGCGAAATCCACGGTGCAGAAGGTATGCTTTCACATATAAAGACTCCGTCAGTAAAGGTAGTCGATACGGTGGGGGCAGGGGACTCCTTTACAGCGGCTTTTATAACCTCTCTTTTAAGCGGAAAAACAGTACAGGAAAGCCATGCAAAAGCAGTAGAGATTGCTGCACGGGTATGTACCATTCAGGGCGCGATACAGGCAAAATAGTTTTTGAACCGTTTTACAAAAGCCAAATTATATTTTAATAAAATCTTAGGGTATTTTTGCAAAAAATGTGTTTTATGAAAAATCCTGCAAATACAGTAACAATCAGAGACGTTGCCGATAAGGCAGGGGTTTCAATATCTCTGGTTTCTCTGGTCCTGAATGCGCAAATAGGTCCTAACGGGGAATACCGTTGCTCTGCCTCCCAGGAAACCGCAAAAAAGATCATAAGGGTAGCAAAAGAACTGGGATATAGCAAGAATGTGGCGGCATCGTCCCTCCGTTCGGGTCAAAGCAAAACCCTCGGAATCATTGTTGCAGATATTTCAAATGCTTTTTTCAGTGACATCTGCCGTCATATCGAGAATGTTTCTGCACGAGAAGGCTATCTTTCCGTATTCGGCTCTTCAGAAGACAATCCGGAGAAGATGTACCAGCTGATGCGTAAATTCATCGCCCTCGGAGTCGACGGCCTTATCGTGGCTCCATGTGCCCATACAGAAAAGCAGATTTCAGAAATAGCAAAAAATTCTGTTCCAGTGGTGCTGATTGACCGCAACCTTGAAAATGTAGATGGTGTAGGCAGGGTTATGATGGACAACGAGGTGGCAGGAAGACGCGCTACAAGACATCTGATAGGCAACGGACACAAGAAAATAGAGATGATTCGCTACCAGTCAGATATCTCGACCATATTAAAACGTTTTCAAGGCTATAAGTCGGAGATGGAGGACAATGGACTTGGACAGTATGTAAAGGACAATGTCATAAACAGTGATTCTATTCAAGACGGAATGACAGATATGGTAAGGGATGCCCATAATAGGGGAGTCGATGCTTTGATTTTCCCTTCCAATCTGCTGACGGTCAAGGGTATTTCATCCATAATGAAGCTCGGATACAAGATTCCTGACGATTTTGCCGTAGTCGGTTTTGACCAGAGGGGCAATGCTGAAATCTATAATCCACAGCTTTCATATGTGTACCAACCGACAGAAGTTCTTGCGCAGCAATCATTTGATATGCTGCATGATATGATAGTTGGGGGTGGCAAAGAATTATTCAAATCAATTGAACCTAAATTTGTCTTAGGCCAGTCTTCCGGTTCTACTGACAAGGTAAAATCAGGCTCAATTCTTCTTTGCGGCTCGTCATTCGACAATCTCGGAGGCTGGATTTCGGATCCTCAGTTCATGGATGTAATGGGTTCGAGCTATCTTCTCGCCCACGGCCTAGGCAAACCGGTTGCTGATGCTTTGACCTCTTTTTATGTAGAAACAGAAGGTGATTACCATATATATGTAAGGACAAAGAACTGGACAGGATACTGGTCGGAAAAACCTGGTCCGGGAATCTTCAATCTCTCGATTGACGGTAAAGCGACAGACAAAGTCTTTGGTCAGGGCTCTCCTGAGTGGCATTGGCAGCAAGGAGAAACTGTCCACCTTACCAAAGGTAATCATACAATTTCCGTTCATGACTTGACCGGCTTCGAAGCCCGTTTCGATTCAATCCTCCTTACCCTCAATCCGGGTATTCCTGTTGAGGATATTGATACTTTAAGAAAACGCTATCTTGATATTCCTGTCCTTCCTGAGGATATGGGAACCTATGATTTTGTCGTAGTGGGAGGCGGCGTTGCAGGTATGTGTGCAGCCCTTTCTGCTGCAAGACTGGGCCGCAAGGTAGCCCTGATTCAGGACAGAAAGGTTCTCGGCGGAAACAATTCGTCGGAAGTCAGAGTAGGACTCGGCGGACGAATCAATATAGGTCAGTATCCTTCGCTCGGCTATCTCTTGAATGAGTTTGCTCCTTCACGCAAGGGTAACGCAAGACCGGCAGACATCTATGAAGACGAAAAGAAACTCGATATCATTCTGAAAGAGAGGAACATTACCCTTTTCCTCGGATATAAGGTTACATCAGTAGATAAACTTGACTCAAGCAAGATAAAGAGTGTAATTGCCACAAATATAGACGATTACAGGACCATTAAAATCTCCGGACATTTCTTCGCTGATTGTACCGGTGATGCCACCCTTGGCGTTCTTGCCGGGGCAGAGTGGGTAATGGGCCGTGAGGCAAAGAGCAAATATGATGAGCCTTCTGCACCGGAAGTTGCTGACGGAATTACCCTCGGAGCTTCAATCCAGTGGTATTCGGAGGTTGAAAATGAGCCGCAGTCCTTCCCTGATATTGACTGGGGACTTCCGATTAATGAGGATACAGTCCAGAAAGTAAGACGCGGACAGTGGTACTGGGAAGTAGGAATGAAGGACGACCAGATTATGGAAGCCGAGAAAATCCGTGACTACGGCATGTATGTGGCATATTCGAACTGGTCATATATAAAGAATCATTCGTCTTTCCGTGATGAATATGAAACTGCTTCGTTCAAATGGCTCTCATATTACGCCGGCAAGCGCGAAAGCCGCCGACTTCTCGGAGAATTCGTCCTTCGTGAGCAGGATTTGAGGGATTTCAAGATTTATGAGGACGGCTGCGTTTCGACTTCATGGTATATCGACAATCATGAACCTGATCCTGAAAATGCAAAGAAATTCAAGGATCCATGGATAAGCCGCGGTTGCCTGACTCCGCTCGATTTCTATCCGATTCCGTTCCGATGCTTCTACAGCAAGGATATCAAGAACATGTTCATGGCCGGACGCGACATTTCCGTAAGCCACCTTGCTCTCGGTACAACCCGAGTTATGAGAACATGCGCTATGATGGGCGAGGTTATCGGAATGGCATGCGACATCTGCCTGAAAAACAACATCACTCCTTCAGCCATTGTTCCGGGATATTTTGATGAACTCAAAACCATGATGAAGAAGGGAACAGGCGACCCGAATAAGCCTTATACTCAGATATATACATTAATTGATACAACAGCTGTAAGAAGCGAAGACTGCTAACCTATGGGAATTATTGACTGGATACTCATTGCCGTATTTTTGGTTACTCTGATCTCAATCGGCCTGTTCTTCTCAAGAAAGAACAAAAACATCGAGGACTATTTTGCCGCCGGCCGTTCGATGCCGGGTTGGCTTGTAGCTCTGGCTGCTACCGGAACCTCAATCAGTGCTGGAACCTTCGTCGGTTCTCCTGAACTTGGTTTCAATACAAACATCACATTCATAATGAGTTGCGTTGGTGCAGTTATCGGCGGTATATTCGTTGCATGGCTTGCCCTGCCGAAACTCTACAATGCAAACACCATTACCATCTACGGACTCATTGGAGACCGTTTTGGAGAAACCGCAAAGCGTTCCAGCAGCGTAATGTTCCTTTTGGGACAGCTCTTTACCTCCGGCTCAAGACTTTTCATTGCTGCAATTGCAGTATCGGTAATCTGCTTTGGAGGTATTGATTTCCAGTTCATTGTATGGTCAATTGTAATTCTCGGTATCATCAGTACGATATATACAATGTGCGGAGGTATCAAGGGACTTATCTATATCGACGCCCTTCAGATTCTCCTTGTGGTTGGAACCGGAATCGTTGCTCTGCTGATAATCTTTTTCTCCCTTGATATGGGATGGTCAGAAATCATTGACAAACTCCGCAACGGAATGGTCAAACTGCCGCAGCAGGAAACATATTCAATGGCTGCGGACGGCACAATGACAGGTTGGGCAAAAGGCAACAAACTCATGCTTGTAGACCCATCGTTCGACTTTACACGCCCGTACAACCTCATAGGAGCCCTCTTTGCATATGCAATCTTCAAATTCACTCAGTTCAGTACTGACCATGAATTTGTGCAGAGACAGCTTACTTGCAAGAGTGTAAAAAAGGCAGGATCTTCATTGGTTGCATCGCAGTTGATGGCGATTCCTATCGTTTTTGTATTCCTTGCAATCGGACTCCTCCTTTATGTGAAATATACCTCAGATCCGGCTCTTGGAGCCTCTTCAGGCTTCTTTACAAATGCCAGCGATGTCTTCCCTCAGTACATTACCAACTATATTCCTACAGGCGTGAGGGGACTTATGATTATCGGTCTGCTGGCAGCTGCGCTGTCGAGCTTCAACTCTGCAATCAACGCGATGGCTTCCAGCTTTGTAACTGACCTCTATCTTCCTATCAAGAAGCAGAGAGGAGCGGAAGTAAGCGGTGATTCTGACCAGATTTCTTCATCGAAGAAGATGTCAGCCCTTATGGGAGCATGCCTTACTGCTTTTGCAATTCTTACTGCGGTAATGCACAAGGCTTCAGGGCTTAACCTTGTTGACTTTGCAACCGGAGTAATGTGCTTTACCTATGCCGGAATGTTCGGCGTATTCGTAACAGCTCTTTATACCAAACGCGGAAATACGAAGAGCGTAATCGCTGCCTTTATTGTAGGTCTAATCGTAGTTCTGCTTATGCAGCCATATGTTATGGGACCTCTGACCGAATCCCTGTTCGGTAAGCAATTCGTTCTTGCTTGGTCTTGGTGGGCTCCTATCGGCGGTCTTATCAGTACTGCTGTTTGTATGCTTGGAAAGAAAAATAATTAAACCTTATAAACTAAAACTAATGAGAAGTAAATTATTATTGGTTTTTGCTTTTTGCCTGTCAGTACTGGCATTCAGCACTTCTTGCACGAAGGAGGAATCTGCTCCCGACACATTAGTCAATTCTGCTATTTCCATAAATGCGGAATTGGTTAAGTCAAGTTCGATTACAGTTTCCTGCTCTTCGAAGCAATCAAATGTGGTATCCTATCTGATTACCCCTCCTGTTCTAAAGAGCGAGGCAAAATTGGATGAAATGGATGCAGTAGCGCGTTATAATTTTATTAAGGAGCGTGCATCGCAGACGGAATCTTCTGCAACATTCAACAAATTGACTCCTAAAAATTCATATATTATCGGTGCTATGGGTTTGGATCAAGCAGGAAATGTGGTTTCAGCCCCTACTTTCCTGAATTTCGAAACAACGGATGTAACCATCTTCCTCGAAACTTCATGTGATAAGGTAAAAGGCGAAGACGGTGAGATGCAGTATACCTACAATGCTTCGATCACGCTTGACCCTTCGGCAGTTTCTTTCCGTTATCTGTATGGAATGGAGTTTTCAGCCCTTACAAACGATGAACTTAAGGCTAAGATTCTTGATATGAACGACGCTGACGTAAAAGAGGCTACAGAGTTTGTTGTTTCCGATCCTACCAAAGTCAAGGGTATCGCAGTTTTGGCGGCAATCCCTTACAATGAAGAAGGTGTTGCCGGCTCTCTCTTTGTTGCCTATGCTTCAGCATACCCGCTCGTAACCGTAAAAACTCCGTCGGTAACAAAACTTGATCAGCCGAATCTGGAAGAGGATATCTTCGAGGGAATCGTTGATGTCGCAGCGGAAGGTAATTTTGTGTTTACAATCGATGAGGTTGAATATGGATTCACGTCAAGAACAGGTAACGGCGGTCTTGGACTTGTCGAAGATGTGTCTAATACAGCAATCAAACATGCCAAGAAATATACTGTCTCCAAATCAGTAGGACGTATGACAACTATTGAGGAAGGCGGCAATAAGTTCTGGCTCAATATGGAAGAGCCGGCAAAAATGTATGTTCGTGTGGACTTGACATACGGAGACGGCATACCGCGCTATTATATCAAGAAGGTGGAAACTGACCCGAATGTCATATTCCATGAAAATTTTGACCTCTTTACTTATGCCTGCGATTACATGTTGAGACTTGACGGCTATGATGTAACATCTGACATAGGAAAAGATTCCGGAAGCAAAACAGCAAATCCGGATGGAACTGAAGAAGCTACCAAAACTGTCGCTGCAGGTGGTTCCTATGCATATGGCACCATGTTGTATAGCCATAATGCAAGCGGAAACAATTATACATTTACAACCGACACATATTTCAGGAACCGTGATGTCCAGGATTGGACTTTGGTCAATTGTGCTGAACAGGTTGGTATGTTAGTGCTCGGAAATTCAGGTACATCAGGTGTTGCAACAACTCCTGCTATGGGCCAGGCGGCAAATAAAGCTACTGTTACTATGGAAATCGGTCGATTGGGCGGCAATGTCGGAATGCTTACCTTCCGTGTTGAACACGGAGGCAAGTTCACTTCTGTGAAATCAACAAAGGTGAATTATGGTGATAGTACAAGCGCTGAATTTGGTTCATCAGATTTGTCAACCGCTGAGTTTATTATAGATACAAATTACTATTCTGCACTTCCAAGTGGTGGCAAAGCTATAACCCACGTGCTGACATTTACAGTTGAAGGACTTACTTCTGAAACTAAATTCACACTTGACTGTAACCCTGTCGCACCAGAGACAAGCAGGGCTAACACCCGTACCCTTCTCCTTGACTTCAAGGTAACTAAAACAGAGTAAAACACTAAAACAAGACTTATATGAAAGTTTTAATGAAAATGATTAGGATAGGCTTCCTGCTTTCTGCCCTGCTTTTGTGCGGCCGGAACGCATGGGCCCAATCCCAGATAAGCGGTAAGGTCGTAGATGCAGCAGGTCTGCCTGTCATCGGCGCTACTGCCATGATTGAAGGAACGACAATAGGAACCATGACAGATGTTGACGGTGTCTTCACTCTCAATGCTGCAGAAGGACAGACTGTAATAGTAATGTCCCTTGGCTATACTGACAAGGCAATAAAGATTACAAGTGCCACTACCTATAATGTAATCCTTGAAGAAGACTCGATGATGCTTGAAGAGACTGTCGTTGTCGGATATGACGTACAGAAAAAGGTAAACCTTACCGGTGCTGTGAGCGCGGTTGACGCTTCAGCAATCGAAGGCCGTCCGATTGTATCATCATCTTCTGCTCTCCAGGGTATTGCTGCCGGTGTGACAGTTACAACTCAGTCAGGAAACCCTGGTGCCAGCGGAACTACAATCAAGATTCGTGGTATCGGTACTTTCGGAGGTTCAAGCTCAGAGCCGCTCGTACTCATTGACGGTGTAGCAGGTTCGATGGATGATGTGGACGCATCGCAGATTGACAAAATCTCAGTTCTTAAAGATGCTGCTTCATCAGCAATATACGGTTCGCGTGCTGCAAACGGTGTAATCCTCATTACAACAAAGCGTGCTGACAAGAACCAGATTTCAGTAACATATCGTGGTTATGCAGGTTGGGCTCAGCCTACTGATATTCCTCAATTGGTTGATGCTATCGACTATATGAAACTCAGCCGTGAGGCTTCTCTCAATGACGGAACTACCCCTGTATATTCAGAGGACTATATTGCAAACTATATGGAGAACCACCGTTATGATCCTGATACTTACCCTATTACGAAGTGGCAGGAGAAGATTCTCAACGGTTCGGGCTTCCTTATGAACCACAGTTTGACCATTAATGCCGGAAACGAAATGATTCAGAATTCGATTTCCCTCGGTTATCTTGATCAGGACGGTATTATCAAACGTCAGGACTATGAGCGTTACAATGTGCGTAACAATATGAATATCAAACTTCATGAGAAACTCACCCTGCGTTTTGACTCGGCATTTTCATTTGGCCGCAGAAAAGCAGTGCCTCTTGCAGCTTCTCTTTTCAATGCGATGAATACCCGTGACCCTCTCGTGCTTACCCAGTGGTCAAGCGGAGACTATGCTCCTATGACCGGCGGATCAGTGAATGCTCTTCCTGCGGCAGAAGGCTACGGTGGAAACAAGCGTATTGATTATTTTAAGCTTAATGCTTCAATTGCATTGACTTACAAGCCTTTTGAATGGCTTACAATAGATGGCTCATTCTCTCCTCGCTACAACATTACCCACACCCATCAGTTTGATGATGTGATTAAGTATATGTCAGACGCATACGGAACACTTTCTCCTGTGACCAGCCGTCTTTACAATAAGGTTTCAGAAGCTCAGACCCAAAACTTCTACAAAACATCACAGGCTACTGCCATCTTCCATAAGAATTTTGATAACACCCATGATTTCAAACTTCAGTTAGGTGTTTCACGTGAAACTCTTGACCAGCGTTATTTCAGCGCTTCACGTCAGAGCCTCCCTTATCCTGAATATGATGTTCTTAATATGGGAGCGGATGATGAGACAAAGGACAACGCCGGAACACGTACAGCATGGGCTCTTCAGTCATATTTCGGACGAGTAAACTACAACTACAAAGAACGCTATCTCTTTGAGGCGAATATCCGTTTTGACGGTTCATCACGTTTTGCACAAGGCAACCGTTGGGGTATCTTCCCTTCAGTATCAGGAGCTTGGCGTATCACAGAGGAACCTTTTATGGAGTCTGTAAGTCATATTATGGACCAGCTTAAATTGCGCGTCTCATATGGTTCACTCGGTAACCAGAATATCGGTTCATCAAATTATCCGTTCACTGAGAGTTTGGCAATTGGTGCATATCCGGTAGGAAGCACAATCAATCCTATTATTACTTTGACTACATTGGCCAACCCTAATATCACTTGGGAAACATCTACAATGTATGATGTCGGTATCGATCTGATGATGTGGAACCGTTTCTCTTTGACAGCGGACTGGTATCATAAGACAACAAACGATATTCTCATGCAGCTTAATATCCCTTATTCTACAGGTTTGAACAAGCCTTACCAGAATGCCGGAGTTGTTCGCAATATCGGTTGGGAGCTTGCAGTAGGATATCATGACAGTTGGGGTGATTTCAGCTTTGGAGCTGATGTGAACCTCTCAGACGTTCATAATGAAATCATTGAAATGCATGACCAGTATGAGACCCACAGCGGCGGAATCATCCGCAACCAGGAAGGCTCTCCGATCAACTCAATCTATGGACTTGAGTGCATCGGTATGGCCCGTACCCAGGACCAGGCAGACTGGATCAATGCAAACCTTCCGCAGTTCGGAACAAACATCAAGGCCGGAGACCTTATCTACGGCGATACTAACGGCGACGGTAAAGTCAACGACGACGATATGACCATCATCGGCTGCGCTATCCCACGCTATACTTATGGCGTCAACCTGAATTTCGGATGGAAAGGCCTGAATCTCGGAATGTTCCTCCAGGGCGTTGGTAAGGCAGATTCATATCTTTCATCATCATACGTTCAGCCATGTATCAACGGCGGTACCTTCCGCACTGAACATCTTGACCGTTGGACAGAGGCAACTCCTGACGGATTCTATCCTCGTATGTCTTACGCCAGCGAGCATAACCGTCGCCAGTCAAGTTTCTGGATGAGGGATGCTTCATACCTGCGTCTGAAGAATCTTCAGCTCAGTTACAATATTCCTGAGCGTCTTCTTGAGAAGATGCGCATTAAAAAGCTCATGGTATTCGCCAATGCAGAGAACCTCTTTACATTAACAAACTTCTACCAGGGATATGACCCTGAGGTTGGTTACAGTGCAGAAGGGTCAAACGGCGTTTCACTCGGAGATGTGGCAAACAATTATCCACAGGTTAAGACATTTACTTTTGGTGTGGAACTTAAATTCTAAGATTTAATTATGAAAAATATACTTATAGCAATCTCAATGCTCCTCTTTATGACAGGATGTACCCTTGAAAGGCTGCCGCTCAACGGACCGTCTAAGGATAGCTTCCCTGCTAATGAAGATGAAGCTCTTAGCGGAGTATATGCCGCCTACAAGGCTATTGCTGAAAATACTACTAACTTCGAAGCCAGTTGGTGGCGTGCAGTCGATGTCGTTTCAGACATTGCAGTTCCCCGTGTCAATACGAATCCGAACTATCTCATGAATTCGACAGCAACCTCGCAACATTTGTGGGTTGACCGTCTTTACAAGAAAATGTATACTGCCATAGGTAGAATCAACCTTGTACTTGATAATCTCTACAAGATTGAAGGTACGGCAAATCCTGAAAATCTCGCAATAATGCGTGCTGAACTTCTTACAATGCGCGCTTTCTGCTATGATCTTCTCGTTCAGCATTATGGTGCAGTTCCTTATATTGAACACAGCATCGGACTTGAAAACATGTCGCACCCGCGTATGCCTAAGGATGAAATTGTCGCAAAACTGTTGACAGAACTTAGTGATGAGGTGCTTGACGTGCTTCCGGTAAGATGGGACTCAAGTTACGGCACGGCACGTATAGGCCGAGTGGCTGCCTATATGATTAAGGCCCGTATCTATATGAATTATGCAACCGCTGAAAACGGTTACTATGAGCAGGCGGCTGTTTATTCAAAGAAGGCTCTTGAACTTGCTGAAGCAGGCGGACACAACTTGTCGACATATGATCTTACATATTATGCAACTGCAGCAGACGGCGAGCCTAACTGCAAACTCTTCTCTTATGAGGGAGAGAATGATAGCGAGTGGATCTGGGCAATGCAGTATGACAAGCTTATTGACGACATGTGGACTGTAAATATTTACTATGTGGCTCCGCGTACCCTTAACGGAGCGGCTTGGATGGGACCTTCGCAGTTCTTTATTGATACATTCCAGTGTAAGGACGGACTTTCGATTGCCGAGTCACCTCTGTATGACTGGAAGAATCCATGGGCAAACAGAGACCCGCGTCTTGACCTCTTCTGCGTTCGCAGCGACTCAAGAGTTATGGGAGTTGAACATTCAATCAACATTACCAAGGAAAATGTAATGAACTACCATACAGGATCAACAATGCTGAATGCTGATGTTGCCGGAAACAAAAGCGAGTATGGAGTAAACGGAACAAAGGGTCCTGGCGGATATCTCTGGAGAAAGGGATATGACAATGCTTTCTATGGAAACATCATGGGTGCATCAAAGTCCCAGACCCAGGACGATATCAATGTCGGAGTTCTCCGTCTTGCTGAACTTCTTCTCATTGATGCTGAAGTAAATATCGAGAGTCCTACAGGTGATCTCGCAAGGGCAAAGGCTAATATTGACCGTATCCGTGCGCGTGCCGGAATGCCTGAAATTCCTGCTGCTGATATGACTCAGGAAGGACTTCGCAAGGCACTTCGCTACGAGAGAATGGTAGAACTTTGCAACGAGGGTCTCCGCTGGTATGACCTCCGCCGCTGGAATATCGCTCCTAAGGCTGTCAACCGCAATTTTATGGCTCCGGGTCATTCTACCAAGTCAGCTCCAAACAACTATATCTCAAATGCGAAACCGCAGATTGATGAAGACTGGATTGTAACCTACGACGGAACAACTTGGGATGGAGCGGCAAGCAATCTCCGAATTTATTATAACTATATCTTTAAGGAAGGCAAGGATGAACTCTGGCCGATACCGAAGTCTGAAATGGACTCAAATTCAGCAATTACAGAACAGAATCCGGGCTATTAATATATAAACAGAAAAACTATGAAATTTTCTCTTAAAACATTGATTCCGGCATTGGCTTTGGCCCTAATCGCGGTAATCGGCTGCGCAAAGGAGGAAGGTCCGCAGTATGTGTTCGGTACATCAGAAAACCCTCTCACAGGAGTTGTTACTGACGACCGGGGTAATCCCCTTGAAGGCATAACTGTCACCGACGGCTTTACAGTAACCCGTACAGACAGCAAAGGAGCCTATTCAATTGAGGCCCGCAATAAGGAAGCTTATTATGTTTACTATACAATTCCGGCTGATGCTGTAATTGAAACAGATGCCAACGGCCGTCCATGCTTCTATCATAAACTCACAGCGAATGTAGACAATTACGACTTCGTGATCAAGAATCAGGCAGTTGAGCAGAAATTCCGTATCCTTACCTTGGGTGACCCCCAGGTAAGGGCTTCCAACAGCGGACTTGTCCGTTTTGCAGAAGAAACAGTTCCTGACGTAAGAGAGTATGTTGCTTCAAAGGGCGGAGATATGCCTACATATGCAATTACTATGGGTGACCTTGTCCACAATGAGTGGCATCTCTTCCCTGATATCTTTAAACTTCTGTCTGAATCAAGCCTTTCAGTGCCTTGTTTCTCAGTAATCGGTAACCATGACCATGAATTCAACGGTACAACAGCCGTTGATGATATCCGTGGCCGCCACAAATATGAGGCTTTCGCAGGTCCTGTGAACTATGCTTTCGATAGAGGAAACTGCCATATTCTTGTACTTGACAACATCAACCACCGCGGTCAGGATGAACATTCATACAGCGAAGAATTGACAGAACAGATCAAGGAGTGGATGACTGCTGAACTTAGCAATGTAAGCCGTGAAAAGACTCTCTTAGTCTTTGCCCACGCTCCGTTTGTCAATAGCGATGTAAATAACGCTGTTATTGACATTTTCGCAGAGTTCGCTGATGTGAGAATTTTTGCCGGCCACAGCCACTCACTTTACAATACAGAAGTTACAGCAACAAACGGAAAGGTTATTCCGGTAAATGTTGTAGGTACAACAAACGGTGTTGACTGGTGCGGTACAATCTGCGGAGACGGCGCTCCACACGGTTACGGCAACTTCGAAATTGAAGGCGGTACAGTCAAGAATTATATCTACAAGCCTGTAAAGATGGACGAAGGCTTCCAGATGCGTATGTATAAGTCTGACGAATTTGCAAGTTTCAAAGCATCGACTCTGAGCGGCTCACCGACCTTTACTTTCGGAGTTAAGGAACCTAAGGTAATGCTTAACATTTGGAATGTTACAGATGCTTGGACATTTGACATTTATGAGAATGATACCCTCGTAGAAGGAGCTGAACTTACTTTGGAGCCGAGTGCATATGATGTATGGGCATGTTTCTTCTTCTATCAAATCAAAAAGCGTTCGACATTCTCTTTCTGTCAGCGTAAAGACCATATCTTCTCATATACAATGCAGAATCCGGAGGCAAGTCTCCGAGTTGTAGCCCATGATGAGTATGGCAATACTTTCGAACAGACAATCTTTACCACAAGCAAAGAAACTGACTATCCAAGCGGTTACTAAACCACTGTGTAAAGCATGAAGAAATTATTGTTCATAATAACACTCTTGTGTTGCTCATTGCTGAGCAATGCCCAGGTCACTGATATCCGTGAGCAGTTAAGCGCTGACCCGTGGAAGGCGACCGGAGTATATGCGATGTATGATTTCGCAGCACCGCTTCCTTCAACGCCCCCAAAGGGCTATGAGCCATTCCTGCTCAGCCATTACGGAAGACATGGAGCGAGCTTTGTTACCTCGAATGCCCGTTACGACGGGCTTTTCGAGGTTTTGTCAAAAGCGCATGAGAAAGGAATTTTGACAGAATTCGGAGAAAATCTGTATGCAAAATATGCGGAATTGTATCCTTTTGTCAGGAACCACGCCGGAGAACTTACCCGCAAAGGTCAGGAGCAGCATTTGCAGCTGTCCCGACGCATGTATGATACATATAAAAAGCTGTTCCGTAGCGCACAGACCATAACTGCATCATCGTCAGTTGTGCCGCGCTGTATCATGAGCATGTCAAGTTTCTGTGAAGGTCTCATTCAATGCGACGACAGACTCAAGATTTCCAAGACCGCAAGTCCGGCTGACATGTATATGTTGAATCCATATTCAAAGGACAGCCATAAACTAAGCAAGGACGACGCCAATTATCTGACTACAGACGCGCAGTGGCAGAAATCATACGTTGACTATCGTTCTCAAACCATTGATACAAAGCCTATTATGCAGCGTATCTTTGTTTCTCAGGATGCTGCTCGCGAACTCTGCAGACTGATGAGATTTGTCATTGACCTGTATGCAGTTGTTGCTGATATGCAATGCTTGGATGTTGAAGGAGTGGATTTCAGCGATGTGTTTACTGCAGATGAGATGTTCGCTTTATGGGAATGTGAGAACATAATTTTCTACATGCAGGAAGGTCCCGGCTTTGAGGGCAACGGCAGAATGTCGGCCCTGACAGTTGACCTTCTGCGTAATATTGTGGACAATCTTGAAAAGGAAATGGACGGCGAAAAACCGACTGTACGCCTTAGATTCGGCCACGATATGACGATTATGGGTCTGTTGAGCCTGCTCAATGTTCCAGAGTGGAGTACACAGGCAAAGACTTATTCTGACATCAAATACTACTGGCAGAACTGGCGTGTCCCTATGGGGTCAAACATGCAGTTTGTGCTTTATAAGTCGAAAAAGGGAGAAGAGCCCCTCGTGCGGCTGTTGTATAATGAGTCTCCGGCGGTCTTGCCATTGGAAGAAAAGCATGAAGGCGGCTTTTATTCATGGAATGATTTCTTGGCTTACAGCATGGAAATAATCCGCAAGGCTGACGCAGTTTTGGCTTCCGAGTCATGCAACTTTGTATTCTCCATTCCGCATTATAAGGAAGAGAAACATCCGATGCAGGCATTCTCTATCCATAAAGATGTTGTCTTCGTATGTTTTGACGCAGGGTATTGCCAGACTTATAATTTGAAATCAGGCAAACTCATTGGGGACTTCCGCCTTGGAAGCTTTATCAAGTCCAACCATTGCGGTAACGCCAATTTCGGAACTCAGTATCCGGAAGGAAATACTGAATTCCCGGCTCTGTATGTTTCGGGAGACCTTACAAACAAGTCCTGCTATGTTGAAAGCGTAAGTAAAACATGTTCCCGGCTGATTCAGACCATTAAGTTTGAATTGGACAATGAATACGGCGGTTCACAGGCGATTATCGACAATGAGCGCGGCCGCATTGTCTATATGCAGCGACAGAACAAGAAAATTACCTATATGGACAATAAGTTCATGATGTATGAATTCCCGATTCCTGATATCAATGCAGGAGACATAACCTATACCGATGCGGATATTCTTGAAAGTTATGAATTGTCTTGCTATGAGCCTTTGTATCAAGGCGCCGTCATCCGTGACGGAATGCTTTACCTGGCACACGGACTCATGAAAGACAAGTCGGGCTCTGCAGTGGGACTCGCAGTGTATGATATGAAGACAAAGGAGTTGGTAAAGAATCTTGATTTTACACCGTACCTGAAGCATGAACCCCAGTCTGTATGCATATATAAAGACAAACTTTATATGAATTTCATCAACAGGGGACTTTACGAGATAACCAATATTAAATAGAACTGATAAACAATGAAGAAGATTTTAATGATTTTCCTCGCAGCGGCGATGTTCACGACAGTAGCGTTGGCACAGCACAAGCCACGCCAGTATTCTGTGACATACGAGCGTTTCAACGCCAATCCGCCGGCTCTGTCAGAAATAGGTAAACTCAATACCTATACTGATCCTGCAAAGTTCAATACCCGCTGGTCTATCGGCTGCGAGTGCCTTGACAGGGACTACAGCTTTTTTGATGGCTATAAGGACTACCTTCCTGAACTGGGAGTAGCCTATGCCCGTATCCAGAGCGGTTGGGCAAGATGCGAGAAGGAGAAAGGCGTATATGATTTTGAATGGCTCGACCAGATTGTCGACGGAATCATTGCCAAGGGCCTGAAACCTTGGATGTGCATCTGTTACGGAAACCCTATTTACGGAGCAGACCATGACCTTAGTTCAAGAGTTTTCACCGATGATGAAACCATGAATGCCTGGAAGAAATATGTTGAAGCTCTCGTTAAGCATTTCAAGGGCAGAATCGTAATGTGGGAGGTATGGAATGAGCCTAACCATATGAACAACGCGAAATTCCCTGAGCCATATGCCAACCTTCTTATCAATACGGCGAAAATTATCCGCAAACTTGACAAGGATACAAAAATTGCAGGCTTGAGCCTTTCTTGGTTCATCCGTCTGGACTTTACAAAGCAGGTTTTCGAGCGTTTGAAGGCTACAAATAATCTGGATTTGATTGACTATGTGACCTTCCATCCTTATTACCACAATCCTGACCAGGCAAACTGGGCTATCGGTCAGCTCGATTCTTTGGTTAAATCATACAATCCTAACATAAAACTCTATCAGGGTGAATCCGGTTGCCCTTCAAGACTTGAATTTACCCATGCCCTCCATACAATTGAGTGGACTGAGTACAGCCAGGCAAAATGGATGGCACGCCGTATGGCAAATGACTTTATGTGGGATATGCCTGCAAGCATTTTCTCTGTCGTAGACCATACATATAAAAATATGCAGCAGTCATACGGAATGTTCCGTACAGATATGCAGAGTAAGGTTATCTACAGAAGACCGGTTATGTACACAGTTCGCCATATGGCAAGTATCCTCAGACCTGAGGTTAAGGCTGTCAAGATGGAATGTACTGCAAATACAAGCAGGGAACTCAGTTGCCTTGGTCTTGAAAAAGACGGTCAGGTTATCGGTGCTATGCTTTGGTTCAGCGACGAAAGACCTTCTGACTCATTGGAGCGTGAAAAACTCGCTGTTACAATCAAGAACCTCCGCCTCGAATATCCTGTTTATATTGAGCCGATTACAGGCAAGGTCTACAACCTCAATGTTTATTACGGATCATATTCTGACGGCGACATGAATCTCCAGGAACTCCCGGTTTGGGACAGCCCTGTCATCATTATGGAGAAGAAGCATGTAGATATGACCAAGACGGCAGACCACAATTATCTGAAGTCACCATTTTAGACTATTTTACGTTTAACGTATTAATACACAAAAACAATGAGAAAAAATTCATTTTATGAAGCTCCCCAGATTGAGATTATTCAACTGAATAGTGAGCAGGTTCTTGCAAGCATCATGGAGTTTGGTCATGAGGAATATGACCTTGAAAATCCTGAGACATATGAATGGTAACAATTAAAAAGTAAAACGATGAAAAACATTAAATTTATTTTGTTTGCTGCCGTTCTTGCTATTGCTGCAGCATGCACAAAGGACAACGTTGTCGCTCCTGAAACAGAAGAGGTGAAGACAGTTACCATGACCTTGAATGTCACTACTGAAAATGATGCGGATACAAAGGTGTATTTGAAAGACGGGGTAATGACCTGGAATTCAAAGGATTATATCTATGTGTTTAGTGATGAGGATATAGATAATGCGACAAATAGGTACGTCTTTACCAATGCGGGTGAAGGTGTTTTTAAGTGTGAATCATGGCCTTCTGACCGCACTCCTAAATATGCGTTGTTTACGCGCATGAGTGCATCTGCAGAAGCTGCTGCTTCTTATACTGCAAATATTAGTACTCGCTATGATAATAATGGTGATGCAAGTAAAGATCAAATAATTGCTGTTGCTCAGGCTAATCAAAGTCTTGGAAATGCCAATTCTTTCGGCGGAAATGCGAATATTTCAGTAGGAGCGGTTAAAGGTGATGCCGAGACAGGTTACAGTGTAAAACTCGAGAATGTAACCGGCTTGCTTAAATTCAAGACAAGCGAGGCTCCTGCTAAGATCACTTTCAGCGGTAATAATAATGAAATAGTTTCAGGAGGTAGAATTAGACTTCGTTGGGATGAGAAAACAGAGAATGGTAATCCGGTACCTTCATGGAATAAAATTAGTTCTGAAGGTGCGAAAGAAATTGTTGCAACTCCAACATTTTCATGGTCCGAGGATAACACATATTATGTCTGTGTTCTTCCTCAGACTTTCAGCAGTGGAATTTCAGTAACAGTTGAAACCATGGAAGGTAAAAGTTATACCCAAACAAGCGCTAATCCAATGACATTGGAACGTAATAAGGTTATTGATTTGGGCACTCTTTCAGCTCCTTCAAATCAGCTTGTTTTGGATGTTATGGCCGCTATTCCAACTGCTGTTTCTAGTACGGATGATACAATAACCTTCCCTAATGCAGACAAAACAGCATGGGATGCAGCAGAATACAATCTTACTATAGGCGGAATTCAATATCCTTTTGAATTTTGGGCAGGTATAAATACCTATGCAGCAACTGCTGGATATTATTACGATGCGGAGAACGTTTTCTTCCAGATTGGTTATACTTATGGATATATTAAATTCCCTGCAATAAAAGGAAAGCGCTTGTTAAGTGTTTCTGTGGAAGGCAAAAATTCGGCTTCTTCTCAAAAGGATTTTGCCGTTGTTGAAGTTCCTTATAAAACAGCGGTTTCAAATTATGCAGAATTTGTATCTCTTGATGGCAGTGCAAGGGTTGCTCTTTATGTAGGAGTTTCTAAAGTATGGACCTTTAATGAAGGTGAGGGCGGAACTTCAGCCAATACTTCTTATTATCTACAGTGCCGCGGAGGTTCGGGAAGGCTTGGCAAGCTTGTGCTTACCTATGTTGACGCTGAATAAGATTTAACCGATTAATAATACCGAATCAGCGGTCTGCCAGTGCCGACCGCTGATTTTTGCCAATGACAATAGATAATATGGAACAGGAAGTTGTTTACGAAACTCCTCAGGTTGAGATACTTCAGCTGGAGGGTGAGCAGGCTTTTGCAGTCAGTCAGACTTTTACAAATGAGAATTATAATCACAACGGAGAACGTGATTATGTGTGGTAATGCATAAAGGTTTGAATATGAAAAACATCAGATTTATTTTATTTGCTGCCGTACTCTCGCTTGTTGCAGCATGTGTCCGGGAAGAGATAGGTCCGGGAGAATCAACTGGAACAGGCTCGGACGTAGTAGAAACTGTCAGTTTGTCGATTGATGTCATGGCAGAAGGCGACAGCTCGGATAATTCTGAAACGAAAGCCTATCTTAACAATGGAGAAATGGCGTGGAATTCAGCGGATTACATTTATGTGTTTGACGATAAGAATACAGGATATGTATTTACCTACAAAGACGGCAAGTTCTCTTATGATTCATGGCCGGTTGACCGCATACCGGCTTATGCTCTGTATGATAGAGTTTTAGACGAAAGTACAAATGCGGCCAAAAGACTTCGCAATGATGAAATCAAGATTACCACCAGTACCAATGCAGGGCATGCCGGAATCAACATCATTGCAATTCCGCGCAGTATCCAGTCTGCCGGCAATCTTAATTCTTTCGCCGGAAATGCCAATCTGTCGGTAGGCAAGATTGTCGAAAGTGCTGATACGGGTTATAGTGTAGAATTGAAAAATGTGCTGGGACTCATCAAATTCACAATGAGCGAAAAGCCTCAAAAAGTTGTGTTCCAAGGCAATAATAATGAATATGTATCCGGCATAGATCCCGGAACAACTGCAGGTGATGCTGCTGCCGGCAGGATCAGAATCTATTATGCTGACAAAACAGGAGATGATGGAATTCCTCTTTACAAAAATATCCAAACCGGCAACAGTAAAACCGTCACAATCGTACCAAGCTCCACTTTGGCCCATAATTCCGGTACAGACAACAATTACTATATCTGCGTTCTTCCTCAGACCTTCGAAAACGGTATAACTGTTACAGTTACAACTTCTACCGGAGAGACCTACGAAAAATCAAGCAACAATCCGCTGACTCTCGGACGCAATGAGATTGTAAATCTTGGCCGTCTTGAAGCTCCTGCAGAAGATGACGGCTCTCTCACCTTGAGCCTCCCTATGGATAAGTCAAAACTTCCGGAAGGTTTCCCTACAGCAAAAGAAAGTGCAGGTTTGGACAGACAATCATATGAATTTGACTTTTCAGGACAAAAATATCAGTTTGTCTTCCATTCAGATGCCGCAGACGGCAGGGGAGGACAAACGGCAGATAGAAGTGGTATACCTGGATATTACTACAACACTACCGACTCTTACTATAATATGGGCGCAACCTACGCCTATATCCAGTTCCCGGCAATCGAGGGGATGCGTTTGGCAAGTGCTTCGGTTACATCTGCAAACACAAGCGGAAATAGACATGCTATGATTACAAAAGTTCCGTTCACTCAATTGGTTATGAATCCATCAGATTTCGTGTCTGATATCGACGGAACAAGCGTGACTTTTTCAACGGCAGCTCCTACCCATAATTGGACCTTTGATGATACAAAGCCTAATACCTCATATTATCTTCAGATACGCAACGGTCAGCTCTGGATCAAGAACCTCGTTCTTAAATATGTTCCTGCCACTGAATCTGACGAAGTAGGCCAGGAACTCCCTGCATGGAGCGAAGGTTATATGGATATCCACTGCATCAATAGCGGTAACGGTGAGTGTAGTTTCTTTATCCTTCCGGACGGAACAACTATGCTTGTTGATGCCGGAGAATATGTGAGAACAGAGGATACGGATGTAGCCCGCAAACCTAATGATGAAACAAGACCATATAAGGTCTATGCAAATTATATAAAGAACTATCTGCCTTCAGGCAAGACTTCTATCGACTGGTGTGCACCTTCTCATCTGCATGTCGACCATATTGGCCAATCTTCTACTTCTACAGCAAATCATTATGCCGGAGGTTTCCCTGTTACCGGAATTACCGGAGTTTACTCTGAGGTTCCTTTCGATCGTCTTCTTGATTATGCATACAATGCATATGATAATTCGGATACTTCACTTTCGCTTATGGACGGAGAATTTGTTACAAGCGATAATTGGAAGAAATTTGTTGATTGGGCAGTAACAAGCAGAGGAATGCGTGCTGACCGCTTTACTTTGAATACGGATGGTACTCCGCAGATTACCCTTGTCTATAATGCCTCAAATTACAACAATTTTTCCATTACCAATACATGCGTCAATGCCAGCGGCTATTATAAAAAGGATGGAAATCCTTACATTGAAACACTGGTGACAAACGAGGAAACCCGTACAACTTTCAAGGGTAATCCTTCTTCTGCAGGTTTTCATATCAGATATGGCAAGTTCGACTATATTGGAGCTGGCGACTTGGCGACGGGATCGCAGAATAGACTCGCTTATTATTACAGGGATTTTGGCACTGACGGCTTGGATGTGTTCAAGGCTAACCACCATTTGAGTGCAGACTCATGGGGCAGCCAGATGCAGGCTACTGCCAATAATTTTACTCCTCGTGTAATCCTCGGCCATATCACAAAGGTTGCTCAGCCTAATATCAATATTATCAACGGTATAACAGGCACCTACGCCACTGTAAAAGCAGGCTGGACCGAAAAAGACATCTTCCTTACTAACCTTGACTCCAGCAGAACAGACGTTGCTGACAAGATTAAAGACTACAACGGTCATATCGTTGTCAGAGTGGCTCCCGGCGGAGAAAGCTATAAGGTATATATGCTCGAAGATGGCGAAAATTACAAATACAAAATCAAAGCTGTATATTCGTTTAACTGTAAATAATTATGGCTAAAAAACTCATTAATGTATTAGTTGTTTTGGCTGTAGCGGCAGCAGGCTTGTCCGCACAGCCAAGGATGAGCCATGAGGAGGCAATGCAGAAAGCAGACGAACTCATCAGCCGATTGACTCTTCAGGAGAAGTGCGACATGACGCACGGATATCAGAAATTCTTTCTGCCGGGTGTTCCTGAAAAGGGAATTCCGTATGTATATGTGGCAGATGCTTCGACAGGCTTCCGTATCAGCAAGACTATCCCGAGAGAAGTACGTGCAGAGAAAAGTACATGCTTCCCTTCAAGCATCGCCTTGGCTGCAACTTTCAATCCGGAAATCGCTTATGACTATGCTGAGGCCGTTGGTGAAGAATTCCGTATGGTAGGTGCGTCAGTCCTTCTTGGACCGGGATTTAATATCTACAGAAACTCGCAGTGCGGACGCAACTTCGAATATATGGGTGAGGATCCTTATCTGGCATCAAGGATGGTTGAACAGTATGTTCAGGGTGCTCAGTCCACAGGAACCATGTCATGTATCAAGCATTTCGTAGCCAATAATACCGAATTCTACCGCAAACGCTCAAATTCCATCGTCGATGAACGCACATTGATGGAAATCTACATCCCTGCGTTCCAAGCGGGCATTGACGCGGGCGCGGGTGCAGTCATGACTTCATACAACCTTCTCAACGGCGAATGGACCGGTCAGAGCAAGTATGTCATTACAGACCTTCTGCGCGGCAGACTTGGCTTTAAAGGCATGGTTGTGAGCGATTGGGAGTCGATTTATGATTGGGAGAAAGTGATTCTTTCCGGTCAGAATGTTGATATGCCAGGTACTGATTATTTCTATTGCGAAGACGACGCTGCCAGCTTAGTTGCCAAGGGTGTTGTTACTGAAGAAGATATTGAGAATATGATTCGTCCCCAGATTGCTGCATGTATCCAATTCGGTCTTTACGAGCGCAATCTTAACGGCGAGGAATATAAGTGGGAGCTCAAGGAAAGGCTTCCTGCACATGCTGAGGTAGCATATAAGACGGCTGCCGAGGCTACGGTGCTTCTTTCCAATAACGGAATTTTGCCTTTTAAGGCAGAAGGTGATGTGCTTCTTTGCGGAAGATGGGCAAATACTGTCCCTGCCGGCGGAGGTTCTTCGAAAGTTGAAGGATATGACCATATTACATATGCAGATGCCCTGCGTAAAGTACTGGGAGACCGCCTTACAGTAGTTGAGTTCCCTACAGCAGAGCAGATTAAGGCTGCCCAGACAGTTATTCTTGCAACAGGAACGCTCAATACTGAAAATGCGGAAATGGCTTTTGCAATGGATAAGAAATATGAAGACCAGGTCCGACTTGTTGTGGAGAATAATCCTAACACTATAGTAGTAATCAACAGCGGTGGCGGTATTGATATGTCTGCATGGCACGGCAAGGCTGCTGCCATTGTACATGGCTGGTATCCGGGTCAAAACGGCTGCCAGGCAATCGTCGACATCCTTATGGGTAAGATTAACCCTTCAGGAAAGCTTCCTATGACAATTGAGAAGTCGTTCGCAGACTCTCCGGCAGTGAATACGGTACCGAAGGGAGCGAATATTGGTAAAGCCTTCCTGAACCCTAACGAGTATTTCTTCCGTGTGTATGATGTTCATTATGATGAAGGCGTTTTAGTAGGTTACCGCTGGTATGAGGCAAAGAATATCGAGCCGCTCTATCCTTTTGGTCATGGCCTTTCATATACAACCTTTGCTCTTGAAAAACCGAAGATTTCCGGAAAAGGCAAAGTAAAGAGTATCAGTGCAGACAAACCTATCCAGGTTTCAGTAACTGTTAAGAATACGGGTTCTGTTGCCGGTAGCGAGGTTATTCAGCTCTATGTAGGCGAGAACAATCCTACAGTTGTTCGTCCTGTAAAGGAACTCAAGGGCTTCCGCAAGATTGAACTTGCTCCTGGCGAGAAGACTGTTGTTACCTTCGAACTTAAGGCTTCTGACCTGGCTTTCTGGGATGAGACAATCAAAGACTGGAAAACAAATCCAGGCGACTATACCGTCTTCCTCGGCACATCATCAGCCCGGATTTCCCATACTATACACCTTAAAGCCCTATAAGCAATCCCCATCAAAAAAGCAGTGCCCTATTTTCGGACACTGCTTTTTTAGTTCGTCCAGCACGAACGTACTCTAACGGGTGAAAGTCCCCAAACCGCCATGATAGTGGGAAGGTTACAGCCAAAGGCAAGGGTGTCCGCCGTGAGACGGAATCTGAAGGAAGCCGGAGGCAAACATCTGGCCCGACGGATAGAAACCCGATACAAGGCCTATGGATGAGGATGAGACTGCAGAAGAAGTCAAAGTCCGATAGCTATCCGAATCATCCGAGGTAAATCGGGCAGGCATAAGATGGAAAGAGTGCGTCCATAACTGGAGAGGCCTCGCAGACGAGGCGAAATTAAATCGTCTTGCAGTAACAACGAACTGCGAGGAGTCAGCAGAGGTCATAGTACCTGCCTAATATCGGCACGCAGGGAAGGACCGAACTTTATTGGATAAGTTTGAAGAAAGAAACTTTATGAAAGAAAGAGAGCAGAAAACTGCGGCCCAAGCCTCAGACTGCCTGCAAGGGGATAGGCTGGAAGCCGAAAACCTTACAGGAGTGCAGACTTTTATGGAGATAACAGAAAACGAACTTGTCGAGGTGCAGATAGATGCGAAGCACTTGATGGAAGTCATCGTATCTCCCTATAATATGAACCGAGCATATAGGAAGGTCATATCGAACGGCGGGAGCGGAGGTGTCGACTCGATGGAGACAAAGGAGTTGCTTCCATACTTGAAACTCCACAAGGATGAGCTCAAGTCATCCATCTTGAACGGGACATACAAGCCACAACCCGTACGGCGAGTGGAAATCCCGAAAGACAACGGAAAGACGCGCAAGTTGGGCATCCCCACCTTGGTCGACCGCGTAATCCAGCAGAGTATATCGCAGGTGCTAACTCCGATGTATGAACCCCAGTTCAGCGAAGGAAGCTTTGGCTTCCGCCCTGGACGAAGTGCGCACGATGCCTTGAAGAAAGCGCAGAGCATCCTCAATGCCGGCTACGAATACGCAGTCGGCATAGACCTCGAACGCTTCTTCGACACCGTGAACCAGAGTTACTTGATAGAGCTCCTCTCACATACCATCAAGGATGGCAGGGTGATAAGTCTTATCCATAAGTATCTCTATGCAGGGGTAATGATAGACGGAGTGTACCACCCAACCCCTGAGGGGACACCACAAGGAGGCCCTCTCAGCCCACTTTTGAGCAACATCGTGCTCAACGAGCTGGACAAGGAGTTGGAGAAACGTGGACACCCGTTTGTAAGGTACGCAGACGATAGCCTAATCTTCTGCAAGAGCAAACGGGGAGCAGAGCGAGTATGCGAAGGGCTGACCCGATTTATCGAGAAGAAACTTCACTTGAAAGTCAACCGCGAGAAAACAGAGGTTGGACTTGCTCGTGAAATGAAGTTCCTCGGATACTCATTCTATAAACGCCCCAAAGACGGTATATGAAGGTTGCGCATTCATCCCAAAAGCTTGCAGAAGATGAAAATGAAACTCAAACTCATCACAGGCAGGAGCAACGGGATGGGCTATGAACGCAGAAAAGAAGTGCTACGACAGACCATCCGTGGATGGGTAGAATACTTCAAACTTGCAGATGCCAAGAGCTGCTTCATAGAGATGGATAAATGGCTACGCAGACGGATACGAATGTGTATATGGAAGAGTTGGAAGAAACCGAGAACGCGCGTCAAGAATCTTGTCAAATGCGGTATCAAGCCGTATTGGGCAAGAATCTACGGAAATAGCAGCAAGGGTTATTGGGCTAATGCAGAAGGAATAATGCACCACGCAGCAACCAACGATATGCTACGCAGAGCAGGCTACCCGTGTCTTGCGGACTACTATGTCAAATTGCACTGAACAATGAAGAACCGCTGTATGCCGAACGGCACGTACGGTGGTGTGAGAGGTCGGAAAACGAAAGTAGGAAGAAAACTACTTCGTTTTCCTCCTACTCGATTGTTTCATAATGTTTCCAGTCCCCGGAACGTGGCCTTGTCAATGTCCGAGATTGCGGAGAGCCTTTTCAGTGAGCAGCCTTTCAGGCCCCCCGTCAGGGCGGGTTCCATCAGACTGAATGACCGCGAAATCTGTCCGCCGAAAAGCAGACATTCGATTGAATATTCCCGCAACATCGGGGCAATGGATTCGGCAAGTCTGGCCCCTGCCGTCAGAAAAGCCCCGGAAGCCTCCTTTTCACCAGCCGTGGCCCTGTCTGCTATTTCCTTGACTGTCCGGGCATTGCCTCCCAGGGAAGCATATTCCGCCATAATTCCCCTTTTTGATACATAGTCCTCAAGGATTCCATCTGCATAAGGCCTTGCATAAATGCTGGTTGAGGGCGAGCCCTGCGGTTTCAGAAGGATTTCCCCGTCTATGGACACGGCACAACCCAGACCGGTGCCGAGAGTTATCAGAGCCACCCTGTCGAACCCCGCACCGTATCCGCCAATCATTTCCCCCTTGAGCATAGCCACAACGTCGTGACAGAAGAGCAGTTCCGTTGAATCCGGGATGCCGGCTATGTCCCTGAACAGTCTGCCATAGACAGAGGCGAATTTATGAGTCATCAGAAAACGGCCTTCGTTATAGTCGAAAGGTCCGGGTATGGCCACTGCTATGCTTTTCCCCCTTTCCTTATCGTCCCGGCAGAAATCCGAAACTGCTGAAGAAAGACTGAGCGAAATGCTTTCAAACGAGCCGTCAGAATCAATGGGAATCTGACGGCCGTCTGAGCATTTAATGAATGTGCCGCCCACATCAAGGAGCAGCCTTGATCTACAATTCGACTTCATTGTATCCGTCCCGGAGCATAGTCTTGTGAACCATAACAGGCTCACGTCCAAGATTTTCAATGACATATTCGCCCATATCGGCAGGTACGCAGATGATGTCCAGATAGTCCATATCATAATACCTTTCAGGATGAGCCTTGCTCCTGACTCTCACGTGGTCTCCGTCCACAAGTGCAAGGACGTGGAAACGCTCGTTGCGAGTGTCCTGAGGACAGCTTGTCTCGAAATCCAGACGCCTGAGGGAGAAATAGAGCTGGTCGTTTTCTCCGAGTATCCATTCCTTCCAGCCTTCTCCTTCGGATGCGACCCGTGGTTTCTGAACTATGTAGTCAGGGCTCGCAGGGTCGTGGATCACTGATGCGCGCCGGTGGGTGGCAACGTTCTGCTCGCCGAGCCGGGTGTGGATAGGACGCTGTTTGCCGTCAAAATCCAGACGCAGATAGTCATACATCTTATAGGTATAGGAACCGATGGTGAGGGAACCGATTTCAAGTATGACCTGATTGCGTCCTGAAGAGTGTATGGTTCCTGCCGGGAGCATTACCTGAAGGCCCGGTTTGGATTCCTCGTAATTGACATATTTGCGGTAGTCGCATTCCTTGTGTTCTTTGTCCGCCGCTTCGATGTCCCTGAAGAACTGGGGTATGTCGGCATCGTCGCGGAAGCCTATGTAGGTCTTTGCATCGTGGCCGGTTACGCAGACATAGTAACTTTCGTCCTGCCTGCCGAATTCACCATATTGTTCGCGGTTGAATTTGGAACCGGAGTGGCATTGAATGGACATATTTCCGGTTGAATGGTAGCTGTCGTCGTAGTTGAAGCGTATAGGAAAATAGCCGTGGAACTTTTCGTTGGCTGTTTTGCTCATCAGCCTCTCTCCTTCACGGGATACGAAACTGCAGAAGTTTATGTCCAGAAGATGTTCTCCGGCCTGTACCAGCACACTGACCTCCATAGGGATGAAATCGAAGACCCAGGCACAGTTTCTCATCTGCTGCGGCAATTTTCTAAGCCTCTTCATATAGGAACCGCCCCAAACTCCTTCGATGTAGCAGGGTTTAGGCCTGAAAGGATATTTCACCAGAGTGGCACAGATGTCGGCAAAGGTTGCAAAGGGAAACAGCTGCAACTTGTCCGGATTGTCGCTGAGGCAGTAGAAATCAATGGCCCCGTTCCTTATCAGTTCCCTTCTGCTGCATACGGCATTCTCGAAGTCGCAATAGTAGCAGCGGCGGATAACCCTATTGATAGGATCCGGACTCTCCTTGCCTATATTGGCATATTCTCCCTTGCGGATTCGCAAAATGGAAGTCTGAGGCGTGAGGTCAAAGAAGACCTTGACATCGTATAAAGGGCGGAAACGCGGAATTAATGTGCCGTAGCCATATATTGCGACCACCTTTCCTCTGCCTTTGCGTTCCTCTGCCAACCTTTTTTCGAATTCAGAGGTCTTCTGTTCGTCGAGCAAACCTTCATATCCACCCTTGTAAATGCGTCCGAAAAGCAGGGTCGGGTCTATTTCCGTATCCCATTCGAGCAAAGGGTCTATCATTGCGTCTATCTCGGCATTGCTCTTGAAGCAGGCGGCGTTGGCATCTATGGCCTCGAACTCCAACCCGGCTGCCTTGCATTCCCTTCCGAGGACATTTATGAAGTATTCCCATCTGGCGGTTGTGTATCCGTCAAATGCAACGATCTGGTTGGCCGATTCTGCCTTTTTTATGATAGGTGCTGCAAATTTGCGGGCGACGGTTGCGGTGTCACCTTCGACGATTGAAGAAATGGTTTCTTCTGAGATTTCCGGACGATTGACCGGCTTCGGGTCGTCGAAGGGAAATGGATTGTACATAAAACTCATAGCGTAATCATTTGATATAATAATATTCAAACCCCATAATACCAGCAAAGGCTTCCAATTCACGGGTCCAGTCCCCGTCGGTTATGGCGTAGTGCTGGGTCACACCGATTTCCAACAGCTGGTGGAACAGACTTTTGACCGGGACCTCAGGCCTGAATATGCTGTGGGAATAGGTTGCCAGAATGTGTTCCCCCGGCAGGGATTCCGCCCTGAAGCATACCAGCTTGTATTTGCCGTCCTGTTCAAAAAGTCCTGCAACAGTCTTGAAACCCGGGCTGATTCTGTACCATCCGAAAGGAGCGCCCGCGTATTTGTATTTTGTTTTGGCAAAGCGGACATCCCGGGCAATCAGGACATTGTCCTTCCATCGCGGATCAGTGTGGTCGTTAGGTCCGGCGTGACCTCCGGCGAAGGTGCCGAACTCGTCCTCAATGTGGAAA
Organism: uncultured Bacteroidales bacterium; assembly: GCA_945874155.1. Lineage (GTDB taxonomy): Bacteria > Bacteroidota > Bacteroidia > Bacteroidales > UBA932 > Cryptobacteroides. The sequence continues at coordinate 32,109 of CAMCFO010000025.1, forward strand.
GGCTCTATGAAATTGACGTGGAGACCTCCGGATAAGAGTTTGAGTATATAAGTCGCAAGCCCGGCTCCGGTGTCGGCCTCAGGCACCAGTACAGAGCAGTTTTCATTGAACCAGTCGTGATAGAAACCGGCCCTGCATCCGGCCACCTTGAAGGTCGAAGGATCTATGTCGTTGTATATATAGACATCTATGTCTCTTTCCTCTGCCAGAGTCTTTATTGCAAGTGAAGCCTTGACGCAGCCTATGAACTTTTCATAATCAACGTCTTCCATCATTCTGAAGCGGGAGGTAAGACTGTCCGCATATTCCTTCACCTGAGCATCTGTGAGTTCGTCAATGGCCTCCTTGTAATCGGAGGAAGGTATGTAGTGCATCTCCGGACCTATTTTCGTGAACAGGTCATAGTTGTCGATATAGGTGGACCACATTGCCTCATTCATATTTGCCATAAGTCCTACAGTGGACTGGCGCAGTATGGCTCTGGCGTAGGCGGCCCTGGAGAATATTCTTATCTGTTCGTTGACCTGATTCCTCGTGCCCATTACCGTCTTCACGTTACGGCGGGGCACTCTGGCAATGGACCCTGATGCTTCAAGAGAGCCCACAAGCGTGCCGCTGCAGAGATATTCGATGAAATCGTCCTCGTCAAGGGTGTTTTCGAAATCCATCTTCTCCTTAGCCACATTGCAGAAGATTATAGGGATGTCCGGGCAGTCCCGCAGGAAACGTATCCAGGCAAAATCTTCGCTCCACGACAGGAATTCCGCAATTATGAAATCCACTTTTTCTGCAAAGAAGAGGTTGATAGCCTTTTGTGCATCCTCCCTTTCATAGACTATCCCCGTATAAGTCAAATCCAGAAAAGAAAGGGAGTCCACTATCTGAGCTGCAACCTTTTCCTTCTTTTCTCCATAACTTCCTCGTTTCGGGCCTGAAAGATTCCTGAATCTGGGGGAGCCGATAAGAAGCAGACCAGCCTTCGGTTTGCGTTGTTTCAGTTTTATATCCATTGTCAGTTCATTTTATTATAATCTTTCTGATATGAGCTGAAGGCCACAACCGCCATCATCAGTCCGCAAACCACCCAGATGGCCCCGAGGACCGGATAGGTGTTCTGTAATCCTCCCAGTTTTTCCTTCATTGCCCCAAGCAGCACCGGTGCCAGTGCCCCCACTGCAAAGCCTGTGGTAATCATTGCGCTGGAGCAGGAGGCGTGAAGATGTTCCGGAGTCACATCGTATAATATTGAATAGGTGTTGGCATCGAAGAATGCCCTGAAGAAGCCCCAGAGGGCAAAGCAGCTGTATAGAATAGCGATATGTTCGAAATAGCCCATTATGAATAGCGGTACAGCACCTCCTATAAGTCCGAGAGCCTGCAGGAGCATACGGGATTTCCTGTTTTTTGCTGCCAGTCTGTCCGAGAGCGTTCCTGCGATAAGCACCCCGACAAAAGCGGCTACGTATGTCCAGAACATCGAATGGAAACCGGCTTCTGCCTGGGTTTGCCCGAATTCTTCCTGAAGATAGGACGGCACCCAGGTCATATAGCCCGTGATGACGAAGATGAGTCCGGAAAATGCAATGGTGAGCATTGCTGCAGTCGGAGTGGTGAATACTGTCTTGAAGCCGTCCAGAATACCGGGCTTACACTTGTTTGCAGCAGAGGCTTCCGCTGTCCCGGGAACACTCTTGTCTTTCAGACGTATAGCCATAAGAATGCCCCATACGATTCCCGCCGCTCCGAAAATGATGAAGGAATATTGCCAGCCGAGTTTGTCTGCAATCACTCCGGCCAGCCATCCCGCCAGAATTACTCCCACATAATACGCAGTCTGATGGATGGACATTGCCGTGGCCCGCGTTTTAACGTGGTATTGTCCGAGGAGGGAGTAGTTGGCAGGACCGAAGAATGCCTCTCCTCCACCTGTAGCCACACTTCTGAGAACAACGATTGCGAATACAGAGGAGGCCATCCCGGTGAACATCGTGGCCACACTCCAGAACAATATCGAAATTGTCACCACCCATTTCCTGCTGAAACGGTCTCCCGCCCAACCTCCCAGCGGTACCATAAAGGCATAGAAGAGATTGAACAGAGTGGCAATAAGCCCTATCTGCGTGTCGGTCAGGCTGAGGGCATCCCTGATTGAGGGAAGTACGGTATTGAAAACCTGCCGGTCTCCCTGGTTCAGCAGGTAGGCCATCCACAGCAGGAGAAGGACCTCCCATTTGACCCAGGACGGCTCTTGTTTATTGGTCTTTTGCATCAGTTATCAGTTTTAGAATGCAAAGATATAAAGTTTTTTGAATTACACCACACCACACCACAGGAAAATAATTTGGAACAAGTATATTTTATTTCTACATTTGCCACAACAAAGCGCAACACACCACAGTTAAATATGATTGAATTTCATATAGATAAAGACAATACAGTCGCTATATACAAGCAATTGGTCAATGAAATTTCAGCTGCCGTCAAGGACAGGAAGCTGCTTCCGGGTCAGCTGATTCCGTCAATGAACGAACTGTCAGCATCTCTTGGAATATCCAAGGAGACAGTCAAGAAGGCCTATGGCGTCCTTAGGGAAAAATCCATTATCGAGTCCAGACAGGGCAAGGGATTCTATATCAGTGCGACCAAGCGCAAGGACAGCCTCTCCATTCTTTTCCTTTTCGACAAATTCAATGATGCCAAGCAGGCTATTGTGGAGGGCTTCAACAAAGAGGTTGACCTCAAATGTAAGGAAACAATCCTGATATACAACCAGGATGTCAAGATGTTCGAATACCTCGTCAATGAGAACCTCGGCAACTTTGATTACTATGTGATTTCTCCCCATTTCAAGACCAAGGCTGACGGTTTGGAAATGGTCGCCAAGACTTTGAGACGAATTCCTTTCAGCCAACTCATACTTGTTGATAACCGCTTCCCGACACTGAAGGGCAATTATGGGGTTGCTTATCAGGATTTTGCAGACGATGCATACAATTGTCTGATGCAGGTTTCCGAAGAATTCCGAAAGGTCAGCCATATCACCGTCATCACCCGTCCTTCTTCTCTCTATTGTCAGTATATACAGAAGGGAATAGCCCGATTCGGAGAGGAGTGCGGCATCGAGACGAAATTTGCCTCTGGAGTGCCGGCCAAGATTGACAAGGGGGAAGTCTTTATTCTTCTGAACAGTGAACTGGATGCCGGACTGCTGGCAATTGTCAATTGTGCCCGGAAATCGGGACTTGAAGTGGGCAGTGATTTCTACATCATTTCATACAACGATTCTCCTCTGGATTGTCTGGTTCTCGGAGGTCTCACCACGATTTCAACCAATTTCGAAGAGATGGGGCAGGAGGCAGCGAGAATGGTAAATACCAAAACGATGAAGACCATCCACATCCCATTCGGAATGAACAAGCGCCATACCTTCTGAGAGCCGCGCCTAAACCGCCCCGAGAGTGGCGATGCTGATGCGCAACCCGGGACCGGCAGCCTGGCGCAGAGGGCGGAAGCAGTTGTAGAGAGTTGAACCTGTGGTGAATACGTCGTCCACAAGGAGCAGGTGCCTGAGGCCATTCAGGCTGGCTTTGGGATTCACTGCGAAAGCACCTGAAACATTGGCTTTTTTCTCTTCCACATTCAGGCTGGTCTGGGTGTGGGTGCGCTGCCTTCGTGTCAGCAGGTCTTTTCTCAGGGGAGCATTCAGTTCTGCGGCTATCTCCGAGGCAATTATTTCTGCCTGATTGTAGCCCCTTGAAAGCAGTCTGGTCCAGTGGAGGGGTACCGGGACCACTGCATCTACGGGCGGGATGTCCGGGAACTGAACTCGGGCGTTGCCAAAGGTCTCCACAAGGTGCTTTGCCAGCATTCTTGCGAAGAATCTTCCGGCCGGGATGTTGTGACGGTATTTGAGATTGTGGGTGATATGTCTGTAGCCGGTACCTTTTTCGAAGTCGAAGAGTGCCGTGGCGAGGGCATAGTATTCCGGACCATCGTAATCCTTGGCTATCAGGGAGTTGAATTTGTCGGCCATAGGATTTTCGGGTTTGAGCCAATGGTAGGTGAGGGGCATTCCCACGAGGCAGTCCAGACAGATGTGCCTTTCCTTTCGTCCAAGTTCGCGGCCGCAAACCACGCACAGGCGCGGCAATAGCAAATCAGCGACTGCAGCGAAGGGCTCAGCCACTGACTGAAGAGATGATTTGAAAGCCATCGGGATTAGCAGTGCATTGCACCGCAAACATTCAGAACCTGACCGCTGATGTAGGAGGAGAGGTCGCTGGCGAGGAAGAGCGCGGCATTTGCGACTTCTTCAACTGTACCTCCGCGTCGCATCGGTATGGTCTTGATCCATTCTTCACGCACTGCATCTGGAAGTGCGGAGGTCATATCGGAGACAATGTAGCCCGGAGCAAGGCAGTTGGACCTGATGCCTCTCGGACCCATTTCCTTGGCCACGGATTTGGACAGGGCTATTATTCCGGCTTTGGATGCGGCGTAATTGGCCTGACCTGCATTCCCGGATTCACCTACGACTGAGGACAGGCTGACAATGCTGCCGCTGCGTTGACGCATCATTACCGGGATGACTGCGTGGATGTAATTGAATGCGGATTTGAGGTTGGTATTGACGACTTTGTCCCACTGTTCTTCGGTCATACGGAGCAGCAGCGTGTCCATAGTGATACCTGCGTTGTTCACAAGCACATCTATGCGGCCGAACTCCTCCTTGACTTTGGAGACCGTCTCTTCGGCAGATTTGAAGTCGGATGCGTCGGCGACATACATCCTGACCTTTGTTCCGAAGGCTGAAATTTCAGCAAGGGCATCTTCCTCAGTTTTTGAGATTTTACGTACTGTGAATGCCACATCAGCACCTTCTGAGGCAAACTTCACGGCAATTGCACGGCCTATTCCACGTGCCGCACCAGTAATCAAAGCTGTCTTTCCGGACAAAAGTCCCATATTCCAATCTCCTAAAAATTCGTGCTCCGGACGGGAATCGAACCCGTACGGACATTTCTGCCCACAGGATTTTCATACTACTCTTGCTTTTACACAAGCCGGCTTCATCCGCAATGCTAAGCCGTTGTAGTCTGGACTATTTCATAACCTTGCACATCAATGTGTTTAGGTTCTCCCTATATAGTCTCTGCGCCATTTATCAGCCAAAGCTGAATTTAGTAAGTCATCACCAAAGCATACATTTCTATATGCGAGGCTTCTGTTTCTTAGGGGAGTTCTACTTACAAAGTTTCCCTTGTAGCACTCTTGTTATTTTTGCCTCCAAGCAACTTGGAGATACAAAACCTAAAAGTCCTGCGTGTCTACCTATTCCACCACCAGAGCGAACC
>CAMCFO010000026.1 GCA_945874155.1 uncultured Bacteroidales bacterium
CCTTGCTATTGATTCAGCCTTGGAATGTGGAATATGATACCTATCTGCAATGGTGTACAAATCGTTCTTAGATAATCGAGGATACCTCTTTATTTCATTCGTGAATTTTGCAATTTCTCCCTCTGCTTGTTTTTGAATATTGGCCTTCGCCTCCGATGCAGATTTATAATAAGAATTCTTTTTTTGCAATTCCTCATCAAATAAATCCTTAGCTTTATCTATGTTTTGAATTATACCTTCACCTTCAGCATAGCATCGGCCCAGGTAATATGCAGCGCCATCAATACCATTTTCATAAGCCCGTTCAAACCACTTGATTGCTTGTTGTGCATCTTTGCGTATGCCTTTGCCGAGATACAGGCATTCACCCCACTTTAACATACCTTCTCCCCATCCACATACCGCTGCCTTCTGGAACATCTGAGCACTATCTGGTTTACCGAGCTGATCATACAATAAGCCAATCTGATAAAAACTTTCCGAATCTTTCAGTTCACGAGCTTTTTCCAAATACTCCCAGGCTTTGTCTGTTTCATAGTTTTTCCAATAAATGATGCCGAGCCGTGTATATGCCCTTGGATATCCCAGTTCTGCTGACTTACTAAATAAATCAATTGCTTTAGCCGATGATTTAGGAACCCCCTTCTTCCCATCCCAATATATTTCCGCCAAAGAATAAGTGGCTCTTGCTATTATCTGAAGGTCATCCTGCATTCTGCAATCTTTTTCAGACAAGCAATCCAGTGTATTCTTTATCAATTCAAAAGCCTTGGAATACAGACCCCTATCGCACAATATGAAACCATAAGCCAATCTTGCAAGAGGATGATTCAACTCAGCTGCATCTTTGAAATATTCTTCGGCTTTTTCTGCATCTGTAACATCAACGTTATGAGCGAAATAATAAATGCACCCCAGTCTGTACAAAGCAGAAGGATTTGCCATTTCAGCAGCTTCTTGCAATAAATCCAAAGCACTGGATTCGGAACGCAAATATGCATTTTCAGCATATTCTACGAGTTTGTCAGACGAGTCAAAGAAGAGGGATAGGATGTCTGAATCCGACCACTTCCCAGTACCAGTTCGGCCTTCAGACATAGATTTGATCTTAAGATACAATTTGCTCTCCCCTATCTGGTTGAGCCATTTGAGCATAACACCGTTTTCCAGCAATGGCCTCACATCACCTACTCTAAAGCATTCCGATAGGGATTGTAAGGTCGAATGTTCCTTTCCTCCAGAAGAAATCCTTATCCTGATTGGTTTAGCCTTTGGTATGAGTTTCATCAGGCAAAAATTTTGGTCATCACTTTTGAAGCATAAGTCTTAGCTGTCGCTATACATTGCCTTAAAGCAGTTTTTGCGAATTCACGACAATGGACAATTCCCTTTTGCACAACATTCCTCAAAGTCGGCTCTATTATTTGAATCGTTTGCTTAATCAATGGTTTATAGGCAGCAGCCTGAGGGATACCGATACCTGCACATAGAGCAATTATTCCATTTGCAATCATTTCGTTCGCCATTCCTGTTTCAAAGGATTGATCTACAGAAACCGCCAATTGTGCGGCAGTCTTGTCTATCAAAACCTCAGCAACATCTGTGGCAGACATCAATCCTGCCCCATTTTGATAAGTTGTCTTGACCTGCGTTACCGCAGAATCAACTGCCTTGGCGATATCCAAAGAATTATCAAAACTCATATCAGCTGGCAAAACACCATTCTGTTCAGCTATTGATATGGCTGAGGCCAAGACCTTTTTGATTTGTGTTTCATTGCTACTGCCAAGTTTTTCCTTCAAGGCTTCGCCCAACAATTTGCTGACACTGCCACTATATGGTGCATCATCCACATAATCCCCGACAAGAACTGACTGCAATGCAGAATTATCAGCAATGGCCCCCATCAATTGTCCGGAAGCCCTCATTATTCTTTCCGCGTCCATATTCAGTTCAGTTTTTCAAGATTGTCATCAATATTTTGTTCTAAATGCTCAGCCAATGACTCCAGAAACGTGGTTTGCTCTTCTTCACTCATATTTTGCTCAGCAGCTGTCTTCAGGATGCTCTTCCTAAGCCAGGACTGAGTTGAGATTCCTGTCTCCTCTTTTTGCCCTACAAGCTCAAGATATTTGGAATCAATACCATCGATTATCCCATTTACCTCTTCCACCTTGCCAGCATCACACTTCAGTCGTAATTTCGCGGCAATCTGTTTCGCCAGATTATTCACATCAGTCTGGGGATTCTTTTCCAGTTCCTTCAACAGACTGGTCAGTATTTCTTCAAATGTTGCCATAACAAACTAATTCATTAAAACTTTGACAATTATATAATTTTCAAGCACTTACGCACACAACATTCAATTTGGAAGTAGCTTCACAGCAACTCACATACGGTTAAGAACAAACTCCCCAAAAGTCAAATAATGACGAAACTATGCATTCAAAGTGGTATTGACTTTCAGAACAAAGTGATACCATAATTAAAAGCATATACTGCAGCGACGATAGCAATAATCCACAAAATTGTCCCTGGAATCATATGAGTACTTATTATTCGGAGAGGACGGCATAAAAAGAAAGTAATATCTGATGCCTTTTTACTCTCTGCGAGATCTAATACTATGGCAATAATAGTCCAAAGTGCATATATTAAGCACAATATTTTTGCAACTGTTATCATATTCGTGATTTATTCAAGCTTCAACTTGTTCATTTTTCAATGCTTCCTTAAATGCTTTCGCAATAGATTCTGGTGAAGGGCTATCAGATACCGAAAGAACAACAAGAAGTGCATTTAAATAAGCTTCACCCATTACAGTGGTAAGCATTGTCGCCGTTGCTGCTCCGATTGCTGTACCTAATATTGTTCCTGCTCCTGGAATTAATTTCAGTATTCCTGTCACAATTCCTCTCCCTACATATGTGGCACCAGTCACTCCGGCTGCAGATGTTACCAATGTCGAAATAAAACCCTTTGACAATTCAAGACCCATAATATGAGTTATGGATGCCAGCATTCCGATTTGAATAGGAGCTAAAGCGACAGAATCTGCAAAAGGCAAAGGTACAACACATGCAGCAGCTGCAGCCGTTGCTGATGCTGCAATTGCTTTTTTTGCGTCTTTCTTCTTGAGTTCAAGATTAATTCTTTGGGCAGAAGCAAATGCTGATTGTAAGGCTTCAGGTATAAGTTTATAAGTTGCTTCTGTCAAATCATTAAGGCCATAGGCTTTCTTTTCAATCTCTCCATCTTCAACTATATCTTGCGCAAGAACTCGAACGACATTTCGTGCAGAAGGAGCAGCTTCCTTAATTTTTTCGTAAAACTCCTGATTTTTCCTCTCACACTGCGTCATGACAATTATTATAGGAACTTCTTTTGATAATTCTTCCACAAAATGCATTTCTGCATCTTCGAAACGTTTATCATAGCTTCTGACGCAAAACCATACCACATGAATATGTGTCTTAGGGTCTCCCGTCTTCCTATCATTAATAGTAGTTTTTAACTCTTGAAGAATTGTCTGATAATTTTCCAGTTCAAAACCCTTCGTATCAAGTATTGATACTAATGAACCTTCCTTTGTGTATTCCTTGCTATGTTGAGTCACAGGACGACCGACACCAGTCTCAGCAAAATCTTCCTTAAAAACAGCATTGAGTAACGTGCTTTTTCCAACACCAGTTTTACCTATAAGGGCAATATTAACATGTCCCATTTTTTGACGAGCCTCTTTATATTGTTTCTCTATTTCTGCAAACCCTTGATTTTCCATAGTATAATTCAATAGTAATTAATATGACCGTTCTCAAAATATTTGATTATAGATATCCATAACTGTAAAAGAAAAATGAATTTATTTGATTCTACTTTTTCTTTGCACCTAAAATAGTAGCAACCATCTCTCCTATACCTACAAGAATATCCTTAATTATTTTTCCATCATCAGGATCTGTGCCCCAGCCATCTTTATCCTTGTGCAAAGGATTCATATTCTTTCCAAAAATGTTCTTATTTCCCATGATATATGTATTTGTATTAAAAATTCGTACAATGACTCTCAAAATAGTGCAATGCTATTGGGAGACACTTATTTCAGGCTATGGAATAAATACTTTAAAATCACCTTTTATGAAAACCACTCATCAACCTTGGCTTGGGCTTTTGCTTCAATCTCAGGAGTGACAGAAGCTTGTACGGCCTTGTAGGCAAGAGCCAATGCAGCAGCATCATCAGTAAAGCCGAGAGCTGGAATCATATCCGGGATAAGATCAAGGGGAAGGATAAAATAACCAAGTGCACCAAGAATCAATGCCTTGTTTGAGACGGTAACATCTGGGGATTTCAATACATAATAGAGGACAAGAGCGTAATATGTTGCATTTCCTCCCAATTTGACAGCGAATTTTTTCGCTTTATCCCAAAATTTCTCATCAGAATACTCATTCTGATACTTCACCAAATCATCTTCAGTGACGTTTGTCTTGTTCTTTTCCATAAGTACTAAGTAATTAAATTATTTATAATTTCACTATCTCCAAATCACTAACATTCAAACAATTAGCCTTCCTCAACGAAATACCGAAGATACGCATGAAGGCGTCTTCGACGTATTGCCAGTTGTTGACTTGAACGGTGTTGTTCAGAGGGGTTACGACCTGGACTTCCATTCCGGGTTCGATGTTGACGCCGTTGCAGCATTTGCGGCGTTTGGTTCTTACTTTGTATAGTGCCATTGTATGTGATTATTATATACTATCAGAGAGTGCTCTGTAATCATCCGTAAATCTTCTTCAATTCCCCGTCGGAGAACATCTTGAAGCGGTCTTGCCAGTAACGGGACTTTTCGTCATCGAACTGACCGCGGTCAATAACTGAGTATTCTCCCATCCGATGCAGAATGGTGTTATTACCTTCGCCCATATGCTCAGCCCAGGTTAGTTCTGCGAAAGGAGAATCCTGACGCTGACCGATGTGATGGAGTTCGTAGGGGTCACCATTGGAGTCCCTTGGAGGGAAACCTTCGCCGATAAGGTCGGCATTGTTATAATCTTTCCATTTGTCCCAATCTGCCAACTTTGTTTTCAACCACTCCTTTCGACAATTGAAAGCAGGCCAATCGATATCAGTGCGAATCAAGGCAGGACGACTACCGACAATAGCTTCCTTCAATCCTGCCCGGATATAGATCTGAGCCTCTTCCTCAGAGTCTATGTATTGGAGAATCCTGTCGGACCATCCGCTCTTATGGCGAACCCTATTATATTCTTCAGTTGTCATAATTTTCTTTTTTGATTCTCTTGCATATTCGCTGATATGCTGAAGTAACAAATACAGTGATCAAGCCTAATGCGATAAAATACCACACCCACAAAGCTACAGACAAACTTATAGTCATATACTTAATATCTGTCTCGATATAGTACCAATGGAAAGACCATTCACTAATCTTAAATAATAAAATATAACCTGCAACTTTAGCGGCTATAGCGCCTACAATAGGAAGAACACTAAGAAGAACAAGAAAGATGGCACAACCTACACCCAAAATATTGTTCTTTTCCATAGCCTACAATTTAGTTATCTCCAAATCACTAACATTCAAACAATTAGCCTTCCTCAACGAAATACCGAAGATACGCATGAAGGCATCTTCGACGTATTGCCAGTTGTTGACTTGAACGGTGTTGTTGAGCGGGGTGACGACCTGGACTTCCATTCCGGGCTCGATGTTGATGCCGTTGCAGCATTTGCGGCGTTTGGTTCTGACTTTATAGAGGGCCATAATCAGTTCAGTGTTTGTTGTTTTTCCATTTATTCAGGTTTCGATTAAAATTCATTGGAAAGGCTTGATATACTTTGCCAACGCATTTTCTTTTTATCTCCACGTTACCCTTCGTCTTATTCTCAACATCTTTTCTATGTTACCCCCTCCCTAAATCCCTCCCAGGGGAGGGATTATGTCGGGCACAAGGCCCTCCTTAAGAGGTAGGTGTTTCGCTATTGCGAAACTTGAGTTCTATTACAAAGGCCAACAAAAATATAAACACATATAAATTCAATCAAGTTCATATTGGTTCATATCCGGAAGATTTGCAGCAGGAATCAGGTTCCGGCGGTCACTGCCTTCGAAAAATGATATCCCGCAACTTTCTAACGACAGAAGATGAACTGGTAATGATTACCGTTCCGCACTCGGGGCAGTGCATAATCGAATTCGGATTATAAATGAGATCTCCTTCCATTACGATGAACTCGTGCCCGCAATGAGGGCATTTTTCCTTATGAACTCCTGTAATCATAGTCTCATACATTTTAAATGATTGTCGAAAGAAACTGGTGCCAATAAACCGGGGAGAAGGAGGAAGATGGGTGCATAACAGGCACGACCTTCACTTCCTTGCCGTCAGCGAGGAAATACCTCCAGGTCTCCACCCAGTGTCCGTCCGGTGCCCTCAGGTCGTCTCCCTGAAGTCCACCTTGCGGAAGATTGTTGTAAAGGCGGCTACCCCAAACTATTACGATGTCAGGACGCAGCGACTCCAGCAGCTCGAAGAAAGCCGCTTCCGAGTCCTTGAGATCCTTCTGCGAAGGAGCGACACGAGCTCCCGTCATCGGCACCTGTACATAGTTGTAGAAGGCAATGCTGTTCCAGAAGCGCTCCTTGTCCTCAAAACTGAGGCAATCCCTTCCGAGCAGGGCCTCTGCAAACTTGGTGTAGGTGTTCTTATAGGCCTCGTGTTCGGACTTAGGGTCGAAGAGGTCGGCTATGACCTTGCGTGTGATGTCCTGAGTCGCATCCGAGGACTTGTCGCAGTAGTGTGACTCACCGAGGGCAAGGATGCGCTTGCCTGCAAAGCCGGTGGTGCTGTAATGTTTCCCTATCCAGGGAAGAAAGTTGATTTTTGGCATGTTTGATAAACTTTTCTGCAAAGATATGGGGTAAACTATGGAGTTTTTCTCCCCTGTTTCATATATTTGTTAAAAAATTTTTGATTATGCCTACAATGTTGGAGAAAGCCACCTGGCTGATGGAACGTCTTCGGACACCTGTCACTATGAGAAAACTTCAGGAAGAATGGATGTATGATCCTATGAACAACTATCCCGGCAGGCCGTTCGACAAAAAGACCTTCGATAACTGGAGAAATTATTTGGCAGCCTACTTCGGAGTCGATGTGGAGATGGTCCGGTTCGCCGGCAGGAAAACACTCTATTGCCTCAAGTCAGCTCCGGGAGCCGGCAACGCCAGAAAATGGCTCATCAACACCGTCTCTGTCCAGAATACTCTGCGAGAGAATCTCGCCATAAGGGACAGGATACTGCTTGAGGATATCCCATCATCTGGGGATGTGCTTAAGACCATACTCGATGCCGTCAAGCAGAACCGTCTCATCAGATTCGACTACGAGGACTATTGGGAAGATCCTGTCACCGTCACGATGCAGCCCTATTTCGTGAAACTATACCGCCAGCACTGGAAAGTCATCGGACCGCTCGAGGATGGCAAGATTGAGGGCATAAGGTCCTACGCCCTTGACACGGACAGGATGAAGAATCTCAGGGTGCTGGACGAAAAGTTCATTTATCCGGAAGATTTCAGCCCAGAGGATTTCATGGCTGACTGCATAGGCATTTTCACATTCCCTACAAAAGCCTCAAAGCCAAAGGATGTCATCATCCTCGCCTGGGAGAAGGTCAATCTCTACCTCAAGCACACTCCCCTGCACCGCAGCCAGAGGATACTTTACGACTGCCCGGAGGACGGCTACACCATATTCTGCTATCGTCTGCACCCCACCGAAGACTTCTTTCAGGAGGTCTGCCGCTACGGAAACAATATGGAAGTGCTCTACCCAAATGATGTCCGCGCAGAGATGATAAAAATCATCAAGGGGATGGACGACGAGTATGCCGGGGTATCGAGGGAAGACTGCAAGAAGAAGGTCCCGAGCGTGCAGGAGTTGAAAGCATTAATGGAAGATGCGGAACAATAGATAATGTGCAAATATAGGATTTTATTGGTATAATACGGATAAATGACGTAATATTTGTTTATCTAATACTGATAATATGCAAACATTATGACCATTTAGTGCGGATAATTGTCAATTAAACGACCCCGGCAAGCCGTGCAACGCAGAGATCGTCGTTTCATCTGTGCAACAAGTGTCGTTTGATCTGTGCAACAAGAACGTTGGAGGAGCCGGATAGAAAGACGAGGTCAAGGCGCAAGGCGCAGCCGGTCCCGCAGCAACCTTTCGGTTGTGAGGACCCCGGCAAGCCGTGCAACGCAGAGATCGTAGTTTCATCTGTGCAACAAGAACGTTGGAGGAGCCGGATAGAAAGACGAGGTCAAGGCGCAAGGCGCAGCCGGTCCCGCAGCAACCTTTCGGTTGTGAGGACACCGGCAAGCCGTGCAACGCAGAGATCGGCTTCCTATCCGGCTCCTCCCCTATTGCCAGAGTGAACGCAAGAACATTATACTGAAGAGCTCCCAGTTATGCCAATTATGCCCCCCAGAAGTAATATAAGACTCATAAACATACCCCTTCCGGTTAAGATAGCTCATATAAGACTCCAAGCGAGGAAAAAAGATGTCGATATTCCCGGTCATAAGCCAGTAAAGCCGTGGAGGATCCGCAAACTGCACCGCCAGTTTCTTCTTCAGCCGGGCATAGAACTTCGCATAAGGGCCGATTTTCACAAATGACTCGGCAACAGGCGAAAACATCCCGAGGTATCCGAACATATCCGGATGATTTGCAGAAATGTGTATAGTCTGCAATGCCCCGAAAGACAAGCCGGCCAAAGCCCTCGAATTCTTTTCCGGAATGGTCCTGTAAAGGCTGTCCACCGACATCACAACATCCCTCACGAAACCCGTTTCAACCACTCCGTCCAAGTCTCCGAATCCTTCGACCATATTCTTCCTCCTCCCGTGGCCGTAGTCCTTGTCGTCATTGTACTGGTTGGTATTCGGAAGAACCAGGATTGTCTCTTCCATATCCCCTTCCTCCGTCAGTCTGTCTATGTTTTGCAGAATGTTTCCCTGCCTTATCCAGGACAGTTCCGTCCCGCTTGCCCCGTGCAGCAGATATAGCACAGGATACCTCTTTTCCGGGTTATGATAATAGGACTTGGGCAGATAGACGAACATACGGCGCTCGGATGGTCCCGGGACACTGGTCGGAACCACTACAGACTCAAGTGTTCCATGAGGTTCATAAGCAATATTAGGCTCGGCATATTCAGGAAGAGGAGCAAACTTAGCCATAGTCCCGCAGGAGGAAATACACAGCACAGCTGCAATGACATAATGGCAACCGGCCAGCAGTTTTCCCGATTTACGAATCCGGCTTGCAATAATCGATATATAGGTCAAAAACATATAATTTCTCAAAAACGAGTTGCAAATGTACAAATTTTCTGAATTTTTGATTAAGTTTGCCGTCCTATAACGGTCAGCACACTAATTTTTAACGAATAAAATGTCAAAGAGAATTGCCATCCAGGGTGTCAAGGGCTGTTTCCACGAACAGGCCGCCAGACTCTTTTATAAAGACTTGCCAGACATTGAGATAATCGAATGTGACAACTTTGAGGATCTGTACCTGGCTATGGATTCGGGCAAGGCGGATGCTGCAATTATGGCCATAGAAAACACCGTTTCAGGCGGTCTCCTGCCCAATTTCGAACTCCTGCGCAAATACCAGAGGGAAATCAAAGGGGAAATCTTCCTGCGCATCAAGCAGAACCTTATGGCTCTTCCCGGGCAGGACATTACCGACATTAAGGAAGTCCGGACCCATTATATGGCAATAAACCAGACCAGGGAATTCTTCCGGGAGCATCCGCAAATCAGACTCGTAGAATCGGAGGACACCGCCAAAAGTGCAGCACAAGTGGCCCTAGAAGGGCTCAAGGGAGTGGGGGCAGTGGCCTCGGAACTCGCAGCCGAACTCTACGGGCTGGACATCATAGCCGAAAGCATTGAAACCTTCAAGCAAAACTTCACCAGATTCCTGATATTGGACGAAAACTACAGCCCGTCCGAGAGCGCAATAGACAAATCCAGCATCTGTTTCACCCTCCCCCACACCGCAGGTTCGCTGGCCCACGTGCTCACCATTCTTTCCTTCTACGGAATGAACCTTACCAGAATCCAGTCCCTGCCGATTCCCGGAAGAGAATGGCAGTATTTCTTCTACGCCGACATAAAATTCGTAGATAGGGAAAGATACCGCCAGGCCCTTGCTGCAGTCCGTCCGCTGATGGAAGACCTGAGGATTCTTGGAGAATATGTGAGCGCCAAAGGCACTGCAGAATAAGATATTCCAAAAATTTACGATATTTGCAACTGCTATATCGAGAATGGTCAGAGACGAATATATATCGAAAGATTCATTTGAATTCGAGGCGGGAGGAAGACTCGACGCCTTGAAAATAGTATTCCATAGGTCAGAACAGGCTTGGGTAGCGGGAGACAGCCGCAAAGTGATATGGATTTGCCACGCCCTCACGGCCAATTCGGACCCATGTGACTGGTGGCCTCAGATGGTGGGAGAAGGTCGATTGCTGGACACCGGGAAATACTTTGTAGTATGCGTCAATATGCTCGCCTCCCCCTATGGTTCATCCGGTCCGTCAAGCATCAATCCGGACACCGGGAAACCCTACTATTTCGACTTCCCGCACGTTACCGTAAGGGATATTGTCAAGGCCAACGAATTGGTACGCAGACATTTGGGCATTGACAAGATAGACATCATAATAGGGTCATCCATAGGCGGCTTCCAGGCGATAGAATGGACTATAATGTATCCTCAGGCCATAGCCAATGCTGTCTTTATGGCCACATCCGCAAGAGTGACCCCTTGGCTTACAGCATATAACGAGTCCATGAGAATGGCTCTGGAAGCAGACCCGACCTTTCACGAATGCGGCAGTCTCAAAGGAGGAGAAGCAGGCCTGAGATGCGCCAGGAGCATAGCCCTTATTTCCTACAGAAGCTACGAAGGCTACAACAGCACCCAGGCAGAAGCAGATCCTGACTGCCTTTTTGCGGGCCGTGCTTCCTCCTACCAGAGATACCAGGGTAAGAAACTGGCAGACCGCTTCGATGCCTATTCCTACTGGTACCTATGCAATGCAGTGGACAGCAACAATGCCGGCAGAGGCAGAGGCTCGGTGGAGCAGGCCCTCGGCAGCATAAAGGCAAGTGTAACAGTGGTTGGAATAGACAGCGACCATCTCTTTCCTCCCCCGGAACAGAAGTTCCTGGCCGAACACATTCCCGGGGCGGAATATTTCGAAATAAGCTCCAATTTCGGACACGACGGTTTTCTTTTGGAATTCACACAGTTGGAACAGATACTCAAACCCATATTGGATAGGTTATAATATGCAGGTACTTAAATTCGGAGGCACATCAGTTGCCGATGCACAAAGCATCTCTCAAGTAGTGGACATCGTCAGCAAGGCTGCCGAAAGTGACAGAACAATTTTAGTGTGCTCAGCAATAAGCAAATGCACAGACAAACTCATCAAGATCGGAAATCTCGCCTCATCAGGTGATTCTGAATATGTAACCTTCATCGATGAACTTCAGGAAAGACACCATCAGATTATCCTGGAACTTCTTCCAATCGAGAAACAGGCTGAACTCATTGAAGTTTGTGATGCCCATTTCAACTCTCTCAGGGGCATCTGCCAGGGCGTGTTTCTGCTCAGGGAACTCTCCCCTGCCAGTCTGGACGCAATCGCAAGTTTCGGAGAACTCTGGTCCACCAAAATCATAACCGCAAAACTCGCTTCCATAGGTCTGGCCACCAAATGGATAGACTCCCGAGAGCTGATCAAGACCACTGAGCAGAACGGGCGCAATGCCGTGGACACAAGACTCACATTCGGCAGAATCCGCAGGATGATAGAAAACAGTCCCATTACCCAGGTATTCATAGCTCCGGGATTCATAGCATCAGACATTCAGGGCCGGGTAACCACCTTGGGCAGAGGCGGTTCTGACTATTCTGCATCCCTTTTTGCAGCCGCCTGCGAGGCCAGGACTCTGGAGATATGGACAGATGTGCCGGGAATGATGACAGCCAATCCGAAAACAGTGCCTTCAGCAAGGACCATCAGAAACATTTCCTACAAGGCAGCACTCGAACTGTCCCATTTTGGAGCAAAGGTCATCTACCCTCCGACCATAAGGCCGGCAGTTGCTATGGGCATACCTATATATGTCAAAGACACATTCCATCCTGATGACCCGGGCACTCTGATTGAGAAGAATCCTCCGCGCAGCAAAGACCAGCTCATCGGAATTTCCAACTCGGACGACATTGCCCTGCTTTCCCTCGAAGGCAGCGGAATGGTGGGCATTCCCGGCTTTTCAAGCCGCCTCTTTGAGACACTCAGCCGCAACGGCATCAATATCATACTCATCACTCAGGCTTCATCCGTACACACAATGTGCATAGCCGTATCCGAGAAGGATGCAGAAAAGGCCAAGGAAGCAGCCGACAGATGTTTTGCTTATGAAATCAGCACCGGGGAACTGAATCCGCTGAAAGTGGAAAAGGGATTCTCCATCGTATGCCTTGTGGGGGACGACGTGCTCAACCAGAGCGGAGCCACGGGCAGGATGCTGGCAACCCTCGGGAAACACAGCATCAGAGTCCGGGCAACTGCTCAGGGCTCATCAGAAAGAAATGTTTCCGTGATTGTGCGCTCACAGGATGCCTCCGATGCCATATATCACATCCACAATGAGTTCTTCGACAAATCCCCTGTCAAAGACATACACCTTTTCATCGCCGGTTTCGGAGTCGTGGGCCGTGCTCTTGTGGAACTCATCCACAAGAATTCCGATAAGATTGTAGCACGGACAGGCAAGAAAATCCACGTTTGCGGATTGTCCAACAGCCGAAAATTCGTGGTGAATATGGCGGGGCTTGACCTCAGTGACCCTGTGGCGCTGCTTGATGAGGGAGCCAGCTCCGCGGATGAGGCATATTTCCGCCGTCTTGCAGAGATTTCTCTTGAAAATTCTGTATTCGTGGACTGTACGGGCTCTTCGGACATTGCTTATAAATATCTGAACCTCTTCAAGAGGGGCTATTCCGTGGTGGCCTGCAACAAAATCACTTTCTCGGCACCATACAGCCAGTATGCCCGCCTGAAGGAAACTGCGCTCGCCAATGGGGTGTCGCTCAGGTATGAGACCACTGTGGGAGCTGCACTTCCTATACTTGAATCCATTTCACGCAGTGTGAACAGTGGTGATGAAATTCTCAAGGTGGAGGCAGTGCTCAGCGGAACCCTCAACTATATTTTCAGCAATTACGCCGGCGGAGAGGGAGGCACATTCGCCGAAGTGGTGAAACGCGCCCAGGATGCAGGGTACACCGAGCCGGACCCACGTCTGGACCTCAGCGGCAGGGACGTACTCCGCAAACTTCTCATCCTCTCCCGTGAGGCAGGAGTGCCGCTGGAGGAAAAGGATGTACGGATCAATCCTGTGCTGGGACCTGAATTCTTCACCGGAAAGGTGGATGAATTCTATGCAAAGCTTGCTGAGAATGAGGAGAACTTCGCGGCTTCCTACTGGGCAGCTGCTGAAAAGGGCCTGAGGCAGAGGTTTGTGGCAAGTCTCATCAAGACTGAAGATGGATACAAGGCCGAAATGGGCATACAGAATGTCGGGCCGGAGCATCCGCTTTTCAATCTTTGCGGAACGGACAATGCCGCCATCATCAAGACGGATTTCTACCCTTCACCTCTGGTCATACAGGGCGCAGGAGCCGGGGCACGTCAAACTGCTTCGGGGGTACTCAACGACATAATCCTGTAGCCACCCACTTCAGTCAAACAGCACTCGCGGATTCATTCGGCGGGGGCTTTTCCATTCTATGCCGAATTGGGCGAGGGCAGCTGTGCGCTCAGGCCAGAAGGCGTGGCAGAAACCCATTCCGCGAGGCATATCAGCAAGATTGGAATAGGCAATCCTGTCCGCCTCGTCGATAACTTCCTCCCAGCGGGCAGTCCATTCCACAGGGTCGCTCTTCAGATGTCCGGACTCGCGTATCTGGTCCAGACGGCCCTGGTCTGCAAATTCTATATTGCGCTGATAGAAACGCAGTTCCTTCTCCACATCTTCAGTAATGCTCAAGTCGTGCATAGTCTGGGCCTCTATATCCCTGAGGACTCCGAGCAGGAGATTCAGCAATTTGACTTTCAGCCTCGGATGGTCAAAGATACAATCCAGCATTTCACTGATTGCGGAATAGAGATAATTCAGCTTGTGAGCGAATTCGCTGAGCCATTTGGCATAATGAAGAAATACCCTGGCCATTTCAGTGGTCTCCCAAGGTCTGTCCATTTCCTGAAGATTCTCCTTGGACAAACTTATGCACAGGTTACAGAGTTCGCAATACTTGTCCAAGTCTTCCCCATAGGAACTCAGAGGCTTTGAAGAACATTCAGCCAGAAGTTCAGTGTATTTTTCTTTTGCAGACATATGGTTTACATTTCTGCAAAAATAATAAATACTTGCAAAACTTGAGCGATGAATTTCCTCAGATTCCGCCTCCGTCTGTGAAATGGGTCGCAATAGATTTGCCCTGGATTACGCGGGAGTATGGCGGGAGGCTTTCGGTCTGCCATATATTACCCCCGATAATGGAATCGTGGCCTATGGTTATGCGTCCGAGTATGGAAGAATTGGAATATATGGTCACGTTGTCCTCGATGATCGGATGTCTCGGGCCGCTGATCGCCTTGCCTTTCTCATCATAGCGGAAACTCTTTGCGCCAAGTGTAACTCCCTGATATATACGGACGTGATTACCAACCACAGCCGTCTCACCGATTACCACTCCGGTGCCGTGGTCTATGCCGAAATAGTCACCGATTTCAGCCCCGGGGTGGATGTCTATTCCCGTTTCGGAATGTGCCATTTCAGTTATCATACGAGGCACCAGAGGGAGACCGAGAAGGAAGAGCTGGTGCGCCAGACGATAGTGCAGCATAGCCTTGACCGAAGGATAGCAGAGAATTATTTCTGCCGGGTCCTTTGCAGCAGGATCTGCGTCATATATGGAACTGACATCTGTCCAGACTGATGCCTTGAGCGCCGGGAGCTTTTCCATAAGTCCGGTGGCAATGTCCTGTGGAGAGGTCTCGAGTTTCGGGAGAGATGAAGCGAGTGAAAGTATGCCGTAATATAGTTCGGCGTGTTTCTGCTCTTCGGGCATAGTGTCATAATAGCCCGGAAAAACGGCAGAACTGAAGAGGGCGACCACTTTACGTACAATGGAAGAATCAACGTGCACACCCACGTGAGTCTGGGCGTGCACATTGAATTTGCTGAAATCTACTGTATTCATTCTCAATGGATTAATTTCTTCTGAATCCTTATCAAAGGCTGAATTCGGCTTTGTAACCGTCGAAATCGTAGAGTATGGTGGAGAGGTATCTTTCACCTGTGTCCGGAAGCAGAACCACAATGCGCTTTCCTGCATTTTCAGGCCTTGAAGCCACCTGCAGAGCCGCATAAGCAGCTGCACCTGAGGAGATTCCGGAGAGCAACCCCTCTTTGGAAGCGAGAAGACGGGAAGTTGCAACTGCGTCTTCATCTTTCACACGTATGATTTCTGAAACTACTTCACGGTAGAAGTTTGCCGGGACAAAACCGGCACCTATGCCCTGGATTTTGTGCGGTCCGCTCTGTCCTCCGGAGAGTACCGGTGATGAGGCCGGCTCCACAGCGAAGATTTCAACATTAGGATTCAGTTCCTTCAGGCGTGAACCTGTGCCGCTGAGAGTTCCGCCAGTGCCGACACCTGCCACGAATATGTCCACCTTGCCTTCTGTATCTTTCCATATTTCTTCTGCAGTACGAAGGCGATGTGCCTGAGGGTTGGCAGGATTCTCGAATTGCTGGAGTATGATTGCGCCCGGAATTTCGGCAAGCAGCTGCTGGGCTTTGGCAATGGCTCCTTTCATTCCGTCCTTTCCCGGAGTGAGTTCCACTTTTGCTCCATAGGCCTGTACAATGCGGCGGCGCTCGATGCTCATAGTTTCAGGCATAGTAAGAATGAGCTGATAGCCTTTCACTGCGCTTGCAAGTGCAAGTCCTACACCTGTGTTGCCGCTGGTCGGTTCAATGATGACTCCGCCTGGTTTGAGTCTGCCGTCCTTCTCTGCTGCCTCAATCATCGCGATTGCGATTCTGTCCTTTACGCTTCCTCCCGGATTGAAGGATTCAACTTTTGCCACGACTTCTGCCTTGCCACCTGAGAGTTTCTCAAGATTTGAAAGCCTCACCAGCGGAGTGCTTCCGATCAGTTCAAGAACTGAATTTGCAATTTTACTCATTCAAAAAGTTTCAATATAAAAAAGGGTAAGCGGGTTACAAAAAAAGGGTAAGCTGAATACATCGCACCGCTACAACCTTCTGCTCTTGCTGCCTTCCGGCCCTGGGAGAGTTCAAAGGGAGCTGGTCGTGTATGACTTACCCGGCACAAAGGTAGGTATTTTTTCGGATATAACAAACTTGCGTGACAAATTTCCCCGAAGGGACTTGGGACCTCCTGCCGGAGCGGGCCACCTGCGAGATCAACTCTCCTTCAGAACCGAAGCCACACCGACAGTTTCTGTCAATATACCACCCAAAGAGTAACAACGGATATGAGCACCCAGAGTATCACCCCCAGGAGTACAGGTTTGATGCCCGTCTTGCGTATGGAATCTATGGACATACCGGAGCCGATGAGGAAAAGTGTGACGGACAAGGACTTGTGGGAAAATATGGAGATGCCCTTGGAAATCATATCCGGAATGGAAACATAGGTATTGAACACCATTGCGAGTATGAACAGGAAAATGAACCACGGAATGGACATCTTGGTCTTGTTCTCCCCTTTCTTGCTCCTGAAAAAGAGCATCGACACGAGCGAAAGAGGTATTATCCAAAGAGCTCGGGTGAGTTTGATGGTGGTCGCAACCTTCAGTGCTTCATCGCCGTAGATGGAGGCTGCACCCACGACTGAACTGGTGTCGTGGATGGCTATGGCCGCCCAGGTTCCGAACTGGTTCTGGTCCAGTCCGAGCGCGTGTCCTATAGGTGGAAATATGAAGAGGGCAATGGCATTGAGAGTGAAAATCACCGCCAGCGACATCGAGGTCTCGTCATCGTCGGCTTTGACTACCGGCGCCACGGCTGCAATGGCACTGCCTCCGCAAATGGCCGTACCCGTGCTTATGAGATAGGAGAGCTTAGGCAGCAGACCGAGGACCCGTCCGATGAGGCAACCGACTGCCATCACGCCGATTACTGACACAATGGTGAACAATATACCCTCCTTTCCGGCAGCCAGGGACTCCTGAAGGTTCATTCCGAAACCGAGCCCCACCACAGCCACCTGGAGCAGGTATTTAGACACCTTCTTGGAAAATTTGGGAAAAGGATTGCCCACGGTGAGGGCGAGGACTATGCCTGCGAACAGAGCAATGGCCGGAGACACAAAGACTGATGCAATAATCAGGACCACAAAAAGCCCCTTTACAATATATTCTTTCATAAACACTATTTTTCAGTCGCAAAGGTAGTTTCTATCGGCAATTCCTGCAAATTTTCTGGAAAATGTTATATATTTGCGGAAAATATGTAACATATGAGCATACGGACAAAAGAACAGACAGCATTCCGCTTTGATGTTGAATTGATTGGAATGATGAAGAGACGCTCAAAAGCACTGGGGAAAAGTATGAATGCGTACGTTACAGACTTGATTATGAGAGATATCAAAGATTCATACTATCTGCCGAAAATCAAATTGCCGGACACCTGCTCTGAAACTGTAGAGCAGTTTGCCGGGATAATGGCATCCCCTTCAACTGAGGACTTGAGCAATGACGAAAGACTTGCGAGGATATGGAACCGGTAAAAATATTCATAGACACCAACATAGTCCTGGATTATTTCACAGGCAGGATGGGTGACGGACAAGCAAAAACCATTGTTCAGATAGGCCAGGACCCCAAGTTTGCATTGTGCATATCAATACTTACAGCCATTAATGTACTCTATCTTGCCAGAAAATTCGCTCCGTCTCTGCAACCTGCCGATCTTGCAAAGTTATTCCACATACTCCCTCAGGATTATCAGCAATACTGTGATGCACAGACTTTGAACCTCTCTGATTTTGAAGATGCCCTTCAGGTTTCCTGCGCCCTGCATTCAGGATGTCTGATGGCAATCACCCGGGACCATCATTTCCAGACTGCTCCCATCGTTGCCTTTACCCCGGACGAATTCATAAACGCTGTGGTTCAAGGATAGAAAAGCCAGGAACAGAAAGGACTGGCAGGAATGCCTGAGCAATTGAAAGGCTTAACCGGGAATTTGATATCATTTACGAACAGTAATAGTGCGGCATAGTATGGACTTTCTTTTGATGCCTTTGGAGTCGGGGACATAGAAGTCGCTATATACAAGCAGAGCCGTATCGGCATCAAGCGGGATTATTTCAGGGTTTCCGCCTGCACCGTCATATTCGTGGAAAGTCGGATTTTCAATCGGGATATTTGCCAGGGAAGAACGGTCGGAAGCTGTCATCACTTCCAAAGGTTCACTCCAATGCTTGCCTCCCCTGTCCAATGAGACCTGCACAAATATACCCGGACGGCCATATACCACTATGGATGTACCGCACTCGAGAGTTGCCACCCTCGGAAGCGTGCCACAAGAAGAAAATACTACAGGCTTGCTCCAGGACTTGCCCTCATCCTCCGAACGGCTCCAATACATCGGACTCCATTCCTGACCGGTAGTGCCGTACCAGTTGGAACGGAAGAACCAGACCATTGAACCGTCCGGAAAGAAGGCTATATCACTGTCAGAGAAGCCACCGGAGGCATACGGGTACTCCCTTGTCCCATCTGCCGGGTATTCCATTTCCGCAACCATTCTGAATGAACGGGCTCCATCATCCGATACGAAAAGCAATGCTGAGTAATAAGGTGAATACACTCCTGTCTTCCTTGAGATATGCCCTTCTCCTGAAAACGCTGTAACCCAGAGGCGACCGTCAGGACCGACTCTGGGATAACCCCTTGGAAAAACAGATTTCAGAACCGGGTGATTGAATCCTCCATTGCAGTGGACCACGCGGGAAAGTCCGGGCCAGTCCACAGAGGCAGTGTCCTTGATAACCTCCCCGCAAGAAAAACGGGACACAGCCCATTTCACATCTCTTAGGGAAGGGGCAAGCCTTTCAGCCTTATAAGTGTATGCTATGGAACCGAAGAGGTCTCCCCTAGCCCCGTCGGGTATGGGGAAACAGCCTTCCTCGGCAGGACAGGAGAAATCATAGTCAGGAGTCAGTCTGTCAAAAGACTCAAATTTCCATTCTGTCAACACTTTCGAGTTTTCCATAGGCAATCTCACAACATCCCCGTCAGGCAAGACTGTACCACAGGAGTCGGCCACAGCAGCTGAGACCTCTTGCCAATGCTTTCCGCCATCCCGGCTTTCAAACCAGCGGTAAGGGTCGGCATAGGATGTAAAAGAATCATCCGAAACATGTACAGAAACCACTATGCGGTCACCCATCTGATATGGCACCGGGAATTGGTACGGTCCCCACAGCTTTTCTTCCGGCCTTATTCCCTGTACAATAATTACCGGTTCCCCAAGGACAAGTTCGACTTGCCCGGCGCAGGAAGGCAGCATAACAACACAGGCAAAGACAGATACTAAAGCCTTACATCGATTCATAACAAGTTTCATCGGCAGCGAATAATTACTCGGCAGTTTCCAATGATTACTTAATCGCTGACCAGCCTCCGCAAGGGACCTCAACGGTGATTATTTTTCCGTTTGGCTGCTCTATTCTCACTTTCGTGGAACCGGATGCATTCAGCACATAAAATTTTTTGCTTCGGTCTCCCCTTTCAACAATCACATTGTCCTGAAAAACTGCCACAATTCTTTCGGTCACGCTTTCTGCCTCAATTACAGGATAGTTAAGTTCAGGATGCCGCGGCCGGAATTCAGACCTGAGCAGAGTTTCCCTATGTTCCCGGGCAAATGCCATCCACTGCCGTACTACATCAGCCTGAGGCTGAGGAAGATTCTCCAGCATAACAGAATATTGGATTACACCGAAAATGGACGAAATGATAGTCCGCCCCACATTTTCAGGAGTTTCTGCAAGATTCCACTCCAGCATATCCGAATGCACTGCAGTACTGCCCGAAGTAAGGCGCAGATTGGCAATCCTCTTACGGTTGTCGGCCGCATTTCCCGGACAGTCAGCTACCCTGAACATATTTCCGAACTGTCTCACAGCAGGTCCTATATAAGCCTGACGGAATTCCAGAAGAATGTCCGGCTTGATTGCCCTCAGACTTGTGTAAACATCCTTCATCAGCACATTAACCGCCTCACTTACATTCAGGATGTCCCTCCCGGCATAATTTTCCGCCACTGCGGGGTCTGGACCATTGAATCTGAATTCGTCTATGAAATCAAGTTTGAATCCATCCAGGTTCCATTCTTTCAGGGCTTTCACATAAGTCCCGATAAGATATTCCCGCACCTCGGGAAAACGCGGATCCAGAATGGCAGCATTGCCGTTTTCCCTGAGGAATTTGCCTCTGAAAAGGCTGTAGGCATCACTGTTCCTCCCCACATACGGAACGCTGTACCAAACCATATATTTCATCCCCAATTCCTGCACCCGGGCCACGTGGGCAGCCATATCAGGGAATTTTGACAGAGCCGGCCTCCAGTCACCACACCAGGAATATCCTTTCCAAGTGTTGTCTGTCTGCCATCCGTCATCCAGGATGACCGTCTTCATTCCCAAATCCGCTGCCAGACGGCATTCCGCAAGGACGCTCTCATCTGAGACCTGCTGATGGAACTGGTACCAAGTGGAATATAATGGTTCAAAGGCCGCATCCGGTACATAAGACGGCTCAAAATCCCCAGCATTGGTCACCCACTCGGAAGCTTCAGTGATGCTCTCCGACCAGAAAACCTGGCGGGCATCCAGAAGAATTTGAGTGGTATAATGCGTCAAAGGGGCTTCCGGTTCATTGAAATACTGCAATTCAGAACAGATTTCACAACCTTCCTCAAGCACTCCCAACTTGGCATCCACCCGGCGCAGAGCCTCGCTGCAAGCAATTGTCAAGCAATTGTTTTCATTGTCATCAAAGTAGCTGTACAGGGGCATACAATAGGCAAAGGAACTCCTATAGTTGGGACTGGACCAGAACGGGTCCAGATGCGTCGAACAGTCGGTCTTCGAGGTCCACACATTGAAGACACCTTTCTGCGGAATTGAGAAAAAGACCTTGAAATCAGCAGGTTGAGCGGGAGTGGGAGAGTCCATAACAATGGTCAGCACTTCCTTGTCCCCTTCAGCCTCAATGGAGGCACTGAATTTCCAATCGCCTGGATTGGCTGAAATTATCCTGATTTCCCCTACTTTGGTACTGTTCAGACCCTGAACCACAGTTGTTCCTCCTGATGCTGCATTGAATGGATTGTTGTCTGCTGCCAGCGGCAAACTCAGCAGCAAGCCCAACACTAGAAGATATATCCTATACATACTTATATTACCTTTAATATGCCTGCAAACAGGCGATCATTATTCATAAATCACCCGGCCCGTCACTCATAATCAGAACAGAACGGACTTGCCGGGATGCCGAAGCAATTGAAAAGTGTCGGTTCGAACCAGTTCTTCATACAATATCTCACAGCAACTGGAGCTGAGACTTCTGGAGACTGCACCCTGACCAGATTTGTGCGTTTTTCATCTATTCTGCCCACTGCAGGACGGAAAACCCCATCCTCCCCAGCAAGCTCAAACCCTTGCAAATCTGTCGAAATGGGCATAAGCCCCAGGGACCCAGTGCGGAATGTCACCTCCGCCACCCCATTGACAAATGCAAAAGACTCAGCTACAGGAGTCTGCACATCGACAGCACTCGAATATCCATAGGTATTCACAAGAGCCAGATTAGCCATACGTTCAGCAGGAGTCTTCTTGTCTGAAGCGTGGATACAGTCCTTTTCTCCAGCGTCGGCTGTGGAAACCATTCCACTGTGAGGAATATCCTTCAGCGTCAGGGCCTGAGTCCACATAAAATATCCGGACAAGCTGTCATCGGGGTTTCCATAGGAATAAGGTGCAATCTGGGTAAAATAGAATGGAAGGGCATCATCTCCCCATTCCTGCCTCAACATAGACACAAAGGCTGGCTGCATCCTGCGGTAGAGCCTGTAATCAGACCTGTCATTGCACCCCTGGTACCAGATGAATCCCTTTATGGTGAATGGAGCAAGAGGGTGCAACATTGCATTGTAGAGACAGGCTGGCACAAATCCCTGCTGCCCTTCAGGCCATCTTCCAAGTTCGTAGGCCTTCAAATCCACCTCTCCGGCAAATTCCCTCTCCAGCAATTCCCTGCTCATCCACGCCTGAATGCTGCTGCCGCCCCAGGACACGTTTATGACTCCGACCGGCACGCCGAGGACCTCATTCAGCCTGCGGGCAAAGAAATAGGCATAGGCACTCGACTCCGCCACTCCCTCCGGTGTGTTTTCCGTCCAGGTCGCCGTGCATTTATCCCTGACTGACAATGCGGTTTCCCGTTTCACATAACAGTGACGCACAGGCAGTTGCGCATCAGCTCCCAATATATAATCCGCAGAGCCGGCTATGGGCTGTCCCGGCCACCCTTTAACTGGCATTTCCATATTGGACTGACCGCTGCAGAGCCAGACCTCCCCTATGAGGACATTGCTGATGCAAGTCTTCTCCCCGTCTTCGAGAAGAATCTCATAAGGGCCGCCGGCTGACGGAGTGGCAATTTTTGTGAACCACTTTCCATCAGCATCAGCCTGTACCCTGACGCTTTTCCTGCTCCACGAAGGAGTAATCTTCACCTTTGCTCCAGCCTTCGCCTCTCCCCAGAAAGCCACCTGAGCATTCTGCTGCAAGACCATATTGTCGGCGAATATGGGGTTTGGGATTACTTTGGCATCTGCTTCTATGAAGAATAACAGTGCCAATGCAATCATGAGTGCGGTTGCCACCGCTTGCTTAATTGTTTCCATATAATTAATCATTGACCGAACTTCAATCCGTTCCTTACATTGGACCTCTCGAAGCAATTCGTGTATTTACAATTCTCAAGATAGCGCTCCATTGCAGTCCTGGCTTTTTCCACATCCACATTTTGCAGCGCCTTCTGTATTTGTGTCTGATTATCCCTTGGGGCATTGACAAAATTTTGAATTCCCATCCAATCGCCAGGGCGGTGAAAGCCCAGCAGGGACTCCCAATTGTCCATCTTCTTGAAAGGCCAATATGTATATCCCATTCCATAGGATATGATATTGGAGACTACCTCGAAGTTTTGTTCCTCACCACCGTTCCAATGCCCGAATTCCCCGATAAACATAGGCAGGTTGCTATTGTTTGAAACCTGGGCAAAATCATCCACATCAGTGCTGTTGTAGCGGTGACCGGTCAGGACTATCTTGCTGTCGAATGAATAATCGTTCAGCATCGAGAAATCATTGCTGAAGTTTCCTCCATCCAAGATGATGATATGGTTCTTGTCCACTTTCCTGATGGCTGCGGTTACTCTCTGATATGTCGTCTGCAGGTAAGGATACAAAGCATTGTATTGCTGGTCAATCGGCTCATTCAGAAGCTCATAGCCCAAGATTATCGGTTCCTCGGCATAACGCTCCGCAATCATCCTCCAAATCCTGCAATACTCGTCCATATTCGCCTGACTTTCAAAAAGACGCGGATATCCGTCACTGTCGTCGATATGAGAGGCTCCGCTTTGTCCTCCCGGAGCCACGTGCATATCCAGGATGAGATACAGCCCCACTTCCTTGCACTTCTTCACCACATAGTCTATGAAGGCGAAACCTGCATTGGGATTGTTGTCACATAGATAGAAGGTATCATTGAAAAGCTTGTAGGTCAACGGCAAACGGACGGTATTGGCTCCGATTGAACCGAGATATTTGAAATCCCCGTCACTGATATAGTTCTCCAGGAAGCGTTTCCACCACCCTTTCATATACTCGTCTCCGAAAATTTGCCT
The DNA here is from genome assembly GCA_945874155.1 of uncultured Bacteroidales bacterium. Classification (GTDB taxonomy): domain Bacteria; phylum Bacteroidota; class Bacteroidia; order Bacteroidales; family UBA932; genus Cryptobacteroides. Next base: position 24,157 of record CAMCFO010000026.1, read on the forward strand.
GAAGGCCTTGTCCACCTCCGTCACGGACATATTGGAAAAGCCGAAACAGTAGGCCTCCGGGGTCAGCCAATGATTCAGGTTCACACCCTTGATTGTGAACACAGTGCCATCCGGCTTATACAAGACCTTGCCTGCCGTTTTGATATGCTGTCCAATCTGAATATTCCCGCTATCCCCGTTCAAGTCATTCAATCTGTCAAAAATTACAATATGGGGATCAGTATTCCGTTTCAACGTGATACGATAATAGCCATAGTCTTCCCAGCGGTTGCCTTCGCTATCATTAAGCCAGGTAAAATTTCCATTATTATAAGGATCATTAGAAATCTGCTTGATTTTGCCTGTATTGTCAAGAAGAATCACTCCATTCGGAGTGCCATAGCCCCAGTTGGTAGTACCGAAATATTTGAAATTCAGGTCCAAAGTCCACCTGTCATAAGGTTCAGACCATTCACTGAAACCCTTGTAACGACCTGTAAACTGGAAAACATTGTCCTCGACCTCTGCCATAAAAGGCTGATCAGGTGAAGTGACTGTCCATCCCACCCTATTGTTGAGCGTGATATCGCCCACGCCGTTGCCGGAAAGTATCAGAGTGCTGTATGTGCCGCCATTGTCGATTCCCTTGAACATAGTCCAGGAACAAGTAGGGTCATTGGTCCCTCCATTTGCCCAGCTGCTGTCGTGTGATTGAAGGTGCAGGATAAATCTGTAAGTGCCGGTCTTCGCATTGAAATTGCCATTCCTCAGGAAGTCCGGGTCCATCCTCACGTATTCAAGATTCTTGCAGCCGCTCAAGACAAGAGCCTCACCTTTGGTGAATTGGGTCTCTATTGAATATTCATAATTTCCGTCATAGTTGAGGGGCTTTCCATTGACTTTCAAATCAAGACTTTGCACGGGAGTGATAACAAAGGTCATTGGATATGCCTTGTAATTGAATTCCAGAGCATAGTACCCGGCTTGTACATTCCACTTATGGTCGGCATCGCTGTTCATACTGATTCCGTTCTCTCTTGAACTGTCGTGGAAATACCACTCACCGGAACCGTAATCCTTTTTATCAGGGCCATGCCAAGGGTCTGTCTCATACAGATTTTCACCGTGAATCTTGAAGTTGCCGGCCTTGAGATATCCGCGCCAGGTGGCTTTGCCTGCCTGCTTGTCAACATCCATCTCATATTTGTTCAATTCCCAGCTGAGGTTGTCTCCTGTTATCCAGAACCTTTCCCCACGGTCCTGAAGCACCTTGAGCTTCATTGTGTTGGTATCGAGAATTATGGTGTAGTATTTCTCCGTGTAGTTCTTTCCGCCCCATTGCTGTACTTTCAACGGAACCCGCTCATTTGAGTAAACTACATCAAACTCCGGGTCCTCCGATGCAATCCATCCGTTCACTGCATTGTAATAGAAGCCGCTTGTCCCGGCAGGGAAATATATATCCTTTTCCTGACCGCTCAGCCAGACGTGTTCTATAGTATAGACTCCCGGCTCGGTTTCCATCATTTCAAAATTGCCATTTGTGTAAGGATGCGTCGAAGACATCAAAGGTGCCTGACGTGGGTTGTCCACAGCATTGGCATCATCAAAGTTGAAGTTGACCTTCTTTATCTTTCCTGCCGCGAATACAGTCTGTTTCGTGACAGGGATTTCCTTTTCATATCCGTTCACCGCTATTTTCAGGATACCTTCAGCAACTGTGAACGGCTTGATTGCGATATAGAACTTTGCGGAGCCTTTATCAGGAATTGCCTCACCACCTGTCACCAAAAGAGTTGCTTTGTCCGAAACATAATCAACGCCTCTTTTTGTATATACGACCGGAGATTTCGCAAAGTTGACAAAATATTCTCCCGCTATATCTTCAGTACCTGTGAATGAAACCGACGTAACCGTAAGGTCTGAGCCGCTATTATTGGTCACAATCACTTCAACAATTGAAACGAGGTAGTTCATTACAATAGTTGGAGTTGCATTGTGTGCCACCCCTGAGGCAATGCCGCATAGAGGGCAGGTCGTGCCACAGAGATGAGCCGTTGAATTGTTTCCAACCTGATTCTGGGAAATACCACCTATGGTAGTATTCCCAAAATCATTATTGGAAGAACCGGCAGGAGTCTTGTTGGCACTGCTGTACGGATAGAAAGCATACCAGTCATATTTTCCGGCTTCAAGCGCAGACCCGAGAGTCCCTGTAAACCTGTTGTCCCCGAGGTTGTCAGCAGTGATGATGAACTGTCCATCATCAATATATGAAGCAATACCTGCACACGCATGGAAGAGATTGATGCAATCATCAGAGTTCCAGCAAGTTGCACGTCCATTCATAGAGGTTTTAGTATCATCGCCTGACGCACAGACCTCAAATGGGATCCCACTTCCAAAGGCCTCATCATGGGCAGACAATTCGTTGATGCAGGACAATAAAGTGGAAATGGCCGCCAAAGACACTCCAAAATGAGAAATAGATTTATTCATAATAAGATTCTGTTTTCAGCACGACAATTCCTCACCATCATACTCAATATCCTGAATGTTCATGAAATTACTTTGGCACATGTTTCCGTCCGTCCTGACTGAAAGGATCTTGCAGGATGGTGTCTGATATGGAGCCCGGAATTCAACAGATTCTGCCGGTTTCATTCTGGTCATTTGAATGACGTGATTCTATTATTTGAACTGCAAACCGTCCTTAACACCCGATCTCTCGAAACAGTTACGGAATTTACAGTTTTCCAGATACTCTTCCATAGCCTTGGTGGCTTTTTCCACATCAACTTTCTTCAGCGCAATCTGAACTTGCACAATACTTTCCCTCGGAGAGTTAACAAATTCCGCAATCATTGACCAGTCTTCAGGCACGGTAAACCCGAGCAGAGACTCCCAGTTGTCCATCTTCTTGTAAGGCCAATATGTATAGCCTATACCTCTGGATTTCATATTGGAAACCACTTGGAAGTTATTTTCCGAGCCGCCGTTCCAGTGTCCGAATTCGCCCATGTACATAGGCAGATTTGTCTTGATAGATATATCAGAGAATTTGGTAACATCGGTGCTTCCATAGCGGTGGCAGGTCAGCATAAGCTTTGTGTCAAAAGCATAATTTGTGAGCATTGAAAAATCATCGCAGAAATTGCCACCACCCAAGATGATGATATGGTTCTTGTCCACTTCCCGGATAGCTGCGGTTGCCTTTTCATAAGTCGGCTGAAGATAATGATACAAAGACTCATACTTCTTGTCAATCGGCTCATTCAGAAGCTCATAGCCCAGGATTATCGGCTCCTCTGCATAACGCTCTGCAATCATCCTCCAGATTCTGCAATACTCGTCCATATTTTCCTGGCTCTCGAACAGACGCGGATAGCCGTCGCTGTCATCTATGTGTGCTGCTCCGCTCTGTCCTCCCGGAGCCACGTGCATATCCAGAATCAGATACAGGCCCACTTCCTTGCACATCTTCACCACATAGTCTATGTAGGCGAAGCCAGCTTCCGGATTGTTGTCACACAGGTAGAACGAATCATTGAAAAGTCTGTATGTCAAAGGCAAGCGAACGGTATTGGCGGCAATGGAATTGAGATATACAAAGTCCAAATCACCGATGTAGTTCTCCAGAAAGCGCTTCCACCACCCGTTCATATACTCGTCTCCGAAAATTTGCCTGAAAGCCTTGTCAACCTCCGTAACGGAAATATTGGAGAATCCGAAACAGTAAGCTTCCGGGGTCAGCCAATGGTTCAGATTCACTCCCTTGATGGTGAACTCGGTGCCGTCAGCCTGGCACAATCCCCTTCCTGATATCTTCATAAACTTGCCTGTAGGGTCATTTACCCTGTCTTTTGCCTCATTCTTGTTGCATCCGACCATCAAAGCCAGGCACAGGAGCGCAAAATAAATGTATTTCTTCATAACTCTCTCAATTGTTAATTTTTACCATAAACCTTGATTTCTGCAATGCAGCCCTTCATAACTCCGTTATTTCCTTCAATGCCGTTTGAACCGGCAATCATCACCTTGAGATAGCGTCCCATAGAAAGTTTCACAGGAATGGTCTGTTCATCGTTTTTCGTCTCAACTGGATATGCATCCACAATCTGCTTCCAGTTGCTGTGGTCGTGAACATCCTGAGCCATAACAGCATCAGCGTTGCTGACGAAGAAACTCAGGGCATTAAGGCTGTTGCCTGACCACATATTCTGACGGCAAACATATCCGAAACTGGAAATGATGCGGCTGCTGCCCATATCGAATACGAAACAGTGGTTTGCCTGGCCTTTGCAAGGACTCGAAGCCTCCCACGAATAATGCCAATAAGAATTGATGTCATTATCTATCATATAGAAGGCGGAGCAGTTACCACCGTTTTCCCAAGGTTCGTGGCAGCACTCCTTCCAAGCCCAGGCCGAGCTGTCAAACAATGCCGGATGGGCAATGGTAGGGTCTATCATCAGCGCATAGATATTATCCATATCAGAGACCTTGAACTGGGATGCTTCCGTGAGCCTGAGAGGAAGTATGACAGCCTTGAGTAATGAAGATACTCCCTTGATAGTAACCTTGACAAACGCCTTCTGCTCCGTAGAAACGAGTTTCACATCCGTTGCGAATGTGTAATCAGCAGGAAGCTCATAATCTGTTGAATTGACAATATTGTAGGTATTCAGCCAATCCTCGTCCAGAACCACCTTTGCACTGATATCCCAGCGGTTGGTCAGGGACTTCACCTCAACAGGTAGGCTGATTTGAAGTTCATCGTTCTGATAGGCCTCGTCAATCGGAGTGGAGACTCTGTTCAGTCCAGCCTTTTCAAAGCCAAGGGTCGGCACGATGACATCGCTGATTTCACAAATATACCTCGCACATTTTTCATTTACAGAAGCTGTTTTGCTCTCGAGACTGAAACCGATTATGTAGCGGATATTGTCACTAGCAGAAGATAGGGCTGCAAGCCTTTCGGATATGAGCGTGTACTTTATAACCTTGTATGTGTCCCCGCTTGCAAAATGAAGGTTGAGCGGACTGTCCACAGTATAGGCATCTTCCGGTAGGATGCGATATTTAATATTAGTCGCAGATGAATTGTACTGCTCATCTACATACTCCTGTGTCAAAGGCTGGATTTTGGCATCGGCTTCATTTGCAATCTCGCTGCCGCCTTTGCAGACCGTGAAATCGAAGGTCGTATTCTCAGCCGTAGCATCTATGGTCACGTAATTAGTCGTGCTCTCCTTGATGTAAACTATGGTCTTGTACTGTTCTGGAAATATGTCCATTTCCTTGTCGGAGCAGGACAGGAGAGAAATCGCCAGCACAGGCACGCATAAGTATCTATATAGTTTTGTTTTCATAACAATGTCAAATTAGTAAAGAGGAGCCTGAACCATCTGAGGATTTGCATATACTTCTGAATCCGGAACCGGCTGCAGATACATCCTGTTGTGCCACATATATTGCTGTTCCACATTTGTTCTTACGTTGAAAGACTCGAAAGTCGGATTCTTCTCGAGCACATTAAGGCCCTGATAGCAATCGTGGCTCATATATTTCGCGCCATTGACATAACGTCTTATGTCCTCCAGACGCATACCTTCAAGATAAAGTTCGCAGAACCTTTCTTCGAGCACAGCCTTGAGGAACTTTTCCGAATCTGACACCTCAGCCAAAGTGTACTCCGGCACTCCTGCCCTCTCACGAATCTTGTTCAGGTAAACCAGTCCGTCTGAAATGTGTCCGGTATGCGCGCAAGCCTCAGCATAAATCAAATACAAGTCAGCAAGCCTGAAAATGGACCACGGATGGTCTATCACAGAGCCAGTGTTGTCACTGCCCCAGCTGTCATAACGGGTGTTCGGATGCACGAGTTTCTTGTTCCAAAAACCTGTGCGGGAATTGTTGTTGACACCGTATTTGTCGGTATTATAACCATTCTGGTCCGGGTCCATTGCATTGATATACAGAGGCGAGCCATTGGCAATCACTGGCGAGTATTCGTCGCCGTCAAAAGATATTGCCGCATAAAAGCGTGGCTCGCGATTGGCGCAAAGGTTGATTACATTCTCCTGCAAGCCTTCAAATCCTGCCCTTCTGAACCAGTCTCCCTCACTTGGAAAAACAGGGTCGTCAGCCGGGCGCTTTCCATTTTTCGTAAAGAAATTCTCTACGGTCTGAAGCGTAGGACTTATCATACCCCATCCGCCGGCAGGCTGTCCGTTTTCACGTATGAGCACATAGTGAGGGTAAGATGCCCAGGAACAGATTTCATTGGTTAGCCACAGACAGCCCCACAGTATTTCCTTATTACCCTGGCTAGGCTTTGCTACAGTTGCATAACGCATCAGCATAGTACGTTTTGCAATTTCTTCTTTTGCCGCCGGGTCACTGACTGGAACTTTCGGAAGGGCTATTCCATCTGCAAGCCTGAGAGCTTCAGATTCTGCGAGGTCAAAAAGCCTGTGACCATTGTCCTGAGCCTCCTCCAAAGCTTCCAAACAGGCTTTCTCTGCCCGCTCCCACTTTTGAGGGTCATAACTCTTTGATACCAGCTCATAACCATAACCCGGGGTCTGATATTTCTCATTCTTCCAGGTCTTGTCCGGAAACGAGCCGTTCCAAAGTGGAGATGCCGCCAGTACAAGCACCTTGGCTTTGAGCATCTTGGCAGCCATTTTTGTAGCACGTCCATAATAACGGCTGTTGGAATTGAAATCCTTCTCCAGATCCGGATAGGCCTCGTCACAAAGATTCACCACATAGTCCACGCAGGCATCGAAATGCGAACGGCCGGGGATTTGCTCCTTCGGCAGGGACATAGGCAATTGCTGATCAATAATTGGAATAGGACCGCAGGCAGACATCAATTTGTAATGATAATAGGCCTTGAGGAACTTCGCCTCGGCTATGTAATTGACTTTGTCGCTGTTGGTCAGGTTCTTGACTTCTGTCGAACTGAGATCCGAGATGAACTTGTTGCAATAGCCTATACCATAGTAATAGTCTCCCCAAACTCCCCCGTTTCCTGCCACATTGTAGCCGGTAATCTGGTTGCACTGCTGCTTCCTGAAATTGTCATAGACAGTCTCAGGACCCACCACCTCGTCACTTCCGAAGGCAAGGGTATTGTAAGAAAGGACCTTGGTATTGTTTTTCTGAAGTGTTCCATAGCAGCCGTACAGGTACTTCAACGCATCCTCAGCCTCAAGGAGGAAATCATCCGGTCCCTCAGTCTCTGGAGGAACCACATCGAGGAAACTGCAGGAATATAGCAATGCCGCAGCGGCCACAGATATGCAAAGTTTATATATATTATTGACTCTCATCGTTTTAGAAATTTACTTGTACACCAATGTTGAATGTTCGGCTCAATGGATATGTATTGAAACTCAATTCCGGGTCCCAATACTTGAAAGCTGACCACACAGCCAGGTTGTCCCCACTGAAATATACCCTGCAATGCGGAAAGGAATAGCCGACCTCAAGAGTCTTGAAACGTAGGAAACTACCGTTCTTGATCCAGAATGAACTTGCAACAAGGTTATTCTCCTGCTGCGCCTGGGCTGTTGCGAGTCTCGGCCAAACGGCAGAGGAATTATCAGAACTTGCCTTCCAATAGCCGTCTGCAATCCACTGCATCAGATTGCGGTCTGCCGTCCAGCTCTGGTTGAAAGGCTGGAGTGAAGAAGGATTGAGCATAATTTTGCGGTTTCCGGAACCGTTGAAGAAAACGCTCAAGTCGAATTTTTTCCAGGTGAGGCTAACTCCGAACCCATATTGGATACGGGGATTTGTACCATACGGCGATAACATCACCCTGTCTTCGGAAGTGATTGAACCGTCACCGTTGATGTCGCGGTATTTCAAGTCTCCGGGCATCACTTTGCTGCCGAAGAAAGTCTGGTCGGCGTGTCTGTTAATATCCTCTTCATCCTCGAAGAAACCGTCACAGATGTATCCGTAAAGCGCATTCAACGGCTTCCCTGTCTCGGTCTGCCAGGAATACTCGTATTCCGGTTCATCTTTGTAAACCAGCTGGTTGGCGGTGTAGGTAAAGTTTCCGCGCAGGTCAATCGTCAATTCAGGAATGATTTCCTTCTTGTAATTGACGCTGAACTCCACACCTCTGTTCCGCACCTTGCCGAGGTTTGCCCAAGGTTTCACACCCATATAGCCCATAATGTCCGGGAAAGAGGCCCTTTCAATGAGTATCCGTTCTCTGTTGTAGTCGAAATAATCCAAGACAATCTGCAGGTCATTGAAAAGATGCAGGTCAAGTCCAACGTCGAACTGCTTGGACCTTTCCCAAGATGGATTTTCCACAGGATAATTGGTGATTACAGGTCCCTGGTAAGAATAGGAGTAGTTGCTCTGCTGACCGCTCTGGAAATATCGACCGCCAAAAAGATTCACCGCGTACATATACATATAATATGGAGCTCCGCTTCCGCCGGTTTCATCGCTGCCGACCAAACCGTAGGATGCTCTGAGTTTGAGATGTGAAATCACATTCTTCAGTGGAGTCCAGAATTTTTCATTGCTTATTACCCAACCGAGGGAAACTGCCGGGAAAAACTCGAAACGCTCTCCCTTAGCCAGCCTTTCGGTACCATTGTAACCGAAGTTCACCTCTGCAAGATAGCGGTTGTCATAGTCGTAGGTTGCACGTCCGGAGAATCCCTGATTGCGGCTCGGAAGCACTGAATACCTGTACTGTCTCATCATATACATCAACATTCCGGTCACAGTATGTTTTCCAAACCTCCGGTTGTAGTTGAGTCTGGCATCGAAATAGAAGAGGTTGTCGGAAGTTCTGGAAACGTTGGACTGGTTGATATAGGTTTCACCCTCCCGGAGCAGTTCAAGTGCGTAACGGTCTGCAACGATATTGTAGCTGCCAGGTACGACACGGTAAAGATAGGGTGTAAGGGAGCGGGTGTAGGAAGAACTGGACCAGGCATTGAAATTCACAAGGGCTGTAACGGAGAGGCCTTGGGTGATGAAGTCCAGTTTCTGGTCGAAATTGAGGGATACATTCAACTTGCTTTCATTGACTTCCTTGAAAGAGTTGAGCATATTTGCATAAGGGTTCGTGTAATAACTGCCGGAACTGATATAATCGGAACCGAACTTTATGAAACCGCTGCCGTCATCCGGGAAAATAGCCGGATAGAGCACAGGGTTGTTGTTGTACACCTGCCTGAAGATGTCGTCGGTGGATGTATTCGGGGATTTGAGGTTAGAAATCTGTGCATTCATCCTCAGGCCCAGAGTCGTGGACGGTGTCACCTTGTACTGGAGGTTGTTCTGGAAGATGTACCTCATCTGATTGTGGTTGTTGTCCAGGGAGTAGTTCTTCGGAACATTCAACACTCCGCTGTCGTGATTGAGCTGGAGGCTCATATAGTAGGTCACGTGCGAACCTCCGCCCTGAATGTTGATATTTGCCCTTTCGTTCATAGTGAACTTTTTGAGCATCAGGCTGTACCAGTCCACATCCGGATAGACGTATTCATTGATTCCGTCTCTTGTGCCGGCAATCTTGATGTCGCTGTATTTGGGAGTGGGATTGGAAGAGCGCATCCTCTGGGCATAGTTGTAGGTCTCCATAAAGGTGACTCCGTCTGTGTATTCAACCACGTTTACCGGCTGAAGGAAAGAATGCTCGTAGGTGACATTGATTTTCGCCTTGGTGTTCTCGGTACCGGTCTTGGTGGTGATGAGCATCACACCGTTGGCTCCCCTTGCACCATAAATGGCGGTCGCAGAGGCATCCTTGAGAATGGAGAAGGACTCTATGGTTTCAGAAGGGATATTGTTCAGGTCGGCTGCTGAAATCTCCACTCCGTCGAGCATAATCAGCGGAGTGCTGCGGCCTCCGAAGGTGTTGATGCCTCGGATGTAGAAGGAGGATGTACTGCCGGGCTCACCGCTGGTGGTCACGGAAATCACACCGGCAAGCTGACCTGCGAGGTTGTTCGTGAGGGAGGAAGAAGGGGCCTTGAGTTTGTCGCCCATCATAGAGGTGATGGAACCGGTCACGGATATCCTTTTCTGTACTCCGGCACCCACCACGACAGAGCTCATAATCTCGTTGTCCGGCTCCATCTTCACATTCAGGATTGCAAGGTCTCCGACAAGCACTTCGGAATCCCTGAAACCCACATAGGAAAAGACGAGAGTAGCATTCTGGTCCACTTCGATGGAGTAAGCTCCAGCTTCGTCTGTAATAGTACCCTGGGTGGTGCCCTTAATCATAATGCCCACGCCTATGAGGGTCTCATCTGAACCTGAATCAGTCACGATTCCGCTTACGGTGTGTTTTCCTGAAACCGGTTTAGAAGCCTGCTTTTTCTTCAGGGAAATCTGATTGCCCTTGATGCTGTATTCAATGTCTGTCTTTTCGAACAGCTTCCGCAGGACGGAGTCTATGGTCTCCCCATTGACGGACAGGGAGATACGGGTGTTAGTGTCGACTTCTTTATTGAAAAAGAAGACATAATCTGTGGTCTCTTCAATATGGCTTATATAGTCCGAAAGCGGCTGGTTTTCCATAGAAAAACTCAGCCCGGTTGTTTGGGCCTGGGCTGAGTTCCCCGGATTAATTGCCATCAGAAGAAACATTGACAGGATTGCCAATAGGAGTTTCTTCATATCTTTTTATTTGAGGGTTATAGTTTCTCGAAAGTGACAGTCTGAGGGTCATTCATATTCACGGTCATACGGTAGGTGCCCCAGTCATCCCACTTGTCGCTGGAATTCTTCCAAGCAAGGTCACCGCTGTCAAGTTGGGTTATCTTTCCGGTTTTGTCATCCAATGTAACTCCTTTCACTATTCCACCACCATACCAGACATTTCCAGAATACTTAAACTTCAATGAGTTAGTCCATCTGTCGTAAGGTTCGAGATGCCACCAGCTTTCTTTATAACGACCTGTAAACTGATACACATTGTCATCTACCTCGGCCATAAACGGCTGAACTGGTGATTCCAAATTCCAATTTACACAATTATTGATTGTAAGATTTGCAACACCCTCGCCGGCAATTATCATAGTAGAGTAAGTACCTCCATTATTGATTCCCTTGAATAATGTCCAAGAATTGGTCGGTGTCTGACCGTCAGATGTCCAAGAAGGATCGTGTGAGCCGAGATGCAGGATAAATGTGTATGAGCCTGTCTTCGCATTGAACTTACCGTCCTTGAGGAAGTCCGGGTCCATCTTCACATATTCGAGATTCTTGCAGCCGCTGAGTACGAAGTCCGCACCCTTGGTAAATTCAGTGGTGATGCTGTATTCATTGTTGCCGATATATGTCAGGGCTTCGCCATTGACTTTGAGGTCCAGACTCTTCTTCTTGGTGACGGTGAAAGTCATAGGGCTGGACTTGTAGTTGAACTCAAGAGTGTAATATCCTGCTTCAGCAAGATACCATTGCTTGTTTCCATCAGCATTCATACTGATTCCGTTTTCACGGGAATCATCAAGGAAATACCACTCACCTGCTCCGTTCTTATTATCAGGGCCATTCCAAGAACCTGGTGCATACAGATTTTCACCGTGAATCTTGAAGCTGCCGGTCTTGAGATATCCGCTCCAGGTGGCTTTGCCTGCCTGCTGGTCAACATCCATCTCATATTTGTTCAAATGCCAACTGAGATTGTCTCCAGTAATCCAGAACCTTTTCCCACGGTCCTGAAGCACTTTGAGCTTCATTGTGTTGGTGTTGAGTATGAAAGTGCAGTATTTCTCCGTGTAGTTCTTCCCGCCCCATTGCTGTATCTTCAAAGGAACAGGCTGGTCAGATACAACTACATCAAACTCAGGATCTTCAGAAGAAACATAAGCATTCGTCCTTCCGTTGTAGGCATTGTAATACTTGCCGGAATCCCCTAATTTGAAATTGATTTCATAATCCTGACCGCTTACCCAAACGTGTTCGATGGTATATACACCTGATTCCGAAGTTACTGTCATCTGCGTCTCTTGTTTGGAATAAGGGTGGTTGGAAACGAAGACAGGTGCAGCACTCTGATACTTTTGTGTATTTGTAGCCTTTGCCAAATCAATATTGACAGGAGTTATGACTCCGCTCTTCCATTCCTTTGCAGACTTGGATGTGAATGTATATACTGAACCGCCATAGGTTTCAACAGTATAAGTCACTGAACCACTTTCGTTTGGAGCAATTGATGCAGGAACAATGACAGCATATACTGCCTTGGCATTTTCCTTTTTTGCAACCACGATTTCACGTGTTTCAACATTCACGGTCACGCTGTTTCCGCTTCCTGAGGCAGTGACAGAATTACCAGCATAATCCACGGTGAAATCTCCGCTCAGATTTGCATCTGTTGCACTGACTGTGACACTCTTAATCATTTCTCCGCTTGGAGTGGTCGAGTCATAAATATTGAACTGGAGTACAGCTCCTGCAAGTTTGAAATAAGCATCATATTTGACAGTTTGAGCTGATACAACAAGGTCTGCCAAAACACCGTTGGACTCCCCGTTGGAGTCTCCGTTGACACCTCCCACAAGGCAGGCACGGCTTCCTGATATTCCGAGCTCTTTCTGAGTCTGGACAGCAGGAATGTTGAAGGTCACTCCCTGTTCTGATGTTGCCTTAGGCTTCGGAGATGCTATTCTGTAGGAACCGTCTGTTACATTTTCAAAAGTAAAGGAGGCCTTGGCTCCATCGTTCTGGACTTGAGAAGCGGAAAGAGTAGCGGTGGCTACATTGTTATATCCAGTCGTGGATATGAGTGAGGCAGTCTCGCCTTCTGACCAAACTGCACTGATTCCGTCAACAAAGCCTACTTTGGTCAATGGCATAGCCTCTGCTGTTACGGAAATGCTTCTGCTCTGTTTTTCAACAATTGTTTCTTTCTGACAAGAAACTGCGAATGCTGCGACTGTGGCAGCAATGATAATAGTCTTTTTCATACTGCCTTCTGTTTAGTTTGAAAATTCATCGTCTGAATTACCGATTTTGAAATAAATCTGATCATTCTCGGAGGAAAGGGATGTGGCAAACCCATACTCAACGGTTACCCCCCCCCACAAAATAATTTCAGGTGTTTTGTAGTTCATAATAAGTTATTTAGTTAGTTGTGTTCATTCTTGCTACTAATACGGATTCTCCATTATGGGAGAAAGACACGGGAGCGACAAAGGCTATACTCTCCAGCACACTGTCCAGGCCAGCCTTCAAGTCAAGTTTTCCGCTTATGTATATGTCATCCAAAGGCTCCCTGGAGACAAAGTCACGGT
>CAMCFO010000027.1 GCA_945874155.1 uncultured Bacteroidales bacterium
TAACAAACTTGGATGTCAGCAAAAATACTAATTTAACTTATTTACATTGTGGTTCAAATAAACTGAAAAATTTGGATGTTAGTATGAATACAAGTCTGACAACACTATCTTGCTACGAAAACCAACTAATAAATTTGAATGTCAGTAAGAATACAAATTTAACAGAACTATGGTTCCAATATAATCCAGGTAACGGAAGTGTATTCTCGGTAAAAGCATGGTTTGACAACAACAGCATTCCTAACTCATTAAATACAAATTCACCGTCAGGAACATGGCTATATGATGGTAATAGAATTAGCGTTAACTTTTACAAAGCGAAATGAGAATAATGAAAAGAATCAAATATTTTCTGCTGACGTGCGCAGCAGCCGTTGCGTTCGCTGCGTGTGGCGGTGAACTGAATCCGGGAATGGATGATAACGGGAACGGTAAGCCGGACAACGGGGAGACGAGCGGATCTGATGAGGAAAAGCCGTCTCCGGAGGAATGTTGCATCGAGTACACGACATTGGCGGAGGAGATATTAGTATTTGAGAAGGAGGCGTTTGACTCCCCTGTCGCCAGCCACACATTCGAGGGCGGGCATGGCAAGATTGTCTTTGAAAGTCCCGTTTCGGAAATAGGGAAGAGGGCGTTCCGGAGCAAGAGACTGACAGCGGTGACGATACCGGAAAGCGTGAGGACAATAGGCGAACGGGCGTTTGACGACAATTCAATCGATGAGATCATCATCCCGGGCAATGTCAGCATTGTCGGCCCGTCATCATTCTGCGGACAGCTTTCCTCACTGACAATCCGCAGCGGAGTGGACTCCATCGCGGACTATGCCTTCACAAAGAATCTGCTCAAGGAAGTCTTTATTCCGGGCAGCGTGCGCGGAATAGGTGAGCAGGCATTTGACGACAGCCTCTTGGAGAAAGTAACCGTAGGCGACGGGGTGAAATATATCCGCTACGGGGCATTCCAGAATTGCAGCATAGGCGAGCTGGTGCTTCCTGATTCTGTGGAGGAGATCGGGCAATTTGCCTTTGCCGACAACGGTATTGCGTCTGTAGACATTCCGGCAGGTCTGAAGGTGCTTGAAAATTCTGTGTTCAAGAACAATGCGCTCGTCTCCGTCACACTGCCGGAGGGGATAGAACGGGTCTGCATATTCTCGTTTTACGGGAACAGGATTGCAGAACTGAAATGCAAGTCGGCTGTGCCTCCCGTTCTTGAAGAAAGGGCTTTTGATCCGCTTCCTGAAAGGGTTTTTGTCCCTGCCGCAAGTCTTGACACCTACAAGGCGGCTCCAGTCTGGAAAACATTCGCCGACCGTATGCAGGCTTTGTAACCTTACATAAAGGCTGAATAAATTTCGGGGCTGGCGGATATTTTAATCGAAAACGCTTATATAACAACGATACGGTGTTTTCTTTTCCGAGGATATTTTCTATCTTCCTATCTTTGACACTTGTATTTAGTGTAATATGTCATATTTCGAGGCTACAGAACGCTGTAATTGCGATTTGTAGCCTCAAGATTTTTTCGGGATATGTAATATATGTGTACCCTTCCCTATGGTCCATATAGTTTTTGCCATAGTGATTGAATTTTTGGGATGCAAAATTCGGAATATTTGTGGAATATTTTCTGAAAAAATTTGGAGAATAAGAAAAATTGCGTACCTTTGCGTCATCATGTTTGGTCAATTTATTGGCTCACGAAATAGGCACTTCAGCCCCAACTGAGGTGCTTTTTTCTTTCTCAACGAGATTAATCCGGAGAGTAGCTGATTGAAACCTCCGAAAGTTCTTTCACAGAGTTAATTAGATCAAACATGAAAAAACAGAAAGAACATTTCTATGATGGTATCAGGATGCTCATTGAGGTCAGAATACCAATCCTTATCAAGGTCAAGGGTTATACCAGGATTCGTTATGGTAAGGTTGAAAAGGTTCATTCATATTACAGACGCGTTTGGGGACGCTGAGTAATATATGATGTAACCAGAACTCAGTACTGAGTTGCCTTTTGCTCCGGATGGGAGTCGCCTTCGGGCGGCTCCTTTGTTGAAACCATATAGTTTTGTCTTATCTGCAAAATTATTCGGTTAAATGTGCAGAAAAAATTTGGAGAATAAGAAAAATTGCGTACCTTTGCAATCCCAAATAAATGCTGGGTTCGTATAACGGTTAGTACTCAAGATTCTCAATCTTGCAATAGGAGTTCGATTCTCCTACCCAGTACAAAAAAGAGTCAATCAATCGATTGGCTCTTTTTGTTGTTCGGAAACGCCGAGCCTTCATTACATTCACTCAAGTACAAACGAAGAGCAAAGCAGCGAACGGGAGTCTGATGAAGGGCCGACCATTATCTCGAATTCATCCGGCTCCACAACATATTTCAGGTCCGAATTGTAGAAACCGAGTTTGGCGGAATTCAACACTGCCTTGAAGAGGGATTGTGATGCTTCAGCAAAAGAGTCCTATCTGTGGCTGCAAGCAGAGGCGCGAAAGTACAATACCTATATTTCCGCCCATATCAATTTGAATGATGCATATGAAGACAGTCCATTATATATGTACTATCTCAACAACGATATGCTTTTGCGCTGGAACGACGGTACGTTAGTGACATCGGAATCAGGCGGACACAAAATCCTTATGACCAAGGAGTGGAATGCCGGATGGCTTCAGAAGCGAATAGATGATGTGATAGAACTCTTGAATCTGAAGGATAGTCCAAGTGTGCATCTGGATGTATTCCTGCCTGTTGCCAGCCCTTTTCACGGGATTTCTGCTGACCAGGAACTGGAGACTTTGCGCAAAGTTGCCCGTTATTGGAGGGAAAGAGGAGTGGATATAACAGTGGAGACTTGGCACAATCTTGGGCAAAGGCCAGACCCTATGTTCGGACTCATACCCGCAGTATGGTGGAATGATATGAGCAAGGATGAACTGGCATCAATCCCGCCTTCATTGGCGACGGGGAGCAGAATTTTCCCTGGTTGGGACTATTATGACACTTATCCCGGCCCTAAGGAGATTCAGGATATGGTTTTCCTTTTTGGAGAGAATGTCCACGGGGAGGATATTGTGGGAAAAAGTACGGATTTTGACGTTTTCAAATACAGATTCTGCATAAGTGCTCTCCCTTATGTGTATTTTTCAGCGCATTCTGTCCTGGACTATGACAAGGTTCAGAATATTGTGACCTATTCAGATGGACTTGTGGCTGATGCGGGAAATAGACTTGTAACTGAAAATGGCAGGTTGCTCAGAGATGGGAACGATATGCTCTTCCCGGCAATATGGAGGAGTGACAGAAAAGAATTGATTGCTTATTCGGAATCCGGGTACAACAGCCGTGAGTGGACATTGCCGGATGATTGGGCAGGGGTCTCAATGGTGAAACATTCATTTTTTGTCTACACTGTCGTCATGCCCGGCCTCGACCGGGCATCTCAAAGGAAGGGGACTCAGAACAAAGAATCCATATCGATTTTGGCAATAATCTGATCGCTGTACATTCCTTCCTTCATACCGAATGTGGTAATCATAGTCGGGATGATACTGCTCCGGGTTCCCGTAACTGTCCTGAAAACGCCTATGCGATTCTGTATTTTCAGAAACTCCTCTTTGTCAAGACTGTACAAGCCTTCGCAATATTTAACCTCGCAAAGGTTTATGGTGTTGTCAGCGCGGTCTAGTATGATATCGATTTGAGCTCCGCTTTCTATCTTATCTGTCTTCCATGCGTAGAATTCAGTTGATACACTTGCTATCCCCAAAGCAGCTTTAATCTGTTGGATATGTGCCTTGCAAATGCGCTCAAAAGCGAGACCATACCAGGCTGTTATTTCAGGAGTATTTATATTCCTGGTCCAGAAATGCTCTTCCACGATGTTCTTGCTTGCGAAGCAGTTGTAGAAAATTGTGTAGAAATCAACGAGCTGGAATATCGCCGAATTCTCCTTGATTTTTTTCTCGCGGACATTGTACTTGCGCAAGAAGTCGCAATATACAAGGTCGGTCAGCATATCTCCCAGTTTTCCGTTATTTGAGGTTTTCATTTTTACGCTCAACTCCTCTCTGGTGAGTCCTTTAGGGTGTTTGGCCAGCAGTGAAATTATTTCGATGTAGGGTTGCGGATTCTTGAACAGGGAAGAGAACAATCTGCGATATTCCTTCTTCAATTCTGCATTTTCACTGAAAAACAGTCTGTCCAATCCGGTTGCGGGGCTGTCAGTCTTTTCAAACAGACTCATATAATATGGAATACCGCCAATTGCCATATATGTCTGAAGGATACTGAGACGGTTCCAGACAAAGCCGTTTTTTGCGAAAAATTCTTCCGCTTCACCGAGTGTGAATGGATGCAGGTGGATTTTGTGAGTGATACGGTCGTGAAGCCCTCCGTGATTGTCTATGACATTCCGTACCATCCACGATGTGGCAGAGCCGCAGACAATGAGCATAATTTCCGGCTGCCAATTGGCCCAATTGTTCCAGAAATGTCCCAGAGCATTTACAAACCCTGCCTTGGGAGTATCAAGACAAGGCAATTCGTCGAGAAAGATTACGCACCGCCTGCCGTGTTCTATCTTCGATTCCAACAGTTGCCGAAGTGCGAAGAATGCGTCAATCCAGTTCTGATTCTTCCTGCCTTTATAGCCATAAGTTTTCAAGGCAGTATGGAATGCAGTCATCTGTTCGGACTTGCTGCCCTCCATAACACCAGTCATATCAAAAGAAAATTGATTTTTGAAGTGTTGGCGGATGAGATATGTCTTGCCGACCCGTCTTCTGCCATAGACGGCTATAAATTCAGACTTCCCAGAATTGTAATATTGATCAATCAGTGCCAATTCTTTTTTTCTTCCGACTATAATCTGTTCCATACGACCGGTTTTGAGTATGGCAACAAAATTAGTGATAATTTTCAAGAAAGTGTCGATAGTCTGCGAAAGTTGTAAGAAAATAGTAACTTTCGCAGACTATCGACACCTGTGTCATCAAGGAAATGGACACCCGGTCAGTCAGGGTGTGAAGAAGATGGTCAATTCAAAACTTTTGCGTAAGTTTGCAGAATGATTGTCAAAACGGCTTGATTATGCTTTATCCTATAGGAATACAGAACTTTGAAAAGGTTCGCGAAGGTGACTATGTCTATGTGGACAAAACGGCTACGATATACCAATTGGTCACTACGGGAACCTATTATTTCCTGTCCCGTCCCCGCAGATTCGGCAAGAGCCTGCTGGTGAGTACCCTGGAGGCATATTTCCAAGGCCGGAAGGAACTGTTCAAGGGATTGGCAATCGAGAATCTGGAAAAGGACTGGCTGGAATATCCGGTGCTGCATTTGGATTTGAATACCAAGAAATATGATTCGCATGAAGCATTGAGCAGCATTTTGGATATTGCGCTTTCCGGGTGGGAGAATATTTATGGTACTTGGGAAAAAGAAACAGACTTCTCTTCCCGTTTTGAGGGCATCATCCGCCGTGCGAAGGAAAAGACAGGCCGGAATGTGGTGATACTCGTTGACGAATACGACAAGCCGATGCTGCAGGCAATAGGCAATGAAGAGCTCGGGAAAGAGTACCGCAACACTCTCAAGAGTTTCTACGGGGCATTGAAAAGTTGTGACGGCTACATCAAGTTTGCCCTTCTCACGGGAGTCACCAAGTTCGGTAAGGTAAGCGTATTCAGCGACCTCAATAACCTGAACGACATTTCGATGGACCATCGCTATTATGACCTGTGCGGCATATCCGAGGCGGAACTGTACAAGTATTTTGAAGAGTCCATCCGGGGTCTTGCCCAGGCCAACGGTCAAACTTATGAGCAGGCTTGTGCGCAATTGAAACAGGATTATGACGGTTATCATTTCACTTATGACACCCCGGGGATGTACAATCCTTTCAGTCTTCTGAACACCTTCGACAAGCAGCGTTACGGCAGCTACTGGTTTGAGACCGGCACTCCGACCTTCCTTGTGGAGCTGCTTCAGAAATACGACTACAACCTTGAGGAGATGGCGGGTATAGAAACAGATTCGGATGTCTTGGGAAGTATCTTCACAGACGATGACCCTATCCCAGTCATCTACCAAAGCGGTTATTTGACAATTAAGGACTACGACAGGGAGTTCGACTTGTATAAGTTGGGATTCCCGAACAGGGAAGTGGAAAACGGATTTATGAAATTTTTGCTTCCATATTACACTTCCACAAATAAATCCAGCGCCCCTTTTGAAATCAGAGAATTCGTGAAGGATATCAAATGCGGCAATGCCGAAGGTTTTATGCAGCGTCTCCAGTCCTTCTTTTCCGGAACGAAATTCGACCAGATTGCAAAAGACACAGAGAACTGGTTTCAGAATGTGGTGTTCATAGTCACAAGCCTTTGCGGCCTGTACATTGAAGCCGAGCACCAGACCAGCAACGGTCGCATAGACCTGCTTCTGAAGACCGACAAGTACATCTATGTGATGGAGTTGAAATATGACGGTTCTGCCGAAGATGCTCTCAGGCAAATTGACGACAAGTCCTACGCCCTGCCGTGGCAGCAGGATGGGCGGACGGTCATCAAAGTCGGAGCAAATTTCAGTTCCTCTCTCCGCAGGCTTGACGGGTGGATTATAGCTTAGCATCGGACATTATTTCAATAATGAAATATCATTGTCAAAAAACATAGGTGCAACAGTTCCGGCAAAACATATCTTTGCAAAAAGGAACACTGAAACTGATGGCACATCAAAGAAAATTACTTGCAGCAGCTTTTTTTGTCGTAGCACTTAATCTCGCTGCCCAGCCGGATTCCGTCCGTGAACATATACGCAGGCAGATGCCTATGTCCACCCGCACACGTGAGGTCGACTCTGCCGGACACCTTGCCCTGCCATATCCTTACAGCGTGCCGCAAGCCAAAGGTACCACATTTATGAATATGTTCTACTGGGACACATACTTCACCAATCTTGGGCTCCTGTCCATAGGTGATGTGCAGCAGGCTAAAAACAATGTGGACAATATAGTATATTTGATAGAGAAGTTCGGTTATATGCCCAATGCTTCAAATGTCTCTCTTCTGAACCGTTCCCAGCCTCCATATGCCAGTATGATGGCCAGGGATGTGTATGAGAAGACGGGGGACAAGGAGTGGCTTCTGAAAGTGCTCCGGACCCTCGAGAAGGAATATGCCTGGTGGATGAGCGAAAGGGTTGCTCCCAACGGTCTTAACAGGCACGGCAACAGCGCGACTGAAGAGGAACTGACAGAGTTTTTCATCTATCTGCGTGCAGAGCGTTTCCCTTTCCTGCGTGACCGGGATTTCAGCCGCGAAGATATACTCAGAATTGCTTCCGGCTACCTTTCCGAAGCAGAGAGCGGCTGGGACTTCAATCCTCGTTTCGAAGGCAGATGTGAAGACTTCAATCCTCTGGACCTGAATGCCAACCTCTATCTCTACGAAAAGAACTTCGCCTGGTTCTATAGGGAATTGGGGCTAAAGGGGGCTTCTGTCTGGGAGAAAAAGGCTGCAGCCCGCCGCAAGCTGATGCTCAAGCTGTTTGTGGACCCCAAGACCGGTCTTATGTATGATTATGACTATGTGAACGGCAGGTTGTCAAAGGTATATAGCGCTGCTGTGTTCAATGCCCTATGGGCTGGAATACCTTCCCGGGCCCGTGCGGCTGCTATAGTCAGGGAACTTGGACGGCTGGAATGCGAGCACGCCGTGTCAGCGTGCGAGGAAAATGATGCTCCTGTTGTATATCAGTGGGACAGGCCAAATGCGTGGGCCAGTTTCAATACTCTTGCCGTGGCCGGTCTGGACCGTTACGGCTACAAGGCTGAGGCCCGCCGCATAGCTTCAAAATATGTGGAGTCGGTTTCCGCCATCTTCGGGCGCACTCAACAGCTGTGGGAAAAATTCAATGCAGTCACCGGAGATATCGATGTCAAGGACGAATATGCGATGCCCGGCGATTTTATGGGCTGGACAGCTGGAGCCTTCATTTATTGTCAGGACTATCTGGCTGAAAACTAAGTTCGGACAGTACATTCCTGCACCTGCATAATGATATGGAGCGAAAAATCTCAATAATGAAATATCTTTGTCAAAAAACATAGTATGGCAGATTGATTTATCCTGTACTTTTGCCCACGAAGATAATGACACAAGACTGATATGACCACCTGCAGAAATATATTCACCACTTCTGTATTCCCGTCCGTAATCTGGGGGGGGACTTGGTAATCTTATTGCAATTCTCTGATTCACTATCATTTATAAATAATACCTCTGGTATATGCATCGCTGACGGACTATTCCGTCGGCTTTTCTGTCGTGTATCCCGCCTTGCCCTGCGGCCTTTCATCCGGACCGCAGCGCAATCTTATGCCGCATAATTCAAAAACCAAATAACATTCCCAAGATTATGAAAAGAACATTTATGACTATGGCGCTCAGTGCAGCCCTTGTTTTGGCATTTGTTCCTTCCTGCAAAAAGGAAGATATCAAACCTGGTGGACAGGACAAGCCTATCGTAGATCCGGGTGACGATCCGGAAGAACCCGAGGCAGGCAAAGCGGCCATCCTGTCTTTCTCTCCGGCTGAAGGCCCTGCCGGCACAGAATTGAAAATCGTCGGCAAGAACCTCGGCAGTTCAGTTGACGATATAGTTGTAATCATCAACGGCCGCAGAGTCGATGCTACAGACCTTCAGGACCTTGAAAATGAACAGCAGCAGGTCAGCTGCAAGGTTCCGCGCGGCACCACTGACGGAGTGGATGTGGAAGCGGAAGTGAAGCTCAGCATCAAGAGAGACGGCAAGCGTGAAAACGTTACGGCCAAGAGCAAGTTCAAGATTCTGATCAAATCTGTTGTAGAGACATTGTGCGGTTACGGTTCGCTCCAGAACGGTACAATAGAATGCAAGGTGCAGGACGGAAGTTTCGGAAAGACCATTAATGATGCGGGCTTCGGCGAAAATATGCAGGACCTGTTCTTTGACCCGGTGAATCCTAACATAATATGGTGCCTTGAGGCCTGGGGCAATCTCAGGAAGATTGACCTGAATGCCGAATATGTTTCAACAGTTGCAAAATCAAGCCTGTTTTCCGGTGAAGACAACTTCTATTCTATGGCCTGGATGGATCAGAATACTCTTCTTCTTGGTGTGTATCAGGACAAAAGCGAAGACAATACAGGGATTCTCAAATGTACGCGTGATGGAGATTCTTTTGTTACCGAGCCTCTTTTGAATGATAAACTCGTCCGTGCAGTTGCTGTTCATCCTATCAACAAGGAAGTTTATTATCTTCAGGACCAGAACGCCGGCAACAATGTCAAGAGGTTTGACCCGGAAACCAAGGAGACTAAGACTTTGTTCCAGTATGAAGGTGTGCCTCAGCAGGGTCAGGAGGATTGGAATTCATACACGGGCGTCAAGATGGTATTCCATCCTACAGGCAAGTATGCATATATCATCCACGCAAAGTCTTGTCTGATTGAAAGGGTGGAATATGACGAGGTGAACAAAACTCTTCAGCCGACCTTCGAGAAAGTTGTAGGAAACGGCTCAGGAGAGTGGGTGGACGGCATAGGAACATCTGCACAGCTTTTCAGACCTTATCAGGGTGTCTTCGTAAAGAATCAGCGCTATGTTGAAGAAGGGCTTGAGGATCAGTACGACTTCTATCTCTGCGACTCCTGGAGCGGCTCAATCAGAAAGATTACTCCTGACTATGTGGTGTCCACTTTTGCTGGTCGCGGAAGCGAGCAGCTTGGCGGAAACCTCGGAGTCGGCGACCAGGACGGACATCCGAGACTCGAGGCGAGATTCACCCACATTCAGGGTATAACCTATGATGAAGCAACTGAAACATTCTATGTTGCAGATGCATACTATCGCAAAATCCGTAAAATACATTACATTGACTGATGAAAAGAATCCTTCTTGTCATTCTTCTGCTGTGCGGCATCACATCTGCGGTGTCGGCACAGCAGAAAATTACCCTGAAAGGACACGTTGAGGATTCCAACGGAGAACCTCTGATTGGAGCCGGAGTCATTGTAAAGGGTAAGATAGGTATGGGTGCCGTCACCAATTATGACGGAGACTTTTATCTTGAAATGGAACCTTACAACCGTATCGAGGTTTCATTCCTCGGCTGCAAGACAGTCGAAGTGCTCATAAAAGAGGAAGAGTTTGTAAGCATCGTCCTCGAACCTGAAACCAACCTTGTCATAGACGAAGTCGTTGTGACAGCCAGCGGTTCGCAGCGTAAACTCACCCAGACCGGTGCAGTTACCCCTGTGAGCGTGGATGCGTTGAAAACAAGCGTGACCGGTAGCCTCACAAACTCTCTTGCGGGAAATGCTCCGGGAATTATCGCCAGACAGACCAGCGGCCAGCCGGGTTACAACAATTCAGAATTCTGGATCCGAGGCATTTCCACTTTCGGAGCAGGTTCCAGTGCCCTTGTGCTCGTGGACGGGTTTGAACGCGACATCAACCAGCTCAATGTGGAGGATATCGAATCATTCTCTGTCCTCAAGGATGCTTCCGAAACCGCCATCTATGGTTCCAGAGGTGCAAACGGTGTCGTTCTCATCACCACGAAGCGCGGCAAGGAAGGCAAAATCAATATAGATGTCAAGATAGAAGGTGTATATAATACAAGAACATACACCCCGGAATTTGTGGACGGCTACACCTACGCCAATATGGCCAACGAAGCCCGTATCACCAGAAACGAGAAAGCTTACTATACGGCTGCGGAACTTCGGACCATAGCGGACGGTTCCGACCCTGACCGTCTTCCGAATGTGGACTGGATGGACAAGCTGATGAAAAAGGGAGCGTTCAATGGTCGTGCAGCAATCAATATCGATGGCGGTGGTGAAAAGGTAAGATACTATATATCCGCAAGTTATCTCAATGAGGGCGGTATGTACAAAGTCGATGACGAACTCAAGAGCAAGTACAGCACCAATGCCAACAATGAGAAGTGGAACTACCGTATGAATGCCGATGTCAACATCACCCCGACCACTCTTCTCCAGATGGGTGTGGGCGGTATGTACCAGAAACTTGATGAGTCGGGTTCCACCTCAAGCGAAATATGGAATTCCGTAATACGCCAGAATCCGGTATCGGTTCCGGCAGTATATTCCAATGGTCTCTTCCCTGCCACCAAAATTGACGAAAACAATTATTTCGTCAACCCTTGGGTGCGTTCAACTCAGACCGGTTACACCCAGCAGTGGTGGAACAGGATCCAGACCAACTTCACTCTCAACCAGGATCTGGACTTCATAACCAAAGGTCTCAAATTTGTGGGCCGTTTCGGCTACGACACCAACAGCTACAGCCAGATACGCCGTTACAAGATGCCTGAACTCTATCAGGCCAAGCGTGTGAGGGAACTTGACGGATCCCTTGTCTATGAGCACGTTGCAAATCCGGTTGAAATGACCCAGACATCCTACAGCACAGGAGACAGAAAGGTCAACCTGGAGGCTGAACTCCGTTACGACCGCATATTCAACAATGCCCATAATGTGAGCGGTCTGCTCAAATACCTTCAGGACTCCTGCACTGAATCCACTTCTGTGGACGGTTCGGATATGAAGAAGGTGCTTGCAAAAAGACATATGGGAGTTGTAGGCCGTGCAGCATACAACTGGAAATACCGCTACTTCATTAACTTCAACTTCGGTTATACGGGTTCCGAGAACTTCGCCACGGGAAAGAAATTCGGTTTCTTCCCGGCAGTGTCAGTGGCCTGGAACCTTGCAGAAGAGCCGTGGATACAGAAAGCAATGCCTTGGATGAGTATGACCAAGTTCCGTTATTCCTGGGGCCGTGTCGGTAACGACCAGCTTATGGACTCCTACGGAAATGCCTTGAGGTTCCCTTATATGTACACTATGGGTGAACTCAATGGCTACTACTGGTCTGACCACAAGATGTCAAATGCTTACGAGGGAAACGGTCTGGGCTTCGTAGGGGTTGCTCCTGTGCCTGGTGTTACCTGGGAAATTGCTGTCAAGCACGACGTGGGAGTTGACCTCGCCTGGTTCCAGGACAAATTCACTCTCACTCTGGACTGGTTCCACGAGACCAGAAGCGGAATTTTCCTCCAGAGGAAGTATCTCCCGGGCTCGGTCGGAGTCGATACCGAAGTTTATGGCAATGTCGGAAAATCTCTCTCCACCGGTTTTGACGGCAACTTCGCCTACAAGCAGATGCTCGGTCCTGTGCAGATGACAATCCGCGGCAACATCACCTACTCCTACAACGAGGTGCTTGAAAAGGACGATGAGTACAGCGCATATCCATATCAGATGGAAAAGGGCTACCGTATCAATCAGGCCAAAGGTCTCATAGCATTGGGACTCTTCAAAGACTATGATGACATACGCCAGAGTCCGAAGCAGACTTTCGGAACTTACCAGCCCGGTGATATCAAATACAAGGATGTAAACGGAGACGGTGTCATCGACGAGGGAGACTATGTGGCAATTGGTGCCACCACTGTACCTTCCCTCATCTACGGCGCGGGTATAGCCTTCAACTGGAAGGGGCTTGAACTCAATCTTCACTTCCAGGGAGCCGGCAAATCATCCTTCTTCATCAATGGCCCGAGTGTCTATGCGTTCAGCAACGGGGCGCAGGGCAACATCCTCAAGGCCATAGCTGAATCGGACAGGTGGATAGACGAGTCAATTTCCGGCACCTCTGCCACTATGAATCCCGATGCGGAATATCCGAGGCTTTCTTTCGGAGGCAATGAGAACAATTACCGCCCTTCCACATTCTGGCTCAGGGACGGTTCGTATCTCAGGCTCAAGACTCTCGAGCTTGCCTACACCCTGCCTAAGAAATATTCCAACGCAGCCAAGATGTCAGATGTGAGATTCTTCCTTATGGGAAGCAACCTTCTCACATTCTCCAAATTCAAACTCTGGGACCCTGAGCTTGGCAGTTCCGACGGTGCGGCATATCCGCTTTCAAAATCCGTTACCCTCGGTGTAAACATTAAATTCTAAAGTAAAGATGAAGAACAGAGTATTCATATTTTTGCTTGCTTCGTCCGGACTGCTCGCCTCCTGCAATTTCCTTGAGGTGGACAAGTATTTCGATGAGCAGCTCACTCTTGAAAAGGTGTTCAGCAGCAAGACCTACACTGAGCAGTGGCTGCGGAATACATATTCATATATGAACTATGTCGTGGATGTGTCGAGCCGTGAGGGTACAATCGAGAATTTTGCCGATGACCTGTGCTTCAACGATTTCGGAGAGACGAGCATTCTGGGCGATGCTGAGGAATACGGTACATTTCTCACCGTTGCTTATGACGAAAGCTACCGTCAGACAACCTGGACATATTGCTGGCAGGGCATAAACAAGGCCTGTACCTTCCTTCAGCATATCGACTCCAACGGAGCCTATTCAGACGCAGACAGAGCCGACCTCAAGGCTCAGGCAAGGTTTGTCCGGGCATATTACTATTGGGCTCTTCTGAAGAAGTACGGTCCCATTCCTCTTCTTCCCGAAGAAGGTCCGGATTATGGACTGTCTTATGACGAACTCTCCATTCCGAGACGCCCATACTGGGAATGTGCCGACTACATTGCCGATGAATTCGCAAAAGCTGCAGTGGACCTTCCTCTCAAGCGTGACGGAACCAACATTGCACGTCCGACCAGAGGCGCTGCATTGGGTTACAGGGCCAAGGTTCTGCTCTATGCCGCATCTCCGCTTATGAACGGAAACAATGATTCCTATGCGGCCAGACTTGTGGATGACCAGGGAAACCGGCTCATCAGCGCGGAATATGACGAGAGACGCTGGGCTCTTGCCGCTGCGGCTGCCCTCGATGTTATGGACCTCAATGTCTATGAACTCGTACACTCTCCGGTAAGGACCGTGTCCATGGGCAGGAAATATCCCAAGACAGTAAAACCTTTTGCTGACGGGGAATTTTCCACCATGAACTGGCCTGACGGTTATGCAGATATCGACCCTTTCGAGTCATACAGGTCCGTATTCAACGGTTCTGAGTCTGCAAGCACCAATTCTGAACTCCTTTTCACAAGAGGCAAGAACGGCAACAACGGCTGGGACGCTTCAGAGCAGTATGACAAGAACTTCTCCATTGAAAAAATGGTTGCAGACCTGCTTCCGAAGTCGGCTCAGGGCCGCAACCGCATCTCGATGACCCAGAAACAGTGCGATGCCTACTATATGTATGACGGGAAAGATGTTCCGGGAAAAGACAGCGAAATTGGAGGAGGTGACGGTTCCGTCCGTCCGGGCATCATATCAGATTCTGAAGCCTCCGACCTCAGTTTCGCTCCGGCTCTCGGAGAGGATGCATCAGTCAGAAAGGGCATCTCGAAGCAGTACGCCAACAGGGAACCGAGGTTCTATGCATCCGTGGCATACAATGGCAGAGTTTGGGGCAGGGGAAGTGAGGTCTATACCGAGTCCAAGCCTATAACATATTACCAGAGCTGGTACTACAGGAATTCGGACAACGGCAAAAAGAACGGTTACGAATTTCCTCTCACGGGCATAGGATTTATGAAGTATGTGCATCCGGATGATTCCCAGCAGGGTGATGCATCCGCGATTGTGGCCAAGGTGGAACCTGCTCTGCGTTATGCCGACATCCTCCTGTGCTATGCTGAAGCCTTGAATGAGCTCCAGACTTCATACACTGTTCCTTCCTATGACGGCAGGAAGATGCATCAGCTCAGCAGAAGTCAGGACGAACTCGAAAGAGGTGTGCACCCTGTGCGCATACGTGCCGGCCTGCCTGACTGGCCTGACGCCGCCTATGAAAACAGGGACCTGTTCCGGGAGAAGCTCAAGAGGGAGCGTCAGATTGAATTTGTTGGTGAGTGTCAGCGTTATTATGATCTACGCCGCTGGAAAGATGCCGAAAAGGAATACACCAAGCCTATTTACGGTTGCAATATGAATATTCCCCTGAGCGGCTCTTCAGAAACTGAAAAGGAAAAGTACAGAATCCTTTTCCATACTCCGGTCGAGGTGCCTAATGTGCCTGCAGTCTTCGTGGACAAATCCTATTTCTGGCCGTTCTCCAAGACTGAACTCAAGAGAAACAAGAGACTTACCCAGAATCCGGGATGGAACATATACGATTAAGCAGAAAGAATATGAAAAAGCATATTATTCACTACTTGGGACTTGCGTCAGTCCTGTTCGCTCTCACCGCCTGCAACAAAGACTGGAAAGAGGAACAGTATGAGCACTATGTCTCATTTGCCACCACTCTGGACTACACTACCGGAGTCACTACCGTCTATGTGCCTTACCGGGAAGACGGCAAGACCACTTATGAGATTCCTCTTGTCGTCAGCGGTTCAACCGTTCCGGACGTGGATTTCGATGTGAAGGTCAGGGTGGACAAAGACACTCTCGCCCTCATAAATGACGACCATTTCAAACAGCGTACTGACCTGTATTACAAGGTGTTGCCTGAGTCCATATACAGCCTTGGAGAATCAGTTGCCCATTTCACGGCAGGAAGCTATCAGACCACACTCACCGTCAATTTCGATTTCAACGGAATTGATATGAGTGAGAAATGGGTGCTTCCTCTCGCGATTGACGACACAGACTCTCCGTTCAGGGCCCACCCGAGAAAGGACTATGACAAGGCCATACTCCGCATCATTCCTTTCAACGATTACACGGGCACCTACAATGCCACCCCGATGAAGGTCGCCATCGGTGACATTCCGATTAATCAGGGCGTGTCCGTGGAAAAGAGAACCGCGTATCTTGTGGATGAAAACACTCTCTTCTTCTATGCCGGCCTGACAGAGGAGGCAAACAAGACGGAAATCCGCAACAAGTACAAAGTTTTCGTAGAATTCGGTGAGGATGAATTCGGTGACGGCAGCGGCAAACTCAGGCTTTATTCCGATGAGCCGAATCTTCATTTCCAGGCAAACAGCGCCGTCCAGAAATACACCATCACTGATGTTCAGGATGCAGTGCACCCGTACCTTATCCGGCGCACCATCACCCTCAATATGGATTATTACTACGACGACTTTACCACATATCCGGGTCAGGTGCTGAGGTATCACGCCCAGGGCAGTATGACTATGGAACGCAGAATCAACACCCAGATTCCGGATGAAGATCAGGCAATTGAATGGTAATATGAGAAAACTGATTTACATACTGTCCGCGGTTTCGCTGCTGCTGCTTTCCTGTTCCAATGTCAATCCTGAAGACAAAAAGGACGAGAAGCCGCAGGAGACGCCGGATCCGAAGCCGGAACTCGTGCTCGAATCTCCTTCCGGTTCTGTCAAGGCGGAAATCCTTGTGGACAATACCATAAGATACAGAGTGTTCAAGAACGGAACCGCAATAACCCAGCTTCAGCCTCTTTCCATCTCTCTTGAAGATGGAAGAGTGCTGGGCCGTTACTGCAAGCTTCTGGACACAAAGCTGTCTTCTGTCAGCGGGACAATCGAATCTCCTTTCTATGTTAGGGAGACGGTCCGGGAGTCCTACCGTGCAGCCAGATACATTTTCGAAGAAGGTTTCGAGGTTGAATTCCGCGTGTATGACGATGCCTGTGCCTACCGTTTCCGCAAGACTTCAGACGAGGGCTTCACGGTCCGCAGTGAGGAGGTGAGGTTCAATTTCACCGATGTCATTGCAATGACGGCTGCCCCAAGTCCCGGCTCTACAGACAGTGACCGGATTAATGCAAGTACCTGTTTCGAAGGCTATTATTTCACCGGTATCGACCAGTTCCCGGACAGACGGCTCGGAATGATGCCCCTTTATGTGAAGACCTCCGGAATCACCGTTTGCATTGCCGAGGCTGATGTGAAGAACTATCCCGGAATGTTTCTCAAGAGAGGCTCCGGCAATATTCTTTACGGCTATCACAGTCCCCGTGTGAAATCCTCCCAGAGGAACGAGTACACGACCAAGGTGCCCACTTCGTGGTATGACGACATAGCGGTATGTCAGGGAAAGATGGATTTCCCTTGGCGTGTGATGCTGCTGCCGGATGAGGATACGGACCTGCTCTGCAACGACATCATCTACCGTCTGGGCCGCGAAAGGCAGCTTAAGGACATATCCTGGATAAAGCCCGGAATGAGCACCTGGGATTGGGAGACCTCCTTCACCCTCGACGGAGTCAGCTTCTCTTCGGGACGCAATCTGCAGACATACAAATACCATATAGATTATGCCCAAAAGATGGGTATCCCGTATATCACCATTGATGCAGGCTGCATTTCCGCCTACGGAAAATCAATCACCTATGCTCCCTGGCTGAAAGAGGTCGTGGACTATGCGAAATTCTGCAAAGTAGGTGTAATGATATGGATAGAGGCAGCCTGGTTCTCGGATTTGATGGAGGTCGGGGATGAAGCCTCTATGGATGCTGCACTTGACAAACTCTCTTCCGACGGCATTGCCGGAATCAAGGTCGATTTCTTTGAGCGTGCAGACCAGGATTTCATCAACCTCCAGTGGAAAATTGCGGAGTTGTGTGCCAGAAACCGTCTGGTGCTCAACCTGCACTCCACTCCGATTCCTACCGGCTTGAACAGAGCCTGGCCGAATGTGCTGTCTTTCGAGGCGGTCAGGGGACTCGAACATCTCAAGTATGGCAATACTGATCCTGTGAGCGGAGCTTCTCCTGCAGACCAGGTGGTCTATGATGTCACCTTCCCATATCTGCGCGGCTTTGCCGGTCCGGCGGACTACACGCCCGGTCTTATGCGCAATGCAGACCGTTCATCCTGGTATGCCGATGACCCGCGTCCGATATCTCTCGGGACACGCTGCCGCCAGCTCGCTGCCTTTGTCCTCTATCATTCAGGCATAGGCACTATGGCGGACAACATAACCACTTATGAGAAAGAGTCCGAGTGTGCAGAGTTCATTGCTTCTGTTCCTTGCGAATGGGACGAAAGCATCGCTCTTGACGGCAGAATAGGGGAATATATCATTGTGGCACGCCGTCGCGGTGATGAGTGGTTCCTTGCCGGAATGACCGACTGGACTCCGCGCAATGTGGTGGTGGATTTGGATTTTCTGGATGCATCCGACTGGAAGATAGAGATTTTTGAAGACTCCACCTCGCCTCAGGCATACCGGAAGTCGGTCAAAGAATACTATGGAGAGCCTTTGAGAGTCACAATGAAGTCAGGTGGTGCATTTGCTGCCAGAATTACAAAATAACTGAACTGTTAAAACTTTATAATTATGAAAAAGAAATTCTTATCATTGATTTTTTTTGCCGCTTCCTTGGCCGCTGTTTCCTGCAACAAGGAAACCAATAACCCGAATCCGAAGCCGGAGCCGGATGATCCGCAGGTTGTTGACGACAAGTTCGAAGTAAGTGCAAGCATACAGCAGACCAAGACTGCTATGTCCGCAAATGTTACAAGCTGGACAGAAAACGATGCCCTTCTTGTCAGCCACAACGGCATTTCAGACGGTAAATTCGACCTCAAGGATGCGGAAAAAGGTATCTTCCAGGGCGAACTTGCTGCAGAACTCACCCAGGCAAGCAATGACTGGACTGCTGTGTATCCTTATGCAGCCGATGCGTCTTTGTCAGAATATCCTGTAACCATCACCAAGGAACAGGCTCAGAGCGGTGTGAATTCAATGTCCCACCTCTGCGGCAGCAATGCTCCTCTTTATGCTGTGGCTGCTGCTGTGGCAAAGGATGAGACTCCGGCTTTCGAGATGAATCACCTTGCTTCATTCCTGAAGGTTACTGTCAAGAACGGACAAGACTTCCCTTACAGCGTTAATCAGGTTGAGTTCTGGAACTGGATCGGTGACGGCAGCCAGAATGCGATTCTTACAGGTGCATTCACTGCAGATCTCACTGCACAGGCTCCGGTTCTTGCAAAAGTGAGCGGTGAGCCTTGTGTAAGCCTTTCTGTCGAAAATGCAGTCATCGAGGCCGGTGCATCCGCAGATTTCTTTATGGCTGTGGCTCCTTGCACTCTTCCTTCCGGTGCATCCTTCACTGTATATGTAAACGGCGGTCCGGACCACGGCGGTTTCCAGCAGGCTGTTACTTTCTCTGACCTTGAGTTGAAGGCAGGAGAAATCAAGGCTGTTGAAGTCGAGGTCAGCACAAACAAGGTTCAGATTGCCGGAGATGCTGTAGGCGGTTGGGATCTCAACAAACAGCCTGCAATGACCCCGGTTGCCCAGGGACAATACACCTGGACAGGTAAAATCGGAAAAAATTCATTCCGCTTCGTTCTGAATAATGATTGGGAAAAACAATTCATTCCTGCTGACGGAGACCACGAACTGAGCTATGCCGAGCAGAAACTTGCACTCAATTTCTCTTCTAAGCCAGGTGACCATCTTTATTGGAACAGCATAGCGGGTGTGTACAAAGTGGATATTGATGTTATTGCCGGCACTATGAAAGTCACCAAGGTCAGCTTCGACAAACCGATAAATACTGTGTCTGAAATTTATCTTACAGGAGATTTCAACTCCTGGGGAGAAAAAGGTGCCGATTCCGCAGAAAAAACTCCGGCCCAGTTCACTAAGGACGGCGATGTATATACCCTCACCATTGAACTGGCAGGCGGAATCAAGAATGAGGAAAAAGGAGAGTATTATAATACCAACCTGCTCCTCTATGGGGATGAAATCACCGATAACTGGACAGGTGTGGCAGGTTCAGCTGTCTATATGTCCAAGGACAACGCCGTGGTCAAGAAATACATTCAGGGCGCAGGAGTGGACGGATTCAACGGCATCAATGTGCAGGATAGCGGCAAATACAAGATTACCGTAGATATGGCAGTTCAATGTGTGTCAATTGAAGCTGTAGCAGAATAATAATGACAAACAAAAATATTATGGAAATGACAAACAAAAGGGGGAGGGCAGAATATAACTCCCCGGTATTCAACTCGATAGCTGTGGCCCAGCAGTTCAATATCTGCTATTCTGAACAGCAGAACTCAAATGCGTATTCTTTTGATGCCTTCAGCGATGAGGATTCTTCACAGCAATTGAAATTTTAAATTTTTTAGACTTATGAAAAAGACATTTTATATAGCTTCGGCAGTTGTTGCTGCTTTGTCTGTGCTTTCCTGCAACAAGGAAACAGTTCAGCCTGTAGAGAAGCCTGTTGGAACTGTGGAGGGCGATTTCGTGGTCAATGCCTCAGTTGCTCCGACTCAGGATACCAGAACCTCAATAGACAACTATCAAACTTCCTGGTCAGAAGGAGATGCCATCACAATATTCCACAACGGAAATTCCGACGGCAGGTTCATTCTGAAAGAACCCTATACGACGGGCGAATTCACCGGAACATTGAAATCCGAATTGAACCAGACCAACAGTTGGGTGGCAGTCTATCCCTATGCCGCAGGGGCAGGACTCAATGCCTATCCTCTGAATTTTGTAACGGTGCAGACTCAGAAAGGTGCCAATTCAACGGCCCATATCTGTGGAGAAGGTGTACCGTTCTATTCAAGCTTGGCTGATGTTGCAAAGGATGATATTCCGACATTCACTATGCACCATATGGCAGCAATGCTCAAGGTCAATATCACCAATCCAAACTCATTCCCTGTGTCTGTCAGAAATGTGGACTTCTGGAACTGGATTGGTGACGGAAGCCGCAATGCGGCGCTTTCCGGTGCTTTCAATGCTGATTTGACAGCAGGGCAGCCGTCTCTTACAAAAGTATCAGGGGAATCCCATGTCCGTCTCAATGTGGAAGGTGGTGTTCAAATTGAGGCCGGAAAATCAGCTGCTTTCTATCTTGCCACTGCTCCCTGCACCATTCCTTCCGGGGCCGGCCTTACTCTCTACATCAATGACCACTATAATTATGAAGGAGGTATTAACAAGACTATCAAGCTTGCAGAGGAACTCCCACTGGTTGCAGGCAAGGTAAAGACTTTGAACATTGACCTGGAGTATCCTGTTCTTTATGTTCTCGGCGATGCAGCAGGTTCCTGGAAT
Source organism: uncultured Bacteroidales bacterium (assembly GCA_945874155.1). Lineage (GTDB taxonomy): Bacteria > Bacteroidota > Bacteroidia > Bacteroidales > UBA932 > Cryptobacteroides. The sequence goes on from CAMCFO010000027.1 coordinate 21,028, forward strand.
TTCGATGACAATTTGAGAATGTCCAATGATGAGGATCCTGACATTTACACCTGGACCGGTCATTTGAGTAATGATACCTTCCGTCTGGTCTTCGCCAATGACTATGACAGGGCATACATCCCTAATGATGGTGATCACGAAATCAGTTATGCAAATCAGGCCCTTGGATATCAGTTTTCAACCGCCCCGGGAGAAAATCTGTATTGGAACTCTGTGGCAGGTACTTATACACTTGAGTTTAACCGTAAGGAGCAGAGACTTTATGTAAAAGCTAACAGTCTTGATAAGGAAATTCCGCTTGCAACTGAGGTTTATCTTACCGGAGACTTCAACAGTTGGGGTACGAAGGATGGAGGTACTGCTCCTCTTCAATTCACTAGTGCGGGCAATAATATGTTTACCCTTACTGCTGACCTGGAAGGAGAAAACAAGCAAACCCAACTTCTGCTTTATGGAGATGGAATCAAAGATAACTGGGCAGGTGTAGCAGGCACAGAGGTTTATATATCCCGTGGCAATTCTGTTACCGGTAAATACATCCGGGGCGCAGGCACGGACAGCTTCAAAGGCATCTATGTGCAGGATAGCGGCAAATACAAGATTACCGTGGATTTGACCCCTCCGGCCACTATCTCAATAGAACCTGTAAAGTAATAACAACTGAATGAACATCAAATCTTTTATCGTGACAGCGGCTGTGTTTTCGGCCGCTGTCATAAGTTGCCGGGATGTCCCCGTCGGAAAGCTGACAGATGCTCTTGATTGCAGTCTGTGGGAATGCTCGCAGTGGATATCCGCTGCAGATGCCCCGGTGGTGACCGGTCCGGTCGATGACCTGTCAAAGGCTGCGGACGGAGCAAGCTGGTTCGTTTGCCGGTTCACTAATGAAAAGCGGCTTGTCAGTGCCGTATGGATGACAAGCGGACTTGGAGTCTATGATCTCTATGTGAACGGCAGACTTGTCGGTGCCGAGGTTCTCAAACCCGGTTTCACACATCCGCGGAAGACTAAAATATCCTACACCTACGATGTTACCGAAGCCCTCGACCGGGGCCAAGGACGTGAGAATGTCTTTGCTGCCCAGGTGACTCCGGGATGGTGGGCGGACAAAATCGTCACCCCTACAGGAAGTGAAGGTATGGCAGGAAAGAAGTGTGCATTCCGTTCTGTGCTTCAGCTCCGCTATTCAGACGGCAGTACCTGCGTAACAGGCACGGACACTGTCAATTGGAAGGCAGGAGTTCTCGGCCCGGTAAAGCACGCGGCTATATTCGACGGTGAAAGTTATGATGCCCGCGAGTTGCCCGGCTACGACTGTCCTGACAGACTCGGTACGCCTGAAATCAATGATGAGTTCCACGGGGAAATATTCCCGACTTGCGGAGCTGAAATCTATATGCGTGAAGACCTTGCACTTGCGCCGAAGGAGGCCTATGTGTGGAAGGATGTGGAAGGGGCGTGTGAGGGAGAATTCGGCAGGGTTGTCAAGCTTCGCAGCTGGTCAGACGGCGACAGGATGGTGCTCAACCCGGGAGAGACTCTTGTGGTGGATTTCGGCCAGAACTGTGCCGGCGTTCCTTCGTTTGTCTTCCGTTCAGAAGAAGGTGTAAGGCTGACCTGCCTTCCTTCGGAAATTCTGAATGACGGAAACGGTGCGGTGAGCAGGGGAATGGACGGCCCTGAAGGAAGCTGCCACAGGAAGAACCTCAGGATAGGCGACAATTTTATGCGTCTTGAATATGTCTTCGGCCCTGAGAAGGGATTTGTGGAATACCGTCCCCGTTTCACCTTCTTCGGCTACCGGCTCATCTCGCTTACTGCCACCGGCAAGGTGGAAATCCGGAGCATAAGGTCAGTCCCGGTCACTTCGGTTTCTGCTTCTATGGAAACCGGTACTTTGCTAACCGGCAACGAGTCTATAAACCGGCTTGTCTCAAATGCAGTGTGGGGACAGAGGTCCAACTATCTTTCTGTTCCAACCGATTGTCCCCAGAGGAATGAGAGGGTGGGCTGGACTGCAGATGCCCAGGTGTTTTCCGCCACAGGTTCATTCTTTGCCGACACCCGTGCTTTCTTCCGCAAGTGGATGCGGGATATGCGTGACACGCGCAGTCCGCGCGGCAGTTTCCCGGCTGTGGCTCCTCTTGCCCATTGCGGAGGTGACCCTGGTGCCGATATGATGCGTGTCGGTTGGGCCGATGCCGGAATCATTGTGCCGTGGACTGTCTGGAAGCAGTTCGGAGACACTGAAATAGTCAACGAAAACTGGGACGCGATGGAGAAGTTTATAGGCTATGTCAATGCATCGAAATATGACCACTCGGCCCTGACTGCGGACAATGCCAATTTTCAATGGGCCGACTGGCTCAGCTATGAAGCACTTGAGAGTTGCAGCGGGAGATACCTTCAGGACTGGCCTTCAACTCTGGAGTACTGGAACTATCTCGGGGCATCCTACTGGATTATAGATGCCGGAATGATGCTGGATATGGCCCGGGATACAGGCAGGGACACGGCCAAATACGAGAGAATGGTCCGGGAAGCGAAGTCCTATGTTAGGGAAACATTCCTCAATGATGACGGAAGTTTCAAAAACGGCGTGCTCAACACTATGCAGACACCTGCTCTGTTCGCTCTCAAGAACGGAATAGTCGAAGGCAGTGCAAGGCAGAATATGATTGAACGCCTGAAAGCGAATTTTGCAGAGCACGACGGCTGCCTCCAGACAGGTTTCCTCGGCACTTCCATCCTCCTGAACACCCTGTCTGACAACGGAATGGAGGATTTGGCCTGCGACCTGCTTTTCCAACGCAAATGTCCCGGATGGCTCTATTCAGTGGACAACGGGGCGACAACCATCTGGGAGCGCTGGAACAGCTACACCATAGAAAGCGGAATGGGGCCCCAGAGTATGAACTCTTTCAACCATTATGCATACGGATGTGTGTGTCAATGGATTTGGGAAAGAGCTGCGGGTATTTGTGCGGATCCTGCCGCACCGGGTTTCAGACATATACTGATGCGGCCTGTTCCGGACAGGAGAATGGGAAAACTCAAGGCCGAACTCAAGGTTGTCTCAGGAGTGATACGCAGCGAATGGGAGTTCGAAGGGGATATCTGGAAATGGGATTTCAGTATTCCCGAGGGTTCAACAGCCAGTGTGAAGCTTCCCGGGGAATCCACTTATGCAGAATATGGTCCGGGAACATACAGCCTAGCCGTATCACTCCCTCAGTCCCGATAAGTAATCCTCAAAAAATAAGTTGCATCCGCCATTTCAATAATGAAATATCATTGTCAAAAAACATAGGTACATCAGGTTCATTAAGGCATATATTTGCAAAAATATACACTGAGACTGATGGCGCTGCACAATTTCTTCACGGTTGACCTCGGGGCTACGAGCGGCCGTACCATCCTGGCTTCATTCGATGGAGCGAAAATGGAACTTGTTGAACTGACGAGGTTTGAAAACCCCATTCTGCCTCTTGGAGGACATCTGTTCTGGAATCTTCCGCATCTCTACAACGAAATACTCAAGGGACTGAAAAAAGTCGCATCTCAGGGAGTCAGCATAGACTCCATAGGCATTGACACCTGGGGATGCGACTTTGCATTTTTCTCAGATGACGGCCAGTTGCTCGGCCTTCCTTATTGCTACCGAGACCCGCATACGGACGGTGCACAGGAGAAATTCTTTGCAAAAATGCCTTCCGGGGAGCTCTACCGCCGCACTGGAATACAGTTTATGAACTTCAACTCCGTCTTCCAGCTGGACACATTGCTGCGAAACGGCTGTTCTGCGCTCAAGGCTGCGGACAAAGTGCTCTTCATCCCGGATGCCCTCTCGTATATGCTTACAGCTGAGGCGGTTTGCGAATACACCGTTGCCACCACATCTCAGATTCTCAATGCACAGACCGGTGACCTCGACCCTGAAATACTGAATGCCCTCGGCTTGGAACGGTCCCGCTTCGGCAGGATGGTCCGGCCGGGAGAGAAAATCGGCGTGCTTACGGAGCAGGTTCAGAAAGCAGTAGGTATGGGGCCTGTGCCAGTAATTGCAGTAGCCGGTCACGACACCGGTTCAGCCGTTGCAGCCGTCCCTGCTGAAAGTGCTGACTTCGCATATCTTAGTTGCGGCACCTGGTCCCTGCTTGGAGTCGAGGCTCCAGCTCCTATCATTTCCGACGACAGCTTCAGGGAGAACTTCACCAACGAAGGGGGAGTGGACGGGACCATACGCTTTCTCAAGAATATTTGCGGAATGTGGATATTCGAACAGTGCCGCAAGGACTTCAGGGATGCTCCGGAAAATGTGGGGGAACTCGTCGCTTTGGCCGGGACCACGGATTTCGCCTCCCTCATAGACCCGGATGCGGAATGTTTCGCCCATCCTGCTTCAATGACCTCTGCCATAGATGATTATTGTCGTGCCACGGCTCAGGCTGTTCCTTCCTCCCCGGCTGAATACTGCCGTCTAATTTTCAGGTCTCTTGCTTTCCGCTGCCGTCAGGTCGTGGGACTGCTCGGCGAACTCACTCCGGTCAGGATAGCTGCCCTGAATGTCATCGGAGGGGGCTCCCGCAATGCTTTCCTTATGCAATGCCTTGCGGATGCGCTTGGTCTGAAGGTCATCTGCGGTCCGGTGGAGGGTACTGCGATGGGCAATGCTCTGGTGCAGGCAAAAGCTGCCGGACTTTGTGACAGCCTCTCCTCAATGCGCAGGATATCAAAGGCTTCGGTGGAACTTGCTGAATATTTTCCAAAGCGGAATATGGACAGCGAATACAGCCGTTTCCTTCAAATTCAGAAACAATACAATAACACATTATAACAATGAAAGACACAGCAATCAATCAGGCTTACGAGCTTGCAAAAGAAAGATATGCCTCCATAGGCATAGACACCGAAAAGGTACTCTCCCAGCTTCAGGACTTCCACCTCAGTATGCACTGCTGGCAGGCTGATGACGTGAAAGGTTTTGAGGTTCAGGCTGGAGCACTTTCCGGCGGAATCCAGAGCACAGGCAACTATCCGGGTGCCGCACGCAACATCGACGAACTCCGCGCGGACATACTCAAGGCAAAGAGCCTCATTCCGGGCAGCCACAGGCTCAATCTCCACGAAATCTACGGCGATTTCCAGGGCAAGGTCGTGGACAGGGACGAGGTGACAGTGGAGCACTTCCAAAGCTGGATGGACTGGGCAAAGGATAACAACACCCTGCTGGATTTCAATTCCTCATCCTTCTCCCATCCAAAGAGTGGCAGTCTCACGCTCTCAAACCCTGACAAGGGCATACGCGACTTCTGGATTGAGCACACCAAGCGTTGCCGCGACATAGCCGATGCAATGGGCAAGGCTCAGGGGGATCCTTGCATTATGAACCTCTGGGTACACGACGGATGCAAGGACGTTTCCGTGAACCACTATCTCTACCGCAGCCTCCTGAAAGACTCTCTGGACCAGATTTTTGCGGAGTCCAAGACCGATATGAAGGACTGCATCGAGGGCAAGGTCTTCGGCATAGGACTGGAGAGTTTCACAGTGGGCTCCCACGATTTCTACACTGCCTATGCAGCACAGAACGGCAAGATTCCGACCATTGACACAGGCCACTATCACCCTACCGAAAGCCCTGCGGACAAGGTTTCCGCCCTGCTCTGCTATGTGCCAGAGCTTATGCTTCACGTGAGCCGTCCTATACGTTGGGATTCCGACCACGTGACCATTATGGACGACCCGACCCAGGAACTCTTCAGCGAAATCGTGCGTGCGGATGCCCTCGGCCGCGTACATTACGGGCTCGACTTCTTCGACGGTTCCATCAACCGCATCGGTGCATATATCATAGGCACCCGTTCAGCTCAGAAATGTATGCTTCGCGCCCTTCTCGAGCCGAAGGAACTGATTTCCAAATATGAACTTGAGGACCGCCACTTCGAGGTGCTTGCCCTTATGGAAGAGGCAAAGGCACTTCCTTGGAATGCCGTCTATGACGAGTTCTGTCTGCGCAATTCAGTGCCTGTGGGCAGCGATTTCATTGCTGAGGTGCAGGCTTACGAAAAGGATGTACTGTCCAAAAGATAGACTATGGAAATTCTATTTGGTTTATTGATTATCGCGGTGGGAGCATTCTGCCAGTCAAGCAGTTATGTTCCCATCCGCAAAATCAGGTCCTGGAGCTGGGAGACTTTCTGGCTGGTGCAGGGCCTCTTTGCGTGGCTTATTTTCCCTTTCGCCGGAGCAATGCTTGCCGTTCCGTCCGACGCCAGTCTTTTCGGCCTCTACGCCTGCTATCCGCGAGAGACAGCCTTGACAGTGGTCTTCGGTATGCTCTGGGGCGTGGGCGGACTGACTTTCGGCCTTTCGATGCGTTATCTCGGAGTGGCTTTGGGACAGTCTATAGCCCTGGGAACCTGTGCGGGACTCGGGACCATACTCACACCTCTCTTCCTGGGCCGTCCGGGAGACCTGACCGCTTCGGTGATTTGCGGAGTGGTTGCCACTCTCATCGGCATTGCCATCATAGGAGTGGCGGGACATCTGAAATCCAAGGGCCTGTCCGACGAAGCTAAAAAGGAGGCAGTCAAGGACTTCAACTTCCCTAAAGGAATACTGGTGGCTCTGTCTGCCGGATTTATGAGTGCCTGCTTCAACATAGGCCTCGGCTTCGGTGAGCCACTGAATTTCGGGGATGCGACCGCGGACATATTCAAGACCCTTCCTGCCACCTTCCTCGTGACTTTCGGAGGCTTCCTGACCAATGCCGCCTATTGTCTCTTCCAGAATGCCCGCAACAAAACCTTCGGGGACTATGCCAACGGAAAGGTCTGGGCCGGGAACCTGCTTTTCTGCGCACTCGCGGGCCTGCTCTGGTACAGCCAGTTCTTCGGTCTGAGCCTGGGCAAGGGTTTCCTCACCTCCTCCGAGTCTCTGATGACTTTCAGCTGGTGCATACTCATGGCCCTGAATGTGACTTTCTCCAATGTCTGGGGCATAATACTTAAAGAATGGAAGGGCTGTTCCCGCAAGACCGTGGCTGTGCTCCTGACCGGCATTGCGGTGCTGATAATCAGTTCTTTCCTGCCGGAATTGTTAAAGTAGTAGTGTTAAATATATGTCTATTCTTGATTCCAGACCTGCCCTCAAAGCCGCCGTATGGCAGGTTGCAGAAACAGCCGGCTACCTTTGGACCAAAGGTTGGGCCGAGCGCAACGGCGGAAATATCACAGTGAACGTCACCGAGTATGTGGATGACGGAATGCGTGAACTCCCGGCAATCTCGGAGGCCTTCCCGATAGGGGTGGAACTGCCCCAACTGAAAGGCTGCTGGTTCTATTGTAAGGGTACCCAGAAGAGGATGCGCGACCTTGCCCGTGACCCTATGGCAAACGGCAGCATCATCCGCATCACCGACGACTGCGCACATTACGAAATCGTGGCCGACAATCTTGTGATGCCGACCTCCGAACTTCCGTCTCACCTGAGCGTGCACAACTATCTGCTTGCCAAGGGTTCCCCGTACAGGGCTTCACTCCACACCCATCCCATTGAGCTTGTAGCACTTACCCATAGCAAAAAGTATATGGAGAAGGATGTGGCGACCAAGCTCCTCTGGTCTATGATTCCGGAGACCAAGGCTTTCTGTCCGCGCGGACTGGGTATGGTGCCGTATATGCTTCCGAGCAGTGTGGAACTGGCTAATGCCACCATCTCCGCAATCGACGACGACTACGACGTGGTGATGTGGGAGAAACACGGGGTCTTTGCTGTGGACACGGACATCATGTCTGCATTCGACCAGGTGGACGTGCTGAACAAGGCTGCCCAGATTTACATCAGCGCCCGCAATATGGGTTTTGTTCCGGACGGTATGACCGAAGAGCAGATGCAGGAGCTGTCCGATGTTTTCGGGTTGCCTAAGTAACCATTGCCCTGCTTGCGAAATAAAGATTAACTTTACGAAAAATTGTCAAGAAGAATGAAGTATTCCCATATTGTGAACTCAGTGGCAGCACTTGCCCTTTTGTCTTTAAGTCTGAATGCCTCCAATGTTCCCGGAGAGTCTGCCCGAAAGTGCGGAAACAATGCACCTGAGGCTGTAAGCGGAATCAAGATCGGCGGTTACATCGGGTCCCGTATAGACCTGTGCAACAGCGGAATGATAATGCAGGAGAACGTGGACGAGCTGGTGGAACCCTTCCGCCACAAGAACGACACCTGGTCCTGGAGCACGGAGTTCATAGGCAAATGGATGCTCGGGGCTATGGATATGTACCGCTACAACGGCGACCCGGCTTTGCTGGAGAAGATTTCTAAGGGCATCCACGATTTGACGGCCACTCAGGAGCCTGACGGATACATAGGCAATTATGCCCCCGATAAAAGGCTTAAGGCTTGGGATATCTGGGGCAGGAAATACACGGCCCTTGCTCTGATTTCCTACTATCGTCTCACCGGAGAAAAGCCTGTGCTTGAGGCTGCCGCAAAGTCCATCGACTGCCTTATCAACGACTTGAATGAGAGGAATACTGACATCGCGAAGACCGGAAACTATTTCGGAATGGCAAGTTGTTCGGTGCTGGAGCCTGTTGTCTATCTATATAAGGAGACCGGCTGCCGTAAATATCTGGATTTCGCGCTGAGCATTGTGGAAAGCATAGAGCGTGAGGGCTCCTCTCAATTGATTACCAAGGCTTTGAATGGGGTGCCCGTGTCGCAGAGATCGGCTTTCCCGAAGCAATGGTGGTCTTTCTCTAACGGAATGAAGGCATACGAGATGATGTCCTGCTATGAGGGACTGGTGGAATTGGCATCGGTTACGGGCAATCAGGAATATATTACAGCGGCTGAAAAAACAGTCGAGAGCATAGTCCGGGATGAAATCAATATCGCCGGTTCGGGTGCGGCATTCGAATGCTGGTATATGGGCAGGGAACGCCAGACCATCCCGACCTACCATACAATGGAGACTTGCGTGACTTTCACCTGGATGCAGTTCTGCGCAAGGCTGCTGGATAAAACGGGCAATTCTTTTTACGCTGACCAATTTGAGAGGACTATGTACAACGCCCTTATGGCGGCAATGAAAGATGACGGCACACAGATTTCAAAGTACAGTCCTCTTGAAGGTCACCGTTCTCAGGGAGAAGAGCAGTGCGGAATGTGCATCAACTGCTGCAATGCAAATGGCCCGAGGGGTTATGCGCTCATTCCGAAAACTGCCTTGACTTTCAAGGACAACTGCCTGTCAGTCAATCTCTATCTGCCTATGGAGGCATCTTTGTCCATTGGCCGCAAATCTGTGCAGGTGAAGGTGGAGACAGGCTATCCCGTGGATGGAAAGGTACGCTTGAGTCTCGATGCCCGCAAAGCTTCGGAGTTCAGCCTCGCCCTGAGGGTTCCGTCCTGGTCTGAAGGCAGCTTTGCCGTGACTGTGAACGGGGAGACCTGCGCTTGTGCAGCCGAAAACGGCTTCGTGAAGATTTCCCGCAAATGGCAGAGCGGTGATGTGGTGGAAATAGATATGGAAATGAAGACCAAGGTGGTCGAACTGAACAATATGCAGGCTGTAGTCCGCGGCCCGCTGGTGTTTGCAAGGGACAGCCGTTTCTCAGACGGATTTGTGGACGAAAGTGCTGTAATACAGACGGATGAGAATGGTTGTGTCGCTGCAGTGCCGGCTTTTGCCCAAGACTCCTTCTGCTGGCTGGACCTTCAGGTGCCTATGATTCTCGGAGCCAATCTGGAAGACGACAGGGAAAAGGCCGTGCGCCTGATTCATTTCTGCGATTTCGCATCCGCCGGCAACGACTGGGACCCGCACGGACGCTACCGTGTATGGATTCCTCGCACACTCCACGTTATGTCTGAGCCTTATCACAGGTATTGATTCATATCTTTTTACTAAATTTGCACCGGTTTTGGATATAGGTGCTTGTGACTGTGTGGAAAAGCGGTTTTCCATCGCCATATAGTCGCCGGCCTTGACCGGCAATCCGAATATGAATATGAATTGATAAACTGTAATAATAATATGAAGAGATTATCCCTGCTACTAACCGCATTCTGCCTCACAGCAGCCCTCCTGTCCGCAAATGACACCAACCCCAAGGCCGATCCGAAGGCCGAAGTCGTATGCGGCAACGCCCGTTTCACAGTTCTGACCGACCGTCTGATAAGGATGGAATGGTCCGAAGACGGAAAGTTCGAAGACCGTGCCTCCCTTGCCATAATCAACCGCCGTCTGGATGTGCCGTCATTCACCGTTTCCCGCAAGGCCGAGTCCGTGACCGTCAAGACCTCCGTCCTCACTTTGAACTATAGCGGCAAAGGCAAGTTTGCTCAGGACAACCTCAGCGTAAGTTTCCGCCTGAACGGCAAGAACGTCAAGTGGACCCCGGGCACAGCTTCCACAGGCAACCTGAAAGGCACCACCAGAACCTTGGATGAAATCGAAGGCCTCGTGAAGCCGGGAGTTCTGAACAGATGGAGCCGCAGCAGCAGGACCAATCTGGACCTGGAACTTGAAGACGGAATAATCTCCCGCGACGGCTGGGCAATAGTGGACGAAAGCAAGCGCCATCTGCTCGAAAAGAACAGCTCCGACTGGGGTGAATGGGTGGTGGAACGTCCGGAAGGAGACAGGCAGGACCTCTACATCTTCGCTTATGGACACGACTACACAGCAGCCCTTGCGGATTTTACCAAAGTTGCAGGCCGGATTCCCCTTCCTCCGAAATACACCTTCGGCTATTGGTGGAGCCGCTATTTTGCCTACACCGATGATCAGCTGCTGGAAATCGCCAACGAACTCCGAAGCCACGAAGTACCTGCAGACGTTTTCATAGTGGATATGGACTGGCACCTCACCTGGCACGAAATGGAAAAGCGCAAAGGCCGGGATGAATTCGGAGAGGGACGCGGATGGACAGGCTATTCCTGGAACCACGACCTTATCCCTGACCCGGAAGGCTTCCTCAAGGAACTTCACTCCCTCGGCTACAAGACTTCCCTGAATCTGCATCCGGCTTCCGGAATACGCCCTTATGAGGATTGCTACGAGGCTTTCCGGGAGGATTATCTCAGCCGTGCCGGAGAGGATTACGACGGTCCGAAAGAATATGTCTATGGTGAGGAACAATATAAGTATCAGGGAGTTGACAAACCGGCCGGCAAACCGGGCTACAATGCTCCAGTACCTTTCCGTATGAGTCAGCAGGCTTGGGCCGATGCCTATTTCAACAGCGTCATCCATCCTCTCGAGAAGCAGGGCGTGGATTTCTGGTGGCTCGACTGGCAGCAGTGGATGGAAAGCAGGTACGTCAAGGACCTGAGCAATACCTTCTGGCTCAACTGGACCTTCTTCAACGACAAGGTGCGCCAGTCCGCATACAAGGGCAAGGAGGCCGACCGTCCGTTCATCTACCACAGATGGGGAGGACTGGGCAGCCACCGCTATCAGCTCGGATTCTCCGGCGACACCTTCGACGAGTGGAGCGCACTCGCAATGCTTCCGTATTTCACTTCCACGGCTTCCAACGTGGGCTACGGCTACTGGGGCCACGACATAGGAGGCCACATGCAGAAGTCCTATCACGACGCAAACCCGGAGATGTACACCAGGTGGCTGCAATATGGAGTCTTCACTCCGATTTTCAAGACGCACTCTTCCCCGTCCCCGAGCCAGGAAAGGAAAATCTGGGCCTATCCGACCCATTACGAGTATATGAAGGAGGCAATCCGGCTCAGGTACAGTCTCACTCCTTATATCTATGATGCTGCTCGTCAGGCATTCGACACCGGAGTTTCCATCTGCCGCCCTCTCTATTACTACTATCCTGAGGAGCAGAAGGCCTACGATTGCCACGAGGAGTATTTCTTCGGGGACAATATTCTCGCAACTGTGCTCTGTCAGCCGCTTGATCCGGAGACCGGCAAGACTGAAAGGAAGATGTGGTTCCCGTCCGGCAACGACTGGTACGATATGGCCCACCATTGTATGCACAAGGGAGGCTCTGTCAAGACTTTGTACTATGCAATCGACGAAAATCCCTGGTACGTGCGTTCCGGTGCCATAATTCCACTTGCTTCCGAGGATATATGCAATCTTCAGCAGCAGGATAACCGTCTGCGTCTGCTCATAGTTCCGGGCTCATCTAGGGCAAGTTACACACATTATGAAGATGACGGTGTGAGCCAGGCCTACGACACCGACTATGCCACCACCTTGATTGAGAAGACCGTCAAGGGCAAGACACTGCGTGTGGTAATAAATCCGCGCCAGGGCTCATATCACTCAGCCCCTGCGACAAGGCTCTACTCCATAGTTCTGGAAGGAATGGCAGCCTCTACTGTCAAAGTTGACGGTCAGCCTTGCGATTTCGAGAACAAGGACACCGCCGCCCTGATTTCCCTCCCGGAAACCTCGGCAGACAGCAAAACCATCGTGGAAATCGTCCTGAAATAGTTTTCAGTTGACCCAAGGATGCTCTGTATTTCTTAAAAAGGATAAATATTGCTAAGTTTGCGCATTATTGTAACGGTGGTTACAGTAATGCGCGTTTCATTCTCCGAAACAATCCCTTGCCTCTTCCCTCAGCAGCCTCAGTTACTCTTGCTCACCGAAAGCATATCCGCCAATCTCTCCTTTGGAACATCCAAAAGGGCAAGATAAACTCTCCTCTGGAACTCAGTAATTCCTGGAGCACTACGTACCATATCCTTTATCTCTTCAACAGTCATTTCAATGAAATTGCATGATGCCAACCTTTTTTTAAATATTTCCAAAGGTCACTATGCCAAAGGCTCTTTCTGGTGAACTCATCCCGATTGCAAGCACTCTTGACCCGGAGAAAATCTGGAAGTCACAAAATAAGAAAGGAGACCGGGGTACTATTTCTTCTACCGGTTGCGGAACTCGGTGGGGGAGATGCCTGTTTTCTTTTTGAATTGCGTTGCGAAATATTCCGGGTTCTCGAACTGGAGTATGATGGATATTTCCTTGATGGAAGCTGAGGTGCTGCGGAGCATTTCCTTGGCCCTGTGTATTTTCAGGTTTATGAAATACTGGGCAGGGGAGAGACCGGTGTATTGCTTGAAAAGGTTCCTGAAGCTCGTGTAGTTCACCCCAACGTGTTCTGCCACTTCAGGCATTCTCAAATCTGTTTCCACGCTCGCCTGCATAAACGCCCTGGCTCTGTTCACTATCCTCCTGCCTTCCTCGTCGGGTTGCATACGGTTGTTGCGGTCAGTCATAAACATAAGCCCCAGCAGATGGTTCACTATTCCTGCGAGCAACTGCTGAAAATATGTCTCCTGACGTTGTGCGGTCCTTATGGCCTCTCTGTACAGTTCTATGACATTTTCATTGTAACCTATGAAATACACGGGTTTGAGTGGTGAAAAGAAACCCTCGTTTGTCCTGCTGTCCACATTGCTCCCGTTGAAGCCTATCCAATACTCGCTCCACCCCGTCTCCGGGTCGGGGAAGTAGCTGTGCTTCTCGCCTGGGAAAATCAGGAACATATTTCCGGCCTTGATTTCAAACTTGCCCCCGTGTTCCGTGACCAGCCTGCCTTTGCCCTCGGTTATATAAAGAAGCTGGTATTCTGAAAGCACTCTGCCGACTGAAGGATTGAACATATATTCCGGATTGTGCTTCTGCGGCGGATAGTCCTCTCCCGGATTCACCTTCTGGAACCCCAGGGAGCATACCGTCAGCCCCCATTTCCTATCCTGCTTGTTTTCAGGTATGTAGCTGATATTGTTTTCCATATTTTGAGGTTAAAGGATGTACCGGAAATGATAGATTACTCAACCCTTGCAAGGATAATCGAGATATTGTCGCAGCCTCCGTTTTCGCAGGCCCTGCGCATAAGGTCCACAATATTGCCGCCATCTCCGATTATGCTCTCGATTTCTTCATCCGGCACCATATCGCTCAGACCGTCGGAACAGATGAGTATCTTGTCTCCTTCCAGAATCTTACCGTCCAGGTCTTCTATCCTCAGATGTCCTTCCGCCCCACCTCCTATGCAGTTGAGCAGGAGTTTGCTGTCTTCCGGGTTTCCGCTCATTCCCCTTTCCGTCTCGTCAGTGGTGAGCTGGCGCAATATCCCTTCCCGGAAGCGGTAGGTGCGGCTGTCTCCGGCATTTATGAGCCAAATCCTGCCGTAATGCCACACAATGCCGGTCAGGGTGCATCCCATAGGGCGTGACTGGCCGCTCAGGGCTGCCTGTTCGTTGAGTTTTCGGCTGATTTCATAAACGCAGTCACGCAGGTCGTCCACGAAATTTTCGGCGCCGATTTCCCCGCTGTTGAATTTATCGGCAAGAGTGTCAAGTGTAAACCTGCTTGCCTGCTCCCCATTCTCGTGTCCGCCCATTCCGTCCGAAACCAGCAGATAGAAGAAACCGTCCTCCGGAGTCGTGAGCGCGATTTCCGTACTGTCGTCCCTCAGGAAGAGACCTCCTATGCTCAGGGCGTCCTCATTGTTTTCTCGGACCAGACCCTTGTGGCAGATTGCCTGAATGTTCAGTTTCATGGTAAATCTGCGAGGAAACCCACGAATTTATTCGTGGGAGGAATCGCAGC
>CAMCFO010000028.1 GCA_945874155.1 uncultured Bacteroidales bacterium
ACGAGGTCCGGAGCAACTCCCCGGACCTCGTTTTTGTATTACTAAAATACATCTGAATGTGTTCCTGTGTCAATGAGTATCAGACGCAATTCTGTATCATTCTGTTGCCTCGTATTTCATTTGAGGATTTGTTGAATCATATCGTCTGCATTCTTCGCATAAAAGATATTTCCTTCTTCAATATCCTTTAGTCCCTGTTCTATTCCGGGAATAACAATGTCTTCCTCAGTACGGATTTCCCAGCCCATATTTTTTGCAAGTTTCTTCAAGAAACTCATATCCGATTTAGGAATACTGATATTTACGCAACTGTTCATAACTAAAGTCTTCAAAGCAACATCGCAAAAATAAATTTTATTTCTTACAAATCCAATTCCGCACAATTAATCACAACCCCTAGCACAATCTTCCAGAATTGTTTTCCGCTTAAAAAACAATCTTGCAAGATTGTTTTATTGACCGTTTGAGTTCTTCGGGGGTGCCGGAGTTGTGGATTATGCGGTCTATGGCATCGAGGTGGGATTCCATCGGGGATTGGAGTTCAAGGCGGCGCAGCACTTCCTCTCGGGAACAATGGTCTCTTTGCATAACCCTTTCTATACGGATTTCCACCGGGGCATCCACCCATAGGCAGAAATCCCATACCTTCTCTAAATTTGGCTTGTCAAGTGCAGTGGCAGATTCCAAAACCACGGTCCTGTGGCCTTCGGAAGCCATTTTCTTGCGCCAGGAAATGAAATCCTGCGTCAGGGCAGGGAAAACCATTTCTTCCACCCGACGCAGGAGATTCTTATCCTTGAATATGATACCGGCAAATGCCTTTCTGTCCAATTGTCCGTCTTCACCGCGCAGGGACCGTCCCACAAGGGCTTCAATCTGCGGAAGCAGGCAGGGCCCGTCGCCGTGGTCCTTGTAAAATGATTTCACGGCAGCATCTGCATCATAGCAGGGGATGCCCAGGGACTCGAAAACGCCCCTCACACAGGATTTCCCGCTGCCTATGCCTCCTGTGAGCAGGATGGTATGGACCGTTTCATTCATTTTTCGGCAGAGGTCTCTTCCACCACCACTTCGGTATCTCCACTCACGCTTTCGACAGACTCCACAACACATTCCTCCTTCGGCCAGAACGGACGTATGTCCTTAGGCAGCAGGAAGTAGATGCCCACAGCCAAAACCACTCCGACCCCGGTCCAGATGAGGGCTTTCTTCCAGGCAGGCATCTTTTTGTCTGCAAACGGGTCATTGCCCACGAACACAGGGACCTTGGCAACTGAGGTGAGTTTCTGACCGAAGCGTACATTCACTATGACACTGGAATTCACAGCCCATCCGTTGGCGTTGAGAATAGGTGCAAGATTGCGCTTGCGAAGTTTCAGCCACGCCATCACCATAGATGGTCCGGAAATGACGAGTATAATGCCTAAAATGGTGGCAATCAGTTGCATCCATCCGAGGCTTGTGAGAGTTGCGAGGGCACTGGCAAGGAAGGTTCCGATGGATCCGAGAGCCATACCTATCATAGCGAATATTCCTGCAAACTTGGACACATCGAAGGCACTTGCCTGTTTCGGCGCTTCCTGGGCAGGTGCGGCGGCCTTGTCTCCAGCGGCACTGATTTTCGCAGTCGCCTCAGTCATAACCTTGGAGTCCTGTTTGGCGGCAATCTTGTTGATTTGATCCTCGATGAACGAGCCCATCTTGCGGTACGGAGCCCAGAAAGCCTGACGGACGCTGATTGGGTTGTCTATGATCTTGACCACAGTGGCATCATAGTCATTGCCCTTGCGGTCGTAGAAGATGGCATTTACTCCCACCTTGAGATTGTTCACCTCTCCGTCTGTCATCACTGCCACTATGGTCATCTTTGCGCTGCTGTGACGAGCCACGCAGTCGCAGTAAATCAAGTACATCCCGCTATGTCCGGCCATTGTGGCCTGCTTGCCCATATCGCTGACTCTTATGCAGAGGTCGCAGCTTCTCTGGTCGATGTAGAGCGTTCCGGCCTGGAAAATGGCGGCTCCGTCATCAGTGCAGTAGAAGTCGCTGAAAGTCACATAGTTTCTCAGGAGCTTATAGAAATCTCTATGGAGTATGAGGAGCTTGCGGAGTTCCTGTATGGCTTCCATTTCCTTGCTCAGGGAAAGGTCCTGCGCAATGAGGGCTTCGAGTTCTGCCTTGCGGTTTTCGCTGACTATGGTCTCCACCCGGTCATAGCCCAAAATTTCCACTTCGCATCCGTTCTTGGAAGAGATATGGGCTGCATAGGCATCCAGTTTGGCAGAGCAAGTCTTCCACTGGTCTTCGGTGATGGCCTTGGCCTGAGGAAATTCCTTGTCCAGCACCAGGGATTTGAACTTGCTGAAGGCAGCCTGCCAGGCAGGGTTGATGCTGTCGTAGTCCAAATTTCCTTCCGGGTTGACTCTGGCAATAGGGTAGGCTGCAATCTCTGCTGCACTTGCAGACAGGTCCTTCTCACTGATTCCGCCGATTTGCGCGGCTGTGACATCGAGTACGGCAGTGCTGTCAGGGTTGAACTTTGCAAGGGAGCATCGCATAAAGAAGTCTGCCACCTTGGACTTGAGGGCGTTGCAGGCATCAAGGGCAGCTGCGGTGTCTGCTCCATAGGCATAAAGGTCCTCTGTGTCAGCTTTTTTCCAGGTGTTCAAAGCCGTTGCGGCTGCATAGAAGGCATCCAGTTTTGCGCTGTCTATGCCGTCTTTTCCGCTCCTGTCCTTCACGCTGCCGACAGTGGACATACATTCTTCAATCAGTTTCCTCAGATCTTCATCATCGGCAGATTCCGGGATGATGACCCCGTCCCCGTTGAATTTCGTGCCTGCAAATATGGCCTCCCTGTCGGAAACATCCCCGAGAGTGAGATCTTCCAGACTTGCCTCGGGACAGCGTTCCGCCTTGTTTTTCAGCAATTGAAGGGCGCAACTGTGCAGCAGTGAACCCTGAGGGGTATCTGTCCGGATTGCCGAGAGTTTAAGGGCAGGGCTTTTGTCCACGAGCGGGTCCAGATTCGTGAGGACAGTTTTGAGCCAGTCCACGGTCTTGAGCACTTCGTTGACGTGGATGTTGCCGTCCTTGTCCAGATCCACTATGGAAAGTGTTTCCGGATCCATTTCAAGACCTGCTGCAGGACAACTCAGGACAGTCCAGAGTTTTTGGTCGAGTTCGCGCAGGTGCGCTATGTCCTCGCCGGTGCTGACGTTGACTCTTGTCACTCCTCCGAAGGTGGAGAAATGCCATTCATAGTCACCATTAGACCTCATCGTGCCCGGTTTGGACGCGATGTTCTTGAGTTTCTTGTTCATAAACCGGAACTTTTCAGACAGTCAGGATGTCCTTCTCCTTTGCAGAGACGAGTTCGTCAATCGTTGCAATCCATTTGTCGGTCTCTTTCTGAACGTTCTGCTCGTAATCCTTCTGCACATCTTCCGAAAGACCTTCCTTCTGGGCCTTCTTCAGGGCCTCGATGGCATCGCGGCGGGAGTTGCGGACAACGATTTTTGCGCTCTCTCCGGCAGCCTTGGCCTTCTTGATGAGTTCCTTGCGGCGCTCCTCTGTGAGAGGCGGTACGTTGCAGCGTATGGTCTCGCCGTTGTTGGACGGAGTGAGTCCGAGGTTGGCATCCAGTATGGCTTTCTCGATGACCGGAATCATCTTCTTCTCCCACGGCTGGATTGCGAGAGTTCTTGCATCAGGAGCAGTGACCGAAGCCACCTGAGGAATAGGTGTGAGTGAACCGTAATAGTCCACGAGCACGTTTGCAAACACTGTCGGATTTGCTTTGCCCACCCTGTAGGTCTTGAGGTCTTCTTCGAGGAAGGCAACTGCATCTTCCATTCCCATTCCGGCTTCTTCCAGAATTTCTTTTGCTTTCTCTATCATAATGAGTTGTTGTTTGATTTGTTGGCTTTGTGTATGTGACCTGGCCCTGCCGCTATGACGGACGAGCCGCGTTTAAACGTGTACAAGTGTGCCGACTTTTTCCCCGTCCACGAGCTTGCTCAGATTGCCCTTGCAGTTCATATCGAACACAATGATAGGCATATTCCCTTCCCTGCACAGGGCAAATGCCGTCTGATCCATAATCTTGAGCCTGTCTTCAAGGGCTTTGTCGAAGCTCAATTCGTCGTATTTCACGGCATCAGGGTCCTTTTCCGGGTCTGCGGTATAGACTCCGTCCACCCTTGTGCCCTTAAGAAGAGCATCGGCCCCGATTTCCAGTGCCCTGAGTGCGGAACCCGAGTCGGTGGTGAAGAAAGGATTACCAGTGCCTCCTGCAATAAGGGCCACTCCTCCCTTTTCCATCAGTGCCACGGCATCGTCCCTCATATAATATCTCGCCACAGGCATCATCGGAGTTGCGGTGAAGACCTCGGCCTCCACACCGGCGCTGCGAAGAGCCATCATCAGTCCCAGAGAATTGATAACGGTGGCAAGCATACCCATCTTGTCACCGTTCACCCGGTCGAAACCTTTGCCCACTCCGCTCAGACCGCGGAATATATTGCCTCCTCCTATGACTATGGCCACCTGCAGCCCCTTGCGGACAGCAGCGGCAATTTCTTCTGCGTATTCTGCAAGGCGGTTTTCATCGATACCCTTGCCCTGTGAACCTCCGAGGCTTTCGCCGCTGAGCTTGAGCAGCACTCTGTGATATTTTTTAGATTTGTTTTCCATAGCTGTGTTGTTTTATCCAAAATGGTAAATCAAACAAAAGTATCGAATAATTATGAAAGTTGCAAGAAAGAATATATCTTTGCAGTCCTTGAGACAGAAGTTTAAGTAAAGACAACAGACATATTTATGGCTAACATTCTAACATCATCAATCGGCAAGAAGCTCATTATGAGCATCTCGGGACTTTTTCTCATTGTATTCCTCCTGCTTCACGTGTCGATTAACCTGTTTTCTGTAATTGATTTGTTTACCGGTTCATACGGCAGCCCGGACGGTCTTTTCAAGGCCGGTTGCGACTTTATGTCCCTGCCTATTGTGACTGTGATGGTGCCTGTGCTTGCACTCGGGTTCTTCATCCACATCTTCTACGGATGCTACCTCACCTGGACCAATCTCCGTTCCCGTGGAGGTTATTGCCGTTATGCTGTTTCCAGCAAGGCAAAGACAGATTCCTGGGCTTCCCGCAATATGATTGTGCTCGGAATCATCATCCTCGGTTTCATCGCCTTCCACCTCACCCATTTCTGGGCTGATATGCAGCTCAAGGAGTTCACAGGTCAGGAAATGTCTGATCCTTACGCTCTGCTCGACAGGACTTTCGGAGTATGGTGGGTTGCAATCCTCTATCTGGTGTGGTTCGGTGCAATCTGGTTCCACCTCACCCACGGTTTCTGGAGCGCATTCCAGACCGTCGGCCTGAACAACAACATCTGGCTCAAGAGACTCAAGGTGCTTTCCTACATAGTTGCAACGCTGTTTTTCCTCGGCTTCGCATCTGTGACTGTGGCAGTTTGCATCCACAATTATTTTCCTGCCATCCTCTAACGGAGAGAGCAGAATAGATTTTGAATACCTGTTCTTTTCGGTAAAAGAATAGGTATTTTTTTCTTATTTTTGCAGGCCGCCTCTGCGGTTCGTGGTCAGTAGAATTAAACTTTAACAATATGATAAAACCAGCAAAAAGGACGGAAGTGGTAAAAGAGTACTACTTCTCAAGGAAAAACAAGGAACTCGCAGCAGTGAGAGCACTGCGTGAGTCCAAGGGAGAACCTGCTCTCATCAGCTTGGGAATAGGTGCACCGGACAGGATGCCGCCGCTTTCAGCAATCGAGGCTCTCTGTGAAACTGCCCGTCGCAGCGACGTACACGTATATCAGAATTACAAGGGCTCTCCAGAGTTGCGCAAGGCGTATTCTGACTGGTATGCCAAGTGGTATGGCGTGCAGCTCAACCCGGAAAACGAAATACAGCCGCTGGCGGGTTCCAAAGAGGGTATTCTGCTGCTTGCGCTGGCTTTTATCAACAGGGGAGACAAGGTGCTCGTGCCAAATCCGGGCTATCCGACGTACACCTCCGCTCTCGAGTTGGTTGAGGCAGACATAGTGACCTACGACCTGCTTCCGGAGAATAATTGGGAGCCTGATTTCGAGGCCCTTCAGAGGATGGACCTGCGTGGAGTGAAGATGATGTGGATGAACTACCCTTCAATGCCTACAGGAAAGGCCGCTTCGCAGGAACTCTACCGCAAGGCCGTGAAATTC
The DNA here is from genome assembly GCA_945874155.1 of uncultured Bacteroidales bacterium. Taxonomy (GTDB): domain Bacteria; phylum Bacteroidota; class Bacteroidia; order Bacteroidales; family UBA932; genus Cryptobacteroides. Next base: position 6,237 of record CAMCFO010000028.1, read on the forward strand.
GCCTTGGAGCACGACATCCTGCTCGTTAACGACAATCCTTACAGTTTCATCCTTACGGACAAGCCTCTTTCAGTTTTCTCCGTGCCGCGTTCAAAGGAGTGTTGCATAGAGCTCAACTCCCTCAGTAAGGCGCACAATATGTCCGGATGGCGTATCGGAATGGTGGCAGGAGATGCTGAACTCATTTCCTCGGTGCTGAAGGTGAAGTCGCAGATGGATTCAGGTATGTTCAAGCCTATGCAGATGGCTGCAGTTGCTGCTCTTTCTGAGGGTGAGGAATGGTTCGAGCAACTCAACGAGGGCTACCGTGAAAGACGCAAGGTGGCTGGACGTATTATGGAAATGCTTGATGCTGAATATCTTGCTGATGGTACAGGCCTCTTCGTGTGGGGTAGGGTAAAGGACAACAATCCTCTTCTGACAAGGCTTGCGGATGCAGAGAAACTGGCAGCGGATGCAGATCTTTCGCTCAGCCGACCTGAAGACGGAGTTGCAAAATCAAAGGGAGAAATCATTTCCGACTACCTGCTCTATTCAACCGGAGTTTTCATTACCCCGGGCTGCATTTTCGGAAGCAACGGACGAGACTATATCCGCATATCCCTCTGTGCCACAGCTGAAAAACTCGAAGAAGCCTACGAAAGGATAAAGAAAGTACTCTAGATATGCCGAAGGTGAGGACATTGGGAGTTGTCGGACTTGGTCTCATAGGCGGGTCGATGGCGCTGGATCTCCGCAAGAGGGGGTTCGCGGATGTCGTGCTCGGGGTGGAGGCTGAGCCGGTCAATGCGGAAGTGGCATTGAATCTGGGGCTTGTGGATGAGATTCTGCCATTGGAGGAGTGTGCCCGCAGGAGTGACCTTCTGGTGCTTGCGGTGCCGGTGGGGGCTGCTTTGGCTATGTTGCCGCAGGTTCTCGACATTTTTGCGGACTGTGAAGGTGATAAAATCGTCATTGATGTATGTTCCACGAAGTCCGCGCTGGTGGAAGCTGTGCAGGAACATCCTCTTCGCCGCTTCTATGTGCCCACGCATCCTATGGCGGGAACGGAATATTCCGGGCCGTGGGCTGCGCAGCCGGGACTTTTTGACGGAAGAGCCTGCATCATCTGCAATGAAACCGATTCCGACCCTGAGGCCGTAAAACTGGTGGAGGAACTTTATGACTGCCTGAATATGAGGGTCATCCCTATGGATGCTGCCAACCACGACGTGCACACGGCTTATGTTTCCCATATTTCTCACGTCACTTCTTTCGCCCTTGCTCTGACGGTTCTGGAAAAGGAGAAGGACGAGAAGCATATCTTCGACCTGGCTTCGGGAGGTTTTTCATCCACTGTGCGTCTTGCCAAGAGCAATGCGGATATGTGGGTGCCTATTCTTACGCAGAACAGGGAGAATGTGCTTCAGGTTATGGACACATATATGGAGATGATGGGCAGGTTCCGCAAGGCTGTGGATGAATGTGACGGGGATGCGATACGTGAACTTATATTTCAGGCCAACCGCATTAAAAGGATACTAAGATAATGAAATAATAATACCTATGACTGAGAAATTCGACATAGTACCCCTGAATGAATGGGGAATGTTTTCCCTTCCGCCGCGTCCATGCGTGATTGCCGGACCGTGCAGCGCTGAAAGCGAAGACCAGATAATGCAGACTGCCGCAGGGCTTAAAGAGTTTGGTATCAATGTGTTCCGTGCAGGAATATGGAAGCCGAGGACCCATCCTGGATGCTTTGAAGGCATCGGGGTACCGGGACTCAAATGGCTCCAGAGAGTGAAGAAGGAATACGGGATGAAAGTTGCCACTGAGGTTGCAAGTGAAAAACACGTGTTCGAGTGCATAAAGCACGGTGTGGACCTCGTCTGGCTGGGTGCACGTACCAGTGCGAATCCTTTCCTCGTGCAGGAGATTGCGGACGCCCTTGCCGATACCGACATTCCTGTGTTGGTCAAGAATCCCGTGAATCCTGACCTGGACCTTTGGATTGGAGCACTTGAGAGACTCCACCGTGCCGGCATACGCAAACTTGGAGTTATCCACAGAGGTTTCTCCACAAGCGAAAAAATCAAATACAGAAACGACCCTCTCTGGCAGTACGTGATTGAGCTCCGCAGCCGCTTCCCTCAGATTCCGGTATTCTGCGACCCGAGCCACCTTGCCGGAAGCAGGGCATATCTACAGGAACTTTCACAGAGGGCTATGGACCTTGGACTTGAGGGGCTTATGGTGGAGAGCCACTGCGATCCTGCCTGTGCTTTGAGCGATTCCAAGCAGCAGCTCACTCCGGCTGACCTTAAGGATTTGCTGGAGAATAAGCTAATAGTCAGGGATGCGGACACATCCGACAGTGCTTATCGTGAGACCATCAATCAGTTGCGTGCAAAGATTGACGTGGTAGATGACAATCTGATTCATCTGCTTGCCCAGCGTATGGAAATCAGCCGCAAGATTGGGCAGAGCAAGAGGGAGAACAATATTGCTATTTTGCAGACTTCCAGGTGGGACCAGGTGTTGGCTGAGATGATTGAGAAGGGGCGGGAACATGGGTTGGACGAGGATTTCATCAAAGTTGTATTTAATGCCATCCACGAAGCTTCCGTCAAAGCGCAGGAGTGAGCTAAAGAGGCGATTTCTGCGTTGCACTCCTCGTCTAATTCCTCACAACCGAAAGGTTGCTGCGGATTAGACTTCGTCGCGCGCCTTGAACTCACCTCTTTATCTCACTCCTGCGAACCGCATTGGCTAAAGAGGCGATTTCTGCGTTGCACTCCTTGCCTAATTCCTCACAACCGAAAGGTTGCTGCGGAGAAAATGAGTGAATGAAAGACCTCGCGGGCGGAGTCTGAAAGGAACTCCGCCTTTATTGGCAGATAGAATAGCCGTTTTTTGAGCTCGTCGGATATCCTGCTGCAATCCCTCACCCTCTGGGCATCTTTTTCGGTGGTAATGACCAATGATGTAGGAAATTCCGCTGCCTGCCTTTCCACTGTCCGGATGTCTGCGCGACTGAACTTGTGGTGGTCCGGAAACTTGATATGCCCCACAAGCCTATAACTCAGCCTGAGCTGCTCCGAAAAAGCAGTGTCGTCGGCAATCCCGCTGAACATAACCGCCATTTTCGAATACAGATAGCGACTGTCCCCCTCCGGAAACACCGCCTTTGCAGTGTCGTACCCTGTACGAGTGAAAAATAGATACTGTTTCCTGCCATTGTCGCCCCTGATTCCGCAGGCTTCCTTCTGATTGTATCTTTCTATGCCCATGGAAATCGCCCACTTGTCCTCTTCCCAGGGGGTCAGTTCCCAAGGACACTTTGTGACGATCAGCGCATCCGCATCCGCAATCCTCTCCGGCAAATCCCTCAGGTTGCCCAAAGGCAGCAGCATATCCCCGGTCACAGGCCTGTTGTAGTCCACCAGCACTATGCTCAGGTCAGGCTTGAGGTTCCTGTATTGAAAACCGTCATCCAAAACGGCAATTGATGCACTCGGGATGGCCTTTGCCCTGCATTTTTTAGCTTTCTTCGTGGACAGAAAGGACTGCGGGTCAGCTAGAACCTTGAGCCCGTGAAGCCTGTCTTTGTCCACTGCCACTGTTATTTCCGGAAATTTCCGCTTCATCTGCAGAGGTTCGTCCCCATATTCCCTGGCCTTTCCTTCAGCATCCACCACCTGGAAACCTTTCAGTGACCTCTTATGTCCCCTGGACAATATTGCCAGACTGCCCGCATCCACTCCGCAATTTTCAATCAACTCTTTGACAATCAATTCTGTATGTGGAGTTTTCCCAGTTCCTCCCACAGTCACATTTCCTATGCAGATGGTCGGAATGGCCCCTTTGCTGACCTTTCGGAATCCGTGGTCGAAAAGAAAATGCCTGGTTTTCAGAACCAGATAATATGGGAACAGCAGAATCCTGTCAATCATAGTCTCTTGCGGTAAAATAACTAATGTGTTTCTTATTCTGTTTGATAAACCGATACGGCCTCCGGAGCATAGTCGCCCCACCTTTCTTCGATCTCATCCAACAGGCCGTAAATCTGCGGAATGTCGTATAGTGTCACCAATTTGAGCCTTGTTTCCTTGAAGTTGGGCAGTCCCTTGAAATAGCAGGAAAAATGCCTTCGCATCTCTATAACGCCTATGTGTTCTCCCTTGAGTTCCAAAGACTTGGCCAGATGTCTGCGAGCCAGGTCCACTCTTTCTCTCACGGTCATCGGAGGAAGTTTCTCCCCTGTGTCCAGATAATGCCTTATCTCCCTGAAAATCCACGGATGCCCGAAAGTTGCCCGGCCTATCATTATCCCGTCCACCCCATAGCGGTCAAAAGCGTTGGCTGCATCTTCTGGAGTCCGGATGTCCCCGTTACCTATTATGGGTATATGCATACGAGGGTTCTCCTTCACCTTGCCAATCAGCGTCCAATCGGCCTCTCCCTTATACATTTGGCAGCGGGTGCGTCCGTGAACGGTCAGGGCCTGAATCCCCGTATCCTGCAGACGCTCAGCAAGTTCCACTATGATTTTCGATTCTTCGTCCCAGCCCAGGCGCGTCTTGACCGTCACAGGTTTTCCCACAGCTTCCACCACCATCCTTGTAATTTCCACCATCTTGTCCGGCTCCTTCATCATCCCGCTCCCTGCTCCCCGGCGTGCAATTTTGCTCACCGGACATCCGAAATTGATGTCAATCAGGTCAGCACCGTGAGTCTCAACCAGTTCCGTAGCCCTGTCCGCCATTCTCGCCGCATCCACCATAGCCTCCGGAATGCTCCCGTAAATCTGAATCCCCACAGGTCCCTCATAATCGTAAGTCTTGAGCTTTTCCAATGATTTGCGCGCGTCCCGTATAAGCCCGTCAGACGAAATGAACTCGGTATAGACCACATCCGCCCCGTATTCCTTGCAGGCCCAGCGGAAAGACGGATCGGTCACGTCCTCCATCGGAGCCAGAAACAGGGGCTTGTCCCTAAGCACTATGTTTTCGCCTATTTTCATTAGTGTGAAAAAATCCCACAAAAATATAAAATATATTGATTTTTTGCACGAAATTTGTCGCCCGAACAAAATGAATAAACAATACAACAAATGGCAAGAATCAAAACAATCGGAGTGCTCACATCCGGTGGGGATGCTCCGGGAATGAATGCGGCTATAAGGGCCGTCACAAGGGCGGCAATCTATAACGGTTGGGCAGTGAAGGGAATCCTCAGAGGATATGAGGGACTTATACATAATGAGGTTAAGGATTTCACGACCGAAAGTGTCAGCGGAACCATCAACAGGGGTGGTACCATCCTGCGCACGGCAAGGAGCAAGGAGTTTATGACAGAAGAGGGCAGGGCCAAGGCATACGAGACGATTAAGGCCAATGCAATTGATGCGCTTATCGTTATCGGAGGCAACGGCTCGCTTGCCGGGGCACAGCTCTTTGCCCAGGAATATGATATACCTGTGGTGGGGCTTCCGGGCACCATAGACAACGACCTTTATGGAACAGATACTACCATCGGTTATGACACTGCGCTCAACACCATTATGGATTGCGTGGACAAAATCAGGGATACGGCCAACTCTCACAACCGCATCTTCTTTGTGGAGGTGATGGGACGCGATGCCGGTTTCCTGGCACAGAATGCGGCTATTGCCACGGGAGCGGAGGCGGCCATCATACCTGAGGACCGCACAGACGTGGACCAGTTGGCAACTTTCATCGGCCGCGGAGTCCGCAAGAGCAAGAACAGTTCAATCGTACTGGTGTCCGAGAGCAAGAAGGACGGTACGGGCGGAGCTCAGTATTATGCTGACCGTCTGCTCAAGGAATATCCTGAATATGAGGCTCGTGTAACCATACTCGGACATCTGCAGAGGGGAGGTAGCCCTACGGCTCAGGACCGTATTCTTTCCAGCCGTTTGGGTGTGGCGGCCATCGAGGCACTCAAGGACGGACAGAGGAACATTATGATAGGTGTCAAGGATGACAAGATTGTCTATGTTCCTATAAATAAAGCCATCCACATCGACAAGCCTATAGACAAGGAACTTATCAACGTCCTCAACGTCCTTTCCATTTAATTTTCGTAGCGCAATACGGCCCCAGCCGTAGTGGTGGAAAGGCGAAGCGATGCGAAGCCTTGGAGCCACCCGAAATGGAAAATCCATTTCGGCATGCCCCTCGGGGCTGTCGCCTCCGGCGACTGGGGGTAGGAAAATATGACAAAATTTTATGCAAAAGTGGCCCGAACAGGCCATCCTCTTTCTTGCGCGAAGCGCAATACGCCACAAGGCGTAGCGATGGAGAGACGGAATGTAATGGAGTCTCGGAGTCGCCCGAAATGGCTTCACCATTTCGGCATGCCCCTCGGGGCTGTCGCCTCCGGCGACTGGGGGTTGGAAAATATGACAAAATTTTATGTAAAAGAAGCCCGTGAAGGCTTCTTTTACATAAAATTTTGTCAGGTAGAAATTTTTTACTACCTTTGCACCCCCTATGTAGAATAGGCTCGCAACTAAATTATTAAGTATTAACCATTAACAATCAAGATGGACACACAAAGTTACAAAACTGTATCGCTCAAAGCTGGCGATATCAAGAAAGAGTGGTTTGTGATTGATGCTACCGACTTGGTGCTCGGCCGTCTTGCTTCCAGAGTTGCTCTTGTCCTCCGCGGCAAGAACAAACCTTCCTTCACTCCGAACCTTGACTGCGGTGACAACGTCATCATAGTCAATGCGGACAAAGTAAGGCTCACTGGCAAGAAGATGACTGACAGAGTGTATGTCCGCTACACCGGAAACCCTGGTGGACAGCGATTCACCACACCGAAGGAGATCCTCAAGAAGAGACCTACCGAGCTTGTAAGGATGGCTGTCAAGGGTATGCTCCCGAAGAATCGTCTTGGAAGCAAAATCATCAACAACCTCTACCTTTACGCAGGTCCTGAGCATCCGCATCAGGCACAGAACCCAAAAGAGATTAAGTTAAACGAAATTTAAGCAGAGTAGATGAAAGCAGTTAACGCCCTTGGAAGACGTAAATCAGCAGTTGCTCGCGTTTATGTTTCAGCAGGAAAAGGCAATATCGTTATCAACGGCCGCGAACTCGACAATTATTTTTGTGACGAGGCCCTCCGTTATATCGTAAACCAGCCGTTTTCTGTAACAGGCACTGAAGGCCAGTTCGACGTGAAGATCAATCTTTGCGGCGGCGGAATCAAAGGACAGGCTGAAGCTGCACGTCTCGGTATCGCACGCGCTCTTTGCGAAATCGACACTGAGGCTTACCGTTCAGCCCTCAAGTCTGCAGGATTCCTTACACGTGACGCCCGTGAGGTTGAGCGTAAGAAACCTGGTCAGCCTGGTGCACGTAGACGCTTCCAGTTCAGCAAACGTTAATCAACTGATTTACAAACAAAAAGCACAGTCCGGTTACAAATCGCAGGACTCCGATTGGGGATGGGAATTCCCGCGGGCTGCCTGACAGATTGCCTGGCTGCGGAAATTCAGGAGACCGGCCAAGACCGCTACTCCGGAATAATGAAAAGAGTCTCCTCAGGGAAGGCAACCCGAAAGGAGAAAAGTTTAAACAAAACAAACATTTTACAACAATGCCAAGATCAAATTTCCAGGAATTGCTTGATGCAGGTGTTCACTTCGGACACTTGGCGAGAAAATGGAACCCTAAGATGGCCCCTTACATCTTCGACCAGCAGAAGGGTATCCACATCATCGACCTGCATAAAAGTATAGTAAAGATTGACGAGGCCGCAGATGTTCTCAAACAGCTTGCTCGTTCAGGCCGCAAGGTCCTCTTCGTGGCAACCAAGAAGCAGGCAAAGGACATCGTGTCAGAGAAGGCCGCTGCAGTCAATATGCCTTACGTGACTGAGCGTTGGGCAGGTGGTATGCTTACCAACTTCCCTACCATCCGCAAGGCTGTAAAGAAAATGAACACAATCGACAAGATGATCGAAGACGGAACTTTCGACACACTCGCAAAGCGTGAGCGTCTTCAGGTCACACGTCAGAGGGCTAAGCTTGAGAAGAACCTCGGTTCCATCAAGGATCTCAGCCGTCTTCCTTCCGCACTTTTCGTAGTGGACGTACAGAAAGAGATGAATGCCGTAAAAGAGGCAAACCGTCTTAACATTCCGGTTATCGCTATGGTTGATACTTGTTGCGATCCCACTCCGATTGATTATGTGATTCCGGCTAATGACGATGCAGCAAAGTCCATCGCTTACATCATGGACGTTATGTGCGCTGCCATCAATGAAGGCTTGAGCGAAAGAAAACTCGAGAAGGAAAAGGAAGCAGAGACAGCTGAAGAAAAGCCGGTTGCAGGCAAGAAACTCCGTGCACGCAAAGGCGCAAAGGCAGAGGAGTCTGCAGCAGAAGCTCCGGCAGCCGAAACTCCGGCAGAGGAATAATTAACGAATAAATTCGCTTACACAATGGAAATCAAAGCAGCTGACGTAATGAAATTGCGTCAAATGACAGGAGCAGGTATGATGGACTGCAAGAAGGCTCTCATCGAGGCTGAAGGCGACTACAATCGCGCACAGGAAATCATCCGCGAAAAAGGCAAACTTGTTGCAGCAAAACGCGCAGACAGGGAGACCACCGAAGGTGCAGTGCTCGCACGCATCGACGGACAGAAGGCTATCCTCGTGTGCCTCGGCTGTGAAACCGACTTCGTTTCCAAGAATGCTGAATTCCAGGCTCTTGCAAACTCCATAGCTGACGCGGCAATTGCAGCTTACCCTGCAGACAAGGACGCTCTTATGTCCGTGGTTCTTGCAGATGGCAGAACCGTTGAGGCAGCCGTTACTGAGCAGACTGGAAAGACCGGTGAGAAGCACGTGGTTGCTTACTACTCACCAATTTCCGCAGCTTTCGCAGCTTCTTATATCCACCACAACGGCAAAGTGGCTGCTGTAGTGGGCTTCAGCAAGGAAGTGAGTGCAGATGTTGCAAGGGGAATCGCAATCCAGGTTGCGACTATGAACCCGGTTTCTGTATCCGACAAGGATTGCCCTGCTGAGGTTGTAGAGAAGGAAATCCAGATCTACAAGGAGCAGATGAAGGAAGATCCTAAGATGGCCGGTAAGCCTGAAGCTATGCTCGAGCAGATTGCAAAGGGCAAACTTGGCAAATTCTTCAAGGAGAACACTCTTCTTGAGCAGGTTTACCAGATGGGCGACGGCAAGCAGCTCGTAAAAGAAGTGCTCGCTGCTTCCGACAAGGATGCCCAGATCCTCGGATTCCGCAGATTCTCCCTCGCTGACTAAGTCTCAGAATAGAGTTGAATTGACCCGCAGGTGTTCCGCCTGCGGGTTTTTTGTGGTCATAGACTTTTTTCTTTGTTTTTTGCCCGCATATTCATATCTTTGAGCGATTTTGTAAAATTTTCAAGAAATGGACCTTTGGTTAATTTGGATGCTTGCAGCACTGCTGCTTTTTCTGATTGAAATTTTCACTCCGGGATTTGCCGTGGCCTGCCTTTCAATAGGCTGTCTCTGCAGTTGTGTCCTGGCAGCCATAGCCCCGGCGACTCTTAACTGGCAGATTGCCCTTTTTGTCGTGGCTTCATTGCTGGCCTTTCTTTTTGTGCGTCCTTTTGCACTCAAAGTTCTGTCCAAAAGGGCTGAGCGCAAGGGTCAATACAAGTCCAATATGGAGAGTCTCATAGGTCGCACAGCCACGGTCATCGAAGAAATTCCTGCCGAAGATGCAGGTCGCGTCAAGGTGGACGGGGACGAATGGCAGGCAGTGCTCTCGAGGGAAAATGACGATATCCGCCCACGAGAAAATATTCCTGTCGGGGCCAAGGTGGTCATCGTATCTTACGACAGTATAATTCTAACAGTTAAACCTGAATAAAGTTATGTCAGCCGGAACAATTGTTTTGATTGTAATTGCTGCTATAGTAGTAATTTACATCATTCGCGGAATCAAGATTATTCCGCAGTCGGAAACGAGGGTGGTTGAAAGGCTCGGAAAATTCGACCGTGTCCTTTCCCCAGGCATCCAGATCATCTGGCCAATCATAGACAAGGCCAAAGTCGTGACCTCCCGCAAGGTGGTGTCCTCTGCATTCGGTGGCGAGCCGATAGTAAAGATATCTTCAACCTCAGTAATTGACCTGAGAGAGCAGGTGTATGATTTTCCGAAGCAGACCGTGATTACCAAGGACAATGTCAGCACCCAGATCAATGCCCTTCTGTATTTCCAGATTGTGGATGCGAAGAAGTCCGTCTATGAAATCGACAATCTGCCTAACGCAATAGAGAAACTCACCCAGACCACTTTGCGTAATGTCATAGGTGAACTCGAATTGGATGAGACCCTCACCTCCCGCGACACCATCAATTCCAAGCTCCGTGCAGTACTGGACGATGCCACCAACAAATGGGGTGTGAAAGTGAACCGTGTCGAGCTTCAGGATATTACACCTCCTGACAGCGTCCGCGAGTCTATGGAAATGCAGATGCAGGCTGAGCGTATGAGACGTGCCGAAATCCTCCGTGCAGAAGGTGAAAAGAAATCCGCTATCCTCAAGTCGGAGGGAGACAAGGAGTCCGAAATCAACAACGCCCAGGCCGAGAAGACCGCCCAGATTCTGCGTGCAGAAGGTGAGGCTCAGGCTAAGGTGCTCCAGGCTCAGGCTGAGGCCGACGCCATTCGTCTGGTTGCAGAGGCCGTTGCGTCAGCAAAGACAGATCCTGCTGCATATATGCTGGCTGTCAAATACATAGACACTCTCAAGGAAATGGTCAGCGGCAAGGACAACAAGACCGTTTACCTCCCTTACGAAGCATCCAATATGCTCTCTTCTTTGGGCAGTATCAAGGATATTTTCCAAAAATAGCTTAGTAATCCACTTTGGAAAGAAACAGCGCGAAGCCGGGGACAGACTCTCCGGCTTCGCTGCGTTTGCCCCGCCGTATGATTTCCGCCACTTCCTCCGGCTCAATCCTGCCCCGTCCCACATCCACCATAGTTCCAACGATGGCCCTTACCATATTCCGGAGAAATCTGTCCGCACTGATGGTGAAAACCATATAGTGCCCGTCATCGGGATAGCCGGTCATTCCGATATGCGAAGGTGTCCATCTTTCCCAGCCGGCCTTGCGGACTGTGCATATACTGGTTTTGTTGTTCCCTCCCACTTTCTCAAAGCAGCTGAAATCGTGTTCCCCGAGGAGAAAACCGCAAGAGCGGTTCATCTTGTCCATATCCAGAGGCCAGACGCAGCGCCAGGAAAGGTTCTCTATGAAAGGGTCCTTTGCACGGTGGATAAAATAGCGGTAAGTCCGTTCCCTGGCAGAAAATCTCGCGTGGAGGGGACGGGGCGTATCAGCCAGGCTTTCAAAAGATTTTTCAGGAGTTATGTCGTGGATTACTATATCTTTACGCAGGATGGCATTGATTTTGTGCAACAGGTCTGGCTTTGCCATCGGAAACGGCTCAGGCAAATCGAAGTGACAGACATAGTTCACGGCATTTACCCCGGCATCAGTTCTGCCTGCACCGACAGTTTCGACAGGAGCAGAGGCAAGTATCCCCAGGGCCCGTTCCAATTCGCCCTGGACGGTGGTTGCATTGTGCTGTTTCTGCCAGCCGCTGAGCGCTTTTCCGCAATATGACAAGGTGGCGATATATCTCATAGAATTCAAATTTGAGACAAAGTTAAAAATAATTATAATGGACAGTGTAAATATCAAAGAACTGAACGACCGCATCCAGAGGGAAAGTTCCTTTGTGGACATCCTTTCGATGGAGATGAACAAAGTCATCGTCGGTCAGAAACAGTTGGTGGAGAACCTTCTCATCGGCCTCCTTGCCAACGGACACATCCTTCTCGAAGGTGTACCGGGACTTGCCAAAACATTGGCTATCAACACTCTCGCTTCTGCTGTGGGCGGTAAATTCAGCCGCATCCAGTTCACTCCGGACCTGCTTCCTGCCGATGTGCTCGGTACAATGATCTACTCTCAGAAGTCAGAGCAGTTCCAGATTCGCAGAGGTCCGGTCTTCGCCAATTTCGTGCTTGCGGACGAGATTAACCGTTCTCCGGCCAAGGTGCAGTCAGCCTTGCTCGAGGCTATGCAGGAAAGACAGGTGACCATAGGTGACGAGACTTTCCGTCTTCCTGAGCCTTTCCTTGTGATGGCAACCCAGAACCCTATCGAGCAGGAGGGTACTTACCCGCTTCCTGAGGCGCAGCTGGACCGTTTTATGCTCAAGGTCGTGGTAAGCTATCCTAAGAAGGAGGAGGAGAAACTCATTCTCCGTATGAACAATTCCGGAGAGTTCCCGAAGGCCTCCCTGGTGCTCAAGCCGGAGGATATCATCAGGGCCCGCGAGATTGTGCGTGAGGTATATATGGATGAGAAAATCGAGCGTTATATCGTGGACCTCGTATATGCCACAAGGACACCTGCAGAATATGGACTTGCTGACCTCTCCGGCCTGATTGCATACGGTGCATCTCCTCGTGCCAGCATCTCCCTCGCAGCTGCATCAAAGGCCTATGCTTTCATCAAGAGGCGCGGCTATGTGATTCCGGAGGACGTGAGGGCGGTCTGCCACGAAGTACTCCGTCACAGGATAGGGCTGACCTACGAGGCTGAGGCGGAAAATGTCACCACTGATGCCATTATCGACAAGATTGTGAACTTTGTGGAAGTTCCTTAGTAGATTTTGTGCAATGGCAGAATTGAATGAAACCGACCTTCTCAAAAAGGTCAGAAAAATAGAAATCAAGACCAAGGCTCTCTCGCACCAGATTTTTGCGGGAGAGTATCACTCTGCCTTCAAGGGCCGAGGTATGGCTTTCAGCGAAGTCAGGGAGTACCAGTGGGGGGATGATGTCCGGAATATGGACTGGAATGTAACCGCCCGTCTTCGTGCGCCTTATGTTAAGGTGTTCGAGGAGGAGAGGGAATTGACGGTCGTGCTCCTGATAGATGTCAGCCGTTCCGGACTCTTCGGTACCAGAGGTATGGTGAAAAGGGATATGATTGCTGAAATCGCGGCAGTGCTTTCATTCTCAGCCATAATCAACAACGACAAGGTGGGTGCTCTTTTCTTCAGCGACAAGGTGGAGAAGTTCATCCCTCCGAAAAAGGGCCGTTCTCACCTGCTCCACATCATAAGGGAGGTGCTTGAATATGAACCCCAGTCCACGGGCACCGATCTTTCCGAAGCTCTGCGCTATCTCACCAATGCCTTGAAGAAGCGCTGCAACGCATTTGTGCTTTCAGATCTCATAGATGCGGATGCCGATGCGAATCCCCGTTACGAAGAGGCGATAAAGGTGGCCGCCAACCGTCACGACATATCTGTGGTTGAGGTCTATGACCCCCTTGAGCGGGAAATCCCGAATGTGGGTCTTCTGAACATCAAGGACTCGGAAACGGGAAAGACAGCCTGGGTGGACACCGGGAGCAGAAAGGTGAGGGAGGCTTATGGAGCCTGGTTCGCGTCCTTGCGGGCCAATGAAGACAAACTCCTGTCCAAATACAATATCGACAGGGTGAAAGTGGCTGTTGATGAAGATTATGTGAAAGCCCTGATGATGCTATTCAGCCAAAGGTAAAGCGATATGAAGAAATTCCTGACAATATTGGCTGCGGCTTTTGCCTGTCTGTCTCTGTCTGCGCAGACTCCGTTTCTGGAGCAGTTGCAGAAAAGGGACAGCATACTCATAGCCGACCAGCTGCTCTACGGGGTCCTGTTCGAGAAGGTGCCGGAAGGAACGGGGATAGCCCTTCCGGAACTGAAGGACACGGCTTCGGTGAGGATAGTCCGGCCGTGGGCCTGCGACACCCTAAAAGTTTATAAACCGGGTAAGGAATCCCCTGTGACCAGATACGACATCAAGGTGGGGGCTGTCCTGACTGCTTTCGACCAGGGTGAATATGTATTGCCTCAACTCCCCGTAATCAGGCAGTTTCCCGGGGAGGAACCGGACACTCTGCTGCTTGAGAGTCTGAAGTTTGAAGTCAAGACTATGCCTGTGGACACTACTTCCTTCACTCCCCACGACATCAAGGATGTGGTGCGTTACCCGGTCACTTTTATGGAAGTGCTGCCGTATCTGCTGATTGGATTGCTCTCCGCCGGTCTTATAGCCCTGATCGTCTTTTTGATTATCCGTTTCAGGAAAAAGGCCTCCGGTGAATCCCAGGTGAAGGAACCTGCCCATATTACCGCCCTGAGGAAACTCGAAGAATACCGTGGCAATAAGTTTTGGGCTCCGGACAAGCAGAAACTTTTCTGGTCCGGGGTGACTGATGTGCTGAGGGAGTATATCGCCTCCCGTTATGGTATAGGTGCAATGGAGATGACAACAGCCGAGATTTTCAGGGAACTCAAGCCTCAGTTTGAGAAGGAGGACGTGGAGAAGAAGGTGCTTGTGGATGAGATAGAGAATATGTTTGTAACCGCCGATTTCGTCAAGTTCGCAAAACACGCCGCATCGGAGCAGGAGAATGCTTCCGTCTTGCCCCTTGCCGTGAAATTCGTGACTTCAACTTACGAGTCTGACATTGAAAATGAGACGGTTGCCCAAAAGAAGGAGGAATAGTGATGTTTTTTGAATATCCGCATCTTTTGTGGCTGCTCGTCATTCCGGGCCTTCTTGCAGTGCTCTATGTCTTGAGAGAACTGCTCGGCCGGACTCCCCATCTGAGGGTGTCCACTTCCGTTCCTTTTCTAGCCGGAGGACATTCAGTGATGGAATATGTCCGCCACTTGCCTTTCCTGCTCAGAACACTCGCTCTGGTGATGATTGTCATAGCCATAGCCCGTCCCCGCTCTTCGGAACAGATGGAAAAAGTGGACACCGAGGGTATTGACATAGTCCTGGCTATGGACGTTTCCACTTCAATGCTCGCCCGCGACTTTGCCCCGGACCGTATCAATGCCGCCAAGGACATAGCAATTGAATTCATATCCCAGAGGCCTTCCGACAGAATGGGAATTGTCGTTTTCGCCGGGGAATCCTTCACCCAGTGTCCGCTTACCACCGACAGGGCAACACTCATCAACCTTATGAAGGAGGTGAACACCGATTTGCTGGAGGACGGAACGGCGATAGGTAACGGATTGGCCACTGCTGTAGCCCGTATGAAGGACTCCGATGCCAAGAGCCGCGTTGTGATACTGCTCACCGACGGAGTGAACAACTGCGGCGAGATTGCTCCTGAAACCGCGGCCGAGATAGCCAAGACCTACGGTGTGAGAGTCTATACCATAGGCGTAGGTGCAAACGGGACGGCCCCTTATCCGGTGATGACCCCTTGGGGAGTCCAGATGCAGAATGTGAAGGTGGAAATTGATGAAAAGCTGCTCTCAGAGGTGGCTGCCACCACCGGAGGACGCTATTTCAGGGCTACGGACAACACCAAACTTGCTGAAATTTACGCCGAAATCAATAAAATGGAAAAGGCCCGCACGACCATAGACAGTTTCCCGGTCTATAAGGAGCTTTTCGGCACCTACGCTCTCATAGCCCTCGCGGCCCTGCTGCTGGAGTTCCTGATTAAGCTGTTTTTGCGTCGTCTGCCATAGGCCATTTTCATAAAATTTGAAGATTATGCTGTATTTTGCTGATATACAATATCTCTGGCTGCTCCTGCTGGTTCCGCTTTTTCCGGTGGCCTATGCCATATTTCGGAAAATGCGCCGCAGCAGAATGGAAAAATTGGGAGATAAGGCCTTGATGGAGAGACTGATGCCTTCCTGGTCCCGTTCAAGGGGATGGTGGCAGGTGTCGCTCTTCAGCCTCGGTTTTGCTTTCTTCGTAATCGGACTTTCCCGGCCCCTGATTGGAGCCAAGCTCAAGGAACACGAGACCAAGGGTGCGGAAGTGGTGATTGCCCTTGACGTTTCCAACTCGATGCTGGCCCAGGATTATTCCCCGAACCGTCTGGAAAGAGCCAAATTGGCAATAGCCAGGATTGTGGACAAACTCCGGGATGACAGAATCGGGCTGGTGGTGTTTGCGGGAGGTGCCTATGTGCAATTGCCGGTGACCACAGACTATGTATCCGCCAAAATGTTTCTCAATTCCATTTCCACCGAGTCGGTCCCGGTACAGGGAACTGCTCTCGGGGAGGCTATCAACACCTCGGCCCGTTCATTCAGTGCCCAGAGCGAAAAAAGCCGTGCCATCATAGTGATAACCGATGGAGAGAATCACGAGGACGACCCTGTGGGGGCTGCCAAGAATGCCGCTGAAATGGGGATAAGGGTTTTTACCATTGGCGTAGGTTCACCTGAGGGCAAGCCGATTCCGCTCAAGGAAGGGGGACTGCTGAAGGACAGAAATGGAGAAATAGTTGTAACCCGGCTGGATGAGGATATATTGAAACAGGTAGCAGAAGTCGGTGGTGGCGCCTATGTGCGTGCCGGCAACAGCGAATTCGGATTGAACCCCATCATCGATGAGATACGGAAAATGGAATCCGAAAAGTTCAATTCAGTAGTCTTTGAGGAATATGACGAACAGTATATGTATTTCTTTGCCATAGCCTTGGCTTTCTTTGTGCTTGAGGGACTGATAGGACAAAGAAAGAGCAGGATAAGACTGTTCGGCAAATGATTGTGGACTTTTTGTAAATGACCGCCTATAATTGTGAAGGTATGAGATATGTCAAAGTATTGTTTGCAGGCATCCTGATCTTGTCCGCCCAAATGCTGCCAGCGCAAACGGACAAGTCTGAGGTGCGCAAAGGAAACCGTGAATACCGCAAAGGGGAGTTCAAGGAGGCAGAAATCGACTACAGGAGGGCTCTGGTTAAGGATTCTCTCTCTTTCGCTGCCAATTATAACCTCGCCTGCGACCTCTATCGTCAGGAGCAGTACGATGAGGCCGGGAATTATATGAAGAAAATTGCTGATCAGGCCGCTGCTTCCACAAGGGAGTCTGACTATTACTATAATCTTGGGGACATTGCTCTTGCGAAGCAGGATTACAAAGGGGCTGTGGATGCGTTTGAAAAGGCATTGCTGCTGAATCCCGGAGATATGGATGCCAAAGAGAATTATGTCTATGCGAAGATGATGCTTCAGAATCAGCAGAACCAGCAGAATCAAGACAATCAGGACAACCAGAACCAAGATCAGAATCAGGATCAGGACGACCAGAACCAGAATCAGGACCAGAAGCAGAACGACCAGAATCAGGATAATCAGGATCAAAAGCAGAATGACCAGAATCAGGATCAGAACAATAATCAGGACCAGAGGAATGACCAGGACAGGCAAAATCAGTCCCCACAGCAGCAGGATGCAAAAATAAGCCCACAGGCTGCCCAGCAGATGCTCCAGGCCATACAGGCAAGAGAAAAGGAAACCCAGGACAAAGTGAACCGTGAAAAAGCTGCGGCAATGAAGTCGCGTCAGAAAGAAAAGAATTGGTAGTATGAAGAAGTTTGTGACATCTATATTGTTTTTGGCATTGGCAGTTGTGGCATCCGCACAGTCATCCATTCAGGTGCAGGTCCATAACGTAGTGAGCGTGGATGAAGATTTCCGTGTCGTTTTTGTCATTGAGGGTGAGAATTCCGCTTCTGACTTCAATTGGGAATGCCCGGAAGATTTCGATCTTCTCATCGGGCCTATGGAGTCCTCATCCCGCAGTGTCAGCATCATCAACGGCAAGCGGACATCCAGCAGAACCGTTTCCTATACCTATGTGCTCAAACCTCGTTCTGAGGGCGAATTCATCCTCCCTCCCGCCACCGCAATGGTCAAGGGCAATCAGATCCAGTCCTCCCCCGCAACGGTAAAGGTGCTCAATCAGAGCAACTCCGGTGCAGTCCAGTCCAATCCCGGGAATTCCTCCCAGCAGGGCGTGGCTTCCGACCCCAGCGTATCAGGTGGCAACCAGATGACATCCTCCTCCAGGAACGCCAATTACGGAGAAATCATCCTGGACCTGTCTCTCGACAGAACCAGCGTAGTGGTGGGGCAGCCTGTAAATGCAACACTCAAGATCTACCAGAGAGCTAATCTTTCAGGTTTCGAGAATGCAGATTTCCCATCATTCAATGGCTTCTGGAGCCAGGAAGTGGAAGCCCCGACCAACATAGATTTCAAAAGGGAAGAATACAAGGGCAAGATTTACGATGCAGCTGTCCTCCGCCGCTATGTGCTCATCCCCCAGCAGACCGGAGACATAGTCATAGACCCGGCCACACTCACCTGCCTTGTGAATGTCAGGGTCCAGTCCCGCACCGGCAGCATATTCGACGGGTTCTTTGATGACTACACCACTGTCCGCAAGAAAGTCGAGTCCAAGGCCGTGACTGTGCACGTTTCAGCCCTTCCGGCAGGTGCTCCGGCATCATTCGGAGGCGGTGTGGGAAAATTCTCCATCTCTGCCAGACTCTCCAAGCCCACACTCAAAGCCCACGAAGCCAACTCTCTGATAGTCACCGTGACAGGCCGTGGAAACGTTTCCCTCATCGAACAGCCGAAAGTGGAATTTCCTCTGGATATGGAAGTCTATGATACCAAGGTTACAGACAAGACTTCAAAAGGATCTCTGAGCGGTTCAAAGGAGTTCGAGTTCCCGTTCATCCCGAGGAGTCCGGGAGACTTCACCATCGAGCCCATCAACTACAGCTATTACGATGTGGAGCAGGGCAGATATGTGACCGTGAGCACCAAAGCTATTGATTTTACGGTGGAAAAGGGAACTGACCTTCCTGAAACAGTGGTCAGCGGGGGAGTAATCCAAAAGGACGTGCGCAATCTCGGACAGGACATACGTTTCATCTCCACCAAGCCGGCCTCATTCTCGTCCAAGGGAGCCTTTTTCATATCCTCACCTCTCTTTGTTGCGCTGTACCTGCTGATTCTGCTGCTTTCTTGCATTGTCTGGTACGTGGTGAGGGCCGTTCAATCCAGACGCAGCGATACAGTCGGAATGAAGACCAGAAAGGCCACCAAAAAGGCCCTGAGGCAACTCAAGTCTGCCGATGCCTATCTGAAACAGAACCTTCCGGCTGCGTTTTATGAGGAACTGCACAAGTCTCTGGTCGGTTTCATAGCTGACAAGATGAATATGCCTATGTCCGAGCTCAGCAAGGAAAACATTGCGTCAAGGCTTGTGGAATGTGGCGTGTCGGAAGATATAGCAACGGCTTATGCCGGACTTCTGGACGAATGTGAATTTGCACGCTATGCTCCTTCGTCTGACAACAGTCAGATGCGCTCTCATTACGAAAAAGCGGCGGAACTTATTTCAACCATAGATTCATCAATGAAAACTGCGAAAAAGAAGGCTCCTGTGGCTTTGGCACTTGTCTGCTTCCTGACCATAGTGGGCAGCCTGAACGCTGCGGAACTGCCTGCGGAACCGGCCTCTTCCGGAATACAGAATGCAGAAACATACTCGGAAAATCTTTGGGAAAAGGCCAATCAGGCTTATTCCGAGGGGCGTTGGGAAGATGCGGCGGCAGACTATTCAATGATAGTCTCCCTGGGTATGGAATCGGCAAGGCTGTATTATAATCTCGGCAATGCTCTCTATAAGTCGGGCAGCCTTTCCGGGGCAATCGTGAATTACCGCAGGGCGCTCAAACTGGATTCATCCTTCGAGGATGCAAGGTACAATCTGGATTTCGTCCGGTCTCTGACTCAGGACAGGATTGAAGAGGTGCCGGAGTTCATACTTAAAACCTGGGTAAGGAAACTTTGCTACAGTCTCAGTGCAGATATGTGGGCTGTGCTGGCGCTGGTGTTCCTTGTGCTGCTTTGCGTGTTCATTCTCTTGTTCTTTCTTTCGCGTACTGTGGCAGGAAAGAGAGCAGGGTTCATCCTCGCCATTCTGTTCCTGTTGTTGGAAGGGGCTTGCCTCGGTTTTGCAATTCATCAAAAAAATGGCTACCTTGTGCAGGATGAGGCTGTGGTGACCGTACCCGTTATTTCCGTCAAATCATCCCCGTCTGCAGAAGGGACCAGTAATCTTTTCATTCTGCACGAGGGCGCAGAGTTGAAACTTATTGACACAGTGGGCGATTGGTGCAACATAGAAATTGCGGACGGCCGTCAGGGCTGGGTGGAAGCGCGTGGAATTGAGGTTATCTGAGGGGATTCCTCAGGCTGCATAAGACAACACTAACAACACAGATATGTATTTTCACAAATTCGCGGTTATAGCCGCACTGACCATTTCGGCAACATCTTTTGCCGCAAACCCGAAAACTGAGCCTTGGAACGACCCTAAGGTATCTTCCATCAACAGGATGCCTATGTCTTCCACTTTTCAGTCAGACGACAAGACCTTGAGTCTGAACGGATTATGGAACTTCAAATTCTATGAGGACAGAAGCACCCGTGCATCCGATTTCTTCCTTCCTGCCTATGACGACTCTTCCTGGGACAAAATTCCTGTGCCGGGAATGTGGGACCTGAACGGATGGTGCGACCCTATGTATGTCAATGTGAAGTATCCTTGGCACGGACATTTCCCATACACACCTCCGATTGTTCCCGATGAACACAATTATCTGGGACAATACCGCCAGACTTTCAATATTGCTCCTGACTGGAAGGGCAGGCAGATTGTACTCCATATAGGTTCCGCAACCTCCAATGTGAGAGTCTGGGTGAACGGAAAGGAAGTGGGCTACAGCGAGGACTCCAAACTCGAGGCCTGCTTTGACATCACCCCTTATGTGATTTCCGGCGAGAACAGCATTGCTCTTGAGATTTCCCGCTGGTGCGACGGTACCTATATCGAATGTCAGGACTTCTGGCGTTTTGCCGGGATCGCCCGCGATGTCTATATTTCCGCAAGGCCTCTGAAGAGAATAGAGAACGTGAGGGTGAACGCCGGTGCTGACGGACATTTCAGCCTTTGGACAGAAACCACTTCCGGAGTTGCCGCAGTGCAGTGGAAGGTCATATCCCCTGAGGGCTTTGAAGTCCTTTCCGGTGAGGCTCCTGCAGTGAAGGCAAAGCAGGACAAGTCGTTGAAATTCAATCCTGCCTATGGTAATCCTATGCTCCCTGCAAAGGGCAATCTCGTGGCATTCGACCAGGCTGACCTGGCATCTGTGGCTCTCTGGACAGCTGAGACCCCTTCCCTCTACCGTCTCGAACTTGCAGCTGTGGACAAGAAGGGTGCTGTGCTCCAGAACGCTTCCCTGAATTTCGGATTCAGGACCGTCGAAATCAAGGGCGGACAGCTGCTCGTAAATGGCCAGGCCATACTCATCAAGGGTGTGAACCGCCACGAACTCGACCCTTACAAGGGCTATGTGGTGTCCAAAGCCGATATGGAAAGGGATGTGAGGATAATGAAGGAACTCAATATCAATGCTGTACGTACTTGCCACTATCCTGACGACCCTTACTGGTACGAACTCTGCGACCGTTACGGACTATATGTTATCGACGAGGCGGACATCGAGGGCCACGGAATGGGTTACGGCCCGGAAACTCTCGGAGATGACCGCAGATACGCCGAGGCAATTGTCGAAAGGGCCGAGAGAATGGTCCTGAGGGACTGGAACCACCCTTCAATCATTATCTGGAGTCTTGGCAACGAATGTGGATTCGGACGCAATTTCAAGGACTCCTACGCTCATCTCAAGGCTATGGACGAAAGCCGTCCCGTACAGTATGAAAGAGCTGAGCATCATCCTGAGACAGACATTTTCTGTCCTATGTACTACAGATTCGGCCCTTGCGAAAAATATGCTTCTTCCGACACCTCGGTGCCATTGATCCAGTGTGAATACGCCCACGCTATGGGCAACTCAATGGGTGGTTTCAAGGAATACTGGGACCTCATCAGAAAATATCCAAAATACCAGGGCGGATTTATCTGGGACTTCCAGGACCAGGCAATCAAATGGCCGGTGGATGCTTCCGTATATGGTACAGACCATATTTTCGCATTCGGAGGCGACTTCAACGACTATGACCCGACTGACGAGTCCTTCAACTGCAACGGAGTAATTGTGGCAGACCGCCAACTCCACCCTCACGCTTACGAGGTGGCTTACCAGCATCGCAGCATCCATACTTCTGCTTCTGCGGGAGATGCTCTGGAAGGAACGGTTTCCATCTACAATGAGTATTTCTTCAAGGGAATTTCAGACTTCGTTCTGGACTGGACAGTGGAATGTGACGGTGCGACAGTGCTCAGGGGCACATATCCGGGCAAACTGGATGTGGCTCCACAGCAGAAATCAGTTGTCAGTCTCGGCTACAATGCCTCCCAGGTGCTCAAGGCCTGCGGCGGCTCACTTGAGGGCAAGGACGTCTATCTGAATGTAAACTACTCCCTTGCCTGCGCCGATGGGCTTCTGCCTGCCGGAACCCGTCTTGCCTACGACCAGATTTGCATCAATGCGGCTGCTCCTAAGGCATATCAGCCAAAAGTTTCGAAGTTCGAGCTCGTTGAGGATGAAAAGACCGTGGCCGTGTCCGGAAAGACTGAGTATGCGGGCGTGTTTGTGGAGCGTGCATCAGGCTGGAAGGCCGTATTCGACAAGACTGCCGGAACTCTCGTCTCCTACGAACTCAATGGCAGGAACATCCTTGCGGCACCTCTTAGTCCTATACTTTGGAGGGCAGCCACTGAAAATGACCTCGGAGCAAGTTACTGGAACCGCAAGTTTGTAGATTGCATCGCTCCTTGGAGAGACGCCGTTTACACTCCGGTTTCCTTCTCGACCCAGGACAAGGGTGAATATGTTGCTGTTTCCGTAAAATACGGCGCTATTTCAGAATATGCTTATGTGAGCGTGGACTTCAATGTCTATGGAGACGGCAGCATTGCTGTGACAGAAAATCTCACGGATGCCGGCAAACTTTCTCAGGCACCGGTGCTCGGACGCTTCGGAATGCGTTTCGCAATGCCAGGGGAATATTCCACTGTCGAATTCTTCGGCAACGGACCTTTCGAGAACTATGCTGACCGCAAGTCTGCGGCTCTTGTCGGAAACTATCGCCAGAGGGTTGAGGACCAGTACCATTACGGCTATGTGCGTCCTCAGGAAAGCGGCACCCACACCGACCTCAAGTGGCTGCGTGTGCTGGACGACAACGGAACTGGTTTCGAGATTTCATCGGATGCCTTGTTCAGCGGTTCGGCCCTTCCGTTCTCTGCAGAGGAAATAGATGTGCCTAAGGGTTCTGTGCGTCACTCTCTCAAACTCAAGAAGGCTGCCTGCGAGAACCACCGCGCGGATGGCAAGACCTGGGTGACTTTCGAGCTTGTGCAGATGGGACTGGGAGGTGAGGACTCCTGGTCTGCTATGCCTCGCAAGGAATATCTCATTGAGCCTAAGCCGATGACTTTCAACTATGTGCTGAGGCCGGTGGAGAACTGATCATCTCTTCCAGCCGTGGCGTAAGGCATCGAGACGGAAATGCCACAGGACGGCTCCTGCGCAAACTGATACATTCAGAGAATGTTTGCTGCCGAACTGCGGTATTTCCAGGCTGAAGTCGGAATTGTCCACAACTTCCTGGTCCACTCCGTCCACTTCGTTGCCCAGCACCACCGCATATTTGATATCTCCTTTGACGTAAGCATCGAACTTGTCCATTTTCACTGAATTGACTGTCTGTTCGATGCTTACGATTGTATATCCGTCAGCCTTGAGCCTTTTGATGGCCTCCAGGGTGTTGTCGTACTTTTCCCAAACCACGCTGTCTTCAGCCCCCAATGCGGACTTGTGGATTTCCGCACTCGGAGGAGCCGGAGTTATACCGCAAAGGATTATCCTGTCTATTCCGAAAGCATCGGCTGTTCTGAAAATTGACCCCACATTATGGGCACTTCTGATATTGTCCAGCACGACCGTTATTCCGCAGGGTGGCAGATTCTTATAGTCTTCGGCAGATATGCGGCCGAGTTCTATGTTGTGTAGTTTCCTGTCTGAAATTGGCATTCTCAATGTAAGTTTTCTGCAAATTTACTGAAAATCGAAAATCTTCCCCGAAATGAAACAGACAAATCAAAAATTTAATATACTTTTGTATCGTTAATTAATATATATGAAGCAAGATATAACTATTTCTGAATTATTGCGCGAGGAGGAAGACAGGCAGACGACTGGCCTTGAACTTATTGCCTCAGAAAACTATGTAAGCAAGCAGGTGCTGAAGGCACTCGGTTCCATCTGTACCAATAAGTATGCGGAGGGTTATCCTCGTGCCAGGTATTATGGCGGATGCGAAGTGGTTGATAAAATAGAACAGTTGGCTATCGACCGTCTCTGCCAGCTTTTCGATGCTGAATATGCAAATGTGCAGCCCCATTCCGGTGCTCAGGCAAATATGGCGGTGATGATGTCCTGCCTGAAGCCGGGGGATACCTTTATGGGTCTGGACCTTTCCCACGGGGGACACCTGACCCACGGATCTCCTGTAAATATGTCAGGGATATTGTACAATGCCGTTTCTTATGGTTTGAATCCCACCACCGGAATGATTGACTATGACGATATGGAGCGCAAAGCCCTTGAACATCGTCCAAAACTGATTATAGGCGGTGCATCGGCTTATTCCCGTGAATGGAATTATGTGCGTATGCGTGAAATTGCCGACAAGGTGGGTGCCATTTTCTGGGTGGATATGGCCCATACGGCAGGCTTGATTGCCGCGGGATTGTTGAGCAATCCGGTCAAATATGCCCATATAGTCACTTCCACCACCCATAAGACCCTGCGTGGTCCACGTGGAGGCATCATTCTTATAGGCAAGGACTTTGACAATCCTTGGGGAATTACAACGCCTAAGGGTCAGGTGAAGAAAATGTCCCAGATTATCAACTCCACAGTCTTTCCCGGCGTTCAGGGCGGCCCGCTTGAGCATTGCATTGCAGCAAAGGCAGTTGCATTCTTCGAGGCCCAGCAGCCGGAGTTCGTGGAATATCAGAAGCAGGTGATTATCAACGCCGCTGCTTTCTGCGAGGCATTTTCCCGCAGGGGCTACAAGATTGTGTCAGGCGGTACGGACAACCACCTTCTGCTCATAGACCTGCGCACAAAGTTCCCTAATCTTACGGGCAAGGTGGCAGAGGTTGAACTGGGCAAGGCCGACATCACGGTCAATAAGAATATGGTACCTTTCGATTCCCGCACGCCGTTCTCCACCTCAGGTCTGCGCATAGGCACTCCGGCCGTGACATCCAGAGGATTTGTGGCCAAGGATATGGAATGGATGACCGAGTTGATCGATACTGTTCTCGCCAATGCGGACAAACATCTGGACCTGATTGCAGGCAAAACGGAAGAGGGACGCGAGGATTATGAAACCACTCTCGCCTCCGTACGTGACAAGGTCCACAAGATGACTCTCGGCATGCCGCTCAACAAGTGGTAGGCTTTGAGCCTTACCACCTGTCGTAGTGGATATTCTCAGGTTTCCACTTGTCCTTGGGCGAAGTCTCCCCGTCGGGATAGCCCACAGGAACAATACATAAAGGACGGATATTTTCCGGCAATCCAAGGGCTTCAGCAACGATTGGAGCCCTTTCTTCGTCAGAAGCAGCTGTCCAGACAGCTCCCAGCCCAAGAGCCTGTGCCGCAAGCAGCAGATTCTCAGTGGCAGCCGAACAGTCGTGCTCCCAGAACTTGTTGTAGCCCGACACGTCTCCGCAGACCACTATGGCCACGGTGGCAGTTTCAAGCCGTGCATAAGGCATCTTAGGGGCCATTTCCTCCAGGATTTTCTTGTCCCTTATCACCACGAAACGCCATGGCTGTACATTCTTTGCGGAAGGTGCTGCCATTGCTGCACGAAGCAGTTTTTCAATCTGTTTGTCTGAAACCGGTTCGGATGTGAATTTTCTTACTGATCTGCGCTCGAAGATGTTTTCGAGTACCGCGTCAGCTTTGTTGTTGCAACAGGAAGTCATACTGATTGCGATTAGGCCCGCGAGGGCGATTGTTTTAATGATTTTCATATTTTCCTACGGCCTATATGGCCATTCCTGCAATTATACCAATTTTTATTTATTCCGGCAATATATTTCCTACCAGGCATCTGAATCTGCCAAATTGTCAGTATGCATCCGTTGGCACTCCATTTGTCAATATTATTCCCGGCTCCGCAGAGAGCCACGACAACAGTATAACAATAAAACACTATAATTATGATCAGACCATTGGCAGACAGAGTGGTTATCGAGCCTAAAGAGGCCGAGACCAAGACAGCAGCCGGACTCTACATCCCGGACACTGCAAAAGAAAAACCTCAACAGGGAACAGTCGTAGCGGCTGGACCGGGCAAAAAAGATGAGGAAATGGAGGTCAAAGTCGGAGATGTCGTTCTCTATGGCAAGTATTCCGGCACAGAGGTAACCGTTGACGACAAGAAATACCTCATTATGAAACAGTCAGACATTCTCGCAATCATCTAATTAGGAGACAATACTATGGCAAAGGATATAAAATTCAATATTGATGCACGTTCCAGAATGAAGGAAGGTGCAGACGCATTGGCAGATGCAGTGAAGGTAACCCTCGGTCCTAAAGGACGCAATGTGGTAATAGACAAGAAATTCGGTGCTCCTCAGGTAACCAAGGACGGTGTGACCGTGGCAAAGGAGGTCGAACTTGAAGACAGATTTGCAAATATGGGTGCCCAGATGGTCAAGGAAGTGGCTTCCAAGACCAACGAGCAGGCCGGTGACGGTACCACCACTGCCACAGTCCTTGCACAGGCCATCATCAATGTGGGCCTGAAGAATGTGACTGCCGGTGCCAATCCTATGGACCTCAAAAGAGGTATTGACAAGGCTGTTGAGGCAGTTGTGGCTTCTCTCAAGAACCAGTCCCGTGAGGTCGGTGACGATTATTCGAAGATTGAGCAGGTTGGCACAATTTCCGCAAACAATGACAGCTATATCGGCAAACTCATCGCAGACGCAATGGCAAAAGTCAAGAAGGACGGTGTCATCACTGTTGAGGAAGCCAAAGGCACAGAGACAGAGGTTAAGGTAGTAGAGGGTATGCAGTTCGACCGCGGATTCATCTCTCCTTACTTTATGACCAACTCCGACAAGATGGAGGCTGTTCTGGACTCTCCGCTCATTCTCGTGACTGACAAGAAAATCAGCACTATGAAGGACCTCCTTCCGATTCTTGAACCAATTGCAAGGGAAGGCAAGTCTCTGCTCATTATCGCTGAGGATGTGGACGGTGAGGCTCTTACCACCCTGGTAGTGAACAAATTGCGTGGTACCTTGAAGATTGCTGCAGTGAAAGCTCCGGGCTTCGGCGACAGGAGAAAGGAGATGCTTCAGGACATCGCTACTCTTACCGGTGCAATCGTAGTGTCAGAGGAAAGGGGATTCACCCTCGAGAACTGCACTCCTGATATGCTCGGAAACGCAGAAAAGGTTGTCATTTCCAAAGAGAACACCACCATCGTTAACGGACTCGGAGACAAGCAGGCCATCGCAGAAAGGGCAGACCTTATCCGCAAGCAGATCGAGACCACCACTTCCGACTATGACAGGGAAAAACTTCAGGAGCGTCTCGGCAAATTGGCCGGCGGTGTGGCAGTGCTCTATGTCGGCGCAACCACCGAGGTTGAGATGAAAGAGAAGAAGGACCGCGTGGAGGATGCACTCAGTGCAACCCGTGCTGCCGTTGAGGAAGGAATTGTTCCTGGAGGCGGTGTGGCTTATATCCGCGCAGCCGAGGCCCTCAAGAATCTCAAGGGAGCGAACGAGGACGAAACCACAGGTATTCACATCGTGGCTGCTGCCATAGAGGAGCCTCTGCGTCAGATTGCTGCCAATGCAGGTCTGGAAGGCAGCGTGATTGTCAATAAGATTCGCGAAGGTGAAGGCGACTTCGGTTTCAATGCACGCACTGAGGAGTATGTGAATATGTTCGAGGCTGGTGTTATCGACCCGACCAAGGTTTCACGTGTAGCTCTTGAGAACGCTGCTTCAGTGGCCGGTATGTTCCTCACCACCGAGTGTGCCATCGCTGACATCCCTGAAAAGGAACCGG
Organism: uncultured Bacteroidales bacterium; assembly: GCA_945874155.1. Classification (GTDB taxonomy): domain Bacteria; phylum Bacteroidota; class Bacteroidia; order Bacteroidales; family UBA932; genus Cryptobacteroides. The sequence continues at coordinate 34,248 of CAMCFO010000028.1, forward strand.
CAGTTCCGGCAGGTGCAGGCGCAGGAATGGGCGGAATGATGTAACATCCCCTCTGTAAGATTGTCAAGCCCGATCTGATATCACAATCAGGTCGGGCTTGTTTTTTATGAGTTTTTCCCTGCGGGCTTATGCTCTTTCAAACGGGTCGAGTGAAAAACCGGCCTCCAAAGCTTTGCGGGCATCGGTCTTGGCTCCTTCAAGCGACAGGTCGCGCCAGTTGCCGCACTGCACCTCATTTGCTGCCGGTATTTCCGTGGCCTCAAGCACATCGTTGAGGGCAGCCACCAGTGCATCCCTCATAGTCTTTACTTCAATGTCTCCCCAAACAGTAACATAAAATCCTGTGCGACAGCCCATTGGACTCAAATCTATGACACCTTCCAGGTGCTTGCGCAAGTCTCCTGCCAGCAGATGCTCGAGGGCGTGCATAGCCGATGTTTCAAAAAATTCCTGATTCGGCTGCTTGAACCGCAGGTCGAACTTGCTCACCAGGTCACCCTTTGGCCCGTATTCGACACAACATTTTCTCACATAAGGCGCTTTTACTTTCCTGTGGTCGAAAGTGAAACTCTCCACTTTGATTTCTTTCGTTTCCATAGATAGGTATTTTCAAGATTTATTCAAATTCAGTCAGCATACGCTTAACCTCGTCCCAGGTTTCGTCCTCGCTGTGGCGTATGCTGTGCTCATACTTGTCCAGGCAAAGATTGTCGCTGACTATTTTTATTGAGCCCACCAGCGGCATCTCAAACGCAGCCATATAGTTCAGTTCCATATCGAAGGCGCAAGGCTCCACAATGTCCGTCTGCAGCACGAAACTGTTGCTGGTGTAGCAGGGATAACCTTCGGGGCTGAGTTCGTAGCCGTTCCTCCAGTCTTCAAATTCCACAACATTGTCCATCAGGCGCCAGGTTTTCGACACTTTTATGATTGAACCTATAGTCAGGGAATTGCTCCCGCAGAAACCCACATTTACGATTTTTTCCTTTTCTATGCCCGGACGCTGCAATAGTTTGCTGCAGCATCGTATCACATTTCCGGCCCCGACACCCGTCTTGACGATTTCGTGTCCGGCGAGGTGTTTTGAGGCAAGTCTCAATTCATCATCAGTTGCTACCAGTATTATCATATTGTCATTATTATTGTACCGCAAATTTACACACTTTGGTAATCATTAAAAAATTCCGCTCCACTTTTTACTGAGGGTAAAAAAATATGTAAAATAATTTTTGTACATAAACACCATAGACACAGCTGATTAGGCGATTTTCTCTTGTGCGGAGGTGAAAAAAGTTGAAAAATTTTTCGAAAAAAGTTTGGTAGTTAAGAAAAAAGGCGTACCTTTGCAATCCCTTT
>CAMCFO010000029.1 GCA_945874155.1 uncultured Bacteroidales bacterium
AACCCTCTTAGGCCCCAACCATTCGATATTTTTAAAATTTTGTCATGTGCTTAATAATTTTTATAATTATGAACATCAATGGAATTATAATAGGTGCTGCCGTATTTCTTAGCATCGGAATCTGCTACTTGCAGCGGACAGGTGATACGATGGCTCCGTCCTTCTTGAGCTGGGCGAAAGCCTTGTCAACCTTAAATTATTGTATAAAATCAATAAATGCGTCAACCTGTGATTTCAGAAGGGCAGTCTGCTCTTCGGTCAGAATCATACGCCCTTCGGTCCAAGCCTCCCTGTTCAACTGAATTCCAGTCTGGGGTTCAGTCATTACTTCAGCCCTGATAAAAGGTAATGTCAGCAGCTCTGTCAGTTTTTCCCTGCATCTGGCCGTTGCCGATGCTCCTCCTGCCCCACTCAGCGCCACTTTCTTTCCGTTTATGGCAAGAGGGGTCTGACGGTCTCCGGCGATCAGTGGACGGGAGAGCCAGTCGATGAGATTCTTCAGATGACCTGGGTAACTGTAATTGTATTCGGGAGAGAATATCCAGAGAGCATCGGCCTCTGCCACCTTTTCCCTGACCTTCCTTACCGCCTCGGGTGCAGGAAATTCAAAGTCCTGGTTCATCAGCGGCACATCCGAATAGTCCAGATATTCCACTGTCGCCCTGCCGTCCAGCATACGCTCCGCCTCTTCTGCCAGCTTCCGGTTGAAGGAACCCTCGCGCAGTGATCCAATAATGAAAAGTATTTTCTTCATCGTGTATCAGTTATTTATGGATTGACCGATTATATCTGCCTCTGTCAATTCCGACACGGCAAAGATAATATTTTGATTCCGGATTTCCCTCTCTGTTCATCATCTCGAAAAAAACAACGCCTCTTTAGCCATTGTGTATCTTATAGCATATCATACCTTTGCAAAAGTAATAAAACAATGGTTATTCAATATGAAAAAGTATTTTCTTCTTACAGTCTTTACACTGGTGGCAACACTTTGGGCAAACGCTCAGAATCTTGATAAAATGCAATGGTTCAACGAACCTGATGCGGTCTGTGTCACGCTGAAATAATAGATAATATTTGAACAGAAAAGGAAGAAATCCTTCCTTTATTATTCAAAAAATTACTATATTTGCGGTATGAATAGACAATTAATGGAAATAGGAGCTGTCCCAGTAACGACTTCAGCCATTGAATCGTTGTATCCGGAACTCAAGTCATCAGAGAAGAAGGTTGTTTGGCTTGAAAAGAATGGATATATCATAAGATTGAAGCGAGGACTCTATGTCGTCAATCCCGAACATTCAGGAAAGATGCTTTCAAGTGAACTGATTGCCAATCATCTTTATGCGCCTTCATATATCTCTATGTCAACGGCATTAAGATATTATGGCTTAATTCCAGAGGCTGTGTATACGCATCAATCAATGACGGTAAAGCATTCTCGAAGTTTTCAAACTCCTATAGGGAATTACGATTACAAGTATATTTCCAGAACTGCTTTCTCTGTTGGAGTAAGGAGTATTCATAAGGGCGAATATGCTTTCGTGATAGCATCGCCCGAAAAGGCTTTGTGCGACCTGATAGCAAATACATCCAAGGTAAATCTGCGTTTTATGAAGGATGTTGAGAACTATCTTGAGCATGATATCCGAATGGATATGGATGAGTTCTATAAATTTGATGCAACTATTTTTGAAGAGTATATAAAGGTAGGCAAGAAGGCCGACTCTATTGCAAGCGTATTAAAGTTTCTGAGACGATGAAAAATGAAATTTTGAATCTGCAGCATTTTATGGCGGTACATGTCTAAGAATCTTTCATAGATGAAGAGCGCCAAATTGCAGAATAAAGCAGACGAAAAGGGCATTGAAGCTGCTTTTCGTCTGCTTTGCTTGAAAGGTTCTGTTATCTGATCCAGGTACCCCGTCGCCAAAGTTCCTCGAACGGACCGCGCTTGTGGCTCTTGAGCCACCACGTGCAGAACCAGTACTGCAGAGCGATGAAGGCTGCACCCATCAGCCAGCTTGCTGTATGGCCGCAGACACGGAAAAGTCCGAAGCCCCAGTTGTAGAACAACATTGCTCCGATTATTGATTGACCGAGATAATTGGTGAGGCTCATCTTACCATAAGGCGCTATTTTGATGAGCCAATTCCTGGCTGAGGTTTTATAGAAAAGCATCACTGTGCCGGAAATGATTACCATCATCATGGCAAAATTCTTCCACATGTTCAGAAGCACGTTCAAACTTTTGTCAACGCATGGGATGTCTGCAATTCCAGGCAAAAGATGGTAGGCTGGAATGAGCAAAAACAGCGAAGCTATAGCTATAACAAAAATGTTTCTCCAAATGACAAGATTGTTTCCTTCATTGTATAACAGCCTTTTACGTCCAATATATATGCCCACAAGGAAAAGGAAGACGGTCTGGGTCATTCGTCCGTTTTCAATAGCCCAGAGGAAATTTACAGGCAGTCCGTAGCGTATTCCGGCCACCGCAACATCCAGCATCGAGCCTGTGGCCTGAGCTGTGGCGAGGGCACCCCAGCAGGAGCCGCTTCCGAGATTTAGAATCGGAGTTGTCGGATCGATGAGTCCGAGCAAAATGTAGGTCAGTTCAACTGGTTGGAGTCCGAGAAAGATTGCAAAAGCAAGAATTACCTTGTTGCTTGCCCTGATAAATGGAATGACCAGAAGTCCGCATACGGCATATAGGAACAGAATATCTCCGTTGAAGAACAGCAGGTCGAAGAGTCCGAACATCATCAGGAGCACCATCCTCCAGACAAAGCGGGGACGGAAGTCTATGCCTTTCTGGGCCTGGTTGTCATGCTGGATGTAGAAGCTCAGACCGAAGAGGGTAGCGAAGATTGCATACATTTTTCCTGCAAGCAGGTAGAATGTAGTGTCCCATACCGCCTTGTTCATCGCTGCCCAGAAAGGGCTTGACGGCTCTGGAAAATTGTAAAAATTCAGGTGCTCTATGAAGTGAATGAGCACGATTCCTCCGATTGCGATGCCACGGAGTACGTCTGCAACATCAATCCTTGTGTTTGGCAGTGTGGATGGTGTGTATTTATACATTTCTGTATAGTGTTTTATATAAATCAGATCTTACTTCTTCATCGTGTGTCAGTTGTTTATGGATTGACCGGTCTTAGGTGCTTCAGTCAATTCCGACACTGCAAAGGTAACATTATAAAACCGTAGTTTATTACACTATGGCTCCAATGCGCGTTTTTCCATTCCGAAAGCAAATATACGGTAAAAATCCCTCTGGACAGAGCTCATTATTGCTTTCTATCTATTAATTTCTTAATTTTGCCTCGCCTTTCGAGGCATAGATATATTGTAAAACATTGAAGTCCTACAAAAAATGAAGAAGTTGTTTTTTGCAGCGATTGCTGCAACATTGTTGCTTTCATCTTGCGCTAAGCCCGATAAGTGCAAGTGTTCGTTTGAGTTGAATTCAGACACTTTTGACGTCGCATTGAAGGATCAGATCATCCCGCGTCCTGAAGACAAGGACTGCTCGCAGATCAAGCTTGAGGATATAAAGGGAGATGTGGTTTCTATCGATCTTTCAAAGATCGGTAAGGTCAAATGTGTAAATCATCAGGAGTAATCTTGAAATCAGCAGTCAGAATTATCTTGGGAGCATTCTTTGCTCTCTCAGCATTAGCGAAGCTCTCCTCGATGGAGAGCTTCGAATTATATATATTCTCATTCGGTTTTGCCGGTTTCGACCTTTGTTCAATCGCAGCACGACTCATAATCATTTTCGAATTCCTTATCGGATTCTTTCTCATATTCAATCTCCTTAGCCGCCCGACAAAATGGCTTACAGCCCTGTCTCTTGTCGGTTTCTCTGCTTTTCTTCTATGGAGGACGCTTTTAGGAGATAAGGAATCCTGTCATTGCATGGGTGACCTCGTAGACATGAATCCGCTTCAGTCTTTGGGGAAGAATCTCATCCTGGGACTGATGCTGGCATATATTTGGAACCATGATGGAAAACTTCTGAAACGTCAGAATCTGATTGCGGCTATTTCTGCAGCTGCTGTATCCGTCGGATTGTTCCTGGTATCTCCTCCGGATCTGTATTATCGCAATATGAGTGATTCTCACGATCTTTCATCGGAAGCATTCCGTCCGGTAGCTGACAGTCTTGGCTTGTCATCTGGAAAGCGTGCAATATGTTTCTACAGCGGATCATGCGAGCATTGTCAGCATTGCGCATCGAAAATGGCTGGAATAATCAGAAGGCATTCCATTCCATCTGAGAGGGTATCTGTTCTTTTCATGCAGACACACGAGAACCAGGATTCCGTAGCAGTTTCGTTCTTTGCCGAAAGCGGTGAAGGGCTGGAACTTCCTTATTCATATCTCCACCCGCTCAAGTTCATCCCTCTGACAAACGGAGCGATGCCTCTTGTCGTTCTTTTCGAAGATGGAGAGCTTGTCAAGGAATATGATTATATTTCCATTGACGAAGACGAAATAGCATCATTCTTCGATGATCAACGTTGAAGAAGCGAGCATCTTGGAGACAAGATAGACATCCACCAGCATTGGAAGTTTCTGGAAGCGATTGCCAGGGGCGCTGTGGATACGATTGTTGGCAGAACCGCAAGGCCGAAAACCTCATTCCGAAAAAACAACGCCTTGCTCAGGTCGATAATTCTATATCAACCCCATCTGATGGGCCATCCTACAGGCTTGTAAAGAGTTCCTGACATTCATAGACTCGATGATGTTTTGGCGGTGACGGCTGACGGTGTAGATGCTTATACCCAATATATCTGCGATCTCTTTGCTGGAATGCCCCTTGGAAATCAGTTTCAACACCTCCTTTTCACGAGTGGAAAGCATGTCTGATGAGTCTATCTTGAAAAGGGCCGTTTCCTCTCCGGTTCTGGAATTGACAATTCGGGATTCTGAAAGAGCAGAAGAAGCGGCAATGTATAGGCAAAGGGCGTAGCGGATGGTTTTACCGTAATGGAAATAGAATATCTTATGGATGACAGGGCGCAATTCGCCACTGCGTGTGCGCATAGTCAGGGAACTAACCATATAGTATGGGTCAGCTTCATCCGTCTTTTTCTTTACAAAGGAGAAAAACTTCATTTCTTCCTCCTGCTTGCGTTGCAGTTCATCTGAGGAGATCCGGCATAGAACCTCATCTTCCCATATAGTGTCAAGTTCGTGGGTTGAACCTTCATCTGCTATACCAAGGTCTTGTCCCAACGCGCCATAAAATATATAACTCTTGCGCTCTTTGAGGTCGCTCAGGACGGAGATGCACGATTCCATCCTTGCATACACGGCAGCTATTGTCTTATAAGTGTCAAGCTTTCCGTCAAGAGACTCTTCGGCCGAAGCAAACTGTTCGGAGAAGATGTTATCAAGTTCTATATTTTGATGGTTATTTTTAGCCATTGTGTGCCTTATATCATATTTTTACCTTTGCAAAATTAATAAAAACAATGGTTATTTAATATGAAAAAGTATTTTCTTCTTACAGTCTTTACACTGGTGGCAACACTATGGGCAAACGCTCAGAATCTTGATAAAATGCAATGGTTCAACGAACCTGAGTCCTATACAATCAGAAACGGGAAACTTGAAATGGACGTACCGGCACAAACGGACTATTGGAGGATTGCCCACTATGGATTCACGGTTGATGATGGCCCGTTCCTCTACACCACAGTAGGCGGAGAGTTCGAAGCAAAGATCAAAGTGAGCGGAGATTATAAAGTACGTTTCGACCAGGCAGGAATGATGATTCGTAAGGATCCCTCCGATTGGAGTGTAATCGAACTCAAGGAACCTATTCAGTTTCTTTGGCTGAAGGCTGTACGCCGTCTCGATGCAATTGAGCTCTATTACAGCTTTGACGACAAGGAATATACGATGATGCGTACCCTCTGGATGCAGGACAATTGTCCCCTTATGGTAGGGCCTGTTGCAGCCTGTCCTGACGGCCAGGGCTTCAAAGCGGTGTTCTCACACTTTAAAGTGAAGCATCTTCCTGATCAGAGACGAGTAGAGTGGCTTATGAACAATCAGTGACGCAGCAGAAGTCCGTTATAGGCATCCTTGACAGAAGAGCGTTCTCCGTATGGATTGTGCCAAAGGGTATCCCGGCTGAAAGTCTCGGTATAATCAAGCACCAGATTATCAAACCATTTTGCCGTTTTGTCTGCCTTCTTTCCGAGAGCATTCTCCCAGACGTGTTTGTCAAATGTCACGTCAAGCGCAGACTCAAGCACAACCGGCCTTCCGCAATAGCTTGTCTGATAAGTGATTGACATTTTCCCATCGACAATGCTTGCAGAAATTTCCGCAACTTGCGAGCCATCTGGCGATTCAACCTTAAAGCTTTGGGACGAGGCCGCTGCAGTTGATAGGAAAAATGATAGTAAGAGTACAATATTCCGCTTCATAATGATAAATATTCCAAATATTCATCATTATTAACGGACAAGTATTATTTAATTGTAATGATATCAATGCGCAAGAACTACTTTACCGTGGACACGGTTGAAGAAAATTGAACAATGACAAAATGGATTGACAAAGAACTGTTGGAGCGCAAAGTGATTCTTCAGCAAGTTGCGGCTGGCTTAGAACCGGCTTTGACCACTTTATTATCGGCCGCAGAGCGGACATTCCTATCGGCCCACATCTCCAAAATCGTTTTTTCGGAGAAAGTCGTATCTTTGTAAAGATTTTTAATTTGACAATGGCTTCTAAAGTTGGAAAAATACTGGTGGTTGATGACAACCTGGGAATCCGCCGGGCGTTGGAAATCCTATTGCCGATGCATTTTGCGGAGGTGAAGACGATACCGTCTCCGTCGTCATTGGTGTCCTCACTGGAGCAGTTCCGGCCGGATGTGGTCTTGCTGGATATGAATTTCAACACTTCTATCAATACTGGCAACGAGGGGCTGTACTGGGCCGGGGAGATCAAGAAGATGGTGCCGGAGGTGGAAGTGGTCCTGTTTACGGCTTATGCCGATATTGCCCTGGCGGTGGAAGGAATGAAGCGCGGAGCCTTCGACTTTATTGTGAAGCCGTGGGACAACGACAAACTCATCGAGGTGTTGACATCGGCCCGGGACAAGGCCAGGAAAGCAATGAAGCGGGATGGACGGAAGGCAGATGCGCCTGTGGGCGATAGTCCGATGTTCTGGGGCACCTCCCGGCCCATGGCGGTCATTCGCAAAACAATTGACAAGATTGCCCCTACCGACGCCACCGTGCTCATTACCGGTGAAAACGGTACCGGTAAGGACGTACTGGCGCGGGAGATCCACACCCATAGCCTCCGGAGCGAGAAGCCGATGGTGGCCGTGGATGCCGGCGCCATTACGGAAACGCTGTTCGAGAGCGAACTCTTCGGCCATGTGAAAGGCGCTTTCACCGACGCGCACACAGACCACGTGGGCAAATTCGAGCAGGCCGATGGCGGAACGCTGTTCCTCGATGAAATCGGCAATATTCCCCTGCATCTGCAGGCGAAGCTGCTACGGGTGATTCAGAACCGGAGTGTAGTTCGTGTGGGCGGCTCCCAGGCCACTCCCGTGAACATCCGGCTGATTTGCGCAACCAATATGGACTTGGAGCAACTGGTCCGGGATGGCCGGTTCCGTGAGGATCTGTACTACCGCATCAACACCGTCCACATCGCCCTGCCGGCGCTTAGGGAGCGCAAGGAGGACATCGTGCCGCTGGCGCAACTGTTCCTGGAGCGCTTCGCAGAGAAATATCATCGGACTTTGACGGGGATTGCTCCGAATGCGGCTGAGATGCTTACGGAGGGCCGTTGGAGCGGGAACATCCGTGAGCTGCAGAACTGTATCGAGAAGGCGGTCATTCTTTCTGAGGGTCGCGAACTGACGGCAAAAGACATACAGCTGGAGTCGGTGGCTAAACCGGCCGGTACTACCATCAAGGCCGTGAGTGAGGCCGAGGAAGAGCGGCTGGTCCGTGAGGCTATGGACCGCACCGAAGGCAATATTTCAGCTGCAGCAAAGATGCTGGGTGTGAGCCGGCCAACGCTATATGCCAAACTGAAGAAGTACGGGTTATGACCTTCACCATCTGGCATATCATCGGAGTTGCTGTCATCGTTGCCATTGTGGTAGCGGTGATTGCCACGATCCGGACGCGCCAGAAGGACATTAAGAAGGTAGCATACATGATGGATGCCTTGGAGGACGGTGAACTGAACTTTCGCTTCCAGGATAAAAACAAGTTCAACCGCACCCTGAACCGCATCCGTACCATTTTTGAGAAGCAGCGCCAGACCCACGAGCAGGATTCCTGGACGAAACTTATCCGCGTGCTCACCCACGAGATAATGAATACGGTGTCGCCGATTGCCTCCCTATCAGACGCGATGGCAAAATCCTACGACGAGAATGGTCATAGCGAGCTGGATGTGAAGGCTGGGTTAGAGACTATCTCCGATTCTTCGAAGAACCTGATTGGCTTCGTGCAAACCTACCGCCAGCTCTCCGGCGTGGCCAAGCCCATCCGCAAGGCGTTGGATTTGCGGGAGCTGATGGATAGTGTCATCGGCTTGAACAGCGAATTCGCCGCCTGCTGTGGTGCTACCTGCAAGTATCGGCCTGAGGAGGATGATTTGATGATTTACGCCGATGAGGGGCAAATCTCGCAGATCCTAATCAACCTCATCAAAAATGCCCTACAGGCGGGCGCGAAGCACATCGACATTACCGCGAAGATGGGCAGGGATGATGACGTGATTGTGCAGGTGGCCAATGATGGCGAGCCGATTCCGGTTTCTGCTCAGGAGCAAATCTTCATCCCGTTCTATACAACTAAGAAGGAAGGCTCCGGCATTGGTTTGTCCATCTCCCGCCAGATTATGCGGAACCATAACGGCACCATTGAACTGCTGCGCAGCGATGCCCAGCAGACCGTTTTTGAACTCCGGTTCAGGTAGTCTCCGTAGGAGAAATCTGTAAAGGTAAAGCCATAAAGTGTAAAGTGTACTGTAAACTTTACACTTTTTTCGTATCTGGTCACAATCGTTTCTGATTCATTATCAACGCTTTGTCACATTTGGCACGGCGGGTGTTAGAATTTGGCACGGTGATAAATCATTGTATGATGAAGACACGACTTTACATATTCGTTTTTGTGGCGGCGATGGGTCTTTCGGCTGGAATGGCCGGAGCCCAGGAGCCGCTGGATGGTGTGGCCGACGGGCCGAGGGTGATGACGCTCCGGGACTGTATGGAGTATGCCATCTCCAATTCTACCAAGATCCGCATCCAGCAGGCGGCCATCGGCGATGCGCAGATTGACCGGCGGGATGCTGCCTTGGCGCTGTTCACCCCGCAGATTAGTGTTCAGACATATGCGTACTACAACTTCGGCCGCAGTATTGACCCGCAGACGAACACCTATTTCAACACGACGTCCTTCCATAACAACTACGGCGTATCGGCCGGATATGACCTCTTCGACGGCTTCAAGGCGGTGAACAATTACAAGATTTCCAAGACCGGAATGCTCATTGCCGACTCGCAGGAGAAGCAGGTTGAAGCAGACATTTGCCTGGCTGTGATGGAGGCGTACTACAATGTGGTGTATTACAAGCGCCTTTGCGATGTGTATGAGGAGCAGGTGGCTGTGGCGGAGCAAGCATTGGCCAAAGCAAAACGCCAGGAAGAACTGGGCCAGAAGGGACACGCCGACGTGATCCAGATGGAGGCTGACCTAGCTGACCACCAGTATGACCTGACGAACACCTACAATATGTATCAGGACCAGAAGATGACGTTGGCCGATTTGATGTTCTGGCCGGTGGATGAGGAATTGAACATAGACACGTCGATGCCGGTGTGGCAGATTGATCCGGTGTCCACGGAGTCTTTGGTGGACTTTGCTCTGGAGCATAATCCGGGCATCCAGATTGCCAGCTGGCAGGAACTTAACGCCAAGCGTGAGCTGAGTACAGCCAAGTGGTCGCTGCTCCCCACTCTTGGCCTGTATGCCGGCTGGAGCACCAGCTACTATACCTATCAGGGTTCCACCACCAATCCTTTCTGGAATCAATTCAAGAATAATGGTGGTGAGTATGTGGAGCTTTCGTTGTCGATTCCTATTTGGAACCGCCTGAGCAAATACTCCGCTATCTCCAGAAAGCAGCACGCCTTGGACAAGGCCACTGCCGAACTGGACCAGAAGCGCCGCGATGTGGAGTCGGAGGTCCGAAGGGCCATTCAGGACCGTGACGGTGCTGCTACCGCTTACCAGCAGGCACAGCGAAAGGCTGAAGTCCAGGCCGAGGCCTACACGCTGAACCTCAAGAAACTGGAGCAGGGCCTCATCTCCCCGCTGGAATTCCAGACCGCGAACAACAACTACCTCAAGGCCCAGGCCGACGAGATGAACAGTCTCTTCAAATACCTCATCAAGCAGGCGGTTGTACGCTATTACAATGGTGTTGAATATGTAAATCAGTAAGAAACTATGGATAAGATTATTGAGAAGAAAACAGGTTGGCGCGTAGCTTTCACGAAGAAGGCCCTGCCCTGGTGGCTGGGAGCGTTGCTGCTGGTGTTTGTGATTTACCTGATTGCAAGGCCGAACAACAAGACCTTGCGCGTGGATAAGGACACTGTGACCATCTCAAGTGCGGTGAGAGGCGAATTCAACGACTATATCCGCATCAGCGGAAGGGTACAGCCGATGACGACCATCCAGCTGAGTCCCCAGGAAGGCGGTATCGTGGAAAAAATCCTCATCGAGGAAGGCTCACCGGTAAAGGCTGGCGACGCGATTCTCATCCTGAACAACGACAACCTGGACTTGCAGATCTTGAATTCTGAGGCTGAATTGGCGGAGAAGGAGAACATCCTGAGAAACACCCAGATCCAGATGGAGCAGCAGAAGCTGGACGTGCGCCAGACTGTACTGGAGTACGGCATGCAGGTGGACCGCTTGAGGCGCGCCTACGAGCAGCAGAAGGCGCTCTATGAGGATAAACTTATCGCCAAGGAGGAATACCTGAAGGCCGAAGAAGACTACAATTTGGCTCTGCAGAAGTACAATCTGATGACGGAACGCTCCAGGCAGGACAGTCTTTATAGAGGCACACAGATCGACCGTATGGAGGAATCTCTGGAGAACATGCAGCTGAACATGTCGATGATCCGCAGGCGCAAGAGTAACCTCATCGTAAAGGCCCCCATCGACGGTGAACTGGGCCTGCTGGACGTGGTCCTGGGCCAGAGCATCGCCGCCGGCACCAAGATCGGCCAGATTAACTCCGTGGGCGTATATAAAGTTGAGGCACAGATAGACGAACACTATATCGACCGCGTCATCGCGGGCCTGGAAGCTACTTTCGAGCGCCAGGGCGAGACCTATTCCACCGTCATCCGGAAAGTCTATCCCGAGGTCCGCGACGGCAAGTTCAAGGCAGATTTCAAATTTGATGGCGAGCAGCCGGACAACATCCGCAGCGGCCAGACCTACTACCTGAACCTCCAGCTGGGCCAGCCCGAGGAGGCCGTCATCATCCCCAGAGGAACCTTCTACCAGAAGACCGGCGGTAAGTGGATTTACGTAGTTAACAAAGAAGGCACTAAAGCCGTCAAAAGAGAGATCCGCATCGGCCGTCAGAATCCTCAGTACTACGAAGTCCTTGAGGGCCTGGAGCCCGGTGAGAAGGTCATTACCTCCGGGTATGACACGTATGGTGATAGTGATGTATTAGTTTTCTAAACGATGAAAGTATTCAGAAAAACAGGCGTTTCGACGCTGATCAATATCCTGGGTATGAGTGTCGCTTTTGCAGCGGCGATGATCCTGATGGTGCAGGTGCGCTGGGACACGACCTATGATGCCAATTTCGAAGGGCACAAGCAGGTGTTCCGGATGGAAAATAATTGGCTTGATGACGGACTGTTCTCTTCCCATTTTTGCCGGCCGATGATTGAAAGAATCAGGTTGTCCAGCCCCAACATTGAGGCAGTTGGCACGATGATGGGATTGGGAAATCAGGTTTACTATCGGGAGGGAGACAAGGAATCAGCCGTCACCGTTCCAGCCATTCTGGTGGACAGTACCATGTTCTCAGTCTTTCCTTTCGAGTGGGTGGAGGGTTCGGCCAGGGAATTCACGGCTGCAGGCACTGCGGTCATAAACGAGGCCTTTGCCGAAATGTTCTTCGGTGATGAAAGCGCCATCGGCAAGATTCTTCAGACTGGGGACGGAACCACGGCCCGTATCGTGGGTGTTTTCAAGAATTCTCCGCGCAACTACAGCATGCACTACGGCATCTTCGAAAATCTTGGCGACAAGTGGATAGACAAAACCGATGAATGGTCTTTCTCTTCATTCGTTAAGCTGAAGGACCCGTCTCAGGCAAAAGAGACTGCATCTGCTATGTTGGATGAACTTATAGCGTTTTCTGGGGATAATATCGATGCGGACGAAGTTGACCGTGTCCGCAAGGGATTCCGCCTGAGCAATTTGCATGATGCACATTTCGAGAGGGATGTACGGGCTTCTGAAGCCGCGGCGAACAAGGCTGTCATGGTCACGCTGGCCATTATCGCTATCCTGTTGATCCTCATCGCCATCATCAATTTCATCAACTTCGCTTTCGCCGAGATTCCTTTCCGCATCAAAAGCATCAATACCCGCAAGGTACTGGGAGAAAGCCGAGGTTCATTGATTGGACGCCAACTGATACATGCCGGATTGATTGCTTTGGTGGCCTTCGCCATTGCAGCTCTCATCATGCATGTCATCTCCGGAACGGCCTGGGCATCGTATGTCTCAAATAGTATCGCTCTGAAGGATAATATCGGCATCCTGATTCTGATGCTCGGCATCGCACTGTTCTCTGCCGTGGTCGCCGGTATCGCTCCGGCGCTCTATTCCACGGCCCAGCCCGCTGCGCTTGTGCTGAAAGGGTCTTACGCAATGAGCGTAAAGGGAAAGATGTTGCGCAATGTCCTGGTGAGCCTTCAGTTCGTATTTTCGTTTATTTTCATCCTGATGGCGCTGTATGTTCATGTGCAGACCAGGTTCATGATGGACAAAGACATGGTCTTCCCGCAGGAGAATATCCTGCAGGTATGGTGTGGCTATTATGCCGGTGCCGCGCATGAGTCGCTGAAAGACAAGTTGCTGCAGAACCCGTCCATTACGGATGTGACCTTCTCTGACAATCTCATCGTTTCGGACCAGCAGATGGGCTGGGGAAGTACAGGAGACGACGGGAAGCAGATTTATATGGAGGTGCTGCCGGTAACTGATGACTTTGTGCGCTTCTTCAACCTTCAGATTATTGAAGGACGGGATTTCCGAGAGTCTGACAACCAGAGCGAGACAGGTGTTTTTATCGCCAATGAGACTTTCATCAATATGTTCCCGCAATACCATGTCGGCAGCCAGGTGGGCGGGCATGTAGATAATACGCCGATAGTGGGCATCCTGAAGGACTTCAATTTCAAGTCCTTGCAGCATGCAATGGGACCTCTTGTACTTCTCGTTTGGGGCAAGACTCAATGGAGAAATTTCAGCGTGATGTACGTCAAGACGGCTCCCGGTGCAAACTTCAAGGAAGTGTCGGACTATATCAAAGAGGCAGTATGTCATTTCGATCCGACAAGGGAGCCTGACCAGGTAGCAGTGCGTCATCTGGACGAATGGATCGAGAACATGTACCAGAGCGAGCAGTCGCTTGGAAAACTCATTACCATCGCCTCCCTTGTGGCCCTGCTCATTGCCATCATCGGCATCATCGGCCTGGTGTTCTTCGAGACGCAGTTCATCCGCAAGGAGATTGCCGTGCGGCGCGTCAATGGTGCTACGGTGGGCAGTATCTTGCAGATGATCAACAAGAAATACTTGATCATGGCCGGTGCAAGCTTCGTGATTGCAGCGCCAGTTGCCTATTGGCTGATGACCGCCTGGCGCAAGGGTTTTGCCTATCAGGCGCCTATCCCTGCGTGGATCTTCCTCGTTGCGCTGCTCGCCGTTGCCGCCATCACCTTGGCCGTGGTTACGCTCCAAAGCTGGAGAGCGGCGAGTGCGAATCCTGTAGAATCGTTAAAGAATGAATAAATAATTAAATAACAACTCATTATGATTAAAGTTTCCAACCTTTGCAAAGTCTTCCGCACGGAAGAAATCGAGACCACTGCTCTCAATGGTGTTTCCTTCGAAATCAAGGACGGCGAGTTCGTCGCCATCATGGGGCCTTCGGGCTGCGGCAAGTCAACACTTTTGAACATTCTGGGCCTGCTAGACAATCCCACCAGCGGCTCCTATGAACTTCTGGGCACCGAGGTGGCGAACCTCAAGGAGAAGGAGCGTACCAAGTTCCGTAAAGGGAATATCGGCTTCGTGTTCCAAAGCTTCAACCTGATTGATGAACTGAATGTGTATGAGAACATTGAGCTGCCGCTGAGGTACCTGAACATATCGGCCTCCGAACGCAGGCAGAAGGTCACGGAGATTATGAAACGTATGGCCATCAGCCACCGCGCCCAGCACTTCCCGCAGCAGCTCTCCGGTGGTCAGCAGCAGCGCGTGGCCATCGCCCGTGCCGTAGTGGCCGGTCCGAAGCTGATCCTCGCGGATGAGCCTACCGGTAACCTCGACTCCAAGAATGGCAAGGAAGTCATGGACCTGCTGAAAGAGCTCAATGCCGAAGGCACCACTATTGTGATGGTAACGCACTCCCAGAAAGATGCAGCTCAGGCCCAAAGGACAATTGACCTGTTTGACGGTCAGATAGTCAGTGATGTCAAGAACGAGCTTTAATGAAATCATACTTAAAATTCATATCCCGCAATAAGTTCTACACCGCCATCGAGGCGGTGGGACTGGCCGTGAGTCTGGCGTTTGTGATCCTGATTGGCAGCTACGTGGTGCAGCAGTATGAGGTGGCGCACGAGTCGCCTCAGTGGAAGCGCACATTTGTGCTGGGAACCAATGAGTTCTTGGGGCTGACCTATTGGGACAAAGAAGAACTGGAGATGAATATCCCGGAGGTTCAGGCGGCAACCCGTGCCGCCATGCTGTGGCAGCCGCTCATCCGCCAGGGTGATCAGTTGCTCCAGTGCTCCGGAATGGAGGCCGATGCCGACTTCTTCAAGGTGTTCCCGGAGTATCGTCTGGTAGAAGGAAGTGCAGACGATTTTGTTGGGAAGGAGGACATCCTCATCAGTGAGTCCCTGGCGAGGAAACTATCCGTGGATGGTGATAACCTCATTGGGAAAGTCATCAACGTGGATCAATCGGACCGCACCATCAAGGGCGTCTTTGCTGATTTTGACGGCACCTTCTTCATGCCCTACGACATCATTACGCACATTTCGGGAACTTGGGCCGCTGAGCAGGAGCGGGACTTTGGCAGTATCGGCAACTACACTACCTGGTTCCGCGTCCGCGAAGATGCGGATCCCTACGATGTGAGGGCCAAAGTAAGTGCGCTGCTGCATAAGAACTACGATCCCATCTGGAGCGCAGAGAAGGTGGATTCATGGAAAGCTTACCGGATGGACGAAGCCTTCTTTGCCACAGGGAGCAGCAACGGGCTTACCAGGCAAGGCAACGCCCAGATGCTCAGGCTCCTGACGCTGGTTGTTCTGCTGCTCCTCTTATCGGCCGTTTTCAACTATGTGAACCTGAGTCTGGCGCTTACGGGCAAGCGGGCCAAGGAAATGGCCACCCGGAGGCTTCTGGGGGCCGACAAAACCGGCATTCTGTGGAAGTACATCGGCGAATCCGTGGCCTTTACTGCTGTATGCTTTGGGGCGGCGCTGCTGCTGGCTGATCTTCTGGTCCCGATGATGAACAGCCTGGTTTCCACCAGCGACCCGGAAGAGTTGATGCTGGGAATGGGCGATAACAGCGTAAGACTGTCCTTCATGATGACACCGGGGTATATCCTGGCGTATATCGTCGGCATTCTGATTCTGGGTGTAATCAACGGGCTCCTTCCGGCTGTAGCGGCGTCTCGTTATCAGCCCATTGACGTGATCAAAGGCACGCTCCGGCGCCGGAATAAAATGGTACTGAGCAAGGTGTTTATTGTGGTGCAGAATGTCCTGTCGGTATTCCTGATTGCCCTGGCGCTGGTGATGGAAGTGCAGATGCGCCACATGTTTACCCGGCCGATGCACGCTGCTAAGGAGAATCTCTATTACATTGAGTATTCTGCCCGCGACTATGATATGATGAAGCTTTTCAAGGACAAGGTGGAGGCATTGCCTTTTGTAACAAGGGCAGGCGTAGGGCGCGGTATTCCGGGACTCATCAATATGACGATGGTGGTAAAGATGGACGAGGAACATCGAGTAGATATGCCCGTCATCGTCTGCGATTCCACCTATTTCAAACTGCTGGGACTGGAGGTTGAAGAAGACTTCGGTCATCCGCTGACACATTCGCTCTGGATGAGCCGCAGTGCTTTCAACGCCGCCGCGGTGTCGGATACGTCCACCGTATTTCCCCGGAGAATCAACATGAACGGTGCCCAGCCGGAGTTCATCGGCGGAGTGGTGACGGATTTTCCGGCCCGGCCGGCCTCGGAGAGCAGTCAGAATCCCAATGGCGGCGTCATCGTAACGCGGACCGAAGAACTCCGGTATGCCAACGGCATGCTTATCGGTACCACAGGAGAGGACGATTCTTACGACAAAGCCATCCGGCAGGCATACCGGGAATACCGGCTGGAGACCTCCGGCGTGGAGGAACCCGCCTGGCGGTACGGCTTCGTGCGTGACATCAACACGAAAATGCTGGCCCCTGTGCGGAGGACCCTGCGGCTGGTGGAACTCTTTGCGATTCTGGCAGTGTTAATTTCCCTCCTGGGCCTGCTGGCTATGAGTACTTACTTTGCCGATGAGAACACCAAACAGATTGCCGTGAGGAAGGTTTTTGGCTCTGATGTAACGCACGAGACATGGAGGAACGTCAGTAGCTATATGGTTTTGACCGGCATTGCTTGCGCCATCGGTATCCCGCTGGCCGTCTGGGCCGCAAGAGTGTATCTGGAGCGGTTTGCGTACCGTGTTGAGAACTACGGCTGGGTCTTTGTGGTGGCGGTCATCATTTCACTGGCCATCGCCTTTGGTACCGTGCTATGGCAGACATTGAAGGCAGCAAAGACCAATCCGGCGATTGAACTGAAGAAGGAGTAGGCTTCATAAGTAGTTAACCATAAATACTTTCTATCCTGATGCCGGCCGGGGACTGGGAGGGTTCCGCCTGGCGGAGGGAGAAATAATGACATTTTTAAGACATGAAGAAATATTCAGATATTCTAATCAAAGTCCTCTCCCTAGGCATCGGGTTGGCTGTGGGCATCGTGCTCATTGCCAAGGTGTTCTTTGAGTTGAGTTATGACAGCTTCTACAAGGACATCGATCGGGTGTACACGATTCGCACCTGGTACTCGCAGCAAGGGGACGAACACGATTATGGGCAAGTGAGCGGGGCCGTAGCCGTGGGCTTTATGGAAGAAGTCCCTGGCGTCGAGGTAGGTACTCGCACGACATATGTTTTCAACGGGGATACTTACCTGGATGAGAATGGAAATAAGCTGAAGGCCACCCTGGTCTGTGCCGATACCTGCTTCTTCAAGGTGTTCGACAGGCCGATTCTGGCAGGCGATCCGGAGCAGGCTTTGAGCAAATGGGGCTGTGTGATGGTGAGCCGCAGCTTTGCCGAGAAGTTGGTGGACGAGATGCCCGGTCAGTCCCGGCATGACGTAAGCGGCGTCATCGGCAAGCAGATTGCCAATGCTGATATGGACGGCTTGAAGCTGACCATCGAGGGCGTCTTTGAGGACTTCCCGAAAAACGGAAGCCTGGATTACGACATCCTGCTTTCGATGGAGACCTACGGCAAGAAGAGCACCGACAACTGGCTGGGTAATGACCGCTATAAAGGCTATGTGAAGTTGATGCCAGGAGTTGATCCGAATACCCTTACCGAGGCCATCCGCAAGATGCAGGAGGCGCACCAACCGCTTGAACAAATCGAGGCGCAGGGAACAAGCCTCAAGTATTTCCTGAAGCCATTCAGCAACATGCATACTTCCTCCCCGGAGGTAAAGACGCAGGTGATTCTGCTGTCGATTGTAGCTGCGCTGCTGATAATCATCAGCTTGCTGAACTATATCCTCATTGTGATCTCCTCCATGGTGAAGCGTTCCAAGGAAGTGGGCGTCCGGAAGTGCTACGGCGCTGAGGGTAAGCACATCTACGGAATGCTGACGAAGGAGGCTCTGCTGCATATCATCCTCTCGCTGGCCCTTGCAGCCGTTATTATCTTCGCTGGCCGAAGCATCGTGGAGAACCTGCTGGGTGTTCCTTTCCAGACGCTGCTGGTGCCTCAGAGTATCATGGCCATCGCGGCGGTCCTGCTATTCGTGCTCGTCATTTCCATCGTTGTACCGGCAGAGTTGTATCAGCGGATTCCGGTTTACGCTGCCTTGAAGAACTATACGGAGAATTCCCGCCGCTGGAAGCTCGGTCTGTTGGGCGTGCAGGTGCTTATCAACGTGTTCCTGGTGGTGATGATGCTCATCATAGGCCGGCAGTACCAGAAGGTGTCCAATGCCGATACCGGGTACGACTACAAGAACCTGTACTACTTCGACCTGTTCGACGGAGACCGTCAGGCACAAGTCCGGGCCGTGGAGACGCTCAAGCGCCTTCCTGAGGTGAGTGGCGTTGCCACCTCCTACAACCTGCCGTATATGGGATCCAACGGAGACAATGTTTCCCTGCCGGAAGATGACCGTGAACTGTTCAACATTGCCGACCAGTACGAGTGTTCGCCGGAATTCTATGACCTGATGGGCATCCGCTTTCTTGAAGGCCGGGCGCCCAGGGATTCCAGCGAAGTGGTTGTGGATGAGAAGTTTGTCCAGAAGATGGCCGAGTTCACAGACTGGAACGACGGAGCGATCGGCAAGCAGGTGTTCATTACTGGACACGGCGAGAAAGGAATGATGGACAAGGGTTATTTCACCATTTCCGGCGTGTACAAGAGCTATCTCATCGGCAGCCTGCAGGGAGTGGACGAACGTCCGAGTGCCCTGTTCTACGGCGAGATTGGCTCGATGAGTTCCTGGATGCCGCATATCCTGTTCAAGGTGCGTCCGGATGCGCTGGAGAAGGTGCACAGTGCTTTGTATGAAGCGCTGCCGGACAAGGAAATCAACATCCTATCCTACGAGGAGCAGATGCGAGCTGCCTATGCCGACAGCGAGAAGATGCGGAATACAATGGCGCTGGGAGCCGTGTTCTCCCTGCTGATTGCGCTGCTCGGATTGATTGGCTTCATCAAGGATGAAAGTCTCCGGAGGTCAAAGGAAATGGCTGTGCGTAAGATCAATGGCGCCACTACGAGGGACATCCTGAGCGTATTTGCCAAAGACATTATGAAACTGTCCGCCGTGATGGCCGTTATCGCCTGCTTGGCAGCCTTCTTTGTTGCCCGCAACTGGCTGGAGCAGTTTGCGGAGAAAGTGTCTCTGCATCCGCTCTATTTCATTGGTGGAGCCGCCTTGGTGCTGCTGATTGTGCTGGGCGTGGTGGTGCTGAACTGTTTGAGAATTGCCCGGGCGAATCCGGTTGAATCGCTAAAGAACGAGTAGTATGAAGAGTTATCTAAAATTCCTATCCCGCAACAAGTTATACACCGCTATCGAGGCGGTTGGGCTGGCCGTGAGTCTGGCGTTTGTGATCATCATAGGTTCCTATGTATGGCAGCAATATGCCGTGACATGGGAGAATCCGGACCGGGAAAGAGTCTATGTGCCTGGAACACCGGGATTCCCTGCGCTGACATACGGTTTCCCTGATGCCATTGGGGACATTCCGGAAATCGAGTCCGTTTCCAGGATGTGCAATGTAGTGGTACATCCTGTCATTCGAGGAGAGAATACGGAGGCAGAAAGCGTTGGCGTAGAACCGGAGTTCTTTGAGATATGTCCTCAGTTTCGCTTTGTGGAAGGCTCAGCAGATGGGCTTTCAGCTCCGAATAATGCCATTCTTTCAGCCTCTTTTGCCAGAAAGCACAGCCTTTCGGTAGGTGATGCTCTTGACATCAGTGGGAGCAGCTATGTCGTGGGTGCCATATTGGAGGACCTTAAAGGTACGGTCATCAAGCCTTATGATATATTCCTCAATGCTGCTGTTTACAAAGATGAGTGGCAGCCATTCGATAATTACGGCAGTACGGTCACACTGATCAAGGTCCGGCCGGAAACTGACAGAAAAGAGCTATATGATAAACTTGAGAGTGTTTGCAAGGATGTATATTCAAGTATCTATGGGAGATCTTTCTTTGAATATCTTGAACTCTCTCGATATGATGAATTGTTTTTCAAGGAGACGGAGGGATTTTTCAGACATGGAGACAAAGCGACACTCAGAATTCTGATGCTGGTTGGGCTTCTGCTCCTTCTTTCGGCCATTCTGAACTACATCAACCTGTCTGTCGCTCTCACCGGAAAGAGGGCAAAGGAAATGGCCGTGAGGCAATTGTCCGGAGCATCAAGGGCCGGCATTATCTGGAAGTACGTGGCCGAATCCATCGCGTTTACCGCAGTATGCTTTGCGGCCGGTCTATTGCTTGCAGAAGCCTTCTGCCCGGCTATGAATGCGCTTTTGAACAATCCGGATATCCCGATTAAAATCATCTGGTCTCCTGGTTATGTATTTGCATATATCGTCATCATTCTGCTTGTGGGAGTGATCTGCGGTATCTTCCCGGCCATGATGTCGGGCCGCTATAACCCCGTGGATGTAATGAAAGGTGGATACCGGCGCCGAAGCAAAATGGTATTCAGCAAGGTATTCATCGTGCTGCAGAATGCGCTGGCGGTCATCCTGATTGCGCTCGCCATCACGATGGAGGCGCAGATGCATAAGACACAGGAGCGGCCGATGAACTGCAACATCGAGAACATCTTCTTTCTCAAAGATTTTTCAGGTGAAGACAATGCCCCTTTGAAAGATGCCCTTGAGGCACTCCCTTGCGTAAGACGGATCGGAAGAAGTTCCGGAGTGCCTGGCAGTATCAATATGGGCCAGTACAGCACCACCCGGGATGGTCAGGACATCCTTTACAAACTGATCAGGATGGACAGTACTGCATTTTCGATGTTTGGATTTGAGATTCTGGAAGACTTCCACGTGCCACAATTCAATAGCGTCTGGTTCTCGGACAAGAGTTTTGCCGCAACCGGCTTTGACTCGGACTATCATGACATCAGCGGCACGCTGAGCAGACGGACGAAGGGCTGCGAACAGGTTGCCGGCGTTTTCAAATCTTTCCCGACGAATAATGCCAATATTGGGGAAGAAGACTATGCCATCGTTTCGCTAATGCGCTCTGAAGACATCCCTTTCGCCGGGTGGGTCATAGAAACCACCCCGGACCGGAAAGCAGCGAAAGCGCAGATCATGGAAGCTTACGATAACTGCATCAAGGGCAAGCAGATCTACGGCAGCTTAGCTTTCTGGGTTGACGAGAACATCGCCGAGGCATGGAAACCAGCGCACAACAACATGCGTCTGGTGGAGATTTTTATGCTACTGTCTATTATTATCGCCCTCCTTGGTCTGGTAGCCATGAGTACCTATTATGCCGATGAAAAGAGCCGCGACATTGCCGTGCGGAAAGTTTTCGGTGGAACGGTGGACAAGGAGGCGCAGAGAACGATACGTGAATATATGGTGCTGGTAGGGATTGCCTGCGTCATCGGCATTCCGATTGCGGTCTATGCCGCGCAGGAATACCTCAAAGATTTCATTTACAGACTGGAAGGCTATTGGTGGATTTTCGTGGTGGCCGTGCTGCTCACCGGGCTTATCGCGTTTGTCTCTGTCATCTGGCAGGTATTGAAGGCAGCAAAGACCAATCCGGCGATTGAATTGAAAAAAGAATAATGTTGATAATCCCGGTCCAACTGGGATGACGAATGTGATATGATTTTACGAAACTTAAAGAGCCTCATCCGCCGGTATCCAGTGGCGGTGGTCCTGAACTTCACGGGACTGGTGGCGGCGCTGCTTGCCTTTGCCTTGATATTCCTGCAGGCGGATTATGAGCTGTCTTTTGACAAGTGTCATCCGACGGCCGACCGGGTGTTCCGGGCCGACAAGAAAGGCGATGAATCGCTGTTCAGGAATATCCTGCCGCGAGGCTTTGCCGATGATATCATCGGCTCATCGGCCCACATCGAGGCGGGATGTACAATCCTGCCATTCGTTGGCGATACCTGGTTTTCCGTGGAAGGAGAAGACCGCCTTTCCATCCGCTACAAACGCACGATGACCTGCGTCTCAGAGGGCTTTATCGATGTGTTCGGCATCAAGATGGTCGAGGGTGATTCCCATGCACTTGAGGGGCCTAATTCCGTGATTATTCCCCGGTCGCTGGCGGAAATCCTGTTTCCCGGCGAGTCTGCTGTCGGTAAACTACTGAAGACAGACAATCAGTTCTTTCTGGATGAAACTCGCGGGGAGGTAACGGTGTCCGGCGTGTATGAAGACTTCCCGACGAACACGCAACTGGGAAATGACTTGTACCTGACCATCGGAGACATTCAGAAAGGCCTCTATGGCGGAGCCAACTTCGTCTGCTACCTACTGTTGGATGACGGGAGCAATGCACAGGCGGTGGCCGACGAATTTAACACTCATTTTGACTTCGCACCGCATGGAGACTGGCTTACGCCCATTGAACTGGTGCCGCTTACAAGTATCTACTTCCGGAATGAAGGCAACATCTATAAGAGTGGCAGCCGTTCGCAACTGCTTCTGCTCATTGCGATTGCTATCCTGATTCTGGGCATCGGTCTGATTAACTTCACTAATTTCTATGTGGCGCTTACGCCGCTTCGCATCCGGAGCGTGAACCTTCAGAAGATTCTGGGGTCATCTACCCGGCGGCTGCGTGCTCTGGTGGTGGCGGAGGCGGTAATCTGGTGCATCTGCGCTTTTGTGGTGGCTGCCCTGCTGC
Source organism: uncultured Bacteroidales bacterium (assembly GCA_945874155.1). Classification (GTDB taxonomy): domain Bacteria; phylum Bacteroidota; class Bacteroidia; order Bacteroidales; family UBA932; genus Cryptobacteroides. The sequence goes on from CAMCFO010000029.1 coordinate 23,049, forward strand.
TGGGGCCGGTTTCCGATGCGTTGCTGTCCTGGGGTGTGCTGATGCAGTCTTTCACCTTCGGCAAGCATTGGGGCCTGCTGCTTTTCGTCGGGACGGTTGCCGTGGCCACCGGTGTTATTGCAGGCATCTGGCCGAGTATCTATTCCACTTCGGGCCAGCCGGCGATGATTCTCAAGGGTAATTATGGACTTTCAGCGTCCGGAAAGACGCTGCGGAGTGTCCTTGTGGGCATCCAGTTCGTGATTTCCACGGCGCTGCTCATCTTCGTGCTGTTTGTCCAGCGGCAGAGCAAGTTCATGCAGGAGTATCCCTGCGGCTATGACAAGAATAATCTCGCAGTGCTGAATATCGGCGGAGATAATAGCCGTAATAAATCCGAGTGGCTGAGAGACCAGCTCCGGCAGATTCCAGAAGTGGAGGACGTCGCCTATGCGATGGAGCTGATAGGAGGGGCGGATGCCTATTGTACCCAGGGCTGTGATTTTGGAGACGGAGATGTTTCTCTGAGTTTGTTGTATTGCAGCTGGAATCTTCCGCAGGTGCTTGGACTGGAGGTGACAGAAGGCCGGAATTTCCATGAGGGAGACTATGGCTCGATCCTTCTTACCCGGGATCTGAAAGCCCGGGGCGCCGAACTGAAAGTGTACCCTGATGGTCTCGGTTCGAATGCTCCGGTTGTAGGGTTTGTGAAAGAGATGAACATCACCTCCATGCGCAAGGCCGATTCTCCGGTTGGAATGCAGGTTGTAGAGCCCAGTTGGGTGGGTGCAATGCCTTTCACATATATCCGCCTGTCCGAAGGAACTGACCGGATTGCCGCCGTGGAGAAAATCCAGGACGTACTGAAAGAGATGGACCCGACGATGCCGTTCGAGGTACAGTTCTACGATGCCATCGGCAAGAACCTGTACAGCGGCGAGGAGCGCCTGCGGCTGGCCGTGTGGCTGTTCTCCCTGCTGGCGGTGCTGCTGTCGCTGGTGGGCATCTGGGGCCAGGTGCTGATGGACGTGCAGTACAAGCGGATGGAGATTTCCGTAAAGCGTGTATTCGGGGCCGACATGGGCCAGATTACCGGCGAAGGCCTGATGCTGTATCTGAGGACGGTAGTCATCTGTTATGTGATTGCGGCGCCCATCGGCTGGCTGGTAGTGCGATACTACTTGCAGCAGTTCTCCCACCGGGTGGGCTTCTTGCCGTCAGTGTTCCTGCTGGCACTGTTGATTGTGGGGGTGCTATGTTCGGCCGTTGTGCTGTATCACTATCTCAAGACCGCCCGGATGAATCCGGCGGAGACGCTGAAGAACGAGTAGGCTTCATAAGCGGTTAAACATAAATGCTACGGAAACTGCCGTCATCTCGGTTTGAGGTGGCGGCGGTTGTATTCTTGAATGCAAATCAGGCAAATAAAAAAACCGCATTCTTATCATCCTTCCAGATATACAATGGAGTCTCATCCTCCGATGCTGAAACGAACAATTTCCTTGAAATAGGCTGCCGTGACAATGCTATATTGAGGTTCGATGAAATTATTGAAAACGACTATTCCAACTTTCGAGGCATCAGCGACTTCATCCCAATCATACATCAGGAAATCATTGTCATTTGTCAGATTGACCTCGATGGCATCGGTATAGATCACTTCATTATCCTTATATGCCTGAATCATGCATAAGCAACCTTGCGGAAGATAGAAATAATGATCCCATCCGGCAATCAGTTCAGAGTGTCCCTTCTCATCATAATACACCCTACGGCTTCCTTCCTCTCCCATCACGCTGAACACAAGAGAATCGCACAGCTGCGACAGGCTCCAGTTCATATAATCGTCTCCCTCAAGATAGGTTTCAGGTCTGTTTTGGCAACATTACGGATGGGCAGGCGTGGTAGGAGTAGGAGTTGCCTTTACCGTGGCTTCCTTGTTCGTTAATTGCTTCCAACCAAGACTGCATAAGGATGTAACATACGTCCAAAAAGGTGTACAACTGGTGACCAAGGTATGTTATTGTTTAGAATTCTCGTATATTTATAAGCAATTGATTATCAACAAAAAGCCCTCTGCTTAATTGCAGAAGGCTGTATACCTGGTGTACATATAGCTAATTGAGTATCAATGACTTGCGTGGTTCTGTTTTCGTATTGAGCCAGAAATTTTTTGCAGCCGGCAGCAGACGAAATTCGTGCACAGCACAAGAGGTTATCCGGCCCGGTATTCGTTGGGTGTCATTCCGGTCTGGGTCTTGAAGAATTTGTGGAATGACGGGATTGACTGGAAATTGAGACGGTAGCCTATCTCCTTGACTGTCAGGTCGGAATATTTCAGGAGATTCTTCGCTTCGAGCACGATGAAGGCGTCTATCCATTCCGTGGCAGTCCTTCCACTCACATTTTTTACAAGGGTTGTGAGGTATTTGGGAGTCAGGCACATCTGTTCGGCATAGAATGCCACACCCTTCTCATTCATGAAATTCTCTGACACAAGGGCGAGGAACTCTTCATACTTGGCCTGTGTCCGGTTTTGGAATGGACTGGACACAAGCTGCCTGGACATTTCTCCCTTCCATATATTCCCAAGCAGGCACATCAGCGACGTTCCGATGGAACAGATTGCATTCTCAGCCCCGTCGAGACAACTCTTATATAAGTCGGTTACCAATCTGTAATAGTCCGCCAATATCCTTTTCCCGTCTTCATCTATCTTGATGCACGGGTTGTTCATCAGTTTGACACTCCTCTCAAACAGTCCATTGAAATTGATGCCTCCTTCTTTCAGGAATTCTTTGGTTGAAGCCACCAGCACAGCCTCGCTCATAAGAAGATTCTCCATCTCGCTTTCCTTTATCTGCATGGTGCTTCCCGGGGCGTAAAGCAGCATCGTGTCCTTATGTACCCTGTATGTGGTGACATTTATGTCTATGTCAAAATGGCCCTGGGTACAATATATCGCAGCATAGACATTCAGACGGACGGGATATTGGAGCAGCGATAGTGCCTCCTTGCCGCTGATAAGGGTAATGATGAATTCCTTTGACATGTCAGTCACGTCTGCCAGACCTGTCATTTGTGCCAATTGAGCTATGTCAATCTCATAATATGGTTCTGTCATATTGTCATTCATTTGTTTTGGCAAAAATAGGCAATATTTCCATTTGAATTATCCAGTTTTCCCTAAAAAAGAAATCTGAATAACAGTTAAGGAAGAATGAATATCCATAAGTAAAGTTCAGGGCCGAAAGTTGTGCCATGGTCGAGACAAACAAATGAAATATAAAATGAAAAGAAGAGTATTGATTACAATTGCAGCGCTTGTCCCTTGCATCCTTCAGGCACAGCAGAGGCTTACCCTTGAGGATTGCAGGCAGATGGCAGTAAATTGCAACAGGGAACTCGGCCAGAGTGCAATCGAAATCGAAATTGCCTCTAATGACAGAGGCATTGCCAGGGCCAATTATTTCCCGAAGGTGAGTGCCAAGGCGGCCTACCTTTACAACAATCAGGACATCAACCTGATAGGAGATGAGACATCAGAATTGCTCAGGAACGGCGGTACGCTTATTCAGGGACAAATCTCCGGTAAGATGAACGAACTGACCCAGGCCATCATGTCCAATCCTGCCACAGCTCAGGAATATTTGAAAAGCCCGATGTGGCAGACAGTTTTCGGAGCACTTTCACAGACAGACGTCTCGGGTGCAATCAACAATATCGGCAGCCAACTTGATGAAGCCCTTCATCTTGATATCCATAATGTCTATGTAGGGGCGGTAAGCGTGACACAGCCGATTTTTGCCGGTGGCAAGGTGATAGCCGCAAACAGGATTGCAGCCCTTGCCGAGCAGCTGGCCAAAGAGAAATATGACACCAAATACCAGGAAGTCATAATTTCGGTTGACCAGTCTTACTGGCAGATTGTTGCGATAGCAGCAAAAAGAGACCTGGCGGAGAGCTATGCTGCACTGCTTGAAAAGATGACAAGGGATGTGAATTCACTCGTTGCAGAAGGAGTTGCCACGGAGTCAGACCTTCTTTCCGTAAAGGTGAAGGCAAATGAAGCCAACGGAATGCTTCTGAAGGCCAAAAATGGTCTTTCCCTTGCCAAGATGCTGCTCTGTAAGCAGATAGGCCTTCCTCTGGATAGTGACGTCATCCTTGAAGATGAGGGGGAAGAGCAGGTCCCTGTGCCGCAGATGCTGGAATCCAAGCCGATGGAGCAGGTCTGGGCAGACCGTCCTGAAATCAGAAGCCTTAATACAGCCGTCGAAATCTATGACAACAAAGTCAAGGTCGCCCGCGCCGACATGCTCCCGACCATAGCTGCCACGGCCAATTATCTCGTTACCAATCCCAACCTGAACAACGGATTCAGGAACAGCTTCGGGGGCAGGTTCTCCTGCGGGGTGATGGTGAGCATTCCGTTATTCCACGGATATGAGGCGGCCTTCAAGACCAGAAAGGCCAAGGCGGAAGCCAGACTTTACAGAAGCAAACTCGAAGATGCAAAGGAAATGATTTGTCTCGAAGTCGCAAAATACAGCAATGAGCAGAGCGAAGCTCTTGAAAGTCTCCTGATGGCTCAATCCAATATGGAAAGTGCCGAGGAAAACCTCAGGACGGCAATGGTGGGCTTCGAAGAAGGAGTGGTGGATGCCAACACGGCAATGTCGGCACAGACAGCCTGGCTGAAGGCCCATTCCGAATACATCGAGTCGGGTATTGCATTGCAGATGGCATCAGCCAATCTGCAGAAAGCACAAGGAAATATAAAGAAATAATAAATCATAGGAAAATGGAAAAGAAGAGAAGCAGTCTGGCCGCTGGAATCATAGGCCTGATAGTAATCATTGCAGTCATCGGAGTAGCCGGATATTTTGTGTCAAAGCCAAAACCCGCAACCGTGCAGGGGGAGGCGGAAGCAAGTGAGTACCGCGTCTCGGGAAAGGTTCCCGGAAGAATAGAGGAATTGTATGTCAGGGAAGGTGATTATGTACATAAGGGAGATACTGTGGTTTTCATTGATTCACCTGAAGTCCGCGCGAAACTTGCTCAGGTAAATGCCCTTAAGGCTGCTGCAGTTGCCCAGAGCACCAAGGCGAAGAATGGAGCGCAGAAGGAGATGATTGAAGGAGCATACCAGATGTGGCAGGCTGCCCTCGTGCAGGAGGAAGTGATGCGAAAGTCTTTCGACCGCATCCAGAGGCTTTATGACCAGAAAGTCGTCACAGCTCAGAAATATGATGAGGTTAAGGCGAAATATGACGCATCTGTGTCGCAGGCCAAGGCTGCCAAAAGCCAGTATGACATGGCTCTTGTCGGGGCCCGGGCCGAGGACAAGGCTGCAGCTGCTGCGGTTGTTAACCAGGCGGAAGGAGCATTGATGGAGGTTCAGGGTTATCTTTCAGAGCTCTATCTGACAGCACCATGTGACGGAATCGTATCGGCGATATATCCGAAAGTCGGAGAACTCGTGGGACAGGGAGCCCCCATTATGAGCATTACCGATATGAATGATATGTGGTTTACTTTCAATATCCGCGAAGACAATCTCCATGGAATCAAACGTGGTGACGTGATAAGCCTGTCGGTCCCTGCGCTTGACGGAATGAAACTCGATGCCAAAGTGACCTATATGGCTGCAAGGGAATCATTTGCCACCTGGCGTGCTACCAGGGAAACAGGATCTTATGATGCTAGGACATTTGAAGTGAGGGCAGTGCCAGAGGCTTCGGCTGAAGGTTTGCTCCCGGGAATGACAGTGATAGTGAAATGAAAGATATATTGAAAAGGGAACTCGGACTGTGGAAACTCAGACCTGTATATGTGCTCGCACCTCTCGGGGCCATGCTTTTCTGCAGCCTGTTCTTCCTGACATTTTTCGGAAAAGGTGCCGTGCAGGAGCTTCCGATTGCAGTGGTGGACAATGACAATTCCTCACTCACAAGGAACTTCATCAGGCAACTTGATGCCACCGAACTTGGAAAAGTCATCCGCTACGATGACTACAGCCTTGCGAGGGAAGCAATGCAGACGGGCAAGGTGACTGCAATCTGCGTGCTTCCGGAGAATATGTACTCCGACGTTCTTGCAGGCAGGAAACCCACGGCGTCGTTCTACTTGAACACGATGTACTATGTGGGAGGAATGATGAGCTATAAAAACATTCTAACCATGTTCAACCTGAGCGTGGGTGCAGTGCAGAGGGAGACAATGAGGGCAATGGGGATGGCCGAGGATGCAATAATGGCGAAGATACAGCCGATAGTCATAGATGTCCACCAGATCGGGAATCCGACCACCGACTACAATGCCTATCTTTCCAACATCCTGCTCCCCGGACTTCTCGAGCTGCTGACCATCATCATCGTAGCCTACTCTTTGGGAACAGAAATCAAATACGGAACTTCGGAAAAATTATTGGAGATGTCTTCAGGCTCAATAGTCAAGGCATTGACAATCAAACTTATACCGTATTCAATTATGTTCTCTGTACTTGGATGCACACTTGTGCTGGTGCTCTACGGACCGATGGGATTCCATCTGGATGGGTCTATATGGGCCATGATTCTGAACATCGTGCTGATGGTTCTCGCAAGCGAGGCTTTTGCCGTGTGCATTGTGGCATTGCTTCCGGTGTGCCGCCTGGCTGTGTGCATCAGTGCCTTCCTCGGCATCCTTGCTTTCTCGCTTTCCGGCTTTACCGTGCCGTTGGAGCAGATGCCGGAATTCTTCCGAGGCATGGCCAATATGTTTCCTCTGAGACCATATTATAATTTTTACGTACAGGAGACGATTTTTGCCTCCGGATTTGCAGGCTGGTGGAAGGAAGTGCTTCACTACCTTGTTTTCTTCCTTGCCCCGCTGCCTCTGCTTCCGAGGTTGAAGAATGCTTTCCTTTACCACAATTACAGGAGGGATTAATATTATGGGATATTTCAAAACATTCTGGAATGATTTCAAACGGGTATTCAGGCAGGAGTTCAAGGCTGTCTTCACCGATGGCGGCGTGATAGTGGTATTCTTCCTTGCGGGCCTGGGCTATCCGCTTTTGTACAATCTCATATATAAGAACGGCATATTGGAGGACGTGCCCGTGGTGGTGATAGACAATGCCGATTGTGCCGAGAGCCGGTGCTTCATCCGTGAAGTGGATGCGACAAGAGAGGTTGCCATCAGCGGATATTGTGCCACGATGGAAGAAGCCAAGAAACTGATGCAGGAGCGTAAATGCCATGGAATCATCTGTTTCCCTTCCGATTTCGGAGACAGGATTGCCCTCGGGCAGCAGTCCACGATGAGCATATACTGTGATATGGGAAGTTTCTTCTACTACAAGAATCTGATGACCTCGGTCAATCTCGTGATGCTGGAGGAAATGTCTCAAATTTCGCCAGTCGTCAAGCCGATGTCATTTGAGCAGAACATCCCGTACAACCGGAGCAACTCATTCAGTTTCTTTTTTATTACGGCAGCCTTGATGCTTGTCATCCAGCAGACGATGTTCTATGGAATAGGAATGCTCGCCGGTACGAGAAGGGAGGACAGGAAGGGCCTGATACATGGCGCTTCAGGCAGGCTGGTTTTCGGTCGAGGTGCTGTTTATTGGCTGATTTACATGATGATAGGAATGTATATCGTGTTCATCGTGCCCTTGCTGTTCGACATACCGATGGTCACGGACTTCTGGACTGCTCTTGCCTTCCTGTGTATCTATGTCACAGCATGTGTCTTCTTCTCAATGGCATTCAGTACATTGATAAGGCATAGGGAAACTCCTATAGTTGCACTGCTCTTTCTCACTCTGCCGGAGCTTTTCCTCACCGGATTCTCCTGGCCGCAGGCCTGCTTTCCCAAGTTCTGGAATCTGTTCTCATACATCTTCCCATCAACATTCGGTACAAGGGCCTATATAAACCTTGCCGGTGCTGGTGCTTCTTTTGCGGCGATTGCTCCGCTGTTGAAAATATTGCTTATCCAAACGGCTGTTTATTTTGCAATTTCAATAATTGCGATTAAAACAGAAAATATGAAATTTTATAAAAAGATTGAAAATTAACACTTTAAATTATTACGACAATGAAAAGAATGATTATTTCCATTGCTGCTCTTGTAGTGGCTGCAAGTTCGGCTTTTGCGCAGATAAATGTCGGTGCAGGTTATTCAGGCACAAGCATGAACCTTTCAGAAGGGGACAATACATGGTACAACGGATTCAATGTCAGTGTAGGATACAATCTTCCGCTCGGTCTTGGATTCGAATTCTCTCCTTCCGTCGAGTACAACTATCTTACACACAATGCAGATGTGTCTGCTGAAGTTCCGGTAGTCAGTGCGAAATCAAAGAATCAATTCAATGAGCATTACCTGAACGTTCCTCTGATGTTCAATTATGGATATGAAATTACACCGAATGCAAGGATATTCGTTTTTGCCGGCCCTTCAGCAAGTTTCGGACTGTATGCGGACTATGTGACCAGGATTGAAGCATCTCTTGGCGGCAACTCGGGATCGACTGAAAAAGAGACAGCCGAACTCTGGGGAGATGACAGCACATACAAGCGTTGTGACATCAAGATAGGAGGCGGAATCGGCCTCGATATCTGCAAGCATTTGAGAGTGCAGGTCGGCTACGACTACGGTCTCATTAACCGCACCAAGGCCGATGGCCTCAAACTCCACCACCACAGCCTCAAGGCAGGAATTGCCTATATGTTCTGATAATTCAGAGATTATCCACTATACCTTCAGCTCTCTTGCAGATGGCTGATCTCAATCTTTCGCACAACCCGAAAATCACCGTCCTCAATTATTTGATAATACCCATTGATTATCAACTACTTCTGATTTTCACCGTGGACGGTGATTTTCGGGTTTATGGTGGTGGATGGGATTACACAAGGTGAAGTGCAGTGTTGCGCCTTCTGTCAGGGTACTGTGGCTCAGGAAGTTACTGTTATATTTGGTGCCGTTGAGGCGTATTTCGCCTATATAGGCTGGGCAGGCTGGTTGCCGTGAGCATAATTGCCCATTTTTGCAACCTGCATTTCAGTGATTTCATGGATGCGGTAACCATAGTAGCTGTCATCATAAACAGGTCAGAATCCCGCAAACAGAGCAAAAGACGCTCGGATTCTTGCTCTCGGCCGGTCCACTGATACCAGTCATGCCAGGGATATCGAGGTAAGTCGTATGATCACTTTCCGATACAGGAATTAGTTGATTTACCTAACTTATTGTTATATAGTATTTTATTAAAATTTGCATTTCGTTTCTGTCCCCATTTGTCCACGAAAATATCCGGTCTTCTTGCTTTTGCTTCCTCAATCATTTGTTTTCTCTGCTCTGGCGTTCGGATTATATACCTGATAACCCCATCCGTAGGCATTCTCAAATGCATGCCTTCCAGCCGGAGTCATGAGACCACGATCTTCGAGATTGATGCATCTTTTGAGTTTTCTTCCTACCTTATTTGAATCCATAGTATTCGATCGTCATACCACCATCGTCTATCAGATCTCCGTTTTTCATCCTTTTCCTAGCGCAATCTTCAGTGCTGCTTAACGCCTTGAATACAATGTCAATTATACGGAGCTCAGGTGGGAACTCGAAGTCTTCGTAGCGGCTCCGGCCGCGTAAATTTATAGATATGTAACCATCTTTTTTCTGGCTTCTATACAATAGCAAGTCTGATTTAAAACCCCGAAATCTCTTGTTAATTTCACAAACATCATATCCTAATTGTCGCAAATCAAATGATGTGTAGGGACCATGCGGATGAATGATGATAGTGCCGTTATCAAATATATCTTTTATGATGTCTCTAGTTTTCTCATACATTGGGTCCCTTTTTGAACTATTGGAAGAACTCTTTGATTTAAGAGAATGTGGAGTTGCTTGTATCCATTTTCGACCTTTGTCTGTGTTGGTCAAGAATTTCTTCAATTCAACTTTGTTGAGAACTTGATATTTAATATCGATCTCAATACACTTGAGATTGTTGTCAACTATGATTTGACGTTTCTTCTGATCTACTTTATGACTGACATAGAATTCAATGAGAATACGTTCTCCATTGTCCATAATACCTTCTGCATCAGGTTTAATCCCGTAGCGTTCATCAAATTTCTCAATCTCAATATTGTGAATACTGGCTGAACCAGATGGAAAGTGACTATCATCAGATTTAGGCAGCATTATTCTGCCTGTTTCCTGGAGGATTTCTTTGGCCAACAAGTGTAGAACTGACTCGTAGGCTCCTTCGCATTCTTTACCGTGTGCATGCGCAAAATGATGCTCTCTTTGATATCCACCATTCTTAGCATGTAATGGTGCATTGCAGTACGGACAATGGCACTCACACTTTGCACCATTGGCGACATCATCAACGTGGACAAGCGCTCCGCTTTCATTAGGAGCATAAGTTAGGAATACCCCCATAATTTAAGCGTCCTTTCTCTCTGCAATGAACCTCTTGAGGAGGAAAGCAAGGAAGTATGGGAAGGTGTATAACTTGCCGTTGAAACCGATGTTCTTGTAGCCGAACTTGATTCCATACTTGATGTCTGGATACTTGTCTTCCTTCAGCAGGTTGTTCAGTGATGCTGTGGCTCCATCAGTTGCCTTTACTTCTACAGGAATGAGTGAATCTGCGTCTCTTGCGAAGAAGTCCATTTCAAGTGCAGGCTTATCACTGTGGTAGTAATAAAGGTCGTATCCTTGTTTTACCATCATGTCACCTACGATATTCTCATAGATTGCACCTTTATAAGTTCCGAGATTCTTATTGGCTCTGAGATCTTCCTGGGCTTCTTCGTCAAGTGATGCGATAAGAAGTCCTGTGTCCTTGAAATATATCTTGTAGAGTTTTGGATCATAATTGCCTTTGAGCGGAAGTTCAGGCTGATTGAGACAATAGCAGATGTTGATTACGCCAGCATCAGCAAGCCACTCGACACATCCAACATAATCTCTGTTACGTGCGTTCTTTCCTATCTTGGTGATCTGGAATCTCTTGTTTTCTTTTGCAAGGAATGTGGAGATATGGTTGTACACCGCTTTGACTTTAGCTTTGTCAAGGCCTTCTACATATTTAGTGATATCTTCTTCGTAGTCTTTGAGAAGCTGCTTCTGAATAGCAAGTGTACCACTGAAATTCTTGTTGTTAACGAATGTCTTGACAACTTCAGGCATACCGCCGATTGTCACATAATCACGGAAGAGTTCGAAAAGTTTATCTGTCTGCAGGCTGGAAAGCGGTTTGACTTCCTTCATGTGTAGGTAAAGGGCTTCTATGAAATCCTCCTTATAGCCGTTCGCCCATAGGAACTCTTCGAAGTCCATCGAGTACATCTCGTAGTCTTCTTTATATCCAACACTATTGGACTCAATCTCTTTGTAATTGATTCCCATAAGTGAACCTGAGCAGATGACATCAAAGCGACCATCAAGCTTGAAGAACTTTAGTGAGGTCGCACAGTTAGGGCATGCCTGAAGCTCATCAAAAAAGAAGAGTGTCTCGCCAGGACTGAATTCAAATCCCGGGTTGAGCAGCGAGATGTTTCTGAGGATTGTATCCACCTCAAAACCATCGTTGAAGATATCGCGATACTTCTTCTGCTCAACAAAATTGATTTGAATAACGTGCTTATAGTTCTGGCTAGCAAAGTACTCTATTGAACGAGTCTTTCCAATCTGACGTGCTCCCTTGATTATAAGTGGCTTTCTATCAGGGTTATTCTTCCAATCCTTGAGGTATGTGTCTACCTTTCTTCTAAGCAGATTATCCATGTCGCAAATCTTATATTGTTTACTGCAAAGATAGCAGTTTTCACATAATCCGTGCTATCTTGAGGGGTAATTTTCACATAATCCGGCCGATTTTGAGCTGAAATTTCACATTTTCCGGAATTTCGATTCCCCAGCGCTTGGGCTTAGTGGCCACCTTGACCTCTATCTCCACTTTCTTGATTACGGGCTTTTCTACGAAGATGGTGTCATATATGAACAAGGTGTCCACTTTGACTTTCATCTCGTTGGGATGGGCATTTCTGCGCTCGTTAACGATGTATCCTATTGCGTTGACAATGTTGAAAAGCAGTAGGATTCCGAAAACGAGGGTTATGATTTTGAGAAAATATTGGATTGTGTCGTCTTTGATGTTCTTTTCGTCAAGTTCCTTGCGGAGTTTGGTGTTGATGTCGAACTGGACCAGATACAGGTCCTGCAATTCCTTTGCTCGTTCCTTTGCCTCTTCGAGTTCTTGATGGCTGCGGTCACACCTTTTGCGGAACCTGACATCTCCTCGAAGGCGATTGAAGGAATGTACTTCATAGTAGGTAAAGTTTAGGTTAAGGTAAGGTTTGTTATTGTTCTCAAAACTATTGCTTTACAAATATACAATTTTTTTAATATATTGTATGATAGTGATATGTAGGTCTTTATATAGTGTTGCTTTAAGTAAAATTTTAATCAAATTCTTTAATGGCAGTTACACTCTGACTTGAACTGAAAATAGTTGACACTGTGCGGGGGACAAAAAAGTACAGTGCA
>CAMCFO010000030.1 GCA_945874155.1 uncultured Bacteroidales bacterium
CATATTACGCCAATTGGACTATTAATGGAGGAAACGTAAGCATTGAGCCTAGTTATGGCGATGATGTCTGGTCGTATGGTGTAAAAATCACAACCGGAGAGCAAACAGGCATCACAACTGTCACCGTGAAAGACCAGACCGGCAAGTCAATGTCCTTCGACATCAATGTCACATAGCAGATATTCCCCGATGACATCCACATCACCTACGCTGATGGAAGAAAACTCAAAAACGGCAACTGAGTTTGCGGAGAGTCCTTTCGATCGTGTCTGAACTCGCTATCTTGATGCCGTCGTAGTCCAAGAAACGAGTCAATGGTTTTCCGGACACCGGAAGTGAAATTGCTGACATGGGCAAGCCCTTGTAGGGGGTTCTTTATCAAGGGCTTGCTATTTTTTATTAATCCGCCTTTGCGGAATTAAGAAATAAAACAAATATGAAAACTCATACATTCATCCGCTTGACGGCAGCTGCGCTGATTGGAGCAGCAACTGTCTTTTCGTCCTGCAAGAAAGTCATAGACGAAACAACAGTGAAAGAAATCATCATCACTGACCCGGCAAGCAAAAGCCTGACTTTGGAGCAGGGAGACGACTACCGAATCTACTATGATGTCCTCCCCGCATCGGCTCTAAACACTGCAGTCATCGACTGGAGCAGCAGTGATGAGAGAATCGCGGGCGTAAGCGGGTTCGACAGGATTTACGCCTATGCGCCCGGAAACGCCACAATCACAGGAAAATGCGGCGATGCCGAAGTGGAAATCGAAGTCACCGTCACTAAAGTTCAAGTCACATCGTTCACTGCACCGGAAAAGCTCACGATTTATGTCGGTTTAGAAAACGAAATCGAAATGACAATCGAGCCGGCAAAAGCCAACGCTTCCTCGCTGGACTGGGAATATGACAAGGAGATGGTGGAATTGAATTTCAAAGAAGGAAAGGCTATTGTCAAAGGACTCAAGAGCGGGTCTTGCGCGATGACTGTCAAATCAGAATCAACCGCTAAAACCATCAATCTCACAATCAAAGAGTTGACAGAAAGAATACAAGTATCGTACTCCCACAACTCTAATAGTGTCGTTGTGCAAAACGGAGACAAAGTATCTTGGAATGATATATTCTTGTCTTCTTTATTAGTCAAGGTCGGAGATGGTATCACTCTGCCCGAAGATGTAACAATCAGTTCGTCAAATCCGTCAGTCTGCAAAGATTTCATATTCCATAAACTCTTTAGTTCCGCATCCATCTATGTACTCGGTTTGGGAGAAGAGTTTGGCAGCACGGAAATTACAGTCAGCACGAATGACAAGTTGTTGAATAGGGTGCATAAACTCAGTTTCACATTGACAAGCGAGCCGAAAGGTATCCCGGGAGATATTGCTGTGAAAGTATCTGGCGGACCGATTCTGAAAAATGGTGACAGCTACCGGATGGACAAAAATTCCCAACAAGAGTTTAACATCGAACCATACGGAAATTTCGCCAATTGGACTGTTGAAGGAGGGAACATGGACATTGAGTATCTACTTGGCAATGATGTCTGGTCGGTGGGTGCAAAAATCACATGCGGAGAGCAGACAGGCACCACAACCGTCACCGTGAAAGACCAGACCGGCAAGTCAATGTCCTTCGAGATAAATGTCACAGAGCAGATATTCCCCGAGGGCATCTACATCATTGATGACGAAACCGGCAAAAAGGCAGAAGGTGCGGTTTATATCCCTTGCGGAGGCTCCAAAATTTTCAGGCTTTCCAATGAGAACTATAAAGGTAAATGGTCAGTCGGACGGCCGGAATACTACACTGTCGAGCCAATTTCCCCTGATGAAAACGGCTATTGCACAAAGGTGAAAGTCACTACAACAAAGGATGCTTGGCAAAAAGGAACATATATCCAGGTTGTGGATAAGGCAAATTTGAATAGCATAAGTGTCGAAGGGCTCTGGGCGGGCATTGATTTCTCGAAGATGGTTAGACCGGCTTTAAAAACGGAGGGCATTTGGATTGAACCGGATAATATCCATTCTTTCACTTGGAATGGCAAAAAAACAAATTATTTTAACAAATTCTACATCGTCGACGGCTATAACACCAAATATGAAAAACTTCCTGGTGTGACATTCTCTATTGAAAAAAGCGACGAAGATTCCGGATTCACAATTGGTACTGACCAAACTATGATGCAGAGGACCGGAGAGATTCCGGTGACTTGGAAAGAGAAATATGGTAGAGAGGCAAAATTGACTCTGACTGACCATTGGGGGACTAAGCGTAGCTACATTTTCAAGCCAAAAATAGATTTCTTCAACGGGAAATGGAGAATACATCAAAAGTATAACGGTAAAAGTCATTCCACAACGTGGCACGACTTACCTAAAGATCCCCCGAATCGAAAAATAATAATCTCTCCTGCCCAGAATTTTGATACTATCGACAACGAAAAAGGTTGGGAAGAATACGAAATATTCTTTATAAACACCGATGATAATCAAGGATTTGCCTGGGATTATAAATGCTACTATATAGATTGTCAGGTGTATGACTATAATAATTATGGGTATTATAAGGACGTCGTCCTCAATGAGTTCAAATTACGCCCATGGACGAATATTAGTTCAGGACCCACAAAACATTTGAAACTCTGTTTCTCCGATTCCCAAGGCAAACCTTGTTATATAGAGATTCATTTTAATTACGAATATTAAATCCTATTCAATAACCAACAAAAAACAAAATTATGGAAAAAATCATCAAACTTTCGACATTCGCCGCACACGGCCTGTTGACACTTTCAGTTGCAGTTTTAGGCATTGCCTGCTCTTCCTGCACGGTTGAACCGACTGCACTCACAGAGGAGAACCTTCCTGTGAAATCTATAATATGCGGACACGTGAGGTATTCCTACACGAAAGACCAAGGTGGTGCCGTAACAGAAGCAGGAAAGCCGGGACTTACCGTCAACATCGCATACGGCATTCCTGATGCAACTACCGGTAAGGTTGAAAGCTATGCTCTCAGAACAGTCACCACCGGGCAGCATGGATATTTCGAGTATGCTCTCGGATGTCCGGTGGGCAAAGCTCTCACAGTGAAGGTTTCAGCCAGCGGATACGTCGATGATGCCAAAGGGACACCTACGACTGGAAGCAGCACACAGAAATCTAAAGCATACTTATATGCTGAAGTTGAAAAGAGCGTCACCGGTGGACAGGCTGCCTATTTTGCGATTGATATGACACCGGCTGCGTATGTTGGCGCCCCAGGCTTGAAACAGTAAGACTCTGTTTTCCTTTCACTACATTTCCGCCATCTGGCGGCAAAACCAACAAAAACAGACTTATATGAAGAATTTACTTAAAGTATCACTCCTCACGACGTTTTTCCTCGCAACGGCTTCGACTGTTGCGCTCGCCCAGGAGTATCAGACAGTCCCTGAAGGACAGCGTATGACCTGCTACCACGTCTATTCGAAGGGCGATGCGCAAAAATTCAGTCCGAAGCGCGGAGACTGGTCGGTCGGTGTCACATTCAACCCGGCCACCCTCGGCTACAAACTCAAGATGCAGCCTAAGAACGGCGAGTATGCCGGTGCGTTCATCGCTGACAACGCCACTGCGAAAAAACAGATGTTCATACTCTCGCAGGACCCGCTTGCAGCAGTTCGCGTGCGCTACTATTTCAACGAAAGCTGGGCGCTCCGTATGACACTCGGTCTGAACGGAAGCCACGTCGACTACAAGGAATATGTTCAGGACGACCTTGCAAAGGCGATTGACCCAAATTCCGAGAATAAGGTGGTGGACAATGTCATCTCCAATCTCAACAGCGGTAGCCTTGCAGTCGCTGCGCAGTATATGGCAGGCAAGGGTTCGCTGAAATTCATCACCGGATTCGGACTCGTCTATGCAATCGCCGGCGGCGGACTCAATTTCAACTACGGCAACAAAATCACCGACCTCAACAAGGTGCCGTCGTCTATGCCGATGACAATGCCTCCTGCTACGGGTGCGAAAGACCCGACGCTCAACGACTTCCAGTCCACTCTCGGCATTGCCTACGGACGTCCTCTCAAGAGGTATAATGTGGGTTATGTCCAGGGTCTTGGAATCACAGCCGACATGGGTGTGGAGTGGTTTATGACCGGAAGGCTTTCACTCACTGCCACAATGACTTTCACTCCGGTGATGGCCATCTGGCAGCCTAAGACCTATGCAATCTACGAAGGTTTCTCTTCCCGCACCGGAAAGGTGGAGCAGTACAACTCTCTCGTGAGCCCGGGCAGCCACGCCTGGCTCTATGGTACGGAGAACATCGGATGTAACTTGTCTCTTAACTATTACTTCTGATAAATATGAATCATATCAAATCAATTCTTGTCGCGTCAGCGTTCGCGCTCGTGGCGATGCCTGCGTCAGCCCAGTTAAACAGATTGATTAACAAGGCAAAGGACGCGGTGGAAAAAAATGAAAGAACCACAACTATGACACAAAACCAGACCGCAGCCGCTTCCCCTCAGGCAACGGGAAAGAGCTATTATGTCAGCCCCACCGGCTCGAACCGCAATGATGCGCTGACTCCACAGACCGCAGTGAAGGACCTCCAGAAGGCGATTGACCTCGCAGAAGAAGGTTCGGTAATCAACATCGCGGAGGGCAACTACCTCGGCAAGCTCGACCAGGGGTTTATTGAAGTGAAGAAGTATCTCTCGCTCGTAGGAGGCTGGAATAGCGATTTCTCCGAGCGTAACCCTGTGAAGTACATCACATCCATCCGTCCGGGCGCACAGCAGATCGGAACGAGCGGCAGCCACGCCAGCCTTGAGGTTTATGTACGCGGAAAACGCGGCTCTACAGTCCTCATCGACGGTATCGCATTCGACAAGGGACAGTACAACAGCTATTGCAGCTATGCTCCGGACGACGCCCGCACAGGTTCTCCTGAGGGCTGCGAGACAGGACGTCTTCTGATTGAGGGCGAGAATCCTCCTGTTCCGAAGGTGGGCGGCGCTCCAATCGGCAAGCCTCTCCTCAGGGGCGATGTCGAGGGCAATGTAATCATCCGCAACTGTACTTTCGTGAACGGCTACCATTTCGCAATTGAGATGGGTTGCGTGGCCGGACATTTCGATGTATATAACAATGTTTTCGTTGCAAACAGAATGTCTGCCTGCGAAATCCGCGGTATGGCTCCTGACCAGAACCTCTGCTCTTTGGATTTCCACGACAACACAGTCCTTTTCACCTGGTGCCGTACAAAGGTTCAGGAGAGTATGGGAGTGGGCTTCCGCTTTATGACGGGCCTGAAGACCGTGAACGTGCGCAACAATGTCTTCGGATGCTCTAACCTCGGAGCTATCGAGCGTACATTTGTGGACGGAAACGCTTCCAAGGAGGCTGCCCGTGAGACTAATGTGACAGACAACCTCTTCTTTATGAACAGGAACAATATGACTGACGGAGCGGCAGACCTTGTTCTCCCTTCCGGTGGTGGGAAATGGCTGTTCCTCGCCGCATCCCAGTTCGAAGATGCAGAGCAGCTCAAGGAATACGAGGGCAACCGCGAAATGGACGCCAACGAGAAATTCATCAACGCCATCGATCCTGCCTACCTTCGCGGTTATATGGGCATCAATATCAAGAGTTCCTCTTCATACGACCCGAATTCAGCCGCCAACCAGGTGAATCGTCTCTTCGGTATGAACCAGCAGGGCACTGAAATCGTCCGTGCCTCTATGTTCGCCAACCGCTATCCTTTCGAAAAAGCCTTCGCCCTCTTCGGAGCCGTGGAAGGCTGCGGTGCCCAGATTCCTCTTCCCTAAGTTTATGAAAACGGATGTACCTGAGCTCGTGCACGTTTACGGGGGATATCCTTTCACCCTCCCCATCGTCACGGAGCCGGTCAGCCGCCACTTCGACCTTGCAAACACGATAATACAGGAAGGTTTTGAAGAAAACTTTGAAGAAGAAACGGTAAACGAAGACATTATCCACGACGACAGGGAGAATGCCACGCGGATTCTGATTGTGGAGGACACCCCTGAAGTGGCGAGACTGCAGATGAATCAGCTCAACCCGGATTTCAACTACTATTTTGCCAGGAACGGCCGGGAGGGCTTGGAAAAGGCAAAAGAAATTGTTCCGGATTTGATTATCACTTTCAATGTCGGCTACAAATCTGTGTCATTCTTCAAGAAGGACTATGGGGAAAGTCTCTACAGGACCGTCCAATCGGGCGAAAGCATCACTTTGAGCAAAAGCATGCAGACTTCCTGGTATGTCTATCTGAACGCATCCGCCAGCTATCAGAAGAATGTCAAGGGCGGATTGCCGAAATCCATCAGTTCCGGAGACTCGAAACTGATGACTTGCGACAGCAATCAAAGCCTGTATGTCGATCAATACGGCCGTCTGTCCATCTCCACTATTACCATCGGCACCTACACCCTAAAAGCCGCCAAAGACAAGACTTGCACTGTAACACTCAACATTACAAACTGATAAATCTGATATTATGAAAAGAATTATTACAACTTTACTTCTTCTTTGCAGTATGCTCTGCATCATTCCTTCCTGCAAGAAGAATTCCGCTCCTGTGGAGCCGGAAATGCCTGACGTGGAAGGAAAATTATGGTTTAACCTGGATAAAGGTACTTACTCTGGATACCGGTTTACCGGAAAAACCGCTGAAGGTCTGCTCTATATAAAGGATGAAATGCAGGCTAAAATATACAGCAGTGCTTTAAAAGTTTCCCTGCAACCGGGAGATGTTCTAATCGCTGTTAAATATGAATGTAAGATTGTGCCAGAAACTGAAACCTCCGGTCTTATAATGATAAAGGCGGAAGGAGAATGGCAGATGGTTGAATATTCGGAACTGACAGACGACTCATTCAAACTGCAATTACCGGGTGAGGAAGAGAAATTATTAAGCACTCCGGAGAAACTTGGCCTGGAAATCAAGAACATAATCGAGGTTCCGGAACCGGAAGAAGAGGCCCCGGAAATTGAAAAGGTGCAGGCCCGCGTGAAGGGACGCAAGTATATTTCACACTTATGCCAGATTATGAATAATGTCGAACAGGAATTCGAGTTTGTCATAACCCCTTCCGCCACAGCCGAGAATGTGGAAGTGTCATCGGAAGACCCGATTAAATGGGAAGTCAAAAGCACATCTGCCACCGGATTCACAATCATCCAGAACGATGAGGAAGGATACTGCAATGAAATCAATTTCTGGAACCTCGATGAGAATAAGGGCTATTTCACTCTTCAGTCACTTAAGAATCAGAGCAAAGCCTCTGAGTTCTTCAAATCCTGGACACTTCAGATTAATCAGAACATTATCTGGTATATCGAAGACGGAGTTGCCTACATGATTGTGAGAGATTTAGATGAAACATCGAAGGATTATGTTCTCAGCAAAGTATATGAG
Organism: uncultured Bacteroidales bacterium; assembly: GCA_945874155.1. Lineage (GTDB taxonomy): Bacteria > Bacteroidota > Bacteroidia > Bacteroidales > UBA932 > Cryptobacteroides. The sequence goes on from CAMCFO010000030.1 coordinate 7,434, forward strand.
GGTTTTCTTGATTTTGAGAAATCCGAGGATTCTTGCGACTACTACACCATATCAGAGATGTTCGACAGGAAAACCAGGGAGGTAGTATCAACTTTTGACAAGGAAAATGATTTGCAAAACATACCCCTTAGCATAAATTACAAGGAAAGCTCGGATGCACCAAAATTTATTTTTTGGGATTATGAATTTGGCACCTTTTCCCCTGAGGACAGACTCCCGGCCTCCAAGATAATAGAATACCTCAACACCTATTGCGACTAATGATTAAGCGGTCGGGATTCTCTGAACGAAATCCCGACCGCACCGGTCTGTCAGAGGTAGAATTCCCGCCGGTACTGATACTCGGTGCGGATTTTTTCGAAGTTTTCGGGATTCATCCTGAGAATGAAGTCGTCGGTGAATACGGGATAATTGTACTGGAATATTGCGGCAATTTCCCCTTGGCTCATACCCTCCACATTCAATTTGAGGGGCTGTTCGTCAGCATATTCTGAGCGAGGATAGAATTCATACAGCTGTACAATGCCCAGATGCCTCGCCACAGCCCTCACCGCCATTGCAGTGCCGTTCTGCTTGCCCTGATAGGAGTACCCTGCGATGTGCGGAGTTGCAATGTCCACCATATCAACAAGTTCCGCATCTATGTCCGGTTCGTTGTTCCAGGTGTCGATAACCACAGCCCCGAGTTTGGGTATATGTCGCTTGAGAGCCCCGTCATCCACCACCTCTCCCCTGGAAGCATTGATGAATATTGCCCCTGGCTGCATCCTGTTGAAGAAATTGTCATTTGCCATCGCACGGGTAGTTTCATCCAGAGGGGTGTGCATAGTCACAATCTGGCAGTTGTCCAGCAGTTCTTCAAGAGTGCAGAAACCCTCCGGTCCTTCGGCTGCGGCCCTTGGCGGATCACACAAGAAGAGCCTGAACCCTAGTTTGCGTGCCATATCCGCCACCAGCGACCCCACGTGTCCGACTCCGATAATACCCATAGCGCTGTCTTTGAGCAACATAGCCTTACGCGCCGCCACTCCGAACAAGGCCGAAAACACATATTGCGCCACCCCGCCGGCATTGCAGCCCTGGGCGTTATGAACCTCTATTTTGTGCGCATTGCAATAGTCGAAATCGATATGGTCCATTCCTATGGTTGCAGTTGCGATTATCTTGACGGGAGTGCCTTCCAGGAGTCTGGCATCACAACGGGTGCGGGTGCGTATGATCAATGCGTCTGCATCCACCAAATCGGCCCTTGTGATTTCTTTTCCGGCCACATAGACCACTTCACAATATGGTTCGAACACACCCTCCAGAAAAGGAATGTTCTTGTCTGCAACTATCTTCATCTGAGCACAATGTTTTTAACGAAAACCCCATCCACCGGCTTCATCCAGAACTGTCTGTCGGCGGCAAGGGCCAGATTCATTTCCTTTTTTATAATGTCCAACTGGAAATACAATTGATTGCGAACCACCGAGGATGAAAGGGAGACATAGAGCGTTCCTGCCACATAACTCTTTGAAAGAGTGTATTTTGCAGCTTTAGAGCAATGGTCCCAGACCTGGAAGATGCGGTTCTCGTTCCACTGCCCCATAAGCCCGGAGTCCCTGAGATAGAACTCCAGCATCGAATCAATCTGCACCGCTTCCCTCCTGCGCAGAGGATCGCCCATTGTCTGTTCCCTTTTGCGCAGCATCTCACGGGTGAAATCCTCCCCATAAGGCAGCCATCCGTCGAACTTTGCCATCAGCGCATATCCTCCGTCCTTGAGAAGCAACCGTTCTGGGTTTCGAAGAAAAAACGGTCTCCAGTCACTCCGGAAGGCAGTTTCTCCATCCTGACCTTGTTGCTGTCGGTTATGAAAATCTGTCCGAAATCGTCTCCCGACACCAGTTTCAAAAGATTGCTGGTACGGTTGAAATCCAGCTTGTCAAAAACGTCGTCCAAAAGCAGCAGCGGCGGGAAACCGAAGGAAGTCCGCATCAGCTCGAACTGGGCCATTTTGAGCGACAGAAGGAAGGTTTTCTGCTGTCCCTGCGAACCGCAACGCCGTATGGGATAATCGTCCATACTGAACAGGAAATCGTCTCTCTGCACACCCACAGTGGTATATTTCATAATCCGGTCCCTTTCGATGCTCTTTTGAAGCAGTGTCTCCAGGTCAGTCCCGTCCAGGTCCGAACGGTAACGCACAGACACGGATTCACGGCCGTTGCTCAGGCGGTGGTAACAGTCATTCACTGCTGCAGCCAGAGGCTCGCAGAAATCACGTCTGCGTTCATATATACCTTCAGCGAGAGTGGACATTTTTGCATCAATCACGGCAAGCAGTGACATATCCCCCACCCCGTCTCGCAACAAGGCATTTCTCTGGGCCAGCAGACGGTTGTACTGCTGAAGACGGAACATATATTCCTGATCCATCTGGGAAATCACGGAATTTATGAAACGGCGCCTCTCCTCGGGACTGTCGCTCACAAGGGAAATATCCGAAGGTGAGACAAAAACCGCAGGAAGACGCCCTATATGTTCCGCAATCCTGCAATTCTTGCCGTCACAGCGCAATTTTTTCTCCTCTCCCTTTTTCACACCCACGGAGAAGCGGCTTTCCAGACCCGACTGCATCAGATATGTGCCGGAAATGGTGAAAGCATCGGTACCGTGCCTGAAATTGAAGGAGTCGGATATGCCCAGGGCGGACTTTGTCATAGACATATAATATATCGCATCCAGAAGATTGGTCTTCCCGGAACCGTTGTCACCCCAGATGCAATTAATCTTGGGCGAGAATTCCAGTTCCTGAAAAACTATGTTTCTGAAATCGGCTATGACTGTCTTGAGCAATGTCGGCATCGTTCCACTTTTTTGATTCGAGCGCAAATATACCATTATTCTTTGGGAGTTTGGACAAAATTTCATAATTTTGCGCGTTTTTATTCGCAGTGCAAAAACGTCGCTCCGATTTGCGCGAAAATGGCCTGCGAGCAGATGAATCGGAAATTAAAAATTTATAAGATATGGCTAAGACTAACAAAAAAGCTGAAAATGCGGAGGCTGTCGTAGAGGCGGTTTCCAAGACAGATCAATTCTTCGAGAAGAACAGAAACATTCTCATCGGCATCGCTGTGGCCATCCTCGTGATTGCAGCCGGCAGCTACTGCTTCTATAAATTCTATTGGCAGTCTGCAGTAGAAGAAGCCAAGAATCAGATGGTTGCTGCTGAAAGAAGCTTCAATCAGGGCGATTGGGAGACTGCGCTCAACGGCGACGGTGACAATCTGGGCTTCTCTCAGATTATCGAAGATTACGGCACAAAGGGTGGCGATGCAGTTTATTTCTATGCAGGAGTATGCGCATTGAAACTCAAGAACTATGAGGATGCAGTGACCTATCTGGACTCATACAAGGGTGGAGACGATTTCCTCGGACCGCGTGCGCTCGCCTGCAAGGGTGATGCTTATGTTGCACTTGAGGACTATGCAAAGGCTCTTTCCTGCTATGAGGAGGCAGCCCAGTCTTCAGACAATGTATTCGCAGCAGGCTACCTTATGAAGGCCGCTTCAGTTTGCGAAGAACTCGGAGAGAATGAGAAGGCACTGTCCATCTACAAGAAGGTTAAGGACATCTATCCGAATTCCATAGAGGGAAGGGAAATAGACAAGTACATCAGCAGAATTGAAAGTAAATAGCAATGGGAAGAGCATTTGAGTTCCGCAAGGAAAGAAAATTCAAGAGATGGGGCCATATGGCCAAGACCTTTACCAAAATCGGTAAGGAAATCACAATAGCAGTAAAACAGGGCGGTCCGGACGTTACCGGCAACCCGAGGCTGAGGGCACTCATTTCCACCGCAAGGTCGGAGAATATGCCTAAGGAGAATATTGAAAGGGCAATCAAGAGGGCTTCAGAGAAGGACCAGGCAGACTACAAGGAGGTAATTCTCGAAGGACGTGCAGCCCACGGCATAGCAGTGCTTGTGGAGGCAGCCACAGACAACAACAACAGGACAGTGGCAAATGTGCGTTCATATTTCACGAAGTTCGGCGGTTCCCTCGGCACCTCAGGCAGTGTGGAATACCTTTTCGACCACAAGTCTATGTTCCGCATCAAGGGCAACGATTCCATTGACCTTGAAGAACTTGAGCTTGAGCTCATAGACCTCGGAGTGGATGAGGTATTCGAGGAGGAAAACGAGGACGAGCAGAAGGAAATCGTAATCTACGGCGAGTTCACATCCTTCAATGCAATTCAGAAGTATATTGAGGATCACGGCTATGAGCTGATTTCTGCCGAGTTCACCCGCATTCCTAACTGTGAGCTTGTGGAGGTTAGTCCTGAGGCTCGTGTTGAGATCAACAAGCTTATTGAGAGGATTGAGGAGGATGATGATGTGCAGAATGTGTATCACACAATGAAACCAGAAGAGGGGGAGGATGCCGAATAAATTGAGCGATTGCTGCGTTACGCTCCTTGGCAAAATCCTCACAACCAACAGGTTGCTGCGGTTTTGACTGCGTCGCAAGCCTTGCACTCACTCAATTTCTTCAGCATCCCAAACAAGACGAAATATCTGACGCGATTGCTGCGTTACGATTTTTATGGAGCTTTTGCTGCGTTACGCTCCTTGACAAAAACCGCACAACCGAAAGGTTGCTGCGGTTTTGTTTTTGTCGCAGGCCTTGCACTCGCTCGATTTCTTATGCATCCCACTATGGAGGTGATGGCAGAAACCATAGGGGCTACTCGTCCCTCGGACCTGGCACTATAATTCTATCCGCTGATATGGAAATACCATACGACACATCTCTTACCCTTCCTGGCTGAGGGACAAGAATGCCTTTCTCAACGAGGTCTTTCACATCTCTGGCAGCAGTATCATCAGATACTTTAACCTGCTTGGCCCAATTCTTAACATTCAGCTTGCCACTGTACCCATCGAGATAGATGTTAAGGGCTGACTTCTGACGGTCAGATACAACCACCTGTGAATGGGTCTGCCAGAAGATGGACTTGTCAAGAATTGACGAAAGCATCTCCCCTGCACTATCGATTGCCCTGGACATACAATCCAGATACCAGTCTATCCAAAGCGTAATGTCGCATCCTCCCTTCTGGCAGCGCTCCAGAATATCGTTATACTTGCGCTTATCCTTGTTGATTTGCCTTGAAATACTGAAAAAACGGAGTGTGGAGTCATCAGCCTGGCTCAAAGCCATGTCGGCAATAGCTCGGCTGATTCGGCCGTTGCCATCATCAAACGGGTGAATACTTACAAACCAGAAGTGCGCCACAGCGGATTTGACATAGTCTTTGGGTGTCGAATCAGCATTGAACCAATCAAGGAATTGTGCCATCTCTGACGCTACCGCATCCGCAGCTGGAGCCCGGTAATGTACCTTCTCCCTGTCCAAAGTCCCGGACACGACCTCCATAGGATCGATTCTGTACTTGCCAACATTTATGACCTCCATCCCGCTGCGCCCTGTAGGGAAAAGGCAGTTATGCCATCCGAATAGTCTGTCATCAGTAAGAGGCTGGTCGTATTTACGTGTAGCATCCATCATCATCTCGACTACTCCCTCGATATAATGAGAAGGCTCTACATCACCAACGATGTGCACCCCCATTCTTCTCGCCACTGAAGAACGTACCTGATCAGAATTCAAGACAACACCTTCAATTTCAGATGAAGCAAGGATATCATTAGTCAACGTCTCAACAGCAGCACTCATCTGAGCATCAAATCCAATGGTGGAAAGCCTGCCTGCCAAAAAGCCGGCAGCCTTGTTTACATTGGCCAATTTTGTGCTTATGACATCCTTATCCCACGAGAAATGTGGCCAGTCTTCCGTTTGATGAATATACATGATCAATCCGTTTAGACTGCAAATATAATAAAATGCGGCTAATAAACCGCAAAAAATGCGGACTATTAACCGCAAACTTCATCTTCCCCACCCGTGAGATCTTCTTATCTCTGCACCGTGGGGTATTACTGCATCGAAAGACAAGCACAAACCGGATAATGGTCCGAATTTTTCTTCCAAGAAATCCAATATAATCCGCCAAATCAATGAAAAATATCACGATTTGGCGGATTATAGCTCAAAATTGCATTCACAGGTTCAAAACTCAAAAGTATTGTCACCCGGATGTATCCTGTGCTTCCTGCCGTTTACTGAAAGTGTATAGGCCCGGTTGGATTTCACGCTCACAGTTCCATTTTCATAAACTATATCTGTAATCACTTCCCCGAAACGCAAATTGCGGATTCCGTGACGGCAGTCGTAATGCATATTCCATTTAATCTCATTCTTCTGTGCATCCACTTCATAAAAGCCAAGGACATTCTCTATGAACAGCGATATCGGCCCAAGGGCAGACCAACCGCAAAAGTCAGGACGAACCCTCTGTCCGTGATTGCTGCTCGGTGCAGGTGCAACTGGAGAATAGCACTCCCAGATGGTGTGCGGCTCATATTCCCTGTATGTTTCCAGCATATAGCTCAACACCGACTCGGCAGTGGAGGATGCCTCTTCGAGCAAATCGTAACTCTGCAAAGACTTGATTGCCATATAGGCAGTCGGAAGCCACATCGCACCCTTCCAGTAATTGCCGTCACGGCTGTCAAAGTCACTATCGTCACGGGACACAGTCACCCAGGGGACCTTTCCTCCCAGTTTGTTGTCCTGCAAGGCGAAATCCGCCATCATCCTCACCTGCTGCCTTGTCGGGACACCCGCCAGCACAGGCCAGAAAGAGGCCGGAGTCAGAATCTTGGTCAGAGAACCGTCCGCCATCAGGATGTCATAATAACAATTATCTTCCTTGTCCCAATATAACTTGTTGATTTTCTTCTTCAAAGTCTCATATATGCCCCGGAACTTGCGCTCTGTTTCCCTATCCCCAACTTCTTTTGCAAGTCTGGAAATATAGAGGGCCGACAAGGCTTGCTGGGATATGGCATCCACCCACAGGATTTCACCCTTGCGAGTACGAGGGGTATTGTCCATTCCACTTGAAATTCCATTCCAGAGGTAACCGTCACCGACATATTTCAATGCCATAGGATGATGCTCGAAACTGAACTTCATTTCCGGGTTCAATTCATTGAACAAGTCGAAATATCGCTGCAGAAACCTTTTGTCCAGAAGGAGTTCCCTCAGATGAGCTTTGTCATTCGTGAATTTGTAGTACTCCGACTCCACCCAGGCAAAGAAGGGAGGATTGTCCGGATGTTGGATTCTCAAGGATGAACTCCCCTCCTCCAGCATCGTGTAATAGAAATTGTCCAAAGTCTCAATGCCCGGATAAAGGTCCGGAGCATATTTGCAGAAGAGGACCATAAACTCCGAGTCCCAAATCCAAATCGTGTCATCCCAAAGACCTTCGTCCATATACAGGGGCTGCACAAGGCCATCCTGATATTTGACGTGTTCGTATGCAAGTTCCCAGGCCTTCCAATACAGATCCACATAACCGGGTTCGGCTTCAAACACAGGCGCTGGAATCATTGTGGTATCATAGGGCTGCCGACCCTCCGAAGAGGGTCTGGCAACCATTAATGATGTCTGCAAAGCAGCAAGCAAGAATAGCACTGGTTTCGTCATAACTCAAATTTCGCAAGTGAAAAATAATTGAAATAAAAAAAGGCTAAGGTGTTTGATAATTCATTGATTAATTGATTCAATCTGCAACTTTCCACTCCTCGATGCCCCTAAATCTTGTAGAAAAGCTGATGCCTATTTTGAACACTTTGCGGGAATCGTCAGCATAACGACGGTCATAAGCCTTCTCCACGATTTGCGACAAGGCTGCATCTGCAGATTCATCCTTTTTGATTTCAATTATATAGACGTAATCCGGGGTTTCGATGCTGATATCGGACCTTCCGGATGATGAAGCGTCTTCAGTTCTCACGGTAAAATATTCCCCAAGAAGCTGCAGGATGATGCTCATGGCATATTGGAAATCTTTCTCCACATCTGCCTGAATCTGGTAGTTCTGCCTTGCGAAGAATGCCTCCATACGTTTCATAAAGTCATCCGGGCGGCCTGTCCTGAGGTCAACGCCCATCTGCCTGATAAGGAGATTTCCAGTCCCTTTTTGCGCAGTGGTATAATAGTTCAGCAAATAGGTCAGGAAACCGTGCTTGACTTCAATGTTCGGGAATCCGAGAGTATAGATACCTGAAAGGTCGTCATAGCCGGTGATGGTAAGATAACCGCTCTGATACAGAAGCGGAATCGGATTGAGGAATACGGTGTCGATGTCCGTCAGGAGAGTGGAGTCGGCTTGCTCGTGAGAGAGCCTGGTGACATCGTAGCCGGTATTCTGCATAACCTCGGCAAGGAAAGACGGAGTGCCTGTCTCAAACCAATATTCACTGAATTCCATTTTCTGAAAAGTATTCAGAAGGCTGAAAGGGTTGTAGATTCCGGGAACCCTTCTATGGAAGTGGTAACCGTCATACATCCGGGCAAGTTTGCGGTAACATTCATCCTTGGCACATCCGTTTGCTGCCGCCAACTGCTCCACACTCGTGTCGAAATAGGATTTTAGTTCCGCCTCAGAAATGCCGCAAATGTCGTAATAACGGGCATCCATCGAAATATCATTCAGATTGTTAAGTCCGCTGAACACGCTGACCTTGCCGATTTTTGTCACTCCGGTCAGGAATCCGAAACGGATGAACTCATCTTCTGCTTTCAGCACACTGTAAAACCCCTGCAAATCCTTGCGGAATGTGGACACCAGCTCATCATTGCCGATATTGTCCACAATAGGCTTGTCATATTCGTCAATCAGGATGACAACCTGCCTTCCGGTGCATCGGTACGCAGCCTCGATTATGGTTTGAAAACGCAGGTCCATTGACGGATAGCGTTGCTTTATGCCATATTGAGCCTCAAATGCGGCCAGATGCTTGTCCAACATGCTGTATAGGTCTTCAATTGAGGAATACTTCTTTCCCGTGAAATCTATCCTCAACACAGGAAATTCATTCCATTCCTTCTCCAACTCCTCTATAGCCAGACCTTTGAACAGTTCCTTCTTCCCCTCAAAAAAAGCCTGCATAGTGGATATGAGCAGACTTTTGCCGAACCTTCGCGGACGGCTCAGGAAATAGTATTTGCCATTACTGTAGAGGCTGTGAAGCAGATGAGTCTTATCCACATAAACATAGCCTCCCTGACGTAAATCACTGAAATTCTGAATACCAATCGGGTACAACATATAGCCTGTTCATTTTTGACAAAGATAAGAACTTAATCTGAAAGATGCTATTTTAATTTTCTGCATTTTGTCTTAAATTTGCAGGTTTGATTGAAATGAAATTTTCAGGCGATGGGAAGTCAGAAGGAATTAATCAGGGAATTGGTGCAGAGACGGGAGACGGCTCGGCAGGGCGGAGGGGCTCAAAGGATTGAAGCTCAGCACGCCAAGGGCAAACTTACCGCGAGAGAGAGACTGTCCCTGCTGCTGGATGAAGGAAGTTTCGAAGAATATGATATGTTCATACGCCACCGTTGCCACAATCTCGGAATGGACAAGAGCCATTATGACGGGGACGGTGTGGTGACAGGTCAGGGTACCATAGACGGACGCCCGGTGTATGTCTTCGCCCAGGATTTCACGGTAAACGGAGGTTCCCTCTCGGAGACAATGGCACAGAAAATCTGCAAGGTTATGGATATGGCCGTGCGCAACGGAGCTCCTTTCATCGGCCTCAACGACTCAGGTGGAGCCCGAATCCAGGAAGGGGCCTGTGCCTTGGCAGGTTTTGGGGAAATCTTTGAAAGGAACATACTTGCCTCCGGTGTAATCCCTCAGATATCAGGCATTTTCGGTCCTTGCGCCGGCGGTGCGGTCTATTCCCCTGCCCTGACCGACTTCAACATTATGGTCAGAGGAACCTCCTGTATGTTCCTCACGGGGCCGGCTGTGGTCAAGAGCGTGACCGGGGAGAATGTCACCCAGGAGCAGCTCGGAGGAGCAGACGTACATTCCCGCAAAAGCGGAGTCGCCCATTTTGCCGCTGACGATGATCCCCAGGGCCTGAGTCTGATACGCAAACTCATCAGTTTCCTCCCCTCCAACAACAGGGAATCCGCTCCGGAAAGGCCGACCTCAGACCCATACAACCGGGTAGACTACAGCCTTAATGAAATAATCCCCGACAGCCTCAACAAAGCCTATGATATGCACCAGGTCATCAACACCATCGTGGACGACGGAGAATTCCTCGAAATCCACAGGGACTGGGCGAAGAACATAATCATAGGTTTTGCACATCTGGGCGGGAAATCCGTGGGCATAGTGGCAAACCAGCCCAGGGAACTCGCAGGCTGCCTGGACATCAACGCCTCACGCAAAGGAGCAAGGTTCGTGCGTTTCTGCGATGCCTTCAACATCCCTCTGGTAACCTTGGTGGACGTGCCCGGTTTCCTCTGCGGCACCCAGCAGGAGTATGCCGGCATCATAACCAACGGCGCCAAATTGCTCTACGCCTATGGTGAGGCCACGGTTCCGAAGGTTACAGTCACTCTGCGAAAGAGTTATGGAGGAGCGCATATCGTAATGAGTTGCAAGCAGTTGCGCGGGGATGTCAACTACGCCTGGCCAAGCGCCAACATAGCAGTGATGGGAGGAGAAGGAGCAGTGGAAATCATCTATTCCAAGGATCTCAAGGCTGCCTCAGACGAGACTCAGCGCCAAAAAATCCGGGAAGAAAAGATGAAGGAATACGACTCTCTTTTCGGGAATCCGTACTACGCTGCATCCTACGGCTACATAGACGACATAATCGAGCCGGCCAACACCCGTTTCAGGATAATCCGGGCCCTGGTGCAGCTCGAAAACAAGAAAGTTGAAACTCCGCTGCGCAAGCACGACAATCTGCCGCTGTAAGCTATGGAAACGGGTTTGATAATGTCTCTTGTTGCGGTGTCGGTGGTGTTCCTGTCCCTGACCGTGCTCGCCCTGTTCTACCAACTGACAGGCAAGTTGTTCGTCAGAATGGACAGGTCCAAAGACTCAAAGCCTGAAAAAGCGGATTTCGCAAGCAAAGGTGCCTCAGATGTACCCGATGAAGCAGCCCCGGAGGAAGAAGTGGCTGCGGCAATAGCTATGGCCATCCACGAACACACGAACATTCACGACCGGGAAAGTTACATCATCACTATCAGACGCAAGAATTGATATGGCTGAATACAGATATAGAATAAACGGACATACCTATAATATAGAGATAGGCGCGGAAAATGGCGGGACCATCGAAGTCGTCGTCAACGGCAAGGTCTATACTGTTGAACGTCAGGAAATCTCCACGACTGCCGATATGGCTCCGAAAAGCATTCCTGTCCACAAAACTGCAGCTCTCCATAAGGGCACCGATAGCACCCGGCCGGCCGCAACGCCAAACGCTCAGGCAACGCCCGTTCAGCCCACATCCCCTTCAGCCCTCGATGCAAACACGGCCGCAGTGACAGCTCCCCTCCCCGGTACCATCATTTCCATAAAGGTAAAACCGGGAGACAAAGTAACTGCAAACCAGACAGTTGCTGTACTTGAAGCAATGAAAATGGAAAACGAAATAGAAGCCGGATATGCCGGCACAGTAAGAGATGTGAAAGTGGCGGAAAGGGACACTGTCCTGGAAGGTGCCGTACTGATAACCATCTCGAAATGAGCCATCCATTAACCTATGAACCGAAGATAACCACGACACAATGCAGCAGATAATCGACAGCCTTCAACAATTCTGGAGCTTTACGGGCTTCTACAACTGCACCTGGCAGCATATACTTATGCTGGCCGTCGGTGCCCTGCTCATAACCCTCGGCATAGTCAAAAAATGGGAGCCACTGCTGCTCGTCCCCATAGGTTTCGGCATCATCATAGGCAACATTCCCCTGCCTGAGGGAATGAACATAGGCATATATGAAGAAGGCTCGGTGCTCAACATACTCTACCAGGGAGTCGTCAAAGGCTGGTACCCGCCGCTGATTTTCCTCGGAATCGGAGCTATGACAGACTTCTCCTCCCTCATTTCCCAGCCCCGGCTGATGCTTATCGGAGCCGCTGCCCAGGTCGGCATATTCGGTGCATTCCTCATAGCCCTTGCCTTGGGATTCACCCCGGCAGAAGCAGGTGCAATAGGCATAATAGGAGGTGCAGACGGTCCCACGGCCATTTTCCTCAGTTCCAAACTCGCACCCAACCTTCTCGGAGCAATAGCCGTTTCCGCATATTCGTATATGGCCCTCGTCCCGGTAATCCAGAAGCCTATAATGCTGCTGCTCACCACCAAAAAGGAAAGACTCATACGTATGCAGCCGCCGCGTCAGGTCAGCCGGAGGGAGCGCATACTCTTCCCCGTCATAGCCTTCCTCATCACAGCCTTCATAGTCCCGTCGGGAATACCCCTGCTCGGAATGCTCTTTTTCGGCAACCTGCTCAGGGAAAGCGGAGTCACCAACAGGCTTGCAGAGACAGCCAGGGGACCGCTCATTGACGTTGTCACGACACTCATAGGCCTTACGGTAGGAGCCTCCACCCAGGCAGACCAGTTCCTCAATGCCGAATCCCTCAAAATATTCCTGCTCGGCCTCATCTCCTTTGTCATCGCAACCTTCAGCGGCGTGCTTTTTGCAAAATTGATGAACCTGTTCCTCAAGGAGGGGCATAAAATAAATCCGCTGATTGGCAACGCAGGCGTTTCTGCTGTTCCGGACTCTGCAAGGGTTTCGGAGACGGTGGGGCGCGAATTCGACAAGGACAACCACCTGCTGATGCACGCAATGGCACCGAATGTGGCAGGAGTCATAGGCTCGGCCGTGGCTGCAGGACTGTTGCTCGGCTTTCTCGGATGAACAACTTGACAACATATTGAAAAACAATAATATAAGACAATAACTAATTAACAAAAACACTATAAGAAATGCAGAACAAATTGCAGGAACTGACAGACAAGCTCTACAATGAAGGTCTGTCCAAGGGCAAGAGCGAAGGCGAAGCCATATTGGCAAATGCCAAAGCCCAGGCCGAAGAAATCATAGCCCAGGCGAAGAAAGAGGCTGAAGCCATAGTTGCCGGTGCGCAGAAAGAGGCCCAGGATCTCAGAACCAGAACAGCCGGTGAGATTGCCCTCGCATCACGCCAGAGCATCAGCCAGACAAGGCAGGCCATAGAAGGCCTCGTAATCACCGAAGCTGCCCAGAAGAATGTCAAGGAGGCACTCAGCGGGGAAGACTTCATCAAGGAACTCATCAAAGAAGCAGTCAAAGCCTTCGCCGAGGGCAAGGACTGCGACCTCGAAATCTGCCTTCCGCAGGCTCTCAAAGGCAAACTCGACAGCTTTATAAGCACAGAAATCAGCAAGAGCCTCGGCAAGGAAGTGGAAATCAAATACGGAAAGACCGGAGCCGGATTCACCATCGGACCTAAGAAAGGAGGCTACTTCATCAGTTTCACCGACGAGGCCTTCAGTGAAATCATAGGCAACTACCTCAGACCGGCAACCAGGAAAATCCTCTTCGGCTAAGCAAAGGGGCTTGATATGAAGAATTACGAATACATAATTGCCGGACTTCCGGTCGTTGACAGCGGGTTCAAGTTCACGGACAGGACCCCGGACGACTTCATCGCGGAAATCCGGGAACAATTGGACCGCAAGGACAACGCCCTCGTGGATTTTCTGCTGGACGGCTACGATGCGGACAAGCTCGACGCAGACTTCTACCGCAAGGCCATCACGCACTCCAACCGCTTCCTCAGGGAGTTCTTCAGCTTCGACCTCAACCTTCGCAACGCCAAGGTCAAGTTCCTGAACAAGGCTCTCTCACGGGCAGCAGACAAGGATGTGATGGTGCTTATGGACGAAAAGGAGGAAGTCGTGGAACTGCCTTTCGAGCAGGAGAATGAAGTCGCCGAAGCTCTGCGCAAAGACGATCTGCTCTCGCGCGAAAAGGCTCTGGACGACCTTGTGTGGGCAAAAATATCCGACATCACAATCTTCGACACATTCAATATCGATGCAGTTCTTGCCTTCATAGCCAAGATGCAGGTGACTGCCCGCTGGTTCAGGCTCGACGAGCAGAAGGGCCGCGAAATGTTCCGCAAGCTCAGCGACGAAGTGAGGGGGACATTCAAGGGTGTGAACTACAACGGATAATCCGTACCCCATAATGATAGATAACAAATAAAAGAACAAAAATATGAACAAGACAACAGGAAAGGTTACCGGCATCGTTTCCAACCTTGTCACCGTCGAGGTGGACGGTCCTGTCGCACAGAATGAAATATGTTTCATCGACGTGGACGGAACCGACCTTATGGCGGAGGTCATCAAGGTGAACGGAAACACTGCTGCAGTGCAGGTGTTCGAGAGCACCCGAGGCCTTAAGAACGGCAACAAGGTGGTGTTCGAGAACAAGATGCTCGAAGTGACACTCGGTCCGGGACTGCTTTCAAGCTGCTACGACGGACTCCAGAACAATCTTACCACAATGGACGGAGTTTTTCTCAAGAGAGGCGAATACACAGACCCTCTCGACCGCGAGAAACTCTGGGACTTCACCCCTATTGCCAAGGCAGGCGACAAAGTCGTGGCTGCTGACTGGCTCGGAGAGGTGAAGGAAGGCTGGCTGCCTCACAAGATAATGGTACCGTTCTCCTTCAAGGGCGAATACACCGTCAAGAGCGTAAAAGCTGCCGGACAGTACAAGGTGGACGACACCATTGCAGTGCTCACCGATGCGGAAGGCAACGATGTGAATGTGACCATGACCCAGAAATGGCCGGTCAAGGTGGCAATCAAAGGCTATAAGGAAAAACCGAGGCCGAACAGGATAATGGAAACGGGAGTGCGTGTTATCGACACCCTCGACCCTATTGCAGAAGGAGGTACGGGCTTCATCCCGGGTCCGTTCGGTTGCGGCAAGACAGTGCTCCAGCACGCCATTGCAAAACAGGGTGACGCACAGGTCATCGTGATGGCAGCCTGCGGAGAGCGTGCAAACGAGGTTGTGGAAATCTTCACCGAATTCCCTGAACTCATCGACCCGCACACAGGCCGCCACCTTATGGAAAGGACCACCATCATCTGCAACACCTCCAATATGCCTGTGGCAGCCCGCGAGGCATCCGTATATACCGCAATGACCATTTGCGAGTACTACCGTGCCATGGGTATGAAGGTGCTCCTGCTTGCAGACTCCACTTCAAGATGGGCTCAGGCCCTGAGGGAAATGTCCAACCGTATGGAGGAACTTCCGGGCGCAGACGCATTCCCTGTGGACCTTTCAGCCATCATCTCCAACTTCTACGCCCGTGCCGGAATGGTTGTTCTGAACAACGGACAGACAGGTTCTGTCACCTTCATCGGAACCGTATCCCCTGCAGGCGGTAACCTCAAGGAACCTGTCACAGAGTCCACCAAGAAGGCGGCCCGCTGCTTCTACGCCCTAGAACAGAAGCGTGCAGACCAGAAGCGCTATCCGGCAGTGAACCCTATCGACTCCTACTCCAAATATCTCGAATATCCTGAAATCCAGGAATATCTGGACAAGGCCGTAACTCCGGGTTGGGGCGAAAAGGTAGGCCAGCTCAAGAACATCATCCGCAAGGGACGTGAGGCCAACGAGCAGATCAACATCCTCGGCGACGACGGTGTGCCTATGGGATATCACGAAATATTCTGGAAATCCGAACTCATCGACTATGTCATCCTCCAGCAGGACGCATTCGACGCAATCGATGCCCTCTGCCCTATCGAGAGACAGAAATATATGGTCGAGCTGGTACTCGGAATATGCGGCCGCAGCTTCGAATTCGACGATTTCGAGCAGTGCCGAGGCTTCTTCAAGGAGATGATCAACATACTCCGTCAGATGAACTATTCCGAATTCCACAGCGAGCAGTTCGAAAACTACGAAAAACAACTTAACACACTTCTGAACAATGGCAAATAAGGCATATCACAAAATCTACACGAAACTTGAGGGCATTACCAAGGCCACAGTTTCACTCAAGGCTGACGGTGTGGCAAATGACGAGCTTGCCGTTGTGGATTCCAGGCTTGCACAGGTCGTAAAGACCAAGGGCTCGATGGTGACTCTCCAGGTGTTCTCGGGCACAGAGGGCATCCCGACCGATGCAGCCGTAACCTTCCTGGGCAACCCTCCGACACTCCACGTGAGCGATGATCTGGCAGGTCGTTTCTTCGATGCCTATGGACATCCTATTGACGGAGGTCCCGAAGTCGAAGGCGAAGAAAGGCAGATCGGAGGTCCGTCCGTGAACCCATACAAGAGAAAACAGCCGTCCGAAATCATCCCGACCGGTATTGCGGGCATCGACCTGAACAACACCCTCGTGTCCGGACAGAAGATTCCGTTCTTCGCAGACCCTGACCAGCCATACAACAACGTGATGGCACAGGTGGCCCTGCGCGCAGACGTGGACAAGATCATCCTCGGAGGTATGGGACTTTCAAACGACGACTACCTCTACTTCAAGCACGAATTCGAGTCAGCAGGTGCTCTAGACAAGATCATCTCTTTCGTGAACACCACCGAACAGCCTCCTGTGGAGCGTCTCCTCATTCCGGATATGGCGCTCACGGCTGCTGAGTATTTCGCAGTGGAGAAAAACGAGAAGGTGCTCGTGCTCCTGACCGATATGACCCTCTATGCGGATGCCCTCTCCATCGTATCCAACCGTATGGACCAGATTCCTTCCAAGGACTCAATGCCTGGTTCCCTCTATTCGGACCTTGCAAAAATCTACGAGAAGGCGGTGCAACTCCCTGACGGAGGTTCCATCACCATCATAGCCGTGACCACCCTCAACGACGGAGACATCACACACGCGATTCCGGACAACACCGGTTATATCACTGAGGGTCAGCTCTATCTCCGCGCAGATCCGGATTCCGGCAAGGTCATCATCGACCCGTTCCGTTCCCTCTCCCGACTCAAGCAGCTGGTACAGGGAAAGAAGACCAGGGAAGACCACTCTCAGGTGATGAACGCTTCAGTTCGTCTGTACGCCGACGCCCAGAACGCCAAGACCAAACTCGAGAACGGTTTCGACCTTTCCGACTATGACAACCGCTGTCTGGACTACGCGAAAGAATACGCCACAAGAATCCTTTCCATCGACGTGAACCTGAGTATCAATGAGATGCTCGATACGGCCTGGGAAATATTCGCCAAATTCTTCACTCCGGCAGAGACTGGTATCAAACAGGCCCTGGTGGACAAATACTGGAAGAAATAATATCTGATTATGGCAATAAAGTTTCAATATAACAAGACTTCCCTGAACGAAATCGGCAAGCAGCTGAAGATGCGCAAGAATGCCCTCCCTACCCTGAAAAACAAGGAGAGCGCCCTGCGTATGGAAGTGAAGCGCGCCAAGGACCATTCGGAGAAGCTGATTGAAGATCTTGAAGCCGCCCTGCAGAAATACGATTATCTTGCCGCCCTTTGGAACGAGTTTGAGCCGGGATTGATTTCCATCACGGACGTGGAACTGGTTACGGTGAAGGTGGCAGGCGTGAAAACTCCTGAATTGAAGGGAATTTCCTACGAAATCCACGAGTTCAACGCCTTCGTCAAGCCGGCCTGGTATGCCGACGGAGTTGCGATTCTCAAAGAACTTTCGAGATTGGGAATCGAATCCGAGGTGTATAAGGAAAAGAGCCGCATCCTGGACTACTCCCGAAAAAAGACCACCCAGAAGGTGAACCTCTATGAGAAGGTGCAGATTCCGGGCTATCAGGAAGCGATACGCAAGATAAAGCGCTATATGGAGGACGAGGAAAACCTCTCCAAGGCGGCATCCAAAATCGTCAAGAACAGACACGCAGAAGAAGAGGAGGAAACAGTCAATGGTTGAGAAAATGACAAAATATTCCTTCATTCTCCCGAGCGGGGAAACTGAAGGCTTTTTTGAGTGGCTTCAGGATTTGGGCATAATGGACGTGAACCGTTCATCCAAACCCGTGGACTCCACTTCTTCCGAGTTGCTGGAAAAGGTGAGCGGAGCAAAGAAGACTCTGGGCATACTGGAGAAAATCGACTACTCCGGGGATCCTGATTACGAACTCATCTGCAAAGCAGCGTCAGAGACAGTCATCGAGGGTTGCAAGACTTGCAATACCCTTATGGCAGTGAACAGGCTGGATGCTCTCAAGAGCGAACTTGCAGCTGCCAGAAAGGCACTTGCCGAAGTGCAGCCTTGGGGCTCTTATGACCGCGACAAACTCCTTGGAATCAAGGACTTGAAGATAAGATGGTACAAAGTCCCGGCAAAACAGTACAAGGATGAGTGGGAAAATGAATGGGCCATTGTGAAGGTCAATCAGGACAAGAACAATGTCTGGTTCGTCACACTCTCCCCTGCCGATGCCGAATACGGTTTCCCTGTGGCTGAATGTGCAGCTCCGGCTCTTTCCGTGCAGCAGGCCCAAAGCCGTATCGACGAGCTGAATGCTGAAGTGATTGCCCAGAAAGGCAAATTGCTTGCGCTGAAGAACAACTATCTGGACCACGTCCGGAAAGGCCTCAGGCGCAAGACTGCCGATCTGGACCGCTACCTTGCAGCAGCCGGCACCGAAGAAGCCGCCGAAGGTCATATCACGATAGTCACGGGTTTCGCTCCGACTTCCAAGGACGAGGAACTTGCACAGGCTTTCAACGGACGCGACCTGCTCTGGATAAGCGCCCCTGCAAGCGTGGAGGACAATCCTCCGATCAAGATACGCAACAACTGGTTTGCACGGAATTTCGAGGTGCTCACCGGAATGTACGGTCTGCCATCCTACGGTGAATTCGACCCGACTCCGATTCTGGCACCGTTCTTCCTGCTGTTCTTCTCAATGTGTATGGGAGACGCAGGTTACGGTATCATTCTCATCATCGCGGGTCTGGTGCTCAAATACAAGATGGGAGGCAGCAGCCTGGGCAAGATGCACCGTCTGGTGACCTTCCTCGGAGTGGGCACCCTGATTGTGGGCCTGTTTATGGGCACTTTCTTCGGAATCAACCTGCTTCAGGCCGAGTGGACCCCATCCTGGCTGAAGGCCATCTGCGTGGACGGCTGGTTCCCTGAGGGCAAGATTGCCGGTTTCCCTGCACAGATGGTTATGGCTGTGGGCATCGGAGTCTTCCACATCTGCCTTGCAATGATAGTCAAGACCATAGGTTTCACAAAACGCTTCGGCTTCAAGAACACCGTGGGCACCTGGGGATGGACCCTGCTTATTGTCGGAGGCATAATTCTGGCGGTGCTCGGGACTATGGAATGGCTCGGCGGCGAGGCTCTCAAATGGGCCGTCATCGCTTTAGCTGTCATCAGCGGTCTGGCCATCTTCCCGTTCAACACCCCGGGACGCAATCCTCTCGTGAACATCGGCTCGGGACTTTGGGACACCTACAATATGGTGACCGGTCTGCTCGGTGACGTGCTCAGCTACATACGTCTCTATGCCCTCGGGCTTGCTGGCGGTATGCTCGGCAATGCGTTCAACCTTATGGGCGGTATGATACTGAACATCCCTGTCCCCGGAGTGAACTGGGTGTTCTGCATCGTAATCCTCATTTTCGGACACGTGCTGAACCTCGCGATGGCCTGCCTTGGAGCATTCGTGCACCCTCTGCGTCTTACCTTCGTGGAGTATTTCAAGAATTCAGGATATGAGGGCACAGGCACAGCCTACAGACCTCTTTCCAAAGACATACAAGAATAAATAACAAACTAAAAAACAAATAATTATGAACGAAATTCTCGGATATCTCGGACTCGGCCTTATGCTTGGCCTTGCCGGAATCGGTTCCGCTTACGGAACAACAATCGCAGCAAACGCAGCTGAGGGTGCCCTCAAGAAGACCCCTGAAAAATCATCCAGCTATATGATTCTTTCAGCTCTTCCTGCAACCCAGGGTCTTTACGGCTTCGTGGCATTCCTGCTCTGGAAGGTTGTCTTCCAGCCTGATTTCGCAACCCAGGGACCTCTCCTTTTCGGTGTCGGTCTTGCAGTGGGTCTTGTGTGCCTCTTCTCCGGCATACGTCAGGGTCAGGTTTGCGCAAACGGTATCGTGGGCATATCCCAGGGCCACAACGTCCAGACCAACACCCTCATCTACGCCGCTCTTCCTGAGTTCTACGCCATCCTCGCACTCGTTGCATCAATTATGGCAGTGCTCTAATCGGGATATCTATAATTCATCACAGCCTCTGCACCTCAATGGTCCGGAGGCTGTTTTTTTTGCATTTTTACAGCCCAAAAATTGATTTTTTTCCGACAGTTTATAAATTTGCAGAATCAAAAGGGCAGAAGCCCGGAACAGTAGTAGTGTTTTAATGATTTGCCTATGAACGAACTCGGCAGATTGCAGGCTCACGGACTGTATAGCCCGGAATATGAACACGATGCCTGCGGAGTTGGCCTGGTGGTCAATATCAACGGAAGCAAATATCACGACATTGTCCTCAAAGCGCTGAGCGTGCTGGAGAATATGGCCCATCGCGGGGCTGAAGGAGGAGACCACAAGACCGGAGACGGTGCCGGAATCCTCGTGCAGATACCCCACGAATTCATATTGCTCCACGGCATCCCGGTGCCGGAGAAAGGCCGCTACGGGGTGGGTATGGTATTCCTGCCCAAAGCCCCTGAAGACAATGCCAAATTCACCGAAATCATAAATGAAGGCTTTGACAATCAAGGTCTTTCCATAATGCACAGCCGCACAGTACCAGTACGTAGTGAAGTACTGGGAGAAATGGCTGCCGCATCCGAACCGGAAATCCGTCAGCTGTTCATAGTGGGCTGCGACGACAACAGCATACTCGAGGACAAACTTTACCTCGCCCGCAAGGAAATTGAAAAGCGGGTATCCGCATCGGAAATAGCTGACAAGAGCGCCTGCTATTTCGCCAGCCTCTCCACCAGGACTATGGTGTATAAAGGTATGCTCAGTTCCCTCCAGCTCAGGGAATATTTTCCGGACCTCACCGACCCTTATTTCACCAGTGCAATCGCCCTGGTGCACTCCCGTTTCTCCACCAACACCTTCCCGACCTGGAGCCTTGCCCAGCCGTTCCGAATGATGGGCCACAACGGGGAAATCAACACCATACGCGGAAACAGGTTGTGGATAAAGACCAGGGAAGCCCTGCTCAAAACCCCCAACCTCGGGAAAATCACAGAGAACGTAAGCCCCATAGTGGAGCCGGGAATGAGCGACAGCGCTTCCTTCGACAACGTGCTGGAATTCTTCACCCGCTGCGGACAGTCCCTGCCCCACACCCTCTCAATGCTGGTTCCGGAGAGTTACAAGGAAGGCAACCCTTTGGGACACAGGCTGAAATGTTTCTATGAATACCATTCCATCTTCACTGAACCTTGGGATGGCCCTGCCACCATACTCTTCTCCGACGGACGTTACGCCGGAGGTATGCTGGACAGAAACGGACTGAGGCCCTGCCGCTATTTCATCACCACCGGAGGTATGCTCGTAATGGCATCCGAAACCGGAGTATGCGATGTTCCTGCCGGAGAAATAGCCTCCAAAGGCAGGCTCAGGCCGGGCAAAATCCTTATGGTGGACACAGTGGAAGGCAAAATCCTGCAGGATGACGAAATCAAGGCCAAACTTGCAGCGGAGCATCCATATTCCGAATGGTTGCACGCCAACCGCATCATACTCAAGGACATACGCAGCGGCCGCAAGGAAGAGCACCACGTGGAGGACTTCGAAAGTATGCTCAGGGCCTTCCAATACAGCCGCGAGGACATAGAGAGGGTGATGGTGCCTATGGCCGTAAACAGCAGCGAGCCCCTCACCGCGATGGGAGACGACACCCCTCTGGCAGTGCTGGCGAACAAGCCCCAAAGGTTCTTCAACTATTTCAAGCAGAAATTCGCCCAAGTCACCAACCCTCCTATAGACCCTATCAGGGAGCAGGCCGTGATGTCCCTGACCAGCTACATAGGAGCGGTAAAAGGCAATATCCTGCACCCGTCCCCGGAGCTGTGCAAGGTGGTGAAACTCAGCTCCCCCATTCTCTCCAACAGTGAGCTTGACACTCTCAATAACCTGAAATACAAAGGTTTCCGCACCATCAAACTGCCTATGACCTTCGAAGTGGCGGGAGGTGAGAAAGCCCTTGAGGATGCCCTTGACAGACTTTGCAGCAGCGCAGAGCACGCTGTGGACGACGGTTACAATTATATCATCATAAGCGACCGGGGAGTGGATGCCCGCAAAGCCCCAATCCCTTCCCTTCTGGCTATGGCCGCAGTGCACCACCACCTCATCCATTGCAGGAAAAGGGCCCAGACGGCAGTGGTCGTGGAATCCGGAGAGGTCTGCGAAGTGATGCACGTGGCGCTGCTCATAGGTTATGGTGCCAGTGCCGTGAACCCATATATGGCTTTCGGAATCCTCGGCAAACTCGTGGAGGAAAAGTCCATTCAGCTGGACTACCCTTCCGCCCGCGACCATTATATCCAGGCCATCAACAAGGGTATGCTGAAAATACTCTCCAAGATGGGCATTTCCACCATACGCAGCTACAGGGGTGCCGCGCTCTTCGAAAGCCTGGGCGTAAGTTCATCAGTGCTTGACAGATATATGGGAGGAGGACTGTCCCAGATCGAGGGTATCACAATGGAAGACATAGCCTCAGACATAGTCTCTGCCCATAGTGCCGCCTACCGTGGCGAAAACGGGGACGGAAACGGGGTGGCAGCATCCCTGGAAGACTACGGGCGTTATGCCTGGCGCAAGGACGGGGAAAAGCACGGCTGGAACCCTTCAGGAATAAGACTCCTTCACAAAGCCGTACGGGAGGGAGACTTCGAAACATTCAAGAATTTCTCCTCGGCTGCTGAAAACCGTCAGAACCCTATGTACCTGAGGGACCTGATGGAAATCGAGAGCGACCGTCAGAGCATCCCACTGGAAGAAGTGGAGAGCGAGGAGAACATAATGAAGCGCTTCGTTGCGGAAGCCATATCCTTCGGAGCCATAAGCAAGAGCGCTCACGAGACCATAGCCTTGGCAATGAACAAGATAGGCGCGCAGAGCAACACGGGAGAAGGCGGAGAGGACCCGTCCCGAAACACTCCTCTTCCGGACGGAACATCAGCCCGCAGTGCCGTGAAACAGGTGGCATCCGGGCGTTTCGGAGTGGACGCCTACTACCTTGTGAACGCGGATGAAATCCAGATCAAGGTGGCACAGGGAGCAAAACCGGGAGAGGGCGGACAGTTGCCGGGATTCAAGGTCAACTCCCTCATAGCCAAGACCAGACACGCGGTTCCGGGCATAACCCTCATCTCCCCTCCTCCGCACCACGACATCTACTCCATTGAAGACCTCGCCCAGTTGATTTTCGACCTCAAGAACGTGAACAGCAGCGCCAGAATCAGCGTTAAACTCGTGTCCGAGGCTGGAGTGGGGACCATTGCAGCCGGAGTTGCAAAAGCCAAGGCGGACGTGATCCTCATCAGCGGAGGAGACGGCGGCACAGGTGCAAGTCCTGCAAGTTCAGTACGTTACGCAGGCTGTCCGGCAGAAACCGGTCTGGCACAGGTGCAGCAGACCCTGGTGGTGAACAACCTCCGAGGCAAGGTGCGTCTGCAGGTGGACGGCGGACTGAAGACTGCCCGCGACGTGATGTTTATGGCCCTGCTCGGAGCCGAGGAATACGGATTCGGAACGGCGGTGATGGTGTGTATGGGCTGCGTGATGTGCCGCAAATGCAACACCGACACCTGTCCCACCGGCATTGCCACCCAACGACCGGAGCTGGAGTCGAAATTTGCCGGAAAACCTGAACATATCGAGACCTATTTCCGCTTTATGGCCAGACAGGTGAGGGAATATCTCGCACTTATGGGCTACCGCAGTTTAGGTGAAATCATAGGCCGTGCGGACCTGCTGCACAAACGCAGCTACCCTGCCGGAGCAAAGGCGGGCAAAGTCTCCCTCGACAAGGTGCTCTACATTCCGGATGCAGCCAAGGGCAACGACCGCCAGTTCACGACAGCCCAGGACCACAAACTGGACCAGGTCAAGGACAGGGAAATACTCGATATGCTCCTGCCTATCCTCAAAACCCGCAGGACCATAAGCTTAGGTGTGGAGGTGAAGAACACCGACAGAAGTGTGGGCGCAATGCTCAGCGGCTGGGTTACACGCAAATATGGACAGAAGGGTCTGCCAAAAGACAGCATAGACCTGCATTTCAGGGGTTCCGCCGGACAGTCCTTCGGAGCCTTCCTCTGCCGGGGCATCACATTCCGCCTTGAGGGGGATGCCAACGACTATATGGGCAAGGGTCTTTGCGGAGGACGCATAATCGTAACCCCTGACAGGGACTCCGAGTTCAAGGCAGAGGATAATATAATTGCCGGGAACACAATCGGTTATGGAGCTACATCCGGAGAAATGTTCATACGTGGGCAGGTGGGCGAAAGATTCTGCGTGAGGAACAGCGGTGTGGATGCCGTGGTCGAAGGTGTCGGAGACCATTGCTGCGAATATATGACCGGAGGCCGGGTGATAGTCCTGGGCCGCACGGGCAGGAATTTCGCTGCCGGAATGAGCGGAGGTGTGGCTTATGTATGGAACCCTGACGGAAACTTCGATTTCTACTGCAATATGGATATGGTGGAACTTGCACTGCTGGAGGACGAGAGGGAGAAGGAGGATGTGCTCACACTGCTGAAGACCCATTGCAGGCTCACAGGAAGCAGCATTGCGGAGAAGATGACAGAAGACTGGGACAATTATTCCAGACAGTTCATCAAGGTGGTTCCTGCAAAATGATTTCCGGAAGAGCCTTACCGCTTTAGTAAAATTGTGGGTCGTGAATTTGACAAATTCAAAATTGATTCATAAATTTGCAGAATTGAAAACAGTTACAAACATTTATAACTATGGCAAATAAATACGCAGGCACCCAGACCGAAAAGAATCTGGAAGCAGCTTTCGCTGGTGAGTCTCAGGCTCGCAACAAGTACACTTATTATGCTTCAAAGGCAAAGAAACAGGGATTCGAGCAAATCGCAGCCCTCTTCCTTGAGACCGCCGATAACGAGAAGGAGCACGCAAAACTCTGGTTCAAGGAACTTCACGGCATCGGTGACACAGCAGAGAATCTCGCAGACGCAGCAGCCGGCGAGAACTACGAATGGACAGATATGTATGCAGGTTTTGCAAAGACAGCTGAGGAGGAAGGCTTCCCTGAGCTCGCTGCAAAATTCCGCGGTGTAGCTGCCATTGAAAAGCGTCACGAGGAACGTTACCGCGCACTTCTGAAGAATGTCGAGACTGCACAGGTATTCGAAAGGTCTGAGGTGAAAGTTTGGGAGTGCCGCAATTGCGGACATATCGTTGTGGGTACCAAGGCACCTGAAATCTGCCCTGTATGCGCTCACCCGAAGGCTTACTTCGAAATTCACAAGGAGAACTTCTAAATTACACACAGGGGATGACCCAAAAGTCCCGAAGGGACCGCACCGGAGGTGCGAAATGCCCCTAATAGGGGCCGCAGACGCAAGTCTGCGGGGGTTAAGGAGTCCCGAAGGGGATGAACAAAAGGCTTTTTGGTCATCCCCTTACATTTTTCAAGCGTTTGACCGCCAGTGTTCGCACCGGCGGTTTTTTTATTCCCTCCCTA